>NZ_JABANE010000022.1 GCF_012844305.1 Flammeovirga aprica JL-4
TTGACAAGCTTTTTATCTCCTTTGGCTCTACCTTGACTGCCAGCGTCATACCCACCTACAGCAAACTCATCGACCTCAACATACCCCTTCAAAGGATGCTGTAAACTACTTTGCATAGCATATTGCACTTTACGTCTGAAATTTAAACAGCTTTGATAACTCAAGGACAGTTTCTCACTTAAAGTTAAAGTGGACATGCCTTTCTTATCACAACTAACTTTAAATATGAATTCAAAAGCAGTTAGAATTGAAAATTTCAGCTTATGAAATAGGGTATGAGCCGTAACAGACTCATCATATTTACACTTTTGACAACGTCTGGAATGTAACTTTTTACCTTTCATATATTTTGTATGTTCACATTTCCTACATTTGTAATGATCACTCCACTTTAGTGTCGATAAATATTCAAGACAATCTTCTTCTTTTTGAAATGTTGAATAAAATGTTCTATCGTCAAAACCTTCAAAATTGATCATAATACATCTGGTTGTTTGGTTACTTTTACACTAATGTAAATCAGTTAACCGTAACAGAAGTACGTTTTACTATTTAGGGCGATCTAAGTTTAGATACCTATATTTATTTTAATAAACCAGATACAACAGCTATCCTCTAATAAAAAAATCCCCATCAAAATGAATATAAATTTTGATGGGGATTTTTGGATATAATCATCAAGATTAAGCCGATACAGATTCCTCTTCTGTGTTGCTTACTTTAGGATTCTTTTTTCTACTTCTGATATTAAGAAGTTCAACTCCAAATGCGAAAGCCATTGCGAAGTAAACATATCCTTTAGGGACGTGAACACCAAATGCCTCGATCACTAATAGGAAACCAATCATTACTAAGAATGAAAGTGCCAACATTTTGATTGTTGGGTTAGTGTCTACAAAATTGGCAATTTTCTTAGAGAAGAATAGCATTACGCAAAGTGATATAATTACAGCAGCAATCATAATTGGTAATTCTTTTACAAGTCCAACTGCTGTTAGTATTGAATCAAAAGAGAAAACAATATCAATCAATACAATTTGAACTACGCCGCTCCAGAACGATTTTACTTTTTTGACTTGCATTTCTTCTTCGTCTTCACCTTCTACATGCACATGAATTTCGCTTGTAGTTTTGGCGATTAAGAATAATCCACCACCAAGAAGAATAAGGTCTCTACCACTCAATGCTCCATCTACACCAATAAGGTCTAAGAAAGGAATAGTAATTAACGGATCTTCCAAACCAACAAGCCATGAAATAGAGAATAAAAGGCCAATACGAACGACTAAAGCCATCATGATACCCAAGCTTCTAGCCTTGTCTTGCTGTTCTGGGGGGAGTTTTCCACTTACAATAGAAATGAAAATAATATTGTCAATGCCAAGGACAATTTCGAGTAATGTTAGTGTAACTAAGCTGATCAATCCAGCAGTTGTGAAGAGTGCTTCCATTTTAGTATTTAAAGTTGAAAAATAGCTACAGAGTAGAAAAAAATAGTTCAAGTACTCATAGCAATATAAATGAATGAAAAGCTCTAAAATCATAGGTAGACCTTAGAGCTTTTCAAGTAGTGTTTTGTAGTGTAAGTATACCGTCAAAATGATTTATTCTGACAATTACTTAGGGGGAATTAGATTTCCAGTAAAGCTCCAAACAAACCTAAGTTTCTTACTTTGTCTTTAACGACCATAGTAGAGATTGTAGTATGTTGTTTTAATAAGCTTTCTGTAGTACTGCCAATAAATGTAGCCGCTAATGCCGATCTACCTCTTGATCCCATCACAATCAAGTCACCGTCTTCGACAAGGGAAATGTTTGAAATGATTTTCGCTTCATTATTTCCGTAGATGTCAAAGTGCAATCTTGTTTTGTAAGAGATGTCTCCGAAATCAAACTGTTTCAAGAAGTTCTTGCATCTTTTCTCAGCATGCTGTTGTAATACTTGAGCATATTCTTGAGGTGTTTTGCCTGAGGCTGTGTAACCTGTAGGCAGGGCGTACACATGAAGAACTGTCAATTCCATGTGATTTCTATTGGCAATCTGAATGGCGTTTTTCATGGCCATTTTAGACATCTCAGAAAAGTCAACAGGAACGATGGCTTTTTTAATTGGTACTTGCGGGTTTTCTGAAACTGTCAATACAGTACAATACGCATATCTAGTTAGAAGACGTGCAATTGTACCACTCCCTTCGGCGATATTTTTCTTTCCTGCGATTACAAGATCTACTTTATTCTTTTGAATCGCCTTCAAGATTTTCGATGTAGGATCGCTTGATTCAGCAACTTGGAAAACAAATTCGATGTTTCTGTCATTCAAGTCTTGAAATTTTTCAACAAGTGCCTGCATTTTCTGCAGAACCATGTCTTTCTTAGTCACAAGTTTTCCTTTATACTCTACCTCTTCTTTAGCAGAACCGTCCCTGATGACATGCATAAGGATGACTTTCTGTACTAGAAATACAGGTGCGGCTGTTAGAGAATAACGCATAATGGCATCGTCAATATACGTTAGGTCTATAGGTAATAGTGCTGATAGTGCTTTGTTCATATTCTACTATTCTTTCAGTAGTAAGAAGGTTGTTCCGATTAAATTATGGATTTAAATATGCAAATTACGTGCTTATTTTCATTAATTTAACATATTTATATGATTTTTGTCAATAAACCACCAATTAATTTTGAAAGATGAGGTTCTGCATTACTAGCATTTTTCAAAATTTCAGGTAAATCAACAGGCTGTAACGCTCCTTCGTAGCATAAATCAGTCACTACTGAAACAGCAAAAACAGGGAGTTTCATCTGCACTGCCACAATCACTTCAGGCACTGTTGACATGCCAACAACATCAGCACCGATAATCCCTAAATATTTATATTCTGCTTTAGTTTCAAGGTTTGGACCTGTTACTGCTGCATATACTCCCTCATGAACAGGCAAGTTATGTTCTTTAACTACCTCTTTTGCCTTTTCAATAAGATCATTGCTGTAAGGTTCAAACATATCAGGGAAGCGGTCTCCCCATTCGTTTACATTTTTACCGATAAGTGGATTGGCAAACATCAGGTTGATATGATCGTTGATGATCATCAAATCACTTTTCTGGAAGTTAGGGTTAATGCCACCTGCCGCATTTGAAATAATCAGTGCTGAAATGCCCAATAACTTTAAAACGCGGATAGGGAAAGTGACTTCCTTCATGTCATACCCCTCATAAAAGTGGAACCGGCCTTGCATAGCCACAACTTTTCTTCCATTGAGGTAACCAAAAATCAAACGTCCTTTATGAGACTCTACAGTAGATAATGGAAAGTGAGGTAATTTTTCGTAAGAAAGATCATATTTGATGTCTAACTCTTCTACTAGACCACCTAGTCCTGTTCCAAGTACAATACCCACTTCAGGTTGAAAACCATCACAAAGTGTCTGTACTTTTTGTACACACTCTTCTACTTTTTCTTTATATGTAATCATTTGATTTATGAAATTTTGTGTTGTGATACTTTTAAATTAGTATCACAATTTTCAGTAAAATATGTCTTGTTCGGGTAATTGGTTTTGAAGATTCAGCCATTTCTCTTCAAGTTAGAGCTTAAAGAGAATTCCCCTACTTTCAATAACTGAAAATAGGGGAAAACTATTATTTAAAACGATTTTTTAACATGGCTAACTTATCCTGCATAGATAAGTTCTCATCATTATCGTTTGAGTTGTTTCTTCTATTGTTTTGGTTAGAAGGTCTTCTATTTGTTGAAGAATTAGACTTCCCTCTGTTTTGTGATCGTCCTTGTGAACTTCCTGCACCATCACCGCTTTTCATTGATAAAGCGATTCTGTTTCTTGAAATATCTACATCCGTCACCACAACTTGTACTTTTTGATGCACTTTTACTACTTCATTTGGATCTGAAATATAGCGGTCAGCCATTTGACTTAAGTGAACCAAACCATCTTGGTGTACTCCAATATCCACAAACGCACCAAAGTTAGTGATGTTTGTAACGATACCCGGCAGTTTCATACCCACAGTAAGGTCTGTGATTTTTTCTACACCATCAGCAAACTGGAATGCCTCAAATTTCTCACGAGGGTCACGTCCAGGCTTTGCTAATTCTTTAAGAATATCGGTTAAAGTAGGAATACCTACATTTTCAGTAACATAATTGTCAAGTTTGATTTGCTTATGAAGATTCTCATTTGACATCAACTCACCAATAGTTACTCCCAAATCATCGGCCATCTGTTTTACAATGCTATAGCTTTCAGGGTGAACGGCACTTGCGTCAAGAGGATTTTTAGCATCTCTGATTCTTAAGAAACCAGCACATTGCTCATACGCTTTTGGTCCTAAACGAGGTACTTTTTTCAACTGTGCTCTATTTGTAAAAGCACCGTTTTCATTTCTGAAATCTACGATATTCTGCGCAATGCTTGGTCCTAAACCAGAAACATAAGAAAGTAATTCCTTACTAGCTGTGTTTACTTCAACACCTACGGCGTTCACACAGCTCATTACTACATCATCAAGGCTTTGTTTTAATGCAGACTGATCTACATCGTGCTGATATTGACCAACACCAATGGATTTAGGATCAATCTTTACTAATTCAGCCAATGGGTCCATTAATCTACGTCCAATAGAAACAGCACCTCTTACCGTAAGGTCAAGATCTGGGAATTCATTTCTAGCAGTTTCAGAAGCAGAGTAAATAGAAGCACCACTTTCGTTTACAACCACTACTTCTACACCAGAAAGTCCAAGGTTTCTAACAAATGATTCTGTTTCACGACTTGCAGTACCATTACCAATAGCAATAGCTTCAATATCATGTTTCTCACATAATCTCTTGACAATAGAACCTGACTCTGCTACTTTTCTTTGCGGTTCGTTAGGGTAAATTGCTGTATTTTCTAAAAGCTTACCTTGTCTGTCCAAGCAAACCAACTTACAACCTGTTCTGAAACCAGGGTCAAGCGCTAAAACTCTTTTTTGTCCAAGTGGAGCCGACAATAATAACTGTCTCAAGTTTTCAGCAAATACACCTATAGCTTCCTCATCTGCTCCTTTTTTAGAAACCAAACGAGATTCTGTTTCCATAGATGGTTTTAAAAGACGTTTGTAAGCATCTTTCACTGCCATTTGGATTTGTGCGGCGCTAGGTGTTCTTTGATCGACATGAAGATCTTCCATTAAGAATAAAGCATCTTCTTCTTCAGGAGAACAATCCAATGAAATGATCATTTCCTTTTCAGCTCTTCTCATTGCAAGAACACGGTGAGAAGGAGCATTTTTCAATGATTCACTCCACTCGAAGTAATCTTTATATTTCGCACCTTCCTCTTCTTTACCAGGAATAACTCTTGCTTTGAAAGTACCTTTACTCATAAACAGCTCACGCATTTCAGCACGAGTTTCTGAATCTTCGTTAAGTTTCTCAGCAATAATATCTCTAGCACCAGCAAGAGCTTTTTCTACATCTTCAACTTCTTTTTCAGCATCAATGAATTTAGCCGCTTCAGCTTCGATGTCAGTAGATAAATCTGGAGAAAGTAGAATATCAGCCAAAGGCTCTAAACCTCTTTCCTTAGCGATACTTGCTTTCGTTTTTCTTTTAGGTTTATATGGAAGATAAATATCCTCTAGCACAGACATTGTTTCTGTAGCAAGGATTTTATCCTTTAATGCATCCGTTAATTTCCCCTGATCTTCAATACTCTTAAGAATACTTTCTCTTCTCTTATCAAGTTCTCTGAGTTGGAGTGCTTTGTCTCTGATATCAGCAACTTGAACTTCATCCAAACTACCTGTTACTTCTTTTCTATATCGAGAAATGAAAGGAACAGTAGCACCTTCATCCAATAAAGCAAGGGTATCTCTGACTTGCTTTTCTGCTATGCTCAAGGCTTGAGCAATTTTGTTTGTGATATTCACCATAGTATTATTACGATGCAAAAGGGTCGTTTAAAAAAGCATTTTTACAGGTACTAGAGAAAAAAGAAAAGGTAAAATGTCTGTCCATTTTTATCCAGCTACCTCAATGCTTGACAAGCTTCTTTAAAAGTAAAAAATATACATTTTTAAGAAGGGTATAGAATGCGAAAATAAACTTTTTAAAGGCCTACTCAAAATAATTTATTAAAACTTATGAGCTAATTTTTAGCAGAAGGATGGAGGGTTGAAATTTACATTATTACTGTACATTCAAAAAGCCAAAACTAGGGTTTTGAATGAAGAGTTAAGAATGAAGAATGAAGAAAAAATGGATCGTGATGTGGTCCGTAAAGTGGTGTTTATGATGGTTTTGAGTCATGTAGTTTTAGATAGCGATTCTGTTTTAATTTATGGTAGATTGAAAGATCCCCTCACAAACCACAACAAGAACCACTTTAACTCTACATTCTTAACTCTTAACTCAAAAAAAACGTCTATAAACAACAAGGCCTTCAACTTCGTTACCGAAATTGAAGGCCTTGTTACTTTATATCTAACTCCTTAAGAGGAGATTTTTTTAATTTTCGCCTGGGTTAATCATCGCACAACGGAAACCAATTGTTGCTGTTGCTGAATCTTGATCTAAGAAACGACGAGTACCTGCTGCCATCCAGTATGCAACATCTTTCCATGAACCACCTTTGTAAACACGGATCGAGTTGGAGATGAATGAGTCATACTGACGAACATAACCATATGATTGGTAGTTGTAACCTTGGTTAGGACCGTCAAGGTAATCATTTTTACGAACTGGGTTTAAGTCATCCATATCAGCGTATGATAAAGGACGGTAGATATCTTCCACCCATTCAGAAACGTTACCACCCATGTTGAATAGACCGAAGTCGTTAGGAGGGTTGTCATATACCCAAGTTGTAACCATTGCTGCGTCATTCAGTTTACCACCGATACCAGCATAGTCACCACGACCACGTTTGAAGTTGGCCATCATATCACCCATTTGCTCACCGTAAGGGTTTCTTACTGAGTGACCTGACCAAGGATAAATACGACGTTCTGAGTAGTTTTCGTCAATATCTTGTAAACCGATTAAGGCTTGTGATGCATAATCCCATTCTGCTTCTGTAGGTAAACGGAAAGCAGGAAGTACAACACCTGATTCTAATGGAATAGATTCGCCGTTTTCTGCAGCTTCTGCTTCCTCATCAGTACCATCGTTGATGGCTAAATTCTTGTTTACTACTGTTGTTCTCCAAACACAGAAGTTTTGAGCCTGTGTCCATGTTACACCAACTACAGGGTGGAAACGGAAACCAGGGTAACGTAAGTAGTGATCAACATATTGATCGTTAAATGCTAATTGTTCAGCCCAAACAGTAGTATCAGGTAATGCTTCTTCATAAGAAACACCAGAAACTGAAGAATCAGAACTTACATAGTGAAGGTATTCTAACCAGTGAACGTTGGCGATTTCAGTTTCATCCATCCAGAATGAGGCAACTGACACCGTACGCTCAATGTTATCGCGGGATTTCATTAAGTCCTCTTCATAAGAACCTAATACAAAACGACCACCTTCAATGTATTTCATATTGGGTACTTCTGGCATTCCGCTATAGTCTCTTACTGAAAAACTATTGTCGTCTTTACCATTGTATTCCATTCCAGTTATTGTACTGTAACCACCTGGGTTATTTGCGTCAGGCTTTGAACTTTTGGCACAGCTAGTAACTAAAAAAGCCGTTAGTAGTACCGTAGCCAAATAAAGCAGATTCCTTTTGCTCATGATATTCAGATCTCTATTTTTTCAATGTACCCAGTACGGTACATACTAATTTTCAAAAAGTGTGTTTCATTCCCATAATGAAACCGCGACAAATACACATTATTCAATAATTGTACCCAAAAGTCGAAGTTGTGAATATTTTTAAAAATAAAGTATTTATTTTCTTAGGAGATCCAGCACTTCAATAGCCTTGTTTAAGTCGTTAACCTCTTCAATATTAAGGATTAAACGCTTTTTTGTTTCTTTTATTTGGCAGATTTTAGGGTGAGTTTGAACATACATTAAAATTTTACCAAACTCATCAGATTGATAATAAGCAGCGTGCGTATGCTCTAATAAGTAGGCTTTTAGCGACTCATTTTTAAGAATTAGTTTTTCCATACCTATCTTTTGAGCCACCCATCGCATCTTCACAGTTTTTAATAAATCTTCCACTGGTTTTGGAATTGGACCAAAACGGTCTTTAAGACTTTGGGTGAATTTTTCCATTTCCTTTTCGTTTTTCAACTTATCAGCTCTCATATATAAATTGAGTCGTTCTGAAATATTGGAAACGTAAGTGTCTGGTATTAGAATTTCAAAATCGGTTTCTATTACCGTTTTTACTGTAATAGTCTGTTTTTCGAGTTCTTCTTTAAATAGGCTGGCAAATTCAGTTTGTTTGATTTCCTGTACTGCCTCTTCCAGGATTTGATTGAAAGTGTCAAATCCTAGGTCATTAATAAAGCCAGATTGTTCTCCACCTAATAAATCACCTGCACCTCTAATATCAAGGTCTCTCATCGCTACTTTAAAGCCATCACCCAAATCAGAGAATTCTTCTAGGGTTGAAAGGCGTTTTCTTGAATCTGAAGTTAAAGCAATAGTAGGAGGCGTTAATAAATAACAATAAGCTTTTTTATTGGATCTACCTACACGCCCTCTCATCTGATGAAGATCAGACAGACCGAACATGTGTGCTTGATTAACAATAATGGTATTGGCATTAGGAATATCCAAGCCGGATTCAATAATATTGGTAGAGATTAATACGTCGTATTCGCCTTGTATAAATCGTAACATTATTTTTTCCAATTGAGGTCCGTCCATTTGACCATGGGCATAAGTCACCTTTGCGTCCGGCACCAATGTCATGATTTTATTAGCGAAATGCTCAATGTCTGCTACTCTATTATGTACAAAGAAGGCTTGTCCACCTCTCAGTAATTCATGATGTATGGCATCACGGATCACTTCATCATTTAATGTCGAAATTTGAGTAGTTACAGGCTGACGGTTAGGTGGAGGAGTTTCGATCACAGAAAGGTCTCTTGCTCCTAGCAGTGAAAAGTGTAATGTACGTGGAATAGGAGTGGCCGTTAAGGTCAAGGCATCCACATTGACTCTCATTTCTTTCAGCTTCTCCTTTGTTTTTACACCAAACTTCTGTTCCTCGTCAATAATCATCAAGCCAAGGTCCTTAAATTCTACGTCCTTGCTTGTGATTCTATGTGTACCTATTAATATGTCTATTTTTCCTTCCTTCACTTTTTTCAGAATCTCCTTAATTTGTTTTGGAGTTCTAAAACGATTGATATAATCCACCGTACAAGGTAAATCACCAATTCTATTCAGGAAAGTCTTGTAATGTTGCATGGCTAGGATAGTAGTAGGAACCAGTATCGCTACTTGTTTACTATCACAAACCGCTTTGAATGCGGCTCTCACCGCCACTTCAGTTTTACCAAAACCCACATCACCACAAACTAGGCGGTCCATAGGATAAGGTTTTTCCATATCTTCTTTTACCTCTTGCGTAGCTTTAGCCTGATCAGGCGTGTCTTCAAAAAGGAAAGAAGATTCTAATTCAGCTTGCAAGTAGCCATCTTTATCAAATTGATAGCCTTTAGACTCTCTTCTTTTTGCATAAAGTTGAATCAATTCACTGGCAATATCTTTAACTCTCTTCTTCGCTTTCTTCTTTTTATTCTCCCATTCTGGCGAACCTAATTTACTTATTGTAGGTTGTCTTCCTTCTTGACCAGAGTATTTTGAGATTTTATGAAGAGCATGTAAACTCAAATAAAGTAAATCGTTATCTCTATAAATCAAACGGATGCTTTCCTGCATTTTTCCGTTGACTTCCACTTTTTCCATACCACCGAAACGTCCCACGCCATGATCCATGTGCGTCACAAAATCACCCGCTTTTAATTCACGAAGCTCTTTCAGCGTCATGGATTTTGTTTTGGAATATTTCTGTTTGCCTTTTGGAGCATGGAAACGTTCAAAAATCTCATGATCGGTAAAACAGGCAATATTCATTTGCTTGTCAATAAAACCGCCTCTTAAACTTAAGTTTAATTCCTGAACGAAAAGGTCGGGCTTGATCTCTTCAAAAATAGTCTGAAGTCGTTCCAGCTGTTTTGGAAGATCAGAGATAATAATATTTCGAATCCCATCATGCTGTTGCTTTTCTAGGGTTTCGCCCAGCATATGGAAGTTTTTATTAAATGAAGGTTGAGGTTTGCTTTCGAAAATAATGGTCTCCGCATTTCTGACACCTTTCTTCTTTCCAAAAAGAACTCTGTGGGATTTATTTAAGAGTTGCGTAAATCCTTTTTTAGTTTCAAAGATTTCCTCCGGTTTATTAATAACATGAGTGCCTCCACTTACTTTAAGTATATCTTCAAATTTTTCAGTGGCTTTCTCAAAATATTGTTCAATTGTATCCGTCAGCAATTCATAATCCTTGATCCAAACTGTAGCATTAGGCAAGAAGTCCAGCATGGATTCTCTCACTTCCTGCAATAGTTTATTATGAACATTGGGGACAATAGGGGCGTGGTCTTTATTTTCCTGAGAAAGTTGAGTAATAGGATCAAACGTACGGATACTTTCTATTTCATCACCAAAGAGCTCAATTCTGAAAGGAAGCTCGTTGGCATAAGAATAGATATCAATGATGCCGCCTCTAATGGCAAATTGTCCCGCTTCATAGACAAATTCAGAAGGTTCAAAACCATATTCGATCAGCAGTTCTCTAATAAATGCTTGATCTATGTCTTCACCCACTCTAGCCACATACGTATTTTCAACCAAAGATTTCTTATTGATTACTTTTTCTGTTAAAGCATCAGGGTGAGTGACGAGCAGTGCCCCTTTATTTTTTATTTCATTGAGTGAGCTGAGCGTTTCAGCACGTTGTAACACATTGGCATTTTCAACATTTGTAAACTCAAAAGGCTTCTTATAAGAGGAAGGGAAGTAAAGTACATCCGCGTTAGGAAGAAGGTTCTGAAGGTCATTGAAAAAGTACAATGCCTCTTCCACATTGTCCATCACAAAAACATGACAACCTTTTATTTTGGAATAAACAGATGAAGCTATAATAGAATCTAAACTTCCACACAGTCCTTTTAAGTAAGTAGTACTACTTTCCTTTTTTAAATTGTTGATTAGGAGTGCGGTATTACTATCAGACTGATAAGCTTTGATTAATTCCTTTAATTCTATTCGGTGTAGGTCTTGTGAATCTGCCATGAAAATTTTTTAAAACAACATTAGATGACAAAAATAAAAGAGTTGTTTTTTAAATACTGATTTTCTGACATCTTTTTTTTTAACTTTGCATGATTATTAATGAACTAAACGTATGCCTAGAAAAACCACAAATATTTTATTTGTCAATATTTATAGATTTTGTTTGATATTAATTTTGTACTCAGCTGCACGATTTATCTTTTTCTTTACCAATAGTTCCTATTTTCCTGATGCTGATGTCAGTACGTTGTTTTTAGGAGGTGTGAAATTTGATTTGCCTGCGGCGATTTACACAAACGCAATATTTGTTCTGATGGGTTTATTTCCATCTCAAGTGAGATATAATAAGACCTATCAGAATGTGATAAAGTATTCAGTATTTATAGTAAATGCCATCACTCTGGCGATGAACTTGGCAGATACTATTTTTTTCCAATTCACATCCAAAAGAACTACAGCATCTATATTCCAAGAGTTCTCTAATGAAGGAAATGGAGCCGTTTTATTGTTCCGTTTCTTATTTGTGGATTACTGGTACATGACGGTAACGTGGGTGGTGCTTCTATTTTTATTTGTACTTGCCTATAATGCCATTGTATTAAAAAAGCCGAGATATAAGAAGCCTGTCATACAGTACACTTTAGTACATACTGTATTTTTTATCATCCTTGCCGGTCTTTTAGCTGGCGGAGCAAGAGGTGGTTTTGATGGAACTACTCGCCCTATTTCATTGAATAATGCTGGGGAATTTGTGAAAAAACCATTAGAAATGTCGGTGGTGCTGAATACACCTTTCTCTATGTTGAGAACGATCAATAAATCTACAGCACACAAACACAACTATTTTACCAAGGAGGAATTAGCAGAAGTATATTCGGCATATCATCATCCTGATCAGGAAAAACCACAAAAGAAAATGAATGTGGTGACGATTGTGATCGAGAGTTTTGGTCGAGAATATATTGCAGCAATGAATCAAGATCCATTGGATCCCAATTACGTGGGGTATACACCTTTTACTGATTCTTTGATACAGCATTCAAAAGCATATGTCAATGCATTTGCCAATGGTAGAAAGTCAATTTCCGCTTTACCTTCGGTAATTTCTAGTATTCCAAGTTTCTATTCCCCTTACGTGCTTTCGCATTATTCTACCAACTCAATAAACAGTATTGCTTCTGTGTTGAAGAAAGAAGGATATTATTCCGCTTTTTTCCATGGAGCACCTAATGGATCAATGGGCTTTGGAGCTTTTATGAACTTGGCTGGCTTTGATGATTATTTCGGCATGACCGAATATGACAATGATGATGATTTTGATGGTACTTGGGGTATTTGGGATGAGCCCTTCCTTCAGTATTTTGCTGAGACCATGAATACATTTGAAGAGCCTTTTGTGACTTCTTTATTTACATTATCTTCTCACCATCCATTCAAGATTCCTGAAGAATACGAAGATGTATTTAAAGGAGGTCCGCTTCCTTTGAATAAAGGTACACAGTATACCGATTATGCTTTAAAACGTTTCTTCGAGACAGCTTCTAAAATGCCTTGGTTTGAAAATACAATTTTTGTAATCACAGCCGACCATACCAATCAAGTGTATTATCCAGATTATAATACAAGCTTAGGTTTATTTAAAGTGCCTATCATTTATTATGCTCCAGGAGATGAAAGCTTTGTGGGAATTGACTCTACCATCACACAGCAAATAGATATTTTCCCTACGTTGATTGATTATTTAGGCGTAAAACAAGATTATATTTCTTTTGGTACTTCAGCACTCGATACCACAAAACAGCATTTTGCAGTGAACTTCTTAGGACCAAATGTTTTCCAAGTAACGGAGGGTGATTATACATTAGGTTTTGATGGAGAAAAAGTAAACTATATGTATAATTTCAAAACGGATAGAATGCAGGAGAACGATTTGAAGGGGACAGGCTTACCGGAAGAAGAGAAATTAAAACGATTAGCTCAGGGGATTATGCAAGAATACTCAGAGAGAGCTATTGAAAACCGCATGATCGTAAAAGATAAAAAATAGTCTTAGTACTGTTTATAAAAAAACACTCTGTTATCTCGAATGGAATAGCAGAGTGTTTTTTTATTTTTTATGTAAAGTCCTAAACCAAAATTAGTTGTCAATTATTTTAGTTCAGCACTTGATTTCTCCCAAGGTTTAAGCCTTAACCAATTTTTCTTCTTTGCAATAGTCCATGAAAACCATACCGTCAGAAGACCAACAATAGCACCCGCTGAAACATCAACAAGGAAGTGTTGAGCAAGATACATTCTTGAAATAGCGATAATAATTCCATAACTCAACCCTATAAGAATACCTTTCCAGTTCGGAAGCATAAGGATAAACATTCCGCCTACCACGAAAGCTGTAGTGGTGTGCCCAGAAGGGAATGTATCTATGGTGTGAATATGATGATCCATTATTTGATTAAACGCATCAGTGCCATGCAAACCACCTGGACGTAATGCAAACTCAGTACCTTTTAAAATCTGTTCTTTAACAACGTAAACAATGATTCCATGAATAGCCGATGCCATAACGAGTACACTCCAATATTCTTTCTTCAGCCAAAGAAGAATAAACAATAAAGGAATAAGAACAAGTCCATCTCCTAAATGCGTTCCGTAGGCAAAAAATGCGTTCCAGAAAGGGGTATTTATATCGTTGAAAAAATGGACGCACCAAGCGGTTGCAGTTTCATTTGTAACGATGGAGATGATAAAAGGAACAAGCATCGCCAAGGTAGAATAGAGTAGTATTTTTGATTCTTTATCTTGCATCTGATCTTCTTTTTTCTTCAAAGGTATTTATCTTTTTTGATGATCCATTGAATAATAATTTAAATATTATTAATTGGTCTCTAATTATCACTGTTTCCAATCACCTTTATTTGTTCTTTAACATTAAAAACAAGTGGATATTCCCATGTGTCAGGCTCGCCGTCTCTATGTCCATTTACTGATTTTTCGGTACTGTTGATAATAATATTTTTACCACTGAAAGTAGAAACAGAAGCATCTTTATCAATACTCTTCAGAAAGAGACGTATCCCCCAAGACAATCCTCTTAAAAGGTTGGGAGCAGGAAGCATGGTAATTTCTAGTTGTTGATCTCCTACTTTTGCAGAAGGGGCTATAAACGCTTCATTTCCATATTGAGCAGCATTCCCAACAGTCATGACAAATGCCTGTTTCTTTCCAGCATCTTTTCCATCTAAATGAAGTTGATAGTGGGCGGAAATATAGCTTCCATATTCTTTGAGAATGGCTTTGATATAGTTTTTTAGACCTCTACCGTCCATTTTAGCGAATACATGTGAAATGTGAGCATCAAATCCTACACCTGCCGTACAGAAAAAGTACTTTCCATTAATCGTAGGTGCATCCAGAGGAATTAGTTTTTTCTGAGCAATACATTCAGCCGCTTTTACCGTATTCATAGGAATTTTCAAGTGGCGTGCTAGTCCATTTCCAGAACCTGTAGGGATAATCCCTAATATGGATTGACTGTCTACTAATCCTGTAGCGACTTCATTGACTGTGCCATCCCCACCAACTGCAATGATAATGTCAAACTCATTACTAAATTTTTTAGAAAGCAAAGTAGCATGACCAGCATATTCAGTGTATTCAATACTGACTTCAAACTGTTTTTCTTTGAGTATTGAGGCACTCACTTCTGCCGCTTTTTTCGCTTTTCCATTACCTGAAACAGGGTTGGCTATCAATACAGCTTTGTTCATTTGTTGTGGTATAGGTTGATTTCAATCTACAAAAGTGATAAAAAAACACCACAAAGTTAAATACCTTGTGGTGTTGATTATTTTGAAATTTATTGCTGATGTTAAATATTCTGTATTGAAGGTTGTTGGAATAACGATGGAAGATTTTTTTTCCATGGCTTTACTTTCAATAAATAATAACGCTCACAAATGTATAAACTGATAACTACAGATAGTATTCCTAACACACTGCCTACTGCTACATCAAGAAAGAAGTGCTGTACAAGGTACATTCTTGAAATACCTACTACAATTCCATAAAGCATACCTATTGTAATTCCTTTCCAGTTTGGAATAAGCAGGATAATTATAGCCCCAATTACAAATCCAGTAGTGGTGTGACCAGAAGGGAAACTGTTTACGGTGTGAAAATGTACGTCCAATACTTGATGGAAACTTTCAGCTCCGAATTTGCCTGCTGGCCTTAAACTTAAATTATCTCCTGTGAAAATTACTCTCTTCAACACCGCTACTAAAATGCCATGCAAGGCAGAAGACATCACAAGCACAGGCCAATATTCCTTTTTAACTAACCATACTAACCCTAAAAGTGGAATTAAAAATATTCCGTCTCCAAGGTTGGTAATGTACTTAAAGAAATAATCCAATGTTATGGTATGGTTGTCATTTAATAAATGTACCATCCAAGCGGTATCTCTTTCTTTTGTCACTAACGCTAAAACAACTGGGATAATAAGAAATAGCAAGATAATCCCAAACGTGTTATAGATTTTTTTCTTCGTATTCATCTGTTTTGAAAAATTGTTTTGTATTTAGGTCTATAATTAATAGTGTGTCTAAGGATGCTTCTCTAGTATTAGCATTTAAGAACTCAGCGTTCAGTGTTGTAATGTGAAAAGATCCATATCTCTTTATTAAGCGGAAAGGAATGTCATTTTCCCTAAGTGTTTTGATGTGAGATGAGTTAGCGACAAGTAAGGGTCTGTCTTCTATGGGTTGGTTTTTGAGTGTATTCAATTCAATTTGAGTGCGGTAATTTCCTTTTAAGTAAAATTGAGCAGGCCAGCTGACCAGCCCTAAGTGCACTTCTCTATCTTGATGTTCATCATTGATGTATCTAGCAGCATTTACTCCTCCTTGATAAGTGAGGACGTCTTTGTAAAATACTTCATGGACAAAAGTGCCTAAGATTAAACTGCTTATTACGCCCATTACAATGAACTTCTGTTGTATGTTATCAGCTATTTTTAGTTTAAAGAAAATAATACAACTCAAAAGAGCGATGCTCAGAGCAATGCCTAGCGTGTTGATCTCATTAAAATAAAAAGACATAATACCAATGCAGACCAGTAAGAATAAGCCGGCATAAAGCTGTATACTGATTTTGGTTATTTTATTGATCCACGTTTTCTTTTCAGACCAATTGACAATGGTATGGGCGGCATGAATACCTAAAAGTGGAAAAACAATATTGGTGTAATGTGGAAGCTGGAATTTGGAAATGGAGAAAATAAAGAAAATAAAGGTGAAGCCACATACTGTTACGTATTCATCAGCAGATATTCCTTTCTTTATTCTTTGGTAAGCGGCTTCAATTATTCCTGAGTATGCAATCAATACCCAAGGTGCAAATGCCCACAAAACAGTATGAAGGAAAAAGAAGGGGTCTCCTTCGCCTTTTATCGGCCCCGAATTGAAAAAGCGACCAAACTGACTATCCCAGAAGAAAAACTTAATTCCTGATACATTGGTGGTGCCAAAAACGACTTTCTCAGGGTGGGCATCGAACTGAACATACAAAGCGTAAATTTCAGGAAGGGTAAATATTAAGGTGAGAAATAAAACCAACAGCCACCTGAAGTGGAGAATGCTTTTCCATTTATTCCTTAAAATAAGATCTCCCCAAATGGCAGAATAAAGTATAATAAGAATGAAAATTCCTTTTGTCATTACTGCAAATGCCGAAAATAGAGCGCCTGCAAACAGATGAAGGATGATATTCTTATTGGAAAACTGGTACAGGTGGTAGATGCCGCCCATAATTAAACCTAATAAAATCGTCTCAGCTCTGACATCATTATTAGATAGCATTATGTGAAGAGCGGTACCCGTAATCAGGACGCTATACTGTGCTATTTTCTTATTGTATAGTACTTCTGCTAACTTATAAGTATACCAAAGGCCTATACAGAAGAATATAAATGAGGGAAGCTTGTAGGCAAAGCCATTGATCCCAAAAATATTCATGGATATAGCACACACCCAAAAAGGAAAATGAGGCTTATCTAACCAATCCTTTTCCTGAACAATGAGGTTAATGTAGTCGCTGGTAACAACAATATGTTTTGAAATGGAAGCGTATAAAGCGGAGTCCACATCAAAAACGTCATTGAAAAGTCCGAAGGCATTTACGCTCAAGACTCCTAACAGTAGTATAATAAAATGTTTCTGCTTCAATTTGAATTGAATTGTTTGTTTCTGTGGGTAAATGTCGGGTAAAAGCTTTAACTGCGAATGAAGCAGGAATGAAGTTTATGAAAAATAGAAGCAGTTGAATATTAATCCAGAGTAATAATTGTGAACAAAAAAAAGAGACCTTCAAAAATTAGAAGGTCTCTTTTGTCGGGATGGCAGGATTCGAACCTGCGACCCCCTGGTCCCAAACCAGGTACACTAACCGGACTGTGCTACATCCCGAACGATGCGGAGAGTATGGGATTCGAACCCATGCATCGGTTTCCCGATGACGGTTTAGCAAACCGCTCCATTAACCACTCTGGCAACTCTCCATTAACGATTTTGTTTGTCATTTCTGACGCCCTTTCCGTTTAATGCGATGCAAATATAAGCGGTCAAATTCCATTATTCCAAATTGAAATCCATAAAAAAGTGTTAATTAAATTTAGGATTTATGCATTAATCTGATATTCAATGAGTAAAAAGTACAATTTTCTTTTACCTATTCTATTGCATCAATAAATCTTTTAAATTAGCAGGCGATATTAATGAACAAGTTTATTCTATTTACATAAAGTATGACGTTAGCAAGGGAACTCGGAGGGTTAGAATTTGCACTGATTGCAGTATTTTTCCTGTTTTATTGCCTCTATCTTTATAGAATTCTAAGAGCACGTAAATCTTTTAGAGCAAAAGGTGGAGCAACGCTTTATAAGCTAATAATAAGAACAATTTATTTTGGGCTTTTTATAGTGGCGTTGTTGGGACCTTCTTTTGGTGAAATGAAAAAAGAAGTGAAGGCAGTCAGTAAAGATATTTACATCTGTGTGGATTTGTCAAAGTCAATGGATGCAACGGACATCAGACCCTCACGCTTAGCGAAATTAAAATTTGAACTGAAACAAATTGTAAAGTCGTTCAATTCTGACCGTATAGGGTTGATTGTATTTACAAGTGATGCCTTTTTACAATGCCCGTTAACCTATGACGGCAACGCCTTGAATATGTTTATAGAGACGATGTCTACTTCATTGATCTCTAATTCGGGTACTGACTTCGGTCCACCGCTTGAAATGGCTATCAGCAAGCTAGAAGACGCTGAAGAGGGAGTTCCTTCTGCTAAGAAGGCTTCTAAGGTGATTATTCTAGTCAGCGATGGTGAAGATTTTGGTGAGGACACAGAGGAAATGGTCAAAGAGATCAAAAATCAGGAAGTGAAGCTGTTCACTATGGGTATTGGTACTGAAACAGGATCAAAAATTCCTGCGGGTTACCGTTTCAAGAGAGATAAAATGGGGAATGACATCATTACAAAATTAAATTCCTCTTCTTTGGAAAGACTCGCGAATGTGACTGGTGGAGAGTATTTTGAAATCAGCGACAAGCAAAACGATATTAACCGCCTGATCAGTTCTATCAACAAAATTGAAGGAGAATTGAAAGGTGCAAAAATGGCGGATGTGACAGCCAATAAGTACTATTACTTCTTAGCAATCGCATTGTTGTTGTTAGGTTTGGATGTGATTTTAGCTGTAAGAGTAATTAAGATTTAGTTTTTAATTTTAAGCCAAAGAAAAAATCCCTTTGATTGTTTTTTTACAGTCAAAGGGATTTTTTTTATACGATACCGGCGGCGGAAAGCATACTGACTTGATTCATGTAAACATAAGAATACAAGCCTATTAGAATGAGTGTGGGGTGGGGTGTAGTGATGTTGATTCTACCAGAAGTCTGTGCAGAATGATAGGAGGCATATACCCTTTCATGATCATCGATCAGGTCCCATTTTGAGGTGTAAATATCTTTTGATTTCCATTTATAAGATTTTCCATCTAGAGTAATTTTGGCCTTGCCCAACAATTTTGTGTAGATCATTTCCCCGATCACATCATTGGTGTTGAGGTCTACAATTCTTGAGTCACTGTTCCAGATACTTTTATTTTCGATGCAAAATGAGTTATTGTATAATGTCACTTTAGAGTTTTTAGACATCATACTCATGTCAAGGGAACCTATGAGATTATTATCTTCATATACTTTGATTTTATGACTGAAAGTTCCGCTTTTCCATGTTAGTTGTTGTTCTTCAGCATTCATATTTAGTGAGATAAATAGTTAAGAAATTTAAACGTTATTTAATGAAGTATAGTTTTAGTATGTAAGGAATTAATAACCATTTATAAAAAAGAGGTAAATCTAACCCTCTAAATGTGTTATGATTTACCTCTTTAATTTATTACAAAAAACGTACTAATATTGAAGCTCTTTTTCTTTTAACTTCGGTTGATTAGCACTTGTCTTACTCATTTTAAACCTTCTTACAGTAGACATAATAGTACCAATGGTCAGTAAAATAGTACCTATCCAAAGTAAGTTGATAAACGGCTTTTCAACAGCCTTCATAATTACCCAGTCTTTCTGAGTAGTTTCTGCAGCGAAAACAAACTTATTTTCCTTCGGTTTGATTTCCTTCAATGCTATTCTCAAACCAAGCTCTCTGTTGGTGTCGGAAATAATACCAGCGTCCCAGTCTTCAGTTACACCACCCATTCCCATTCTTTTTACTTTAGTAAGAATATAAGAAGGTTTCAGGTCAATACTTCTACCATTTCCAACCAGAACTCTAAGATTAGCTTGCAATGCTACATCATCATCTTTGATGACATATCCAGGAGCCTTGTCAAGCGGTTTTACGCCGTCAAAGATTACTACATAGTCATTTAAGAAAACTGTGTCACCAAGCGACATGCTTAATGATTCCTCAGGGCTCCACTCTATTTCTTCATCATCCACCGCAAGGTTTGTGATGTGCGTATACATATCTTTATTCCAGAAAGAGGCAATATCCGGAGATGGAATAGGGCCCATCTGTTCGTTGTCCTGCACTCTTGGGTATAAAGAGAATGATTTTCCTTTATCGTCAGTATACTCTATTTCGTAATAGATATTTTCATTGTAGATCTGAATATCATCACCTGCTTTTGCAATTGTTTCACCGTTGGAAATAATATCTTCCATTACTATGGCACGGTAAGGGTCGTTGATTTTCTGTCTTACTTTTTCTTTATCGAAATACCCAGGAAGATCTCTTGAAGTCAAACGTGGACCTTTATAAGTAAGTAGGTAGCGGTCCATTTTCTTAGGCTGACCTCTGAAAAGCAATACATTTTCCTTGTTCATTTCCTCAGGGAATTCACTGTTGTAAATTTTTCCTGAAAGGTTTAATGAAACGACTTTTTCAAATCCACTTGAACTTAAGATACCCAATAGCATCAATGCAGCGCCAATATGTGATACAGCACCACCTGAAATAGCCATTTTCATTTTAACAAACTGGAACAATACCTGAATATTGGCCACTAAAGAGAAAATTGCTGCTGTCAGTAAAACAATATAATGCGGTTGGTATACATTACCTAAAACGATAAGTGTCGCAGCCCCTAATAAAGTGATTACGTAAGGGACAGATAAAGTATTCCAAATGTTTTTCTTATCAATTCTTACCCAGAAGAAATATTGGGTAGTACCAGAAATAATAGCTACCGCTACCGCAAACCAAAGTTGGAATTTCGTGTAGAAAGCTACGGCATCTGCTGGAGGAGCTAGGTTGGATTGAATTCCGAAGTTAGAAACCAATGCATTCCAGGCAGGGATTGAAGTAGGTACCAATACTTGGAAACTCATTAATGTTAAAGTAGCGGCACCAATAAAGAACCAGAATTCACTGCTGTATACACTTGGTTCATCTTCATCTTTTGGCATCTTGCTCCATCGTATGGCGAATAGAACAATGGCAATTGCTGTAAAGAAGACAAGGTATAATAATAACTGTCCTGATAAGCCTAAATCTGTAAATGAGTGAACAGAGGCTTCTCCTAGTACACCACTTCTTGTTAAGAAAGTAGAATATAAAACAAGGATAAAGGCTGTTACTACCAAGACCATACTTGTTTTTAAAGCGGTATGACTCTTATGTTGAATGATCATAAGGTGAAGGCCAGCCAATAAAATAAGCCAAGGCACATACACTGCATTCTCTACAGGGTCCCAGTTCCAATATCCACCAAAGTTTAGTGTTTCATAGGCCCAGTAAGCACCCATCATGATACCTAATCCTAAAACGGAAACGGCTAAAACTACCCATCCCATAGCAGGTTTTACCCACTCAGAATATTGCTTTTGAATCAATGCCGCAATCACATAAGCGAATGGAACAATGGTCAATGCAAAACCAAGGAAAAGGGTAGGAGGGTGAATCACCATCCAAATATTTTGAAGTAATGGATTCAATCCAGTACCATCTTCGGGAACGAAATTAGGATTGCTTGCAAAAACAGGTGCTTCAATTGCATCTCTTAATAAAATGAAGGGAGAAGAACCGATTTTGCTGCCGAAAACATCAATTCCCAATACCATTGACATTAAGAAAGCTTGAACGGCTGCAATAATAAACATTACATTACCTTCCCATTGATCACCTTTTTTGATGACAAAAATACTTACTAATACATGCCAGAAAGCCCAAACCAAGAAACTACCTTCTTGACCTTCCCAGAAACTGGATACTATATAATAAGCTGGTAAATTATCTGAAGAGTGACTCCAAACATAGTGGTATTCATAATAATGATTGAAAATCATATAAAATAAAATACATACTATACTGAAGATCGAGAACCCATGAAGGAAGAATGTTCCCCTGGCTAGTTTTAGCCATTGATTCTTTTCAACCGAGTTATTTTCTATAGCAGAAAGTCTGTATGCAATTGCCGAGAGAATTGCCGCGACAAATGCTACAATGATTGATGTGTGTCCTAAGTTTCCTATAAACGAGTGGATCATTGTGAATTTTGTTTGAAATGTAGGTGGTTGTTAACCTGCACGCAAAATTACGAAAGAGGTTAGTTAACCCCTAATGGAATGAGTGTATTAACGTTCCTTTTGATTTTTAATATTGAATTGAAGTAGCAAAGCTGTATGCCGGTAAGCGTTTGTGGTGCAGTATTGTTTTATTTTTTATCAAAATAAAGACTACGTCATGTTCTACTTTTCTTTCTCAAAGGGAAGGAAAATAGAGTGACCTTCAACTACTTGCGGATTAAATTGCTGTATAAGTTGAATGCCTTCTTTTGAATTATCATAATAAAGAGATGCAATTTTTTTCAAGGTTTCTCCTTTCTGAACAAGGTGGGATCCTTTCACAGGAATAATAAACCAATTCTCACCCATCACCACTTTAGCTTCAATGGCCAGTGGATTATAGATGTTGAATTTTTCAGCTACCTGATTTCTGTCAAACTTATTTCTAACGTCTCTGAAAAGTGCATACATACGGTATCTTTCGCTGTCAAAAGCATCAAAATTTCTTTCAGCAATAGACTTAGTGTGCAGTTTTTGGTAATTATCGTAAGAACTGATCTTATCATTTGCTTTGTTCAGCTGTTTCTGAAGCTGTGCAATTTCCTGTTGTTTGAGTGTGATTTCTTCCTCCCAGTTCGACTTGTTCTTATTATACATAAAAATGACAAGAAGAGTAAAAAGCACAAATCCTGCAAAATTGTAAATGGTATTACGTTGCTGATTTGGATTTGCTAGTCTTGCTTCAGCCTCTTTTTCAAAAGGAAAAACTTCTTCAAGCACCTTCATTCTATCACGAGAAGGTGTGTTGTCCCTTAAAAATTCACAAGGAAGAATCGCACAGATAGAGTTTTCACCGGCGGGTGTTCCCGTGGCAAGCAATTTCTCAGCAATTTCCTGTGGCAGAGAAGAGTGGAAAATCTCTTTTAATATTTTAGGATCATTGTCAAATAACAATGAAGAGGTAGCTAAAATCAATTGATCTTCCTCTTTCAGAAGAAAAGGAGTAGAAACAGAAGTGGCTTTATGATGAGGAGGAGATAAGAAACGACCTTGTCTGAAAACGAAAACACGGATGTCACCACTGCGGGTATGCCACATTCTACGGTCCTTGATATAAACCAAAGCGTAATGATCACCGGTATTTTCCTTGATCACTTTTGCTGCATTTTTCAAAGCCATTTGAGGTTTATGACTTTCTTTAAAAGCAGTAGAAATATTGAGTTCCTGTTCAGAATTGATTAACTCATCAGTATAAACGGCACCTATTTGCAGGCTGTCATCACTAAGGTCATCCACCCAGTATTTGGATACCTCTTCTTTCTTTGCTGCGTAGCCTATTGTATATTTTTGCAGTGTGTTGACGGTCATTCTAATGTTTAAAAAACGTAAGTTATCTTGTCGAACTTACTAAAAATAAATATTCCACTCTTCTGTTTTCAAGATGTTTCAAGTTAGAACATTTTACATTATTCTTACACCCATTGAGCAAGAAGTTCTCACCAAAACCTTCAATAAAGATTCTTTCAGAAGATACTCCCTGTAAAATTAAATAGTTTTTGATGGATTTAGCCTGTTCTTGAGAAATTTTTAAATTAAAATCATCATCACCTCTAGAATCGGTATGACACTCTATTTTCACATCAATATTTTTCTTCTCCTTCATTCTTTCCACAATCAGGTTCAGTTCCTCATGTGCTTTTTCATTGATATTGGAAGTATTGACGGTAAAAGGATAGACAGCAAAGCGTTTTTTCTGGTCATCAGGAAGGTCAATAATAATCTTACTGACTGATTGATTAATTTCAATTCTGTTCATATATAAAATATGATCTTCTTGATTGATGACTTTCAGAATATAGTCGCCCTTTTGGTCTAACAGGAATTTAAAATCAAATATTTTCTCCTCAAGTGTGATGATTGTATTGGAGTTAGGATTGAAAAGTTCTACCCTGTATTTATCTTTCTTATTTTGATGTAACTCTCCAAGCAGTTCGTAAGTGTTATCTGCTTTTTTCAGACGGCAGTTGATTTTAATTTTTTGGGTGCCATGTGCTTCTTTGGCCAGTATGATGGCATTATTGTCCATTGTCCAGCCGTTCTTAAAACACTTGATCTGATAATTGGAATGATTTTCTAATTCCAGCTCAAATTTTCCATCTTTATCTGAGAAAGTACTTTTTATAGGCGTAAGCAGGGTCATATTTTTCTGTTCTGAATAGGAATAGACCACAACTTCAACGTTGTCAATAATTTTTGATTTATGAGAATAAACTACACCATGAACAGCTACTTTATTACTTGCGAAACAATAGGAACAAGTAAGAAAATAAAGAAAAAAGAAATATTTCTTAAAAGTACTGCTCTTCATTACTGCTTGGTTTGATTGATTTTATATATCTATTTTGAGCGAAGTATTGATAATCTGATGAATACCTAAATTAAAAATGAGTAAGATTATTTTGAAGTTTAAACAACTTATTTTATTAACAAACGTTTTAAATTTGTATATTTGTAATTAGAACTTCTAGATAATCAATCTCCTTGTGTGTTGATAAACTTACTGTTATGCGAATTACCAATCGTTTTTTATACCCACTCATCACTCTTTTTATTTGTTGTTTTTCATTAATTACAAACGCATCCGTAAAAGAGTATACCCTAAAAGGGCTTTATCTTGACAGCAATACTGGTTTGACTGTCGAAGGTGTGAAGGTATGTGTTGTAAATACCAAAAGTGGTGCCAAGACAACTATTTACACCGATCAGGAAGGAAAATTTGTTTTGACGCTAAATGGTGAATCAGACTTCACCGTGCATGGCACCAAGAAAAAATACTTTGATCAGAAAGTACATTCATTTTCTACAATAGGAAAAGATGTAAGTGAAGTGATTGACGTTACTTACACTATTAATGAGGTGCAATTGAATGTCCCTTACATGCTCAATACTGTAGACTTTGAAATCAATAGCGTTTTTAGAATAAAGAATTCTGATCAAATTGATGCTTTAGGCGAACTACTCAAAGATTTTCCTGATGTTACTTTATACATCACTGTTCATTCGGACTCAAGAGGTGCGGATGAATTCAATAAAGAGATGACAAGAAAAAGAGCTGAATACATCCGTGAGCTTTTGATGGCGAAAGGATTATTAGCCACTAAACTAGTCGCTCAGGGGGCAGGTGAGTCAGAGTTGCTCAATGAATGTGGCAATGGCGTAAGATGTTCCAATCAGAAGCATTTGGAAAACCGAAGAATTGAATTTCTATTAGTACAAGAATAGCTATAAAACTAGATAAATTATTTACAGGGAAGTTCTACATCAAGATGTATTGGTGTAGAACTTTTTTGTTTTATAGAATTAAGAACTAATATGGATAAGCAAGGATTCAGTTTTTTGTAAAGTCATTTTTAAAGAATGATTTAAGGTAATATGTTAGAGGTTGATCTTATTTGATTTCTTGATATGATATTATCCTTTTTATTTTTACTGATAAATACTTGTATAAGATGTTAGTAACTAGGTTGTTGTTTGTGTTTTTCTTTAAGTTCTTCATTACTAAAAGATTTAGTTTACATCTTTAAACGTTAATATTCATACTTTCTTAGTTGGTGGGAAAGATTCTAAGGTGTTCTGTTAGAGTAAATTAATATGTAAAGTAATGTTAAAAATGGTAATATTTTTATGAAAAATATCAATTTTTGCACTACTTGAAAATAACTAAATTATAACGAAAATGATGAATCTAACAAACACTACTAAATTAAATAGTTTTTTTCTGCTACTTTTTCTAATCATCTCAATCAACACGTATTCATCCACTACTTATAAGTTAGAGAGAAATGTCAAGTTTGATACATACGCTGAATGGCAAAATTATACTTGGAATGAAAGTGGTTTTCCTACCTCTGCTGATAATTTAGAGTTGAACGAATATACAATTGAAATTAATTTTGATTTTCCTGATAATCTAAACGGAATATCATTTTTAAATACAAGCTGGGACGGGAGTGGAACTAATATTATCATTAGCAGTAATGTTAAAGTGAACTTTACACCTGGAACTCCTCTTAATCTGACTGTTAAGAATAATGGTTCATTTGAAATTTTGAATGCAGTTGCTCAGCCATCTCAAGTGTCTAGAATTGTTGTAGAAGATGGAGGAGAGTTAATTGTACGTGGAGCACTTTCATATAATCAGTCTGGTACTTTTTTGGATATAACTGGAGATGTTGTTATCCATGGGGACTTAACACTAAGTAATTCAAGTACTTCAGTTATAGTAAATGATACAGGGTCTTTGACTGTTTATGGAAGTGTAAACTTTAACAATGCTTCTCCTAACTTTGATATAGGTGGTTCTGTAATCATTCAAAATGACTTATATTTTGCCAACTCGGGTGTCATTGTAGAAGTTTTTAAAACAGGTACTTTAGAAATTCAAGGTACTGTATCTCATACAAATTGGGATCTTACGTTTGAGGTTTGTGGAGAAATGATCGTGAGCAAGAATGTGAATTTAAATGGCGGGATAACTATAGATGTAACTTGTGATTGTGCGAACTTTGATGAAGCTGCTTGTGAATGTGTGGGGGAACCTAGTCATGAATTTGGGAGACTTGAAATTAACGGAGCATTTGATTTTAATTGTAACAATTCAAATAATATTATTGGAGCTTGTAATGTGACTGTAGGAGGAGGATGCACATCTTGTTCTGAAGACTTAGATCTGTGTAAAAATGTAATAGACCTTCCAGTAACCCTCCTATACTTTAAAGGAGAGAAAACAGCAGAAGGAAACCTATTGTCATGGAAAACGGGAACGGAACAGAATACAAGCCACTTTGATGTAGAAGTTTCGAATGATAAAAGAAACTGGAGTGTGCAGGGTACAGTGATGGCAGCTGGTAATAGTAATGTTCCATTGATCTATAACTTTCTAGATACTAAAATGACGCATAAGTATTACCGATTGGCTCAGTATGATTTGGATCACTCGGTCAATTACTATGGTGTGGTAAGTATGAATAATGATGGTGTAGATTTTAATGTCACCATTTACCCTACAGAAATTTCAAATGGGCAAGAATTATCAGTACAATTATCTGGCGTGAATATCAGTGCACCTGTTGTTGGTACTTTTTATACTAGTGATGGAAAAGTACTTGGAACAGAAGAAATTTCAAGTGGAGAAGAAGGATTGTTTACAAAAAGTATTTTGATGCCAGAATGTCCTGAAGGTATTGTTTTATTGAAAATTGTCAATGGGAAAAATAGTATCACTAAAAAAATCTTGGTGCATTAAATTATCCCACAAAATCAAAAAAACCAACTTATGTATTGATGTCATAAGTTGGCTTTTTCATTTATGCTATTTTGATCTAAAACGACTGTAATACAACCACTGATCTTGGCGCTAAAGTATAATGCCCCGGAACGATCAATACTGCATCATCAAAATGAACAATATCCTGAGGAGAAGGCAGACCGGTATCGATCATACGTTTCCATTGTGTTTTGGTATTGTTGATGGTAGGTTCTGGAATCTCAAAACTCAAAGGTTCCCAATAGGTGTTGACCATAATATATAGCTGTTCCCCTGTGTTTGGAGAAGTCAGCATGTAACCGATCGCGTGAGAGTTACCTTTCCAGTCTGGATAATCAAACTCCACACCATGCCATGAAATGATAGGTCTTCTAGCTCTAGCTTTTGAACTCCAGAAACGCTCAGTTTGGAAAACACCGTGTTTTAAGTTGAATTGGATAAGCTCTTTTACAAAACGTAATGATTCAGCATTGTTTTGTGGATCATCCCAATTGAACCAACTTAAACCATTGTCTTGACAGTAGGCGTTATTATTACCGTTTTGAGTTTTTCTCACTTCATCTCCCATCAAGATCATTGGCGTACCTTGTGATAATAAAAGAAGAGTGAAGAAGTTTTTGATTTGACGCTCTCTTAAATTATTGATTTGCGGTTGATCCGAAAGACCTTCCTCTCCATGGTTCCAACTGAAGTTGTCATTACTTCCGTCATTGTTGTTTTCACCATTGTCAAGGTTGTGTTTTTGGTCGTATGAAACCAAATCATTCATGGTGAATCCATCGTGACACGTAATGAAGTTGATACTACGGTTAGGGTCTCGGTGTTCCTGATCTTGGAAAATATGATGCGAACCTTCAACACAACCGGCAAAAGGACCAATTTGATCCATATCTCCTTTCACAAATCGTCTTAATACATCTCTGTACACACCATTCCATTCACTCCAGCGGTCACCAACAAATGAACCTACTTGGTATAAACCGGCGGCATCCCAAGCTTCGGCAATCATTTTTGTGCCTGCTAGAATAGGGTCTGATTCAATTTCCCATAAAATAGGAGGGTTTTCTAAAGGTCTACCTTCTTCGTCTCTTGAGAGAACGGAAGCTAAATCAAAACGGAAACCATCTACGTGCATTTCCGATACCCAATATCTTAAAGAGTCCATGATCATTCTTCTTACTACAGAATGATTGGCATTGAAAGAGTTGCCACATCCTGAAAAATCAAGGAACTCGTAATTGTTGTTTTTATCCGTAATATAATACGTTGTAGCGTCCAGTCCTTTGAAGTTGATTGTTGGTCCTGCTTTTGGCCCAACCTCTGTAGTATGATTATATACCACATCAAGAATCACTTCAATACCTGCTTTGTGCAATGCCTTCACCATGTCCTTGAATTCGTTCACAGGGCTGGTAGGATCATTTTGATCCATGGCATAAGCAGAGTGAGGAGCAAAGAAGTTCACAGGGCTATATCCCCAGTAATTAATTCTTCCTTTTGGAGCATCATGAGGATCAAACTGATAAATAGGAAGAAGCTCAACGGCTGTGATTCCTAATTCCTGTAAGTAAGGAATTTTCTCAATCAAGCCTTTATATGTACCTCTCATTTCATCAGAAAGTCCTGAAGAAGGATCTTTCGTAAATCCAGCTACATGCATTTCGTAGATGATGGTTTTTGAGTAAGGTCTTGATAATGGTTTATCATCTTCCCAATCGTATTGACTATCATCAATCACAATACTTTTCAAAGCGTGAAGACAGTTGTCACCCGGTCTGATCGCCGCTTTTCTTGAGTACTTGTCATTCATGCAAACTGCCTTTGCATAAGGATCTACCAATACTTTACTTCCATCATACCATTGGCCTTTTTCCGGAAGGAAATCACCAAATGCTCTATAACCATATACTTGACCATGACCTACACCTTCAACAAATACATGCCAATAGTAGAAAGTCTTGTTGGTTTCGGGATTTAAACGTATTACATGATAAGGTCTGGGGCTGTCTTTGTCTGCAAAAAGCAGTAGTTCGATTGCTGTAGCACCTTTAGAGTAAATACAAAAATTAGTACCTTTTTTCTTGACAGTAGCTCCAAGAGGATAACTGTTTCCTTTAGAATACTTCACACTCATCGCTATTCTTAATATTATATTTAGCCTTGAAGTTAATCAATTTTTTTAGAGATGTTTCAAACATATTCTTATGCAATGAGAAAGTTTTACAATTTGTTCTTGTTGCGATATTTATTTAGATAAAAAAAGGGATGAGAAAGTTATTATTCTTCCTCATCCCTCTCATTTTCTATTTTTAGAAAACTATCTTCTTTCAATCTTAGCTCCGATATTTCTCAAGCGCTCATCAATAAACTGATAACCTCTGTCAATCTGATCGATATTTGAAATCACACTTGTTCCCTCAGCAGAAAGTGCTGCAATCAATAAAGCTTGACCGGCTCTGATATCAGGAGATGTCATCTGAATACCTCTTAATTTTGACTGACGGTTCAAACCAATCACTGTAGCTCTATGCGGATCATTCAAAATAATTTGAGCACCCATATCAATTAGTTTATCCACAAAGAATAAACGGCTTTCGAACATTTTCTGGTGTACTAAAACAGTACCTTTTGCCTGGATGGCAGTCACCAAAACAATACTCAATAAATCTGGAGTGAACAACGGCCAAGGACCATCTGCTACTGTCAAGATAGAACCATCAATGAAACGGTCTAATTGATAATGCTCTTGAGAAGGAATATAAATATCGTCACCTCTGAATTCCATTTGAATACCCAAACGCTGGAATACAGTAGGGATTTGTCCTAGTTCATCAATACGGCAATTTTTGATGGTCAACTCCGACTGTGTCATTGCTGCCATACCAATAAAACTACCAATCTCAATCATATCAGGAAGCATAGTATGCGTAGTACCTCCTAATTTATCAACACCTTCAATCGTCAATAAGTTAGAGCCATAACCACTGATATTTGCACCCATACGATTCAGCATTTTACAAAGCTGTTGTATATAAGGCTCGCAAGCTGCGTTGTAAAGAGTGGTTTTACCTTTGGCCATTACAGCACCCATGATAATATTGGCAGTACCCGTTACTGAAGGCTCATCCAATAAGATGTAAGTACCTTCTAAGTGAGTAGCGTCAATTTCAAAGAACCCATCAGAAGTGTAATTAAACTTTGCACCCAATTTTTTGAAACCTAAAAAGTGGGTATCCAAACGACGGCGACCAATTTTATCTCCACCCGGCTTAGGAATTTTACCTTTGCCAAAACGAGCCAAAAGTGGACCCAATACCATAATTGAACCTCTTAACTTAGATGCCTTTTCAGAATATGCTTTTGTTTGAAGATGCTCAATATCGATATCTTTTGCTTCAAACTCATAAGAGCCTTCACCTAACTTCTCTACTCTAACGCCCAAATCAGCCAAGATGTCAATCAGTTTCATGACATCAATAATATTGGGGATATTGTGGATTGTTACTTTATCTTCTGTAAGCAAGACAGCACATAAAATCTGTAACGCTTCGTTTTTAGCTCCTTGAGGAGTAATTTCACCACTTAATTGGTGTCCTCCTTCAACAATAAATTCTCCAGCTCCTATTGATGCAGACATATTCTATTTATTTATGTTTTTTTGTACTTAACCTTTTGGGAAGTAGCTTTTTATCTTTCGTATAAATGGGGGAAGACCCTATAAAATAAAACGAGTTACCTTATAAATAAAAGTAACTCGCTTCAATATTACGCAATTCAATATAAAAATTCTATTTATTCTTGATTCAATGCGTTAATAATTGCCGTAGGGCTCATTCTGTTTGAATATTTTGGATCATATTGCATAGCAATAATTTTCTGATCCTGACCAATAATATAAGTGGCAGGGACAGGAAGAGAAGCCTGTTTGATGGCATTATTGGCCGCTATATCTGTAAACATAAATGTCTTGATTTTCTTTTGATACTTCTCAGTGACTTGAAAGGTTACTTTGTAGCTGTTCATAATCCCTAAGTCCTGATCGGTGATCATAGGAAAAGTAAAATTCTTCTTTTTAGCAAAAGCATCTAAACTTTCTTTTTCTTCAGGACTCACCATAATCACTTGAGCACCTGTAGCGGTTATATATTCTAAAGAGTCTCTAATACTTTTAAGGTGTTTGTAACATGAGGGGCACCAGCTTCCTCTGAAGAAGTTAACTACAACGGGTCCTTCTTTTATCATTTCAGATAACTTTCTAGTTTTTCCATTTTGATCAACCCCTTCAAAATCGGGAGCAAAATCACCCACTTTCAAACCGGGCTGTAATGTTTCTACTTCAATGCCATATTTTTTATAAATATCTTTTTCTTGACTAAAAACGAAAGTGCTGACGCTAAGCAACAGTGATAAGATGATGTATTTCATAGGTTTAAGTGTATTCTGATTTAATATATAGAATATTAAGTTTTAAAAAGTGAATAATTTGGTAATTAGTCAATATAAAACTTAGATCCTTACATATTTTCTACTTTTAAAGACAATTGATAGAGTAGGTGATGACACAGCAAATAAAAAAGCCCTATCAAAAATAACTTCTTGACAGGGCTTGAATATCATGTATAATGAAGGACTAACCATTCAAATGTTTCAGCATGGTGTCCATTTTAATTTCTGTTTCTTTCCATTCTTTCTCAGGGTCAGAGTCACAAGTTATTCCTGCTCCTGCGTATAACAATGCGTGGTCCTCGAACAATTGCAAGCATCTTAAGTTCACGAACAGGTGATCTCTGTTTTGAATACCTACAGGCCCGATAAAACCGCTGTATAAAGAACGGTTGTATTTTTCATTGTCCAGAATAAATTGAGTAGCGATTTCCTTCGGCATTCCGCATACCGCAGAGGTAGGATGTAGAAGTTTGAGCATTACAGTGCCTAACTGAGGGAAATTAGTCGCTTTGGTATCTACTTTAAAATCTGTTTTAAGGTGAAGAAGATGTGCAGCCGCTACAGTTCTAGGGCCTCTTTCTTCAAACTCTCTCAATCTAATTTTCTTAAAGCAGTTGATAATATATCTACTAACTAAGGCTTGTTCTTCAATTTCCTTACTTTTCCATGAAGCATCTTTCGGCAACATTCCATTGCTAGCCTGTGTTCCTGCCAAAGCTACAGTTCTGAAAATTCCATTTTCATCCATGCTGATTAATGTTTCAGGAGATGCACCTATCCAAAGTCCAACATTAGGAAGGTAGCACATAGAAACAAAGGCATTAGGATAGGCCTCACAAAGGCGATGGAAAAATTCAATAGGAGAGAAGTCCTCTTTTAGAGGTGCTTCTTTTGTTCTAGACAGAACGACTTTCAGAAACTCTTCATTATTCATCGCATTTACGCTTTCCTGAACAATATTCGTGAAGTGTTCCTTAGAAGTTGGTGGAAAATGAGTTTTAAGCATTTGCCTTTTCCAACGGTCTTTATGCTGTTGATGATCAAAACGGCTGAGGGCTTTTTCTACTTTCTGTTTTGTCTCAAAATCATAATTATTAGAAAATTCAAGTTGAGCAAGATCTGAAGTGTAATAAATATCAGCGGGAATAAAGTAGGCTTTGTCTTCCTTATCTTGGAAAGGCCTTGCTAAAAAGCCTTTAGGAAGTTCTTCTAAATCCACCTCCACTCTCAAAGCTTCCTTCTGTAAGGATACTACAATTTGTTGAACAGCCTCCTGAGGCATTTTCCAAGCAGCAAAAGGTTGTCCACTATCCAACGCTGTACCAAGCACCTCATCAAAATGAAGAGGAGCATTATTTACTTCCGTAATCTTCTGATCTACTCTGTTTTCCAAATCTATTCTATTCTTTCATGCATTAATCACATAGGATATAAAAAAGGGGCATTTTATCTTACTCCTCGGTAGATTTTATCACATTGTAAAAACGATGTTTTACAGCTCTACATCGATTAGAATAAAAATAACAACCTAAAATTGCCGTCTTTATTTTCTATGTTCTTAATCCAAAAATTGTTTATACTAAGTATTGTTGGTCACTTACTTTATATGAATAACTAAAATATGAAGGATATAGTTATATTCATTTAGCAATTATTAGCCTAGTATTTGCAAATTTATCAGAATAAGGTTGATTTTTGCCTATGGCATGTTAATAAACTTGTTAATAATATACACTTCGTGGCTTCAATTTTGTTAGAATAAGCTCTTAGGTTAGATTAAATAAGACTGTATTTCACTATAATGAACAATTATAAACTCAATAAAGCTTATAAGAAATACTACCTCTCAAAGGTGAAAAAGCACTTTCTCATAAAATGGGGTTGGTACTTGCGTGTGCTTATTTTTATTGGGGTTTTATCTGTGGTGGCCGATAGAGTAAATGTTTGGTACTTTAAGCCATCCAAATTATATACCTTGCTGGACCGTTTCTTTTATGATTATGCTAAAGAACATCCAGAGGTACTGACAAGAACAAAGGCATTTAAGTGGCCATATATAACCAATGAATCAGAAAGTAAACTAAACGATGTTTCTACTTTTCAGGTGGAGTATGATTCACTTTATGTACAGAAAGAATATGAGTTTCTCGATCGCTATGATCTGAAAAATATGACGCCTCAAGAAAGGTTGTCAGCCCAAACTTTTCGTTATTTAATCGAGCAGGAAATACTAGAAAAACTGCTTTTTAAGAATACAAAATACCCTATCGATCATATTTCAGGTATACAAGTGCAGTTACCTTTACTGATGCTGAATTGCCATACCATCAAAGATATCAGTGATGCCAAAAACTACATTAGCCGACTGATTGATGCTCAAGATAAAATAGCGGAATTGATTGCAGGAAACCGTCTTAATCCAGCGGAAGAGTATGCTGATATCACCACTAAAAATATTCTTTACAGAAGACAGGGAGAGACGCTTGAAGAGTGTATTCATCATTTTCATATTAATGAGGGACTGACTATACCACCAAAGAGCGTATTGAAAAGAGTAAGGGAACAGCTTCATATTTTTTTAGAAGGAGGAGTAGAGAATAATGTCTTTTACAAAGATTTTATGAGTAAGCTGGATCATGTAGATAATGATGAATTGATTAACAATCGCTCGGAATTAAAATATGAAATAAAAAAAGCAATAGAAGGATCGGTAATTCCTTCTTTTGATGCATTGTATAGAACGGTAGCTGAACTGGAAATGCAGGCGCCAGAGGAAATCACTTCTTTACAATATCCTCTTGGAGAAATGTATTATCAGCATAGCTTGAGAAATAAACTGGGAATGAGTGATTCTCATTTGGATTTTAAGCATAGACCTAAAAAATTATATTTCCTTGGAAAAAATCTGCTTTACAGAGAAACGGCCAAATTGCATCAGATGCTCTCGGAAATAGGAGCAGGAAGTGGTTCATTGCGTACTAAAATTGATTCATTATATACAGGAGAGAACCATATCACACATACAGAATACTTGAAGCAGTTTGAAGAAACGTTACTGCAGTCTTCTACTTTATTTACACCTCATGAAAAAGTAGAATTCACACATTTTCCACCCTCTATCAGTACCACTTTTTTTGAACCTTTTTATTATGAAGGAAGTTATGACAAGAGCAGGTGCGGTAAGATTTACTTTTCAGATTCCGTAAGTTTTTACAGTAAACTCGTTTTAAAACCTACAGCAATTGGATTCTCTGCTTTAAACCAATGGAGCAGTTTGAGAGTGAAAAATACAAGCCTTCCTTATTTCAGAAGAGGATTAACATTCCGTTACATTGAGGAATTCTGGAAGAATGCCTTTTTATACTATCATTACGCCGATGCTCCTTTAGAAGAAAAAGTGAAGTATCAATTATGGAAAGTGCACAATTTAGTATTCATGGTCTGCGACTTAGGGATTCATCATTACCTGTGGACCAAGAAAGAAGCAATGGAATATGTATTCGAAAAGTCAATATTAACAGAACGTGAAGCCGAGAATATGGTGGATTTTTGTTCTTCTTCGATTGGTGAAGGAGTTGCAAGAGGTTTTGGAATGCATTTATTTGAAAGTTATATTGTAAAAGAAGAGAAGGGTGGTGACATTCAGTATGTTATGAGTGAGTTGAAACCCCTTTTTAACGAAGGTGCAGTTTCATTTTCAGAATTTGATAAATTAATATTTGCAAATAATTCTGAAAATAGGATGAAGTAATTTTTAAACATGCACTTTATGTGCATAAAGGTCAAATTTAATCTTATCTTTGCACGTATTTTCGAAATAACGATTACAGTTAAGTACAAATATGAGTCTAACAATTAGAGAAAAGCACGGATTTAAGTATATAGATGAAGGTGAGGGTGAAGTACTGATCCTGTTACATGGGCTGTTTGGAGCTTTGAGTAACTGGTCTGAGGTGTTGAGTTACTTCTCTGGACGTTACCGTGTGATCATTCCAATGCTTCCGATTTATAATTCACCAAGAAATGAATCAAACTTAGAAGGATTGGTAGCTTATACTGAAAAGTTTGTAGAGGACTTTGGGTTATCGAAGTTTTCTTTATTAGGAAATAGCTTAGGAGGTCATGTTTCTTTGTTATTTACTTTAGCAAACCCAGATAAGGTAGAAAAACTAATTCTGACGGGTAGCTCAGGACTTTATGAGTCAGGTATGGGATTGTCTTACCCGAAAAGAGGTAGTTACGAATTTATTAAGGATAGAGTAGGTTATACTTTCTATGATCCTGAAGTAGCCACAAAAGAGCTTGTTGACGAGGTGTTTGAAGTAACATCTGACAGTGCGAAATGTTTGAGAATTGTATACTATGCAAGATCAGCTCAAAAGCACAACCTTAGAGAAGAGTTGAATGAAATAAAATGCCCGACTTTATTGATTTGGGGATTGAATGATACCATCACTCCTCCAACAGCAGGACATGAGTTCAACAGAAGAATTCCGAACTCTGAATTACATTTTATAGATAAGTGTTGTCATGTTCCGATGATGGAACATCCAAATAGATTCAACATGTTAGTGGATGATTTCTTGAGAAATAACTAACAATGATGTAGTTTAGAGAAACCTTCAAATAATTTCTCTAAATTTACAAAGGGAATTTAGAATAGTGTTGATAACTATTCTCAGATTGGGAGGTAAAAATTGGTGAAAATCAATGGTTTATCTCCCTTTTTGTTTATAATTATCATTAGAATCAAAAATACGATGGTATGCAGACAGCAAAACAGTTAATTTCACGAACATTACCCAGTATTGATCCAAGTACTACTTTAGAATGTGTTTTTACTTATTTTGAGGAAAATAATATTCAGTCACTTCCTGTGGTGAAGGATGAGAAGTACCTAGGACTTGTGGTGGAGAGTGACTTTTTTGACCTTGATATAAACGAAGGAGTAAAGTCTGTGAAGCTGCCATTGTCTTATGAGGAAGCTTCTGTTCTGCCCGCCACTCACCTTTATGATGTACTTAGAGTAGTAGATGAGTTTGGGATAGAAATTGTTCCTGTGGTAGATAAAGAAGATAAATACCATGGGTCGATTATAGTAGAAGAAATGATGCAGGAGCTGGCAAGATTACATGCCGATCAAATTCTGGGCAATATCGTAGCACTCCGCATAGAAGCAATTCATTATTCATTAGAGGATTTAAGCCGATGGGTAGAATCCAATAATGTGAAAATCTTAAGTGCATTTGTAGAAACAGATCCTAATGATCCGTTAATGGTCATTGTCACTTTAAAGTTGAATAAAGTGGAAGTAGATGCTGTTTTAGCTACATTTGAACGCTTTAGTTTAAAGGTAATCTACTCGTCTACTTTTACAGAGGGTAAAGATGACAGCAAAGACCGATTAGATAACCTATTAAGGTATTTAGAACTTTAACAATGATAATTGCATTACATAGCCGCAAGTTAGAAACTGAACGTAGCAAATTTATTATCGATTCCATCAAATATATTATTGATAAACCAGAACTGGAATTGGTAATTTCTGATGCCTTAGCTCCTTATTTGGAGAAAATAGAACCTGAATTATCTAAAGGTTTAAAAGTATTTAGTAATACTGAACAACTTAGAGGAGTAGATTTCATGATCTCCATAGGTGGTGACGGTACATTACTGCAAGCACTGACGTACGTGCAGGAGCTTGAAATTCCAATTGTTGGAGTCAACGCAGGGCGCTTAGGTTTTTTAGCGTCCATCCAAAGAGAAAATTTTCAAACTACTATTGATGCTTTGGTCAATGGTTATTACTCCATTGAAGAAAGAACCATGCTCGCTTTGGTGAGTGATAGAGAAGATCTTTTTGGGGGAATCAAATTCGGATTGAATGAATTTACGATTCTGAAAAGAGATACTTCTTCCATGATTGTGGTGCATACGTATTTGAATGGAGAGTATTTAAACTCTTACTGGGCCGATGGGCTGATTGTTTCCACTCCTTCAGGTTCTACAGGTTACTCCTTAAGTGTAGGTGGACCGGTAGTCATTCCAGGATCGGAAAACTTTATTATTTCGCCAGTATGTCCTCATAATTTAAATGTGAGACCGCTTATCGTTTCAGATAGTAGTATTATATCTTTTGAAATAGAAGGCCGAAGCAAAAACTTCCTCGTATCTCTCGATTCAAGATCTGAGGCAGTAGATGCATCTATTCAATTGGCCGTTAGAAAATGTCCTTTCAAAGCCAAATTGGTGAAAATAGGAGGGCAGGATAACTTTTTAGATACCCTAAGGAAAAAATTAAACTGGGGTCTGGATAATCGAAATTAAATTTGAAGCCTTTATTTTTTTAGAGAGGTTTCAGGTATGTCTTAAACTAAGGAGTAGCACTTGAAAACGCTGCTCTGTTAAATACAACAATTCAATTCATCGAAATGAGAAAAACAATTCAACCTTTATTAGGAATAGGGATGCTGATGTGTCTCTTCTTTTCCTGCACATCTGAAAAACAAGAAGAAGTACAATTGACGTCAAAAAATCCATTATTACAAGAGTGGCAAGGCCCTTATGGCGGTGTGCCTGCATTTGATAAAATGCAGCTGAAAGATTTGCAAGAGGCTATCGAAGAAGGAATGGCCATGAAGCTGAAAGAAATTGATATCATAGCCAATAATTCTGAAGCACCAACATTTGACAATACCATCATCCCTTTAGAAAAAGCAGGTGCTCCTTTAAATAGAGCGTTCACGTATTATGGTATTTGGAGAAGTAATGTTTCTTCACCTGAATTAAGAGAAATTGCTAAAAACTTAGCACCTAAAATCTCTGATTATTCTTCTAAAATCAAGCAGAACGAAAAGCTTTTCAAACGTATCAAAGCGGTTTATGAAGCTTCACAAAAAGAGCCATTAGAAGATGAAGCACAAAGAATCGTGGACTTGATCTACACCGGATTTGTAATGGACGGTGCAGATTTAGATGCTGAAACGAAAAAGCAATATGCTGCCATCGACAAAAAATTATCTTCATTATATAATGCATTTTCTAATAATGTATTGGCTGATGAGGAAAACTATGTAGTGTACTTGAAGAAAAATCAATTAGGAGGTCTTCCTGAGTCATTTGTGAAATCAGCGGCTAAAACAGCAGAAGAAAAAGGGCACACTGGTGAGTACGCTATCACAAATACAAGATCATCAATGGAGCCTTTCTTAATGTATTCTGATGAGAGAGCATTGAGAAAGCAGGTGTGGACGAACTACATCAAAAGAGGGGACAACAGAGATGAGCATGATAACAACAAAATCATTGCTGAAATTCTTCAGTTAAGAGATGAAAGAGTCGCACTTTTAGGTTATGATAACTATGCTACATGGAGATTGCAGAACAGAATGGCAAAAACGCCTGAAAATGCAATGGATTTGATGGAGAAAGTATGGGCGGCTTCTACTGCAAGAGTAAAAGAAGAAGTGGCAGATATGCAGAAAGTAGCCGACAAGCGTGGTGATAAAATTACAATTGAGCCTTGGGATTACCGCTACTATGCTGAAAAAGTACGTAAAGCAAAATACGACTTAGATTCTGATGAAGTGAAACAATACCTTCAGTTAGAAAAACTAAGGGAGGCAATGTTCTTTGTGGCTGGAGAGTTATTCAATTTTCAGTTCAAGGCCATTGAGAAAGGTAAAGTACCAGTATTTCACGAAGACGTAAGAGTTTGGGAAGTATTGGACAAAACATCAGGTGATCTTATCGGATTATGGTATTTAGACCCTTACGCACGTAAAGGCAAGCGTTCTGGAGCATGGGCTACAACGTACAGAAGCTTCACTTCTTATGAAGGAAAGAAAGTAGTTCTTGCATCAAACAACTCTAACTTTATCAAGCCTGCACCAGGTGAGGTTTCATTGGTATCATGGAGCGATGCAGAGACGTTCTTCCATGAGTTTGGTCACGCACTTCACTTCTTATCAGCCAACGTAAAATATCCTACGTCTAACAGCGGTGTAAGAGATTATACTGAATTCCAATCACAATTGTTAGAACGCTGGTTATCGACTGATAAAGTTATCAACGGTTTCTTGACACATCAGAAGACAGGTGAGCCAATGCCGAAATCATTAGTGAAGAAAATTGAGGCAGCCGCTTCATTCAACCAAGGTTTCAGTACTACAGAGTATTTGGCTTCAGCATTGATGGATATGAAATACCATACAGTTGATCCAACAGGAATCGACCCAGTAAAATTTGAGAAAGAAACATTGACGGCTTTAGGCATGCCTAAGGAAATTGTAATGCGCCACCGTTCTACTCAATTTGGTCACGTATTCTCAGGAGAAGGCTATGCGGCGGCATATTATGGTTACTTATGGGCAGATGTATTGACTTCAGATGCAGCAGAAGTATTCGCTAATGCTCCAAAAGGATTCTATGATAAAGAAGTAGCAGATAAATTAGTGAAATATCTATTTGCACCAAGAAATGCTATCGACCCAGCAAAAGCCTATAAATTATTCAGAGGTAGAGATGCACGCATCGAAGCCCTAATGAGAGACAGAGGTTTCCCAACAAAATAACGTAGGGGTAGACCTATGTGTCTACCCATCGAACCACAAAAAAAGCCTTCAATATTTTTGGATATTGAAGGCTTCTTTATGTCTAAAACAATGAATCAAAAGTGAAATTCTTCATTGTTAATTCTTTATTCAAAAACTACATTGCCACCTCAGACAAGAACTTCACTCTCACCAAGCGAATCTCATCCTCGCCGATGTCTTCATCGAGTTCATCATAAGCATCATCAAGTTCATCCGTTTCAGAACTCATGAAGTAGTCATAGATTTCATCCAATCGTTCTTCATCCATGATGGTGTCGATGTAATAGTCGAGGTTCAGTTTAGTACCCGAATCCACAATATTTTCGATTTCATCCAACACATCATCAAAAGAGATTTTTAATGACTCAGCAATGTCTTCAATATCTTGCTTACGGTCGATTTGTTGGATGATTGCGATCTTCGCTTTCGACTTGTTGACAGTACTTTTTACCACTACATCTTTTGCGGTAGTGATTTCATTCTGTTCCACATAGTCTTGAATGATATCCAAGAAAGGCTTACCAAATTTCTTTGCCTTACCCGCACCAACACCATTGATTTGCATCAATTCCTCATTGGTTACAGGATAAGTGGTTGCCATTTCTTCTAAAGAAGGCTCTTGGAAGATTGCATAAGGAGGTATACCTTTTTGATGAGCGATTTTCTTTCTTTTCGCTTTTAGAATATCAAAAAGCTCCTTGTCAAAAGCATTTGCAACAACAGCTTCTTCATTTAATGCTTCCAACTCAGAAGGCCATTGATAATCTTGCGTGTAATCTATATCAAAAGGACGTTTTACAAACTCCTTTCCTTTCTCTGTGGTACGAATGATTGTGATTTGATCCACATCTTTCGCCAAAAATCCATTAATCATTGACTGACGAATGATTGACTCCCAATGCTTGTTGTCAAATTCACTTCCTTTGCTGAAAGATTTTAAATCAAAATGATTGTAGCTTTCCACATAATCTGTACGAGTACCTGTGAGTACATTGCAGATATGCTCAATACCAAAACGCTCTTCGGTTTCATTTACAGCTTGTAATGCCAATAAAATTTGCTCTTTGGCATTGAAAGAAGAATGCTTGGCTTTACAGTTATCACAGTGCCCGCAATTTTCTTCTACATGTTCACCAAAGTAATGAAGCAACTGCTTTGTTCTACAAACAGAAGAATAAGCATAATAGCTCATTTCCTGAAGGAGAATATGCACATTTTCCCTCTCAGTGATCGATTTGTCTTTATGGAACTTTTCTAGTTTAGAAATATCTTCAGGACTGAAAAGCATCATACAGTAAGACTCCAAGCCGTCTCTACCAGCTCTACCTGTTTCTTGGTAATAACCTTCCAAAGACTTAGGTGCATCGTAGTGCACCACAAAACGTACATCAGGTTTGTCAATACCCATACCGAAGGCAATCGTTGCTACGATCACATCACAATCCTCATTCAAGAAGGCATCTTGATTGCCCATTCTCTGCGAAGATTCCATTCCGGCGTGATAAGGCAAAGCATTGATGCCGTTGATTCTCAAAAACTCGGCTACTTCCTCTACTTTTTTACGGCTGAGGCAGTAGATAATACCAGATTTATTCTGGTGTTTTCTAATAAATTTGATCAGCTGTACCTTAGGATCTTTCTTAGGATGCACCTCATAAAAAAGGTTATCTCTATGGAAAGAAGATAAGAAGATATTGGCATCTTCCATTCTAAGGTTCTTCTGTATATCCGCTCTTACTTTTGGCGTAGCCGTGGCAGTAAGCGCTATGATCGGCAAATCGCCAATTTCTTCTATAATTTGTTTTATTCTTCTGTACTCCGGTCTAAAATCATGACCCCATTCAGAAATACAATGGGCTTCATCAATGGCGATGAATGAAATATTAGACTTTTTAAGAAGTTCAATATTATCCGGTTTAGTTAGTGATTCAGGAGCCACATAAAGCAGTTTTGTCTTCCCTTCTAATGTTTCTTTCTTTACCCTGTTAGATTCACTTTTGCTCAAGGTGGAATTAAGAAAACTAGCATTAATTCCTAAAGCTTGAAGTTGATCCACCTGATTTTTCATCAACGCGATTAAAGGAGAAATTACAATTGTAGTTCCTTCTCTCATTACTGCGGGTAATTGATAGCAAAGAGATTTTCCAGCACCAGTAGGCATAATTACAAAAGTATTTTTGCCATCTAAAATATGCTGTATAATCACTTCCTGATTCCCACGGAACTGATTATAACCGAATACCTCCTTTAATTTATCTTTTAACGGTGATTGTACATTCGTACTTGCCATATGCTATTTCAAAATAAATTATCTATATAAGATAGTATAAATAATTGGATGCTTTAAAAATTCTGTGTCTGTATAGATGAATACTAAAAGTATTGTAGCTTCAATCCTATTGTTTATATGAATATACAAAAACCCAATTAGTTTTCATAGTAGTTATCCTTAACCAATTATAATAGATGCTATTGTTTTATTAATATTCAACCCCTCAACATTGAAGGTGAGAATATTACGTTAATTCCTAATAAGATTACAAATAGAAAAAATCCAATAAAATATATATCTGTTCCAACTTTAGTAATGTAATATTACAAAAAAAGCCTACATTTTCTCAATGCAGGCTTTTTAAATGTTGGTTGAAATATCAATTTCAGGACCTTACGAAGGATTAATGACTCAATCTTTCTAGTCTTGCTAAATTGATAATCGTAATATTTTTATCCTTGATTTCGATCAATTTTTCGTCTTTGAAATCAGATAAAGTACGGATTAAAGTTTCCTTTGCAGTACCAACGATTTTCGCCAAGTCATCTCTTGTGATCGACATTCTTTCGTTTGGACCTTGTTGGTAACGCTTGTCTAACTGAAGTAACACCTCTGCTACACGCTGTCTTACCGAACCGTATGCTAATTTCAATAATTTCTCTTCTTGCTCAATTACCTCTTTTGTTAGAAGCTTGATAAAGGCATGAGAAACGTCTCTGTTATTGTGAATCAATGAGAAGAAGTCTTCTTTAGGAATCATAGTGATCTCACACTCTTCAAGCACCATTGCACTTTCAGGGTAAGTAACATCTTTCAATAAAGCCACATAACCTAAAAACTCACCCGGACCGTGAATACCAGTGATGTATTCCTTTCCGTCTTCGTTTGTTTTGTATGTTTTTACCTTACCGCTTACGATCTGTAAAAGTGCATTTGGATGATCACCTTCGTAGAATAACACGCTTTTCTTTTTATAAGTACGTGATTTTCTATTTTCAGAAAGTTTATCCAAGTTATTCATTCCTCTAGCATCGCTGATAAATGAATCAAAACCTTCTGGAGATTGCTCATAATGCTTACGAACAGTGTCAGACTTCTTCAGACGGCTTTCAATAGCGTCCAAAAGCTCAACATCATCAAATGGCTTAGCAATGTAATCATCAGCACCGTGGCTCATTCCTTTTCTGAAATCAGACTTTTCGGCTTTCGCTGTAAGGAAAATGAAAGGAATACTAGCTGTATTAGGGTCTTTAGATAAAGCGAACAATACACCGTAGCCATCTAACTCAGGCATCATAATGTCGCAAATAATTAAATCAGGGTTGGAAGTTCTTGCTTTTTCAACGCCCACCTTACCATTGTCAGCTGTAATTACTTCGTAATTTGATAATTCCAGAATTTCTGATGTGTTTTCACGCATCTCTAAATTATCCTCTATCAACAGTATTTTTTTCATTTGGAATAAACTTTTTCGGTATTTTAATTGAGAATGTTGTACCCACGTCTTCTTTACTCTCGAAGGATATAGATCCGCTCAGCATTTCTAAGTATTTTGTGACAATATTTAGTCCCAAGCCTGTGCCTTGAATATTAATCGCATTTTCAGCTCTAAAGAATCGATCAAATAAATGTACTTGATCTTTTTGTGGAATTCCCATTCCTTCATCTTTAATGCTTACACTCAGTTCATTTTCATCAATGCTGGAACTGATCCAGATTCGGCTTCCTATACCAGAGTATTTGATGGCGTTTGATAGTAAATTTATAATAATATTTTTCAGTATCTGAGGGTCAGTCTTAAACTGTGATTCCCCTTCATGACTGATGATAATTTTCTGTCCCTGCTTCGTAACAGAAGACATCTCATCGCACAAATTATCTATGTAAGAATCCACATCAACAGTCGATCGATGTACAAACGCCTTACCTTCCTCCAATTTACTAATAGAAAGGAAATCATTCAAGATTTGTGTAAGATTATTAACGCTTGACTTGATACGTTTGATGTGTTTCTCTTTTTTCTCTTCCTGTTCAGGTGAATTATAGCGGGAAATCAATGAAACAGAAGACATAATTGTACTCAGAGGAGTTCTGAACTCATGTGAAGCCATAGAAACAAATCTACTCTTCAACTCATTCAACTGACGCTCTTTGGTCAATGCTTTTCGTATCTCTTCTTCTGCTTTAGCCTGCTGTGTGACATTGAGCATCACCACAAGCACCTGTTTGGTTTGTTGCCTGCTATTCTTGATCGGAACGATGATCGTAGAATAGTTGAGGTTTTTATATTTAAACTCGAAAATAGCCTCTTCACCTGTCTCGATCACTTCTTGTGCTAGTTTAAAGCACTTCTGATATTCCTCGGCTCTTGAAGGGTCATTTTCTGAAAGAAATTTAAAGTATTTAGCACCTACAATTTTATCTGCATCAAGATCTAAGTCTTTAAATCCAGTACCATCAGCAAAGAGGTAGTGCAGGTTTTCATCCAATACGGCAATAAGACCATAAGGGAAGTTATGGGCAATGATTTTATAAATAGCTTGACTTTTCAGAAGCTCATCTTCTGCTTTTTTTCTTTCGAAAATCTGTAATTCCAAATCTTCATTGGAACGCTGTAAAGTCTTAATGGCATTATCAAGCTGTCGTGTTCTGTCCTGTACCCTTTGTTCAAGTTTCTCGTTGAGTTCCTGAATGTGATTCAGGTGTTTACTGTGCAGGATACTATGACGGATAGCTCTTTCCAGTTGCTGAGGGGTAATCTGACCTTTTACAAGATAATCAGAAGCACCCGCTACCATGGCTTGCTCATCGACTTTCACATCACCTTGTCCCGTCAGTAAGATAAACGGCTTAAAAGGATGGTCCTCTAAACACTCGATGATGAGATCTAAACCACTTTTAGCACCCAGCAAATAATCGACAATATAGACATCATGATTTCCTTCATGAACAATCTTAATGGCGTCATCATAACTAGACACCCAGTCAAGTTCATAACTTCTGAAAGGAATATCATCTAATACATCTTCAGTAATGATATAATCATCCTCATCGTCATCAATGAGGAGTACCTTCACGATTTGATTATGTTGATCCGTATGTTGCGAAAAAGGCATAAATTCTGAAAACTATAAATTCGGTAATCTTACCACTTGAAACCAATATTTATTGATTGATTCCACAACTTCAACCATGGATTCAAAAGTTACCGGCTTAGTAATAAACGAGCTGACCCCTAAGTTATAAGTTTTTACGACATCTTCTTCATCATTTGAAGTTGTTAATATAACTATAGGTATTTTTCTTAAAAGATCATTGTCTTTGATCTCTTTCAGGCACTCTACTCCGTCTTTTTTTGGCATATTAAGATCTAGTAGAATTAAATCGGGCAATGGAAATTTGTCTTGATCTGAAAACGCACCATTATGAGAAAGATAGTCCATTAATTGTTCTCCATCTTCTACAAAGCGGAGCTGAACGGATAAGTTGCTTTCCTCAAAAGCTTCTTCGGTCAGCATTCTATCTTCCGGGTCGTCGTCAGCGTAAAGAATAGTGGTTGTCATAAAGTGAATATTAAATAAAAAAATTAGTCTGAAATGATGTATTTATTCTTCTTCTAAATCAGTTCTTAAAGTAAAGGTGAAACTGGTTCCTTCTCCGACTTTACTGCTTGCTGTAATGTCACCGCCATGACGTTGTGTGATCTTCTTACAAATAGCTAATCCAATACCTGAACCATCGTATTTTCGTCCTTCTAGTCTCTGGAAGATCTGGAAGATACGTTCATTATATTTTTCATCAAAACCAATACCATTATCCGTTACAGAAATTTCAATTTCATTGGATTTGGAATCATTAACTTCACAGCTGATTCTTATTATTGGTGCAGTATCATCTTTTCTAAATTTGATTGCATTTGAAATTAAATTTTGGAAAAGCTGTCTTAACTGCGTAATATCTCCTTTTATAGTTGGCAATTCAACTGCACGGATTATCGCTTCCGCTTCATTAATGGCAATTTCAAGGTCAGAAATTACATCTTTTAATACTTCGTTGAGATCAATTTCTTCAAAAGGTTTGGCCTTGGAAGAGATTCTTGAGAAGCGTAAAAGGTCGGTAATCAATTGCTGCATTCTTTCCGCCGAATTCAGCATTCTATTGATGTAGTCTTGTCCTTTAGGTGAAAGGTTTTCTTTCTCTTTTTTACTTAAACGGTCACCAAAAGCACGAATCTTTCTTAGCGGTTCCTGCAAATCATGTGAGCTGACGTAAGCAAAATCTTCTAGTTCTCTGTTTTTGAGAATCAATTCCTGCATGTACTGTTTTACCTTTTGCTCATTTTCAAGTCGTTCTGTAACGTCTTCAGCAAAAATAATGGTACCGCTGATTTGATTGTCACTGTTATACCAAGGGTGTGCTTCCCATTCAATCCAGATACTGCTGAGGTCCATACGTTCAATATAGTCCATCTGAACACCTGACTTTTCACCCTGCAGTACTCTTTCAAACACATTATACCATGAGTCTTTAAAACTAGGCAGTGTTTCTTGGATTGTTTTTCCTTCTAGATTGGTATTTACTCCTAAAGTTTTCTTCCACCTGTTACTAGCAATCAGATAAGTGTAATCTTTGTCCAGCATAGCAATAGCGGCAGGAGCATAGTCAGCGTAATATTCCAGTAATTGCTGTTGCTTTACGACCTGAAGTTCACCATTTTTTCTTTTGGTGATATCGTGCACAAAAGCGGCCACATGAAATTCCTCTTCAATCATCATATGACTGATGCTGACTTCCACGTAGAAAACTTCTTTACTTTTTTTCTGGGCAATAAATTCTTTTCCGAGTCCCATAGGTCTCACCTCAGGATTTTCAAAATAAGAATTTCTAAGCCCTTTATGCATATTTTTGATAGCATCAGGAAGCAGTGCTTCCAGTTCCTGACCTATAAGTTCTTCTTCTTTGTAGTCAAATATTTTGCATCCCATGGGATTGATGGCTACGATTACCCCTTTCTTATTACAAATAATAATACCCTCTGAAGCAGCGAAAAATAAAGGGGAGAGGAAGTTGTTCTGTTCTAATATTTTTGATGACATGGTTTATAAGTTGAGGGAGTGGATATATTTAATTACATCTTCTAATTGAGAAGGGTGTACCCAATGGGTGGAAGTATCTCTTTTAAACCAGCTCAATTGTTTTTTAGCGTACCTTCTGCTGTTTCGCTTAAGGAGTTCAACGGTGGTGTTCCAGTCCTGCTTTCCATCCCAGAAGTCAAAAATCTCTTTGTAGCCTACAGTCTGCAGCGCGTTTTTATCCTTGTGAGGAAAAAGACTTTCCACTTCTTTAAGAAGGCCATTGTTGAGCATAATATCCATACGCATATTGATACGGTCATAAAGCTCCTGCCGGTCTCTGTTCAAGCCAATTTTTATGATTTTAAAAGGACGGTTCGCTTTGTACTGACTGCGCTGTCCAGAATACTTTTTGCCTGTAATCTCAATCACCTCAAGTGCTCTGATTACACGCTGATAATTGGCTCTATCTACTTGGTTATAATACTCAGGATCTTTTTGTTGCAGTTCTTCTAGCAAAGGTGCTATTCCATCTTGCTTATAACGATTATTCAGTACTTCTCTGACGTTAGGATCGCTGGTTGGCATAGGGTCAATGCCATTACAGATCGCATCGACATACATTCCTGAACCGCCAGAAAGGATGACATATTTATGATTTTGGAAAAGTTGTTCTAGTAGTTGTAAAGTATCTTTTTCATAGTGCCCGAAACTGTATTCCTGTTCGATGGACAAGTGCCCGACAAAGTGATGCGGAATTTCCTGCATTTCCTCTTCCGTGGGGCGTGCCGTACCGATCTGCATTTCTTTAAAAAACTGACGGGAATCGGCATAAACAATTTCCGTGGATAATTTACGTGCTAATTCTACACAAAAGTCGGTTTTACCCACAGCGGTAGGACCAACAACAACTACTAATATTTTTTCTTTTTCCAATATCCTGAATAATTTGTTACAAAGATACAAAGGTTAACACCAAGACCATAGCCGGCAGGTTAAATTTTTAAGATAGCAATTCTAAACAGAGTAGGGAAAGAAGAAAACAAAACTTACCTTTGCGATCCTAGTATAAATTAAAGATCATGTTTGTAGAACCTAGATTTCAAGACCGTACCGAAGACAAACCCATCGGATGGATAGAAGTGGTCTGTGGATCAATGTTTTCGGGTAAAACAGAAGAGTTAATCCGAAGAGTAAACAGAGCCACTATCGCCAAACAAGTAGTTCATATTTTCAAGCCAGCTGTAGATACAAGGTATCATGAGGAAAATGTGGTTTCTCATAATGCCAACTCAATTATTTCAACTCCAGTCAAATCTGCTGAGGAAATCACACAATATGTTGGCAAAAATGAAGTTATAGCTATTGACGAGGCACAGTTTTTTGACAACAAATTAGTAGATGTTTGTGTTGAATTGGCCAATGCCGGGCACCGTATCATAGTTTGTGGTTTGGATATGGATTTTCAAGGAAAACCTTTCGAACCTATGCCGCAATTGATGGCAATTGCAGAATATGTGACAAAATTGCACGCTATTTGTGTAAAATGTGGTGAACCTGCGCTATATTCATACCGACTATCCGCTTCAGATGAACAAGTGCTTTTAGGAGAAACGGATTCTTATGAGGCGAGATGTCGAAAATGTTATCAAAAAGGCATGTCCTCTCGAAGTGCAAACTCTTGATTTGTAGAGATATTGAAGTTATTTTATGCTTTGCTCTCTACACTGACTTGGCAGAAAAATAAACTTCTCGATGCAGAAAAGAATAGATACAGATAATTTAGGACGTCAATTTTCGCGTTACTTTAGTTTCAAAACTATACAAGGAAGAAATGTTTTATTAACTACTTCCTACTTATTTATCTTAATAACATTTACCATCCTGGTTGTTTATCAAAACAACTTGGTCAGTGATGTAGGTGATAGGGTAATCCAAACGAGAAACCCTATCACTGTCATGACTGCTAGAATCAACGCGGGCTTGGACCGTGTTTCTGCTGCTCAACGAGGTTATTTTATTACGAAAGATGATTCCTATAAAGATGAAAGAAACTCTTTATGGGATACAGATATTCTTCCTGCATTAGAAACATTGGAAGAACTAGGAAAGCAACTTACATCACAGGACCGTAGATCAATCGATGCCCTTGGTATCCTTTTGAAAGAATACAAACACGGTCAGGATGATTTAGAGCTTTACTTTGAACAACACATCACAGACTTTGCGGCCATTCAGGAAGATGTAGATACTTATGATTCACTTACGCTGCGTCTGAAATTGGAAAGCTTTAAAAAGAAATCAGAGGTTGACGAATACATTGTAGATTATCTATTGACCACAATTTCACCTCTAAAAGCCGAAATCAGAGATTATTTAGGTCCTTTATCACAACAGCAACGTAAAGCCATGCTGGATGATGTGAAAAGAATCAACGAAGATATTGCATCAGCCAACTCCTCTATTGCCTTCGTAACATTTTTCTTCTCCATTTTAGCCATCGGTTCTTCATTACTTGTAATCCGAACCTTGAATACCTCACTTCAGCGACCAGTGAATCAATTGGACCGTTTGTCAGTAGGTGATTTAGGACAGGATATTGATGAAACCACCGATGAGATGAATGATATTATCTTATCGAGTAATAAGCTGAGGGATAACTTGGGCAGGGCCAGTAGGTTTGCCTTGAGTATTGGTGAAGGTCATTTTGAAGCGAAATTCAAACCTGCCAGTGATTATGACATTCTAGGTAATGCGTTGGTGCAGATGAGAAATAAGCTGAAAGATGTTGCTTACCAAGATGAAAAAAGAAACTGGATTACAAAGGGTATGGCCCACTTTGGCGAAATCTTGAGAACAAATCAAGATCTAAAAGAATTATCCAATGCCATTATTAGTGAATTGGTTGCTTACCTCAATGCCAACCAAGGTGAATTATACTTCTTAGACGAAACAGAAGATCAGCAGAAGTTCTTAAATCTTGAAGCGACTTATGCTTTTGAGAGAAAAAGAATTATTGATAAGAAAATACATATTGACGGCCGTTTTGGTGAAGGGCTGTTAGGACAAGCCTACCTTTTAGGTGAAACGATTTATTTGAATGACGTACCTGATGGTTATACAGAAATTACATCAGGTTTAGGTGATTCTACACCTCGTTCTGTTTTGATTGTTCCTTTAAAAATCAATGATGAAGTAGAAGGGGTATTGGAGATTGCTAGTTTCAAAGAAATCGAGCCGTTTGAAGTTGAGTTTGTGGAAAGAGTAGCAGAGAGTATTGCTTCTACTTTAAGAACTGCCAAAAACAACCAACGTACCAAAGAGCTCTTATTATCTTCTCAACAGCAGAGAGATCACTTGAGAAGCCAAGAGGAAGAGATGCGTCAGAACTACGAAGAACTTCAGGCGACGCAGGAGGAGATGGAAAGAAGGCAGAACGAATTGGAAGCTTTGCGTACTAGCCTTGAAAATCAAGTAAAAGATAGAACAGAGCAGTTAGCCAAAACATTAGAGCGTTTTGATTTAGCTTTCCAAGGAACTTCAGAAGGTATTTGGGATGCAGTTCTCGTGAATGGCACTCTGGATGAAACTACTAACTTCTGGTGGTCGCACCGATTTGAGGAGTTGCTGGAATATGATGAAGGTGAATTGCAAAATGATTTCGAGTCGTTTATCAGTAACATTCACCCTGAAGATAGAGATAAAGCTATCAAACTATTTAATGGACTGATTGCAGATCACTTAGGCATAGCTCCAAACTCTTTAGAGGTTAGACTTCGATTGAAATCAGGAGCCTTTAAATGGTTCTATGTGACAGGAGCAGTAAAACACAACGACAACGGAATAGCCCAACGTTTTGCAGGTGCTATTAATGATATATCAAGTACGATAGAATTAAAAATATCACAAGAGCAGTTAAGTATAAGAGAGGCCAACTTAAAAGCATTCTTAGATGTAACAAGTGATTTTGTAGTGGCCATAGATCAAAAAATGATCATTACGCTAGCCAACAATGCGATCAAGGAAGTATTTAAAGGAAGAGGGATGATCATTGTAGAAGGCGAAACTGTGATGCTTGATTTAGTGCGTTCGGAAAACAAGGCTCGTTATAAAGAGAACTGTAAGAAAGCACTGGAAGGACATGCATTTACAGATGAAATGACATTCCAGTTCGGGTCTTCTAAAAGAATTATGGATACTCGTTATTATCCAATTCATGGAGAAGATGGGGAGACCATTGGTGCTACGGTGATGTTCCATGATATTACAGGCAGAAAGAAGAGAGAGGAAGAGCTAGAAGAATCAAGAAGACAGTTGAAAGCTATTTTTGATACTTATGAAGCCGAGGTGTATATGAAAGACCTTGAAGGAAGGTACATCATGGTAGATCAGACGCTGACAAAACGCTTGAACTTGGGTTATGACATCATAGGAAAAACAGACGTTGAAATCTTTGGAGAAGAAGAAGGAAGCTTGATTTGGGAATTGGACCAAGGTATTTCTGAACAGGAAACAGAAGTTTCTTATGTAGAACAAAGAGAAGATGGTACTAAATACAAGTACGTTAAATTCCCAATGGTCAATTCATCGGGTAAAATTTATGCGATGTGTAGTATAGCTTCCCAATTGGAATTTGAAGATTTTGCTGAAGAAAGTATTGATAAAGTACCAGTTTCTATTGCTTATAGGTCTGTAAGTGATATCAGTGATATCAAAAAGACTACTGGAGTATGGCAAAGCTATTTTGGAGGTTCTTCTGACTTGAAGCCATTTGTAAAAGTGGGTGATGAGGAAAAATATGATAAGGCGATGCAAAATATCCAAGAAGCTGTCAAAAATGGGAAGTCGTATTATGAAACTTACACATTGACACTCAGAGAAGGAAAGAAGATTCTTGTATTGGAGAAAGGCAACTCAGTGTATACAGATTTAGAAGGAGAGGAAGTTGTTATTTCAGCTTTAATCAATATTACTCCATTAAGACCTAATCATCAGAAAACAGTTTAGGTGATATTTTGACCAAGTACTTATTATTCAACGCTTGAATTGATTACATTTGCACGTTGATTAATTTATCATTCATAAAAACATTGAGATGAAAGCAATCATTAAAACTGAAAAAGGAGATATGACAGTAGAGTTCTACCAAAATGATGCTCCAAACACGGTAGCGAATTTCGTAGACTTAGCGTTGCATAACTACTATGATGGATTAACTTTCCACAGAGTAATTCCTAATTTTGTCATTCAAGGTGGTTGCCCTGACGGTACAGGTGCAGGTGGACCAGGCTACAGAATTGCTTGTGAATTAGATGGTGATAACCAATACCACGACCGTGGTGTTTTATCAATGGCGCATGCAGGTAGAAACACTGGCGGTTCTCAGTTCTTTATTTGCCATAGCCGTACTCAAACTTCTCACTTAGACCGTAATCACACTTGTTTCGGTAAAGTAGTTGAAGGTGTTGAAGTAGTAGACGATATCCGTGCGAACGACAAGATCCTTTCTATTGAGATCATCAAAGAAGAAGGTGACGCTGAATTGCCGGAAGTAAAGAAACTATAATCCTTTTTTGAGAGGATTTTTAATATGGGGACTGATTCAATATAAGATTGAGTCAGTCTCTTTTTTTTGATAACTATTTTTTTGAAGCGTGAAATACAAAGCTATAATTTTTGACTGCGATGGGGTGTTGGTAGATTCAGAGTCGATCACTATGAATGTCTTCATCGAACTTTTTAGTGCTTATGGAGTGGAAATGAGCTATGATTATGCGATTAAAACGTTGACAGGAAAGGCGTTTGATCAAATTGTGGAATATGTGCAGGAAGAGTATCAAATCACACTCAACGAAGATTTTGAAAAGCAGTTCCGCCAGAAAACATTTGAAGCCTTCAAGAACGATATTCAGCCTATTGATGGGATAAAGGAAGTAGTAGCAGACTTGAAAGTACCTTTTGCGGTAGCTTCTAATGGTCCTATGCGTAAAATGGAGTTGAATTTAAAAACTACTGGATTATATCCTTATTTTGAAGGAAACATGTTTAGTGCTTATGACCTGCAAGCATGGAAGCCTGATCCAAAGGTTTTTGTAACCGCAGCACAGCACTTAGGCATGCAACCGTCAGACTGTGTAGTGATTGAAGACAGCATGTCTGGTGTAGTGGCCGCTCAAAATGGAGGTTTTGATGTGATGGTTTATGTGGGACATCAAGAAGAAGAAAAGTACACTTCTAAAGGCATTAAAGTCTTTAAAGACATGAAAGAATTATTGACATTAATAAATTAGAGAAGATTACTCTGATACCTTTTAGCTACCTCTTTTGGTGTGATGCCATATTTCTTTTTGAAATAAAAAGAGAATTTTGAGCTCGATTTAAATCCGCACATTCTTGAAATATTCTGAATATTATTGGCCTCTGATGCCAAAAGGATTTTAGCTTTCTCCAGCCTATAATTAAGGTGAAATTTAATCACTGAAGTTCCAAAAACTTGCTGGAAATCTCTTCTGAGTTTTGAAATAGAATAACCATACATTTCTGCAAGTTCTTGAAGAGTTGGGACATAATCTAATGATGATAGGATGTAATCTTTTACTTTCATCAATTGCTCAAAATCTTCTGAATGCAGATTTTTAGAAGTGATTTTATGCTTTCTGCTAAGTATTCTATCATAAAAAATACTCAGCATCTCACTTGCTTTAGCCACTAATAAAGGGTTGATGACAAGGTTAGGTTTTGTTTCATCTATAGCAAAAGTATCTTTTAAGAGTACATGAGTTTCCAAAGGGATATTATCGTAGATCAGCCACTCCTGTCCTTCATCATTAGAAAAGAAATCTCCCAAAAACTCTTTAAATAGATGTTCTTCATTGTCGACTATATCTTTTTTGATGCGTACACCTACCCATTGATAATGAAACCCTTTTTTGATAAATATTTCAGTACTTACGGTAGTGTCATAAGCAATCATTCCACCAGAAGGAGAAAGTTCGGGTTGTTCTGATATTTTACTTTTTACAAGATCGCCAGTGTAAGAAAAACGAAAACATAGGTAACGTTGCGATTCTTTGTCTCCTTTGAAAACAATCTTTGTGTCTTCATCAAAGGTATACGAGTTGGTCGAAACTTCAAGTCCTGGATGAAGTTGAAAATACCTGATTTTACATTTTAAGTATTTACTATTTACAGTAAAAAGTTGCTTGTGGTAATTGCCACCAACTAATTCTTGTAGTTGGTCGATCAATCCCCTCATAGAACCTTCTTTAAAGTTTAAGACTTTCATATTTCCAATTTATAAAGAAACCTCTAGTTATTAAAACTAGAGGCTCTTTGTTGAGAGAATGTTTATAACCTCATTTCTAAAATATAGGTTCCAGTTATGTACTAATAATTGGTTTCAGTTTTTAGTTAAGTAGTCATTTATTCTACAATTAGCGAAGCTTTAGTTTGGAACCTTTAATTTCTAGAAATCAAGGCTCCAAACATGTTCTAAGCTATTTTTGAGATTTTAATCTATCCTCATTCCACTTATTGTACTGATCCATTACCTTATCGATAGTGAAACTGTCAATAGATTGGATTTGTGGATATTTATATAATGATTGGATAAACTGTCCTGCAGTATAACCACCTTTGTATAAGAAGAATGGTCTTTTTGACATCCAATGCCAGTACGAGTTCGAATCTGTATCTGCACGTTCGTATGGATCTCTTCTGATATTGAATACTTTTGGAGCTCTTAACTCTACAAATGGCTCTAACCATAACGCTAAAGTTTTCGCTCTTTGCTCCATGTAAACTACTTTCCAATCACCCATTCTGATTGCCGTGATATCACCATCATCAGAAGTATAAATGAAAGTTTCTCTTGGAGATTCAGCTACTTCACCTTTGAAGTAAGGAAGCATGTTGTAGCCATCAATTGTAGTTTGAACGTCTCTTCCCATGTAAGAAATACCTGATTCAATTTCTTCTTTGATGTTTTCAACTCCTGCTGCTGATAATAATGTTGGCAACCAGTCTTGGTGAGAAACAATACCGTTTAATACTTTTCCCTCAGGAATAGTGCCTTTCCACATTACGTGACAAGGGATTCTGTAGGCACCTTCCCAGTTGGTGTTTTTCTCTGATCTGTATGGAGTTACAGCACCATCAGGCCATTCGTTGTAGTGAGGACCGTTGTCAGTAGAGTACATGATGATCGTGTTTTCCATCATATCCAATTCCTCTAATTTTGCTAATACCTTACCGATGTTTCTATCGTGATCTACCATTGCGTCAGCATAGAAAGTATCACCTTCCATTCCAGAAATACCTTTGATATCTTCCGCAGGGTAAGTAGGGTAGTGCATACCTACAGTGTTGTACCATAAGAAGAATGGCTTATCGTCATCTGCTTTCTCGTCTAACCACTCTAAAGTTCTGTCAGTGATTTCACGGTCAACAGTTTCCATTCTTTTCTTTGTCAATGGACCTGTATCAGAAACTCTACCATCAGCAAAAGAGTGGATTACACCTCTTGGTGCAAACTTTTCTTTGAACCACTCCTCTTTAGGATAGTCCTCGTGCTCTGGCTCCTCTTCAGCGTTCAAGTGGTATAAGTTACCAAAGAACTCATCAAAACCGTGGTTTGTAGGCAACTGCTCATCTTTATCACCAAAGTGGTTTTTACCAAATTGTGCCGTAGAATATCCTTCTCTCTTCAATAACCAAGCAATAGAAGGGTGCTCGTTTTTGAATCCGGCAGGTGCGCCAGGCAAACCTACTTTAGATAAACCCGAACGGATAGGGCTTTGACCTGTCATAAATGCAGATCTACCTGCTGTACACGACTGCTCGCCATAGTAGTCTGTAAATGCAATACCTTCTTCAGCGATTCTGTCGATGTTAGGAGTCATATACCCCATTTGTCCTCTGTTCCAGAATGACAAGTTGAATTGTCCGATATCATCACCCCAAAGAATCACGATATTGGGTTTCTTTGGCGATTTTTTTGTTGGATTATCACCTGCCCATACCGGAAGGACAGTGATAAATGAAAGGATAGATAATAATACTTTTCTCATTTCCGTATTTAAAAATGAATAATTAAATCACGTTTGTACAAATAATACACTTAGATAAAACGGGTATAGTAATCCTGTGGAATGTACTTATCTGTTCATGAAATGAGCTGATTTGTTCTAATTTGATAAAAGTGGATTATTTACTGAATTATGTGAATTTCCTTAGAGATACTATAAACAATTCACGCATTTTGAGATAGAAAACATTTCATTTGGTAAATTTTATCAATAAAATGAAACTTTGTTTGATATTAAACGTTTAGTTTGATTGTAACTTAATTACCCAATTATTGAGATATGATAAATAAAATGAAATTTTTCCTAGTAGCATTATTTTCCTTACTTGTATCAAATATGGTAAGTGCACAGGAATTACAGAGCTGGAATGAACCAATGCGTAGTGAGTTGATCAAAATGGTCAAAAAAGCACCTAAAAAAGGTAGAGTGGCTACATTTGATATGGACGGTACGATGATTTCAGAATCGCCTACCTATGAGATTGCTCTTTTTACTAAAAAATATTCTAAAGCTGACATCAAATCTAAAGATGATTTAGTGAAAGCATTAGTCGCATTGACAAAAGATGAAAATTATAAAAAATACGTGGATGAATACTTTGCGGATAATAAAGCCAAGGTGTATCAGCCCATGCTTGAATTAGTAGAGTACTTGAAAGCAAATGATTTTAAAGTCATTTTATGTACTGCCTCAGAAGAGTATTTTGCTCAAGTAGCAGCAAAAACAAGTCTTCCTATGTTTGATGATGTGATTGGTACAAACATGTCAGTGAGAGTCAATGAATATGAAGGGAAAGTCCAGAATCTAAAAGAAGCAGGCTATCAGCCGATGTTTGCTTTTGGTAACTCTGCTGGTGATTATGAGATGATGGAGTATGCCACTAAAAAGTCTTACTTGGTCATTCACGATCATAAAGCTTCTGGAGAATATGCTAAACCTGAACAATATGTATCAGAGTGTAAAGACAAAGGTTTCGGAACGATAAACATCAGTGATTGGACCACTATTTTCCAATAGGATAAGTACTGTGACAAAAGTAAAGGTACATTTTATCTTATCTTTTTTATCCTACTCTTCGTTAGATTTTTATCGCGTAACTAAGGCTATGCTCTGCAAATCTGCCTTGATTAGAATAAAAAATATTAAACTAAAATCATCCCTTTTCTTCTGTCACAGTACTTATTGCTGAAACATTTAAAAAGGCCATAAGTGAAGCGATCACTTATGGCCTTTTATGTACTGAATAATATATTATTTACATCTTCACGCCTCTTTTTGTGAAGCCCTAATCCCAATAATCATAGCGATAACAGGAAGTAATACACCAACAATGATAAAAGAATCAACTGTATTGTAAGTCAGTTGGCGTAAACTAAAAGGAATTGCAATTAATCCAATTCTTTTCAATACTGCGATAAGAAACAATCCTAAACTCATTAGACCTAACGGAAAATTGACTACGAGTGAAGATTTTACGACGCTCACACAAATTTCTGAAGTATGACCAATGTTTTCTAAAGTGTGGTTTCTGTTTGAGAAATGAGAAATACTAGTAATGATCAACATCACTACCAATGATGTAAATAATATAATGTTCATAGTGTTATTTTTTTACCGAAGTTGCGTGTACTCTGTTCAATCCTTTTGTTTCTCCAAAGAGTTGTTCAGAATACTTGTTGTAAACGTCAGCCGCTTCTTGTGCTGTTTTGTAAACTCCTAAATCATGACGTTTTCCTTCAGAATATAAAACAGCGCGGAAAGAATTCTTACTCACCTGAACCACACCTCTGTAGCCTGTTTTATTTCTGTGATTTTGGTGTCTTCTTAGATCTGCCATTGTCACCCACTCCAAGTTTTCCTCTCTGCAGTCTAAAGAATTGCCATTCTTATTTCTTACAAAAAGTCTCTTATCTGACTCTGGTTTTTCAACAAATGTTTCCGCCACAAGTTTATGAAGATAGATGGTCACGTTTTGGTATTTACCATCTTTTGTCGGATAGTTTTTCTGAAAAAAGATATAACCGCTTACATGTTTTCTCAGATTTTCAAGAAGATTTATCTCCTTATAATATTCATTTTTCTCAATGAATTCGAACGTTTGAACTGAAATTAACGCACTTTCGTCCGTGTTTTTCAACTTGATTTTACATAACATGGTATAAAGAATTAAGTAATTAGGATTGTTAATATAGTAAATCGAACGAATGATTAGTTTTTTGGTTGTATCTTTTAATCTTGTGTTCACTATTATTAAGTGATAAGGCCTTTAACAAAGCTAATTATGGTAATAATTACTCATTAAATAAAATAAATTCCGATAAGAATGTTTATTTTTAAATATTTAAAACCTAAAAAAAATTATGGGAATAATAACCACTGTAAATATATTACTATCAGGAATATTTATAGCATTGTCAGTTTTATATATATTAAATTCTTTACTCAGTCATTATAACAAAGTACAGTTAGCGTATAGTGGAATATGTATACTATCTAGTCTATTTATATTGTCTACTACCTACCAACATCTTGAAAGTGAATTAGAACTACATCGTAAAATTTCAACCTTTACAGTGTTGGTGTATTTAATGTTAATGGAGTGTATATTTTCGGCTGTTTTTCTCCTAAATGAGAACAGAAGTAAGATTCCCTTTTACATTATTTCCTCTATTACATTCTTAATCAGTATACTTCTTCTATCAGAAAATACAAGTTTTATGTTTGATAATCAGTTTGAGCTCATTGAGCTTGATATACTTTTTCATCAAAAATATTATTTTTTAAAAGGTAGTACTTCCCTGGTTTATGATATTTCAGTTCTTGTTTTTTACGGGAGTAGCCTGATTTATTTCATATGGATGATGGCTATATCTTCTTTTGATAGGACAAGTTTTAAATTCCAAATCCAAATCACTGTACTGTTACTTTTCTTGTCAAGTAATATTTATGATGTATTAATGGATTTAGGTATTATTGATGCCTCCATTTATGTCTCAGAATATGCTGCTATTCTTTCGATTTTATTATTCAACTTTGATTTAATAACAGACTTATATAAAGGTACTAAACACCGGGAGGTGTTATTTTTGGTATCCAGTAATTTTAATAAACTGATTCAAGAAATCAACTTATATGTGATAGGATATAATGAGAAAAAAGAAGTGAATTTTGTCAATAGTTTTTCTTCAAAAATACTAGGAAATGATTTGTTAGGAAAAACATTTACTTCATTGTTTGAAGAATATGAAGATGATAAAGCTGATCATCTGACTTTATATAAAACAGTAGGTAAACCATTTAAATATATCAAAACCTCTATTATAACCCTAAATACAGAAAGCAATAAGCAAACTTATATAATAGGTTATGACATTACAGAAAAAAGAAGAGAACAGAAAAAATTAAGGAAGACTTTACAAGAACTACATTTACTGGCAGAAGAACTGGAACAGGAAAATACATTTTTGAAAGTGGAATCTCAGAATACAAAACCCAATGAGCTTTTTGTAGGCAGTTTTATTTCCAGTATAGAACAGGAAGTCAAGAGAATTGCTAACCATAAAAGTACCGTCCTGATAGCAGGTGAAGTGGGGACTGGAAAAAAATATGTAGCGGATTTAATAATAGAAAAGAGTAATAGGGCAACTAAACCTCATATTGTCTATAATTGTCACCCTTCCATCAAATCAATTTTTCAGTCACGTTATTATGAAAGCAAACCTAATTCAGAGTATCAAAAGAGTATTATGGATGTAGTGAACAATGGCACGCTGATTTTATCAAATATTGAAAATATGTCTGATAACGATCAGGAACAATTGCTTTCCATGTTAAAAGAGCAAGGGGAAAAACGTTTGATATATGATGTAAGGTTTATTATCACTACTACAAAAGATCTTTTACAATTAGTGAGAGAAAGAAAGTTTAATACAGAACTTTATCAGTATCTCAGTATTTACACTATTCACTTGCCTCAGCTTAAAAATAGGAGAGAAGACATTCCTTATCTGACGGATTATTTTATGAAGCAGTTTTGTGATCAGCATAATGTTGATGAATTATCCATCTCAATGGCTAGTCTTAAAAAATTACAATCTTATGATTGGCCAGAAAATATTAAAGAACTTCGCTTAGTTGTACAAAAAGCTGTTTTAGCCTCTAAAGGAAAAACGCTCCGCCTGAAGGATTTTGAGGAATATAAGATGAAAAAAGAGAATGAAACGAAAGCTTTTTTAACATTAGAGGGAAATGAGAGGGCTTATATTCTTAAAATATTGAATTCGTGTAATTGGAAAATCAGTGGTAAGAATAGCGCATCTGAAGTATTGGGAGTTAATGAAGCTACGCTTAGATCAAAAATGAAAAAACTATCTATTCTAAAAGAAAGTAAAGTGAGTTCTTAAAATGCTTTGGAGCTTTTTTTTAGTGATATATCACGAAAAAAAGTCACTTTTATAGAATGTCATTTTAAATTAAGTTATTGTTTGTTAGTGTTTTGTGGTTTTTTTTATTGAAAAATAATTTATTTTTTGAGTTAGTTAATAAATGTTCATAATATTGCACATACCTAAATGAGATGAACAATCTCAGATCAATTTAATACAATAACCTATTCTTTATAATTAAATGTTGTTCACAAAATTAATCCGTAACTACACGAAACATAATTCTTCTTAGTACCGTAAAGTAATTTGCAGGTGCCAGAAATGGTAACTGTTTTTAGCTACTGATTTATTATTCGAACGATTGAATAGTTTTTAAGGTTCTACAACAAAAACCTACACTACATTATAATAAAATTATAACTAAGATAAATTTAAGATTACTATGAAAAAGGAAATCAAAAAGTATCCACCGATTCCTCAAGAAAGATTAGAAAAGTACCAAGACCTTTGGAAAAACTCTACAAGTAGAGATGGGGTGCATCCAGATGTAAAAGCTCATTTAGATAGAGTGAAAACTATGGGTGGCGGTCAAGGAATTGAATTCTTGAGTAATATCAATAAAGATTATTTGGGTGCTTTTATGGCTCCATTCTCCAGAGATCTAGAAGACGCTGACATTGCTGTGATTGGTATGCCTTTTGAAAAGTCGGCACCCATGAACTCTTCTCATAAGTACGGTCCTAAAGCATTAAGAGAGCTTTCTAAAAACTTTATGGGTACGACTGAACCTTGGATCAATGGTGAGTTTGACATTCCTTTCGATTTTGCCAATATCATTGATTACGGTACAATTGATACTTATGGTCAATTTGATTTGGCTGGTGAGATGGAACATGCCATCGAACATTACAGAAAAATTGTTTGTGATAACCATATCGTACCATTTATGTGGGGTGGTGATCATACTGTTACAGTAGCACCTTTATTGACGTTAGGTGAAACTTACGGACCTCTTTCTGTTATTCACTTTGATGCTCACTATGATTTGGTAACAGAGGCAGATTTCCCTTATCCTTATCACTCAGGAAACATGTTTACACAAAACTTTGCAAAAGGTAATGTAGATCCTGAAAGAATGATTCAGATTGGTATTCGTGGTAGAATGACTGGCCTTGTGGGTGGTCATGCGAAAAACTTCGGTACGAACGTTTACTTTGCTGACGAAGCAAGAGTGATGTCACCAAGAGAAATGGCTGATAAAATCATTGAAGTAGTAGGTGACGGACCAACGTACATTTCATTAGACTTAGATTGTCTTGATCCAGTTTATAACTCAGCTTCTTCAGCGGTAGAGCCATTTGGTTTAGATGCCAATTGGGTACATGATGTATTGAAATTAGTACGTATGTCAGGTAAAGTAAACTTGGTAGGTGCGGACGTAGTAGAGTATGCTCCACAAAATGACCCTGCCAAAACATTCGGTTACATTGCAGCAGGCTTAAGCTGGAAAATCCTTTGCTGGTTAGCGGCAGATGTGAAGCGTAGAAACGGAGGTGAAAACCACCCTACGAACTGGCCACAAGCGTTTGGTAACGTAACGCTATAATCTTTTCTGTTTGATCTAAACTATTAATCCATAAATATATCATGGCAAATTTCTTTTCATTAGAAGGCCAAGTTGCAATTGTGACTGGCGGTACTTCTGGTATTGGCTTAAAAACAGCTGAACGTTTTATTGCTGCAGGTGCTAAAGTAGTCATTTCAGGTCGTAAAGACGGTACTGAAATCGCTGAAAAAATCGGAGCTACTTTCGTTCAATGCGATGTTTCAAGTGCTGAATCTGTTGAGGCAATGGTCAATAAAACAGTGGAAGTATACGGTAAGATTGATATTCTTGTCAACAATGCCGGTGCCAACTTCGGTTATGACACAATGATGGAAACGGACATTGAAAACTTCGATAAAAACTTTGCTATCAACACAAAAGGTGTGGTTCACGGTATCAAGTTCGGTGTTCCTCAAATGAACGATGGTGGTAGAATTGTCAACGTAGCTTCAGCAGCAGCTGTTCAAGGTGTAGCTTACTTAGCACCTTATGTTGCTTCAAAATGGGCAGTAGTAGGAATCACTAAAACTGCAGCTGTAGAGTTGGGAAGTAGAGGAATTAGAGCAAACGTAATTGCACCTACTTCAGTAAATACTCCAATGGCAAATACTCCTGAAGGGCAACCTCAATTGAGAATGGAGCACAAAGCTGTGCCTCTAGGAAGAATCGCTGAACCAGAAGAAGTAGCTTCATTGATTCACTTCTTATCTGCTAAAGACTGTGACTTTGTAAACGGTCAAGTAATTGGTGTTGACGGTGGATTTACTGCAGGTATGAGCATTGACGCTTACAACACATTAGCCGCTGAATAAGCGATCTTAAAATACACATATAAAGGGTGCGACTACGGTTGTACCCACATCAAAATATCAAAAACAAAACACTACGATGGGAGCACAAGGAAAAACAAAATCGACAAATGCAGACTTCTTACGTTACGCTTTGAAAAGAACTTGGATGGCAGCAGGTGCATCAGAAGAGCACGGTAATGCAGTAGCTGACGCGTTAATGTTGGGTATCCGCCAAGGTAAATTAAACCAAGGTTTAGGGGTATATGAGGCAATTGATATCATGCACCAATCAGGTTTATTGGATATCAATGCAGAGCCAGAAGTAGTTGGCGAAGGAGATACTTGGGCATCAATTGATGGTAAGCGTTCTTCTGGATACTGGACATTGACAAAAATGGCGAATATGGCCATTGAGAAAGCGAAAAAGCATGGTATTGCTATCGTATTCGGTCACAATCATAATGATGCAGGTTCATTTGGAGCTTATACTTGGATGGCATCAAAAGCAGGTTGTGTGGCTTTAACTTCTAACAACTCTGTACCGATGTGTTCTCCGTTAGGTGGTATGTCAAACACAATTTCTGTACCTCCATTTGACGGTATCGGTCCTGCAGGTGATAAGCCTCCAGTATGGATGTCAACTAAACTTTGCGAGTGGTATGATGCAGATACTGCACAAGCGGTTCTTCAAGGTACTAAGCTGAAAGGTGATTACGTAATTGACCCAGAAACAGGTGAATTATCAAATGACTTAGCTCCTTACGCTCAGCCAATCGAAGGATACGGTCGTGTATACAACCAATCGGCATTCCAACAGTTGTCTAACCCGAGAGTTTACATGTTGAATTTATTCAATGAGTTACTTTCAGGAATTATCAATCCAGGTGGTATCATCACTCCAGAGGTACCTTCATTAGGTGATATTGTAGACAAAAAAGCAGACGGCACTTCAGTAGGTGGTTCTTACTTTATCTGTATCGATCCTTCAGTATTTGGTCCATTGGGTGATGTATTAGCGAAATCAGATCGTTTTGCTCAAGCAATCGAAGATTCTCCAGCACGTCCAGGTCAAAGAAAGCCAGGTATGCCAGGTGCTAGAGGATATGAGTCAATTATCAAAGACGAGGAAATCGTTGAGGTATTGGATTCTCACTGGGAGCCATTCTTTAAGACTCAAGCAGGAAGATACGGTCTTTCTGAAGAGAGCTTAAGAGCTGAGTGGGAAGCTCAAAGAAATAAATAATTATAGAAAATAACCGTAGGAAACTATTTCATTGTTTATAAAGGGATGTCGTAAAACGGCATCCCAACTTGAAACTTTCTACGCATAAAAATATTGAATATGAATCTTCTTGAAAACAAAGTAGCACTGGTTACAGGAGCAACAAAAACAAAAGGTTTAGGTAAAGCCATTGCTGATAAGTTAGCAGAACTTGGAGCGAAAGTAGTTTTAACTGGACGTAATAGTTCAAAAGAAGGAATGGAAGCAAACGTTGCTGCTATCAAAGCAAATGGTGGTGAAGCAATGGGTGTGTTGGTTGATGTATCTGATGCTGCTCAAGTAGACGCTGCTATTCAACAAGTATTAGATGCTTACGGTACATTGGATATCGTGGTAAACAATGCAGGTGTAGGATTTGGTTCTGCTTTATTGGATGAAAACACTGATAAAGACTGGGACGCTAACTACGCTGTAAACGTAAAAGGTGCATTGGCAGTATGTAAAGGTGCTATTCCTGCCATGGAAAGATCAGGCGGAGGAGCTATCGTTAATGTGGCTTCTACAGCTGGTATTGCAGCGGGTATGGGTATGCCTTATCCTTATGTAGCTACCAAGCATGCATTGGTTGGAGCGACTAAAGTTTTAGCGATTGAGCAAGCAGCAAAAGGTATTCGTGCTAATGTTGTTGCTCCAGGTGCGATCAATACAGACATGTTGCAAGAAGCTTACAAAGCGATTGCTGAAGCAGAAGGTTGTACAGTGGAAGAAGCGGCGGCTAAAGAGAACGCTGGTATTCCATTAGGCAGACCGGCTGAGCCAAGTGAAATTGCAGAAGCGATTGTTTACTTAGCATCTCCTGCTGCAAGTTACATTACAGGTGTTGTACTTCCGGTACACGGTGGCATGGCTCCTGGCTTGTAAGAAATTAAGGTAAGAGGTAAGAGGTGAGAATTAAGAGTGAAGAGGAATAGTTCGTGTTATGGTTCGTAGCGTAGTTTTTATGATGGATCTTGGGTCATAATATAGACTATTTACCCTCTTCCTTCTTCCCTCAAATAAAGTAATGAAAATGGAGAAAGTAGCATTAATTACGGGCGCAGCTCAAGGCATTGGTTTTGAAACCGCAAAATTATTGGGAGAGCAGAATTACAGTGTGATTTTGGCAGATGTACAACCCAATGTGGTAGAGAAAGCAGATGAACTTAAGGAGCTAGGAATAGATGCTTATTCATTGGAATTTGATTTATCTGATTCATCTACCTTTCCGCCTTTAGTTGATTTCATTACTGAAAATTTTGGTCACTTAGATGCTTTGATCAATAATGCGGCAATGCTGGTAGATATGGGAAAACACCCTTCTGATTTATCAGAAACACTTTTCAGAAAAGTAATGGAAGTAAATTACATTGGACCTTTTTTATTAACTCAGAAATTAGTGCCATTACTAAAGAAAAGTGAAGCAGGGAGAATTGTCAACCTTTCTACTCAAGTAGCTCAATTGGCTCAGCTTTCAGATATGAATTCACCATTGAAAGAAGATATCTGCGCCGCTTACCAAAGCTCTAAAGTGGGTGTAAACGCAATGACTGTTTTGTATGCGAAGGAATTAGAATCTTTTGGAATAAAAGTCAACAGTTGTTGTCCGGGTTGGGTAGACAGTGCAATGAATACAGAAGATCTTCCCGATTACGGTGATGAAGCTAGACCAAAAACTTTGAGAGAAGGTGCTGATACATCCATTTGGTTAGCAACACTTGGCAAAGAGGGGCCAACTGCAGGTTTTTTCACCGATAGGAAAAGAATAGGTTGGTAAATTAAAATATTACTATTATGTGTAATACAAATGAAAAACCGATACTAAAATTTGATACTCCTTCTTACAATTATGAGGAATTGGAGCAGGAAGAGCAGGGAGTGTGGCTGTAGGCGGTTGTCTTTTACATCATGATGAAGTAATTGCAGAGAATATGTCGAAAGCCAATTCACCTTATCACCGATTGGATTTACACGCTGAAATGGTGCTATTAAATGAGTTGGAAGATAGACTTTGTGATGATAAGACACCAAGAATGAGAGACTACACCTTATTTACCTCTCAAGAACCTTGTCCAATGTGTTTGGCAAGAATTTGTTTCAGTCAAGTAGGTAAAACCTATTATGTATACAGAGATGCTCACAGTATAGAAGCTGGCGCTCAAACGAACTACGAAAGGTTGCCTGAAGGTTTTCAAATCTTAGGATCAAGGTTAGTCGTTGAAGAAGCAGATTGTTCTCCAAAGTTAAAAGAAATAGCTCGTCAAGTATGGCTCAATTCGATTGACCATTGTGTAGATGAGTGGTTAGAAAGATATTAGGATGAGTACAAAAGTAGAAACACTAAGAGATTACTCTTACTTTTTAGATTATTTAAAGCACTTAGGAATGCTATTGTTTGCCATTAGTATGACTACACCAATATTAGGTTTAGTTGTTTTTGATGTGGAGACAGAAATAGTAGAAGGAGATAAAGTTATAGATTCTCAATTGATTTGGGATAAACCTTTTTTACCTTATGTAGCTGGTTTTATCATCTTGGTGATACACTGGTTTAAGTTTGTGGAAGTTCACCACTCTATGAAGAACATCAATTTTAACCATATATTGATCACATTTGGTTTCTTTTTCTTGCTATGCTTATACCCTTACTTCGAAATGAATATTGAGTTCACTTCGGACCAACCACATTCAAGAGCAATTTTTAGCTTGGTTTGGGGTTTACTGGGAATTTTCTCTTTTTGGAAGTTGCATCATGCAAAAAATAATGGAATGCTAAAAGATGAATTATCCAATGAAAGAATCAAGGTTTTGTCTAATGAAATTCTAGCAGATCCAGTAGTAGCCTTAGTATGTGTTGGGTTGTCTTATGTCTCTTTTTCGGCGTGGTTGATAGGTATGGTAGCCTTAGTACCCATTGCCAATTATATATTAACAAGAATCAGCATTAAAGCTGGATATTAATTTTACATTATGAAACATCTATTCATCTGTTTATCACTTCTACTTTCAACAAATTTCATTTTCGCACAAGAAGAAATTGATGCCTCTAAACCAACCAACTTTTATACACAGTTGTACAATCATTTAGAGTATAACTATTCTAAAAATGGCCCTGATACTTATGGGTATAGAGCGGAGTTTATGTTTGCACCAAGTGAAGCACATTTAATTTTAGCAGAGCTTCCATTGTTATATAATACAGGTACAGAAAAAACAGGTATTGGAGATTTCAGAGCAAGATACTTTTACTTGCCTTATAAAAACTATGATAAGTTCCTTGGAGCATTCGGACCATCAGTAGACATTTTTGCTCCAACAGGAAATTATGATCATGGCTTAGGAACGGGAGCTTGGTTGGTACAGCCGGGTGTAACGGTAGGGTTGATGATTGCAGATTGGATTCAGGCGTTTCCGATTCTCTCTTATCAGTACACTTCAAGTCCGGTGATTGAAAGACCTGGCCTTTTCCAAGACCCTCAGCATGGTATCTCATTTCAGGTGATTGCACCAATTATTTTGAGTGAAAAAATGTTTTTACAAGTCACTCCCATTTATACCGCAAGCAACCTTGGAATGGAACGAAATGACAGATATATACAAGAGTTTATTGCTCAATATGCATTATCAGACAAGTTACAGTTGAGTGGATTCTACAGAGGAATCTTCAAAGATGATAATCATACAGCACGCTTGGCCCTTGTTGTATTCCTTTAATAAGACATTGAAAAACTATAAAAAATAAAGAACATGAGTGATATCAAAATGAATCCGTTGTTAAGCGTTAAAGATGGTGATTTATACATCGAAGACGTAAATACTGTTGAAATCGCAGAGAAGTTTGGTACTCCTTTGTTTGTAGTATCAGAAAATATTTTAGTGCAAAACTACCTGGCATTCCAGAATACATTCCAGCAGTTCTATCCTGAAGGACGCATTCGTGTAATGGCCGCTGTAAAGGCCAATCCTACAGTTGCGGTGAGAAGAGTATTGACACAGGCAGGTTGTGGTTGTGATACTTTTGGAGCAGGTGAATTAGAAACAGCGATCAGAGGCGGTGTGCCTTATGAAGATATTGCTGTAAATGGTTCTATCAAGTCGGATGATATTATCCGTAAAGCCATTGATTTAGGAATTCATATTGTATTAGACAATAAGGATGAATTAGGGGTTTGTGAAAGAATCGCGAAGGAATTAGGAAAAGAAGCACATGTGATGTTGCGTATCAAGCCTTATATGAAAGACCTTGATGAGCCATCAGATTTCTTCCCTGCCCGTCTGATCCGTGAAATGACACAAACTGTAAAATACGGTATTCCTACTTCTGAAGTGAGAGAAATGTTACCACAGTTTGCAGATTGCCCTAATGTAAAATTAGTGGGTGTGCATACACATGCAGGCCGTCACTCTAAGAAACCTATTTTCTGGCAGTCATTAGTACAGTCGGTTGTAGATATGATCAAAGAAATTCATGATGGTGTGGGTAATAACTGGTCGCCTTCTATTGTTTCTGTTGGTGGTGGTTTCCCTGCCGAAATGGACAAAGAAAGCCGTGTGGCAGTGACAGATTATGAAACACCTCACTTAGAAGATTTCGCGAAAGTAATTACAGAAACATTCAGAAATGGTATGAAAGGTATCGGCCTTTCTTCTGATGGTGTAATTCTTGAGATCGAGCCAGGTCGTGCAATGTATAACGAAAGTGGTATTCACTTATTCAAGGTGCATAACATGAAGCACGAAACAGCCAACGGAATGGATTACCAATGGGCTGAAACAGATACTTCTGAGACGTTCTTGAGTATTGGTGGTTTGAATGTTGTTCCTCCATTTGATTTGGTGGCTTGTAATAAAGCGGACAAGAAATATGACACTCCTGTTGACGTAGTGGGTATCACTTGTAACTATGATTGCTTGGCAGAGCAATACAAAATGCCTCAATTGGCGAAAGGAGATACCTTGGCTTTCTTAAACACAGGTTCTTACATTGAGCCTTACACTTGTAACTTTAATGCACTTCCTAGACCAGGAATGGTGATGGTAAAAGGTGATAGTGTGGAGTGGGTAAAAAGACCTGAAACACAAGAAGAAGTATTCTCAAGACACGTTGTTCCTGAGCGTTTGAAAGATATTTAATTACATAGTTTTAAAAAGACCATGTTGTGATCCGTGAGCCACAATACTTTGTGGCTCACGAACCACCTTCAATCAAAACTCTATATTGATTACTAAGAAGAGAATGAAAAAATTACTACTAAGTTTTTGCTTGCTTTTTACTTTACCATTGATGTTAACCGCTCATCAGCCTGATAATGCTTCAGGAACTTTTGAGCTGGATTGGCATACGCATCAGATTGATAGAACCATTGCTACAGGTGTTTTTCAAACCATGGGATTGAGGGTAGATAATGACCCTTCAAGAGCAGGAGTAAAAGAAGTTGGCGGAGAAAAAATCCTTTATGGCATTGCTTTGGGGTTTAGTGTAGATGATCAGTTTGCTTTTGATATTGATCAGAAAGTAAAAGTGACAGTGGAGTTGGATGCTAGTAATCTGACAGAGTTTTTCTATGCTTATGATAGAAACGGTGTGGTGGAATCAGTACATAGAGTAGAAATTGCTGAAGGTACTAAAGGGTTTCAGAAATATGAGTTTGTATTAGAAAGAGCCCGTTTTGCCAACAGGGGGTATAGTAAAACAGATTTTGCTCTTTCGGCAGGGTTGGATATGTCGAATAAGCTCCTTTTTATTCGTGATATCAAATTTGAATTAATAGGAGAAACAGCCAAAAAAAATGCTAGCGGTAACTTACAGTTAAGCCTATTTGAAAAGAAATTGAAAGAAAGAGTAGCAGCACAGATTGGGTTGTATGATGCTACAGGCAGAATGCCACTTCCAACAGAAAGTGCTATTGAGCTACAGTTCTTTGAAACAAAAGTAAGATCTGTTGAGATCAGAGAAGAATTGGATCAAGTGTACTGGCCAAGTGATAATCATTATACGATGTACATTGATGGTTTTTATCAAGCCAATATTCCGGCAGGAAAGTACACTTTGATTGTAATGAAAGGACCGGAGTATCCTATTCTTCAAAAAGAAATAGAAATCAAAGCAGGAAAAAATAATCCTATAGATATACAAATAGAACATGTACTGGATATGCCCAAAAAAGGCTGGTATTCAGGAGATGTTCACAATCACTTCTCAAGAAGAAATGCAACAGCGAATCCGAATCAGATAGCACATGCAAGAGCGGCTGATTTACACATGCATTGGTTGTATGCCTTAGGCAACTCAGTCACCACCCATTTTGATCAATATGCGTGGGGCAAAGAGGGACAGTACAAAGAGAAAGACTATTTTATCGCATCAGGACAGGAAGATCCAAGAACTGATTTTCTAGGACATGTTTTAGCGATGGGGCATGATGAGTTTGTACGCTATCCGAATGAGTATTTCCATTATGATAAAGTATCAAAAGAAGTGCATAAACAAGGTGGCGTTTTTGGAGTGGCTCATATGGATTTTGCTCAATTCCAACAGAATATTGCTTTAGCGATGCTGGCTCCAGAAAACGAAGTGGACTTTGTAGAGATATTCCAATATCACTCTTTGAACTTAAATGACTGGTACGCCTTTTTGAATTTGGGTTTCAAATTAAGTGCAGCTGCAGGTTCTGATTGGCCTTATATGTCATTGCCAGGAGCGGTGAGAACCTTTGTGAAAGTAGATGGAGAATTTACTCCAGATGCATGGAACAAGGCATTGAAAGATGGAAAATCATTTGTTTCCAATGGGCCGATGATTGACTTCAATGTCAATGGTCAAGATATAGGTTCCACGCTTCAAGTAAAGAAAGGTGAAACATTGAGCATTAAGGCAAAAGGTTATATCGTGCCGAGTTGGGATTTACTGCAATACGCCAGCATCATTGTCAATGGTGATGTGGTGAAAGAAATCAAATTAGAAAAAGGGCAGAAAGAAGTGCCTATAGAATTGGAATTGCCAGCGGATAAAAGCTGTTGGATAGCGGTGAAAGTACATGGAGAAAAATCGCATGACATTGTTTTTCAAAGTGATTTCACTAAACGAATACAGGCACATACTTCACCCATTTATATAGAGGTGGATGGACAGCCTACTTGGTCCAAAGAAAAGGCACCTCAAATCATCGATATGCTTTTGGAAAGATTGGAACAAGTAAAGGAAATGAAGTATGAAAGACACGACAATGAGGCATGGGAAAGTCCAGACAGAACAGAAGAAATGCTGGATGCTTTCCGTCCTTATCTGAGAACGTGGATTGATCAGACAAAAGAATATTACATCAATAGAAAAAAAGAAATTGTGAGACCATAAATAGACTAAACAAATGAGTACGCAAGAAAAAATGAACTGGAAACCGTTAATCGTAATCATCCTCTCGATGGTGATGATGTACATTACATCTTTTAGTATTAACGTATTGATTGGACCGATTGTGCAGGAATTGAATTGGTCAGTTTCGGGATTGCAGATGGTGATTGTTTCTGCTTCTTTGATAGCAGGAACATTGATGGTGACCGCCGGAAGATTAGGAGATAAAATAGGAAAGAAAAAGGTCTTTTTAGTAGGATCTATAATTTATACAGTTGGTTTGACGATTGTGGTACTAGCACCAAACTCTACCATTTTCAGTATTGCTTGGGCGTTGATCTGGCCTTTCGGAATGGTATTGATTATACCTACTTCCATTGCCATTATCATGTATTTTTATGAAGGATCACAACGTGCAATGGCCTTTGGTATTTATGGGGCGGTATTGTCGATTGTATCGGCTGTAGCACCTGTAGTCGTTGGTTATTTAGCCTCAATTGTTTCATGGAGAATTGCATTAGGGTTATCTCCGGCATTTGGTGTATTGACGATTATTGCAGCGTTTACATTGCCAGAAACAGAAAAAGACCCATCTATCAAAATTGATATTCCTTCAGTATTTTTATCAGTGATTGCTTTCGGAACATTTTTGATTGCCACAACTATGGCATCACAATATGGATGGTTGATGGAGAAAAGACCATTTGAAATTGGAGGTTCAGTGATCCCATTAGGAGGATTGTCGATTGTTCCTGTGATGTATTTGATTGCTGTGGTATTGTTGGTTATTTTCTTCAAGAGAGGAGCGACATTAACAGCTAAAGGAGAAACACCATTATTGAGTGCATCTATTTTGAAAAACATTCCATTTACGATTGGAATGACAATCCAAGCACTACTTTACTTCCTGATAGCAGCCGTATTATTTACAGTGTCAGTGTTTGTACAGTCTGCAGCAGGATTAGATTCCTTTGATACTGCATTGACTACATTACCGATCTCCATCAGTGTGGCAGCAGCGGCATTCTTTACAGCTAACTTAGGAAGTAAAATTTCTCCAAAGCTAATTACCATAGTTGGTTTTGTAATTGTACTAGTAGGGACTTATCTGATTACACAGCAAATTTCTGTAGATATGACACCATTCACCACAATGACGGGATCGTTAGTATTCGGTACAGGTTGCGGATTGGTGATGGCTCAAATTGCTACTTTAACCATGATCAAAGTACCCTCAGAGCAAGATGGAGAGGCTTCAGGGCTTTCTGAAACAATGAAGGAGATTGTAGGGCAGGGTTTTGCCATTGCTTTTGCCGGATCTATCCTTTTTGGAGCCGTTTATTCAAACATGGTAGATGGGTATGAAGCAACGGAAGACATTCAATTGACTTCAAAAGACAAAGAGGAAATTGTGATAGAGTTGGAAGATACTTTCATGGAAATTACTCCTGAGCAAGAAAAAGCTTGGGTAGCGGAACAATTACCAACAAAAACAAAAGAAACTTACCAAGAGATTGTAAATACATCATCTGAAAAAGCATTTAGACATACCTTCTGGATTGTCAGTATTTTCACCGTCATCTCATTGCTCTTAAGTTTTTTCTTACCGGGAATGAAACTAGGAAACCCAGAAGAAGAAGTAACAGACGAAGTGACTGCTTAAACTATCATAGTTCATAGTGTGCACCATAATATTCTTTATGGTGCACTTCATATATCTTATTCATTCATAAAAAAACAGACAGATGAAAACATTTAAAGGCGTATCTATCATAGATACTGATGGCAAGAAAAAAGACTTTATCATTGGAGAAGCATTTCTTGGAGATGAAACAAGAACAATAGAGGAAGTTTATGTAGAAGACTGGCATCAATATCCTTTGGTGGTAGTGAAAACAAGTTTGGGTGAACAGCATTTTGCGGATGTGAAATATGAGATTATTTACGGTTAAGTAACTTTCCTGTCTTCAACTTTATTCAATCAGAACATTAACTGACCTATTATGAAATATCAGAAATTAGCGTTTTTAAAATCAGGTAGCCCTAAATCTGAAGAGGCTTATCAACTATTGCTTTCAAAATATGAAAACCACGCACCTGAAGATGCTGATGTAATTGTAGCATTAGGGGGAGACGGCTTTTTGTTGCAAGTACTGCATACATATCCGCATTTAGATATCCCTATTTTTGGGATGAACAGAGGTACTTTGGGTTTCCTTCTGAATGAATACAAAGAGGACGTAGATCTTTTAGAACGAATTAACCACTCTAAAGACATTCACTTATGTCCAATTTCTGTTGATATTGAAGACGACCAAGGAGAACATTATCATTACAAAGCCTACAATGAAGTTTCTGTGATCCGTTATTCGGGTCAAAGTGCCAATTTGAAGATTGCAGTCAATGGGAAAACAATGCTGGAAGCTTTGCATGCTGATGGTGTTTTAGTCTCTACACCGGCAGGGAGTACGGCTTATAACTTTTCAGCGCATGGACCTATTATTCCATTAAATTCTAATCTTTTGGCTTTGACTCCTGTCAGTCCATTTAGACCAAGAAGATGGAAAGGAGCATTGCTTCCAGATGATGTAAACATTGAGATTACAAATTTAGATCCTGTCAAAAGACCAATCGGTGCTGCAGCGGATTCTAAGGAAGTGAAGAATGCTGTACATGCTAAAGTATGGCAGGACAAAAACGATATGAGACATTTATTATTTGATCAAGATCAATCGTTGGAAGAGCGTATTTTGATCGAACAGTTTAACGTTTAGAGTATGTCGAGATTACTGAAGTATTCAAGCTTATTGTTGATGCTTTTGTTGATTGAAGTGACTGCAATAGGGCAGGAACTTGAGACCGTTTTTCCAGTTCCTTCTTATGCTGATAGAAGGTACAAAGAAGTATGGAAGTTAGAAGAGTGGTCCGACCGTGATGCAAGGGCACAAGATTGGTCAGATAAGATTAAGAATGTACCATTGTCCAGAGATAAGAAAATTTGGGCTTCTTTTGGAGGTCAGGTGCGAGTGCGTTATATGCCTACAGTAAATGAGGAGTTCTTACCACAAAACTCTGGCTTGTTTACATTGCGTTTGCGATCTCATGCTGATATACATTTTGGAGATAACTTTAGGGTCTTTGCAGAAGGAATCTATTCTAACACTACAAAGGACAATTCGGAAAGGCTTGGGGCAGGAACGCCTGTTACTAAAGGAGCATTTCTAAATCTTTTTGCGGAGTATAAATTCAATCTTTATAAAAGAACAGAGTTAGGTGTTTGGGCAGGTAGAAGAGAGTTGCAAGCAGGGCATGAGCGATTGTTATCACCCGGAAACTGGTTGATCACACGACGTACTTTTGATGGTGCTGGTTTTTTTCTAGGGAATGAAAACAATAAGTTTATCGGCTTTGTATCAAAACCAGTCATTCCTGTTCCAGATGGGTATACGACTAGAGATGAGAACACAACATTTTGGGGTTTGAGGTATGAAAGCCATGATGTTGCTTACAATTCTCATGCAGGTTTCGGCGTGCCGAGCTGGTCTTCCTTCAGTAAAACTTATTTTGAGCCGTATATCTATGGATTACACCGTCAGAATGCCGTTTATGAAGAAGGCATAGCCGATGAAAACCGTTATACCGTTGGTTTCTTACTTTCAGGACCTATTCAACGAGTTTTTAATTATGAAGTAGAAGCCATGTATCAGTTTGGTACATTTGGTGATAAAAATATCAGTGCCTATTCTATTACTACAGAGTTTGGAGTCAGTTTTCCAAAAGTAGCCTTACAACCTCATGTATGGTTGGGATTTGATTATTCATCTGGAGATCAAAATAAAGGGGATGGTACACTCAATACTTTTAATCCATTATTTCCACAAGTCGCTCAATTTTTCGGCGAACATGGTGCAATGGATAGAAAAAACTTAACATCCTTCTCAGCTAATGTTGATTTTACTGTTTACAAAATGGTAAAAACGCGTTTGACGTATTGGAACTTTATGCGTTCGAGTTTAAATGATGCAGTCTATAATACCTCAAATGGTATATTGAGAAGTGGTGAATCAAACTCAAGAGATCTAGGTGATTCCTTCCAGGTTTCAACAATCATTTCTCTTAATCGACATTGGGAAATATGTGCTACGTATAACCTTTGGGCACCTGGTCAATATTTTTGGGATACCCAAACAGGGAAAGCACACAATCAACACTTTTTTATGATCACCACACAGTTTACTTTTTAATCAAAATAATCTATAGTATATTGAATATTAATAAGAAATATATCTTTGAGTTCTTTTCAATTTTGTCAGGTGTTGCGGTCGCTTTAGTAATCAATACCTTTTGGAGTGATCATGAACATCGTCAATTAGCAGTAAAGGCCAGTAATCAATTATATCTCGAAATTGGAGAAAACCTTAAGGAGGTAGATTCTATGTATTCTATTCATCAGGACTTATCTCAAAAGATCGATCACTTTCTATTGGAGCTTGAAAAAAAGGAAAAAGATCCATCCTATGCACCAGAGCAGTTAGATGAAATAAACTTAAATTTTCCACTACTCAGTAATACCGCATGGGAAACTGCTAAAATATCAAATGCAGTTACTTTTATTGACTTTGAACAAATATCAAAGTTCAACCTAGTTTATAAATTACAAGATCTACATCTTCATACAGTTGAGTCTTTTTTAGAACATTCATTTACTGAAATGCAATTGTTAGGCAAGAAAGAAAAGCTAATACAAATGAGGAGTTTTATAGATAATATTCTTACCAATGAGTTTGAATTAATAACAAAATATCAGCAGATATTGGATGAAAAAAATAAATGACAAGAGTTTACTACTATACTATTTCTCACTTACTACTATTTCTTTTACCATGTCTACTAGGACATGCTCAAAGTGATTCTACCTCCCAAAAGCCCTACAAAAACAATATTTTACCTTCACCAGCTTTCACTTACAGTCCACGTACTGACTTTGTACTTGGAGTATACTGTTTATATCAATTTAAATTCAATAAAAAAGATTTTCTTACTCGCCCTTCTAATTTCAACTTTTATTATGGGACTTCGTTTAAGGGGCATGTTTTCCTTTCGACAGAACATACCTTATTGACTTATCAGGAAAAGTATTTTTTAAAAGGTATTATTGAATATAAAAACACTCCAGAACCCCTTTATGGAATAGGTAATCAATCTCCCAATGAAGAGTATTTGAATGTAAATTACTCCTCATTTGAGTTTAAAGAAAGGGTATTGAAGCAGTATGAAAAATCAAAGTTTATAGGACTAAAGGTTCGTTATATTCATATTTTTGATGTTACTTATCAAAATCAAAATAATGAAAGTATACCTCCCCCTGACATTGCAGGAAATAATGGAGGCTATTACCCTGGTATTGGTCCTGTATGGATGTTGGACAAAAGAAATAGCATTCTAACTCCCACAAAAAACTACTATCTCGATCTAGTGTTGATGGGCTATTTGAATTCTAACGGAGGAACTTTTGCCTCTTTAGAGTTTGATGGAAGGCGTTATATTGATTTTAGAAAAGACAGTAAAAGAGTTCTCGCATTACAGGTAGTCGCAAAAAATACATTTGGATCAGTACCTTACAATGAGCTAGCACTTTTAGGAGGAAAACAGATCATGAGAGGCTATCTATTGGGCAGATACAGAGATAAACATTCCATTCAAGCCCAAGCCGAGTTCAGACTAAATGTTGTAGGACGATTTGGAATGACAGCCTTTCTCGGCACAGGTACCGTTTATGAAGAAGTATCCGACCTGCAATACCTCAAAGCCGCATTAGGCACAGGCTTACGTTTTAATATCAATCGAAAAGACCCTGCAAATGTAAGGTTCGATTTCGCATGGAGTCTCACCGATAAGAATAATGGGATCTATATCACATTGGGCGAAGCATTTTAATACTACATTTTTACAACATTAACCTTTGAAAATGAATAAAATACCCATGATTGGGACGTTCTGTATTATAATATCATAAATATAGCTAGAAGTCATTTTTTTGTTGAAATAATTATATTTACTTACTTGTAAGTACAACGCTAAAAAAACGTATTAATAGTGGTTCTATTGAAAGTTTTTTGAAGGAAGTAATCGCAAAATAATAAATAGAATTAGTATTAGATAATTTTGAATTTGTACTTATTACAACAACAAATCCTACTCTAACAACAATGAAATTAAACATAATTATTACGCTACTTCTTGCTTTTGGACTATCATCTTGTGGAACTGAAAATACAAACAGATTCAGAATGAATCAAGAAGGATATTTTCCAACAGCCAAGAAAATTATCACTGTAAAAACCGATTCCCCCTCAAAGTTCCTTGTCTATGATGAGGAGCAAGACAAAAACATTCTAGCAGGAGATGTAGAAAATGTTGCTCTTTGGGAATATGCCAATGAGAGTTATGGTACCATAGATATTTCTGAAATTAAGAAAGAAGGCACCTATAAAATATGGGTGAAAGATCTGGGGTATTCAGAGCCTTTTGAAATCCGCAAAGAAGCAGGCGAAAAATCCCTTTTATCCAGTATCGAAGCCTTTTATCTTATCCGCTGTTCTACTCCTATAGAAGAGGAGTATGCAGGTGTGTATGCAAGACCTGAGGGGCATCCTGATACGGAAGTGCTCATTCACCCTTCCGCATTGAAAGAGGGGCAAGATCCTAAAACAACGATCTCAAGTGCGAGAGGATGGTATGATGCCGGTGATTATAATAAATACGTTGTGAATTCTGGGATCAGTACATATTCTATGTTATTGGCTTTTGAACAATACGGAGAGATGTTGGGTGAAATGGTCTACAAAATCCCTCATGAGAACAAAGCTTTACCACTATACCTTGATAATGTGAAATGGAATCTGGATTGGCTTGTTACGATGCAGGATGTAGAAGATGGAGGTGTGTATCATAAGCTGACCAATGCAAATTTTGATGGTATTGTAATGCCTCACAAAGGACAGGATAATCCAAGGTATGTAGTTCAAAAAACAACAGCAGCGACATTAGATTTTGCTGCAGTGATGGCTTGTGCTGCACGTATTTACAAAAAATATGATGAAGCTTTGGCAGAACAATATCAATTGGCGGCAGTAAAAGCGTATCAATGGGCTGAAAAACACCCCGCTGTTATTTATGATCAAAACAAGCTCAATGAAACGTTTGAGCCTAAAGTCAATACAGGTGCTTATGATGATAAGAACTTGGCAGATGAATGGAACTGGGCTGCTACGGAGTTGTACATTCTAACAAAAGATGATAGCTACTATTCAAAAGTGGATTGGGACAAAGCGAATTACGAGCAGGTGCAAAGCTGGGGTAATGTAGCCTTCCTGCCTTTGTATTCATTGGCACATAATGAAAAAACAGAATCAGCCATATCCCATAAAGATTTCCCGAAAGTAGAAAAGATTATCACTCAGAAAGCCGATTTACTCTACGAGCAGTATAAAACCTCTTCGGCAGGTGTAAGTATGGGACAATTGAAAAGTGATTTTGTGTGGGGATCAAACAGCGTAGCAGCCAACCAAGGTATGCTGTTGCTCAATGCATATAAATTGAATTACAACTCAGGATATATTGATGCCGCTGTTGGTATTTTTGATTATCTTCTGGGAAGAAACCCATTAAAAATTTCCTATCTCACAGGAGCCGGAACACATCAGGTTATGCATCCGCACCATAGAATCTCAGAAGCAGATACCGTAAAAGCACCGTATCCAGGGCTGCTGATCGGTGGACCTCAAAATGAAAATAATGAAGATTGTGAATACCCTTACGATATGCCAGCAACAAAATTTTCAGATACATGGTGCAGTTATTCAACAAACGAAATTGCCATCAATTGGAATGCATCATTTGTGTACTTAATGGCAGGGCTGAATAATCACTTCTCGCATAATTATGAGCCTTTAGTAGTGAAGTAATTAGATTGTAAACTATGTTTTTAGATATTGTGTTTTTTAGAAATCAGGAGATTTCTGATGATCTGTAGGGCACGAATGACGCTAACGCTTAACATTCGCGCCAGTAAGCTTTCTACCTTATTAGTTTGGTAGTTTTTGTTTCAAGACAAAAACGAAGAAGAAGGAAATTTGAAAGTAGATCAAAGAAAGCTTGTAGAAATATCTATTGAAAATGTAATAAGTGCACCATAGTTGTAGCTACGGTGCACTTTTTTTTTATGCTTGGGTTTTGATAACCAAAGCCGTGATACTATTTTTCGGCAACATCACTTTCATCTTTTCACCATTCAAATGAATCTGATATACCGCATCTTTATCATCTGTATTTTGAATCAATACTTTTATATTCCCCTCTTTCCCTTTTACAGTAAGCATAGGTCTTTTGCTATTTGATGCAATTCTCACATCACCCGGCTGAATAAAACGGCTGATGATGTACATTGCATTATAATCAGGGTTGTATTGGATGGTTTTCTTTTCACGATCAATATTGATCAATGAATTTTGAGGCCATTCCCATCCACTTTCTGTAGTCTCATTCAAAATCATATTCCAATAGCAGAAATTGGTAAGACCGCTGTTGATATAATCAGCTACTTCCTCCAATCGGTGAGAGGCTTGCTCTACAGAGTTTTTACCATTATAACAGTGTCCTTCTGTATGGAACATTTTCATATTTGGATGCTTTTTTGCCGCATCAGCAATGATAAATGGAGAAGTATATTGAATACCCACACCTGCCAATTGCTCCACACCTTCCATAGCAAGCAACTCAACAATATCCGCTTTGATGGCAGTTCTTAAAGTCCCTGCATAAACATCAGCTTCAATATTTTCTTTTTTGAAAGTAGGAATAATGAAGTTAGTGGCAAGATCAAGCATTTGCGCCGGAGGCATTGTACAGCTAGGGTATTTAGTGTTGGCATCATTTTCATTCTGCACACATATTCTATCAATCCTCACACCGTTTTGTTGATAAGCTTTAATGTATTTTACAAAATAATCAGCATACGCTTTATAAACTTTCTTGTCCTTCTTCAAGTAATTATTCTTTTCCGTAAGGCCCACCATAGAGTTGTTTTCTTTCATCCAAGCCGGAGGGCTCCAAGGCGAACCGAAAAGCGTCAAGTTTGGATTAATAGCAAATGCCTGTTTGATATAAGGAAGAACATATTTCTGGTCTCTTTCAATAGAAAAATGCTTCATTTTATAATCATTGGGCGTTTCAGAATAACTGTAAGCATCAATCCCAAAATCACTTGCACCAATGGCAGTTCTACAGAATGTAAAACCAGCTTTGTCAGCAGAAAATAGGTTTCGCATCAGTTCATCTTGCTTTTCTTGAGGCAGGCTCAAAAGCGCTTCTCCTCCAATTTCATTAAAAGCACCGCCAATACCTTCTAACGTCTGATACTCGATTGCTGGGTAAAGTACCACTTCATGTCCCCATTTTACTTTCTCGTCTGTTGTTTTAACAGGAAGCGACTTCATAGGATTAGCCTCCCCTTTATCAAAAGAGACATAATACATTTTCACATCTTTAAACCCTTGTCCAAAAGTGTAAAAAGGAAGAAGGAAAACGCCTATTAAAAATGTTAGTTTATTTGCCATTGTGAATAGAATATTGATTTAAGTACTAGGATAAAAGTAAACGAATGTTTCGTACACCATAGTTAAAACTATGGGTAGGTGATAGTCCAACCTAATCAAGACTGAAGTCTTGAAAGGTAGTAACGTAAGCAATACTTTAGTGTTGGTGGAGTCGTATCACTTGCCCATGACTTTAGTCGTGGTGCACGTTATTTTATTCCATTTCCTTTGTCCTAGTTCTTCTGTGAATAATAATCTAATATATTCTATCCCGATGTTGATATGGGGGAATTATTTTCACTCTGCGTAGCATCATCAATTTATCCCCATTTTTTGAGAGAGTTTATTGCACCATGTTGAGTTAAGAGTTAAGAATGATGAACTAAGAAAAGTGGTTTGTATTATAGTTATAGAATTTGAGAACAACCTCTTCAAGAACCATAACAAGAACCACCTTAACTCTTAACTCAAAAAACTTACTGCACTTCCACCATAAAAGACCACGAATCCTGTAAAGTCACCTCTTCACTTTTCTTGAAGTTACAAGGGATATAATAATCATAACCAACTTTTCTTTTGGAGATGACAGGTTTGACGTAGACATCATTTACTTTGATTTTATCATAATAATTTTTGGAGTAAAAATGCACTCTTGAGGTTTGGTTTCTTTGAGGTTTTAAAACTGCTCCTTGTGTGAAAAATGGGTGGAAAAACAGCCATTCTGATTTTAGGTTGATAGGGGCGAGCACTTTGATGTCGTCGTGAATAATCACAGGATCATAATCTAGTTCTTGTTGGTCAATACTGATTTCATTGATGAAATAATTGGGGTAGACATAAGGTGTTTCTTTAAAAAGAGCGAATGAGATGGGAGTGACCAAAAGCTGTTGCCATGCAGTGGGAGTATAGTGTGATACTGCGAAGTAAGATGGAGGGGTTAGGAACCAAAACTCAGAATACGATTTCTTAAATGCTTTCTCTATTTTCGTTTTCCCTCTAGTAAATGAAATAGTCTTGTTGTAAGTGAATCCCGCTCCCCAAGTGGCATCTAAGAGATAACTGTATCCATAAAGGTTCACTATATTCCACGCATGTTTTTCAACATCTCTAACACTCGTTTTGCCAAACCCTGTGACCACTTGACAGATATTAGGGTCGGTGATATCAAGGATGGCTTTTAGCAATTGACTATAGCCAGCACATACGGTTTTTCTAGATAGCAAAACCAAATGAGGTTGTGTTTCTGCTGTATAATTCGGTAGGTTGAAAATGCCGACATCATAATTGATATTGTCAGTCACCCAAATCCAAGCGGCTCTCACTCTTTCATGTGGATGTTGATAGACGTTTACTACGTTTTCAGCTATTGCCTTTACAGAACGGTAGTTGTGTATTTTTTTGCTCCTGACCTCAGCATCAATTTTTTGAAAGTCATAATGGTATAAATCAATTGACGGCGATGCAATGATTCCATTGCTATTCATTACAATCAGGAAGAAGAATAAAAAGAGAAAATTTGGTTTCATGATCCAGTAACAAGTTAGGTTGAGAAAACTACTTACAGGTAAGAGTGAAGAAGTAAGAGCTAAGAAAAGTGGTTCGTATTATGGAAATTTGACACCTTAACTCTTATAACTCTTAACTTTCCACGTTCTTTTGATAAAGTTGCATTCATAATAAAAAGTATGATTTAGTACTTATTGAATTTATATAGTGTTATGAAAGAACTGTTCCAGTAATGATTTGAGCTTTAAGTGTGGTTTTTAGTTTGTATACTACGCAAAAAATAAATTGAGCACTCAAATATAGCGTTTGTTTTGTGGTGTAATTTTATTCAGAAACCCACTGGTACTAAAAGGACTCTCTTGGCAGTATTAACGGATTGTTACAAGAAACCCGTTGTTGTTTAAATGATTTGTTAATGTTTATTTATGTCTTTTTTTCTTCTAACAAACTTTCACACATTTAGGTGCATACTTCCATATCGAAAGCAGGAATATTATTCTGATGCAGTCTCTGTATGAAGAATAAAAATAGCCTGTTGACTTATCTGAATCGACTAAACAAACAATGGTAACAGCTAGACCTATACTTGTAATCTTATTACTACTGCTTGGTAATTTACTTTTTGCTGAGGAAGAAAGAGAACTTTCTCAATATAGCTTTGAGGCTTTGACCACCGAAGATGGCCTGCCAACAAACGGGGTGCTTCATGTTTATCAGACAGCTGATAAACATTTATGGTTAAGCACGTACAACGGACTTGTCAGGTACAATGGAAAGTCGATGTATGTGATCAATCAAGGAAATACGGACGGGCTGAGTACACATACTTTCATCAATATGCTGGAAACTAAAGACGCGAGGTGGTTTGGTACACAGGCGGGGCTCGTAAAGTACAGCAATCATAAATGGGAAACTTTTACAGAAAAAGACGGACTGGTTTATAATGAAATCAAGGACATCGTAGAAGACCGCAATGGAAATTTGTGGGTGGGAACACCTGAAGGGTTGTGCTTTTATGATGTGAAAAAAAAGAAGTTTTTTACGGATAATATTCCAACCGCTTTAAAGCAAGCTTCTATTGCTGATTTAATCATAGATCCATCAGGTTATTTATGGATCGCTTCAAAGGATAAAGGACTTTATAAGTATGCAGTTGATCAAAAGAAAGTAGCGTATTCCAATACAAAGATCAAAAATATCAATGCACTTGTTGTGGATCAGAAAGGAGTGCTTTGGATTGGAGGAAACGGTTATCTGAAAAAATTGGATAAGGAATATAAATTAAGTGGCTTTGAAGGTATAGCACAACTTTCTTCTAAAAACATTAATACTTTATTTGAGGATTCAAAAGGAGCGATATGGATGGGTACTGACAATGGTTTGGTGAGGTATTTTAATCATTCTATCAGTACTTTCTCTACTAACAAAGAAATCGGAAGGCATATAGTATGCAGTATTTTCGAGGATCATGAAGGAAATTACTGGGTGGGAACTTATCAGCATGGGGCCTACAGACTCAATTTGGGACAGTTTGCTACTTTTAGTGTAGAAGAAGGAATCACAGGAAAGTTTGTTTATTCTATCTCAAAAGGAACGTCAAAAGAAGAAATTTTATTAGCCACCAACGGAGGTGTTACGGTGTATAAAAACGGTGCTTTTACTCCATTCTGGTACAACAGTCACTTGAAATCCCAAAATGTAAAAGATGTATTTACGGATACTAAAAAGAACATTTGGATTGCTTCTAAAAAGGGACTGACAAAAATAGATCAGCATAGAAAAGTAAAACACTTTACAAAAAGAGATGGACTGTCTAATGATTACGCCCGCTTTGCTTTTGAAGACTCGTTTGGAAATATATGGGTAGGTACGGTCAATGGTCTGAACATACTGCAGAAAGATGGTCACTTTAAGGCTTTTACTACTGAAGATGGATTGGGAAGTGATTTTATTCTATCCATGTTCGAAGACAGCCATAGAAAATTATGGATTTGTACAAAAGCAGGAATTACCACTTATTATAATGGAAAGTTCCATGATTTTATGAAGGAAAATCAGCTTAGTTCTGAATTGACTTTCAAAGTAATAGAAGACCACAAAGGGGTGATTTGGTACGGTACAAACAATGGTATTTTCAGGTATGAAAACAATAAGGTATTTAGCTACCATAGAAAAATTGAAGGCGATATTACTTCTGCTTTCAACATTATAGAAGATGAAGAAAACAACCTGTTCTGGGTGAGTTGTAATGTGGGTGTTTACACACTGAAAATCGATGAACTGAATCAGGTGTACAAGGGAATGCTGGATAAAGCGAAGCTGAAACTTTACAGCACTAAAGACGGTATGAAGTCTAAAAGTGTGATGGCTAACGGTCGTGCTTTGGCAAGGGAAAATGGAGAAATCTGGTTTCAGACTTATGAAGGGGTGAGTATTACAAACACCAATAACATTAAGACAGATAAAATTCCTCCTACGGTGATCATTCGTAAAGTGGAAGTGAACGGCGAAACCGTAGATCATCACAATGGTATAGTGGAAGTGGCTGAAGGGAATACACGATTGGAAATTGCTTATGAGGGAATCAGTTTACTGCACCCCGAAGGAATTACCTATAAATATAAACTGGAAGGTTTTGATGAAGACTGGATTTATGCAGAAGAAAATCAGAAAGCCATTTACACCAACCTTCCTCCAAAAGAATACACGTTTATTATTTCGGCAGGGAATCAGGATAATGTATGGTTGAAAAAGCCTGTTGAGTTGAAGCTCAATAAGCGTCCGATTTTTTATGAAAGACTTGAAGTGCAGTTGTTGTTTGCACTGACTTTCTTTGTGGTTCTTTTCCTTATTTACCGTTGGAGAATAAGACGTTTCAGATTGAGGCAAATGGCGCTTGAAAGAAGTGTGACGGAGAGAACGAAAGAGATTTATGAGAAATCAGAAGAACTGTTGCAGCAGTCGGAGGAATTGCAGCAACAAGCCGAGGAGTTGCAACAGCAAAGAGATTATTTATCGGAAACCAACGATTTGATTTCACAAAGAAATGATGAGCTGAATGCCAAAAATGAGGAAGTGTCCTTGCTGATTGATCAGGTGAACTCGATCAATAAAGACATGAAGCGGAAGAATAAGAACATGACAGACAGTATCCGTTATGCGAAAACGATGCAGTTTGCTTTGCTTCCTAGTGCTGAAAAACTGAAAAGAGCATTTGCTGATCATTTCATTATTTTCAAGCCAAAAGATATTGTCTCAGGCGATTTTTACTGGATGACAATCACTGAAGATCAAACCACTTTTATTGCTTCAGTGGATTGTACAGGTCATGGCGTACCGGGTGGTTTTATGTCGATGTTGGGTATTTCTATCCTCAACAAAATCATCAAAGAATACAAAGAACACGACACAGCGAAGATCCTGACCATGCTGAACACCTCCATCATAGATTATCTGCAACAGGAGAACACAGACATTGATGACGGTATGGATCTGTCACTTTTAAAAATTACAGCAGGAGAAGAAGGAAAGTTTGATGTAAGATTTACAGGAGCGAAAAGTACTGTTTATTTTTATCAAAAAGATGAAGATGCACTCACTTCAATGAAAGGTGATATTATCTCTATTGGAGGCAGAAGCAGAAAGAAAAAACAAAAGAAATTCACTTCTCATTCCATTCAATTAAAAGAAGGAGATAGAATTTACCTGTCAACGGATGGTTACATTGATCAGAATAATCATTTGAGAAAGAAAATCGGTAAAAAACTATTTGAAGGTATTCTTTCAGGAACTTCTAAATTTCATATGCAAAAACAGCAGGAACAACTGGAACATCTTTTAGAACGTCATCAAGGAGAGGAAGATCAGAGAGATGATATTACAGTGATTGGATTAGAACTGTAGTTGGATTGAAAGTGAAAATTGAATTCCTTCATATCAAAAAATAATTTTTTAAAACCAATTCGTGAGCAAATGCAAATTCCTTTTCTAGCATAAGCAATCATTGCACTTTGGTTGGAGTTGAGAATTTTTGAACATAAAAAAATCCCAAAGAAGGGAATCATTTGTGAAAAGTAGATAGAGGGCAGGTGAAAATGAGAGGAATGAAGGTTTTTTTTGTGAAAATCGATAGGATTAGACGCACCTCTTCTGTGCGACCACTGTTACAGGGTTCTTCCAAAGCGTAAATTTTGTATTTTCCTTGATCAACTCACGCATCCAATAATACTTTGGACCGGACTGTGGTTGCTGATTTTTGAGCAGTTGGAAATGTTCCATCCAAAGGTCGTAGTATTCCCAGTCATCTTTGTGATGATAATATTTTTTACCGATACGGTAAGCATAATGTTTTGGTACAAGGTTTTCCATTTTCCATCTATTAGGAATTTTCATATCATAGTACTGATCAGAATACCAATAAATGTATTTTCTTTCGACGTAAAGTTCGTAATTATTTTTTCTGAAAGGATGATGTATAAATGGATTCTTCTTTTTGGAACCTGCTAGCTTTTTTCTTGCAAGGTAAAGTTTATGTGCATACTCCGCATCATATTTTTGAGTGACAGGATTTGTATTGCGTTTGAGTTCGCGATAGATGGTAGAAGGTGACACTTCCAAACCTTCAGCAATTTCCGCAACAGAAAACCGCTTGTCTTCGATCAGTGCTTGTAATACTTTTCTATGATAGAGTTGAAGGTTTTTCATGAGGTTTTTTGAATAGTCAGTTTAATTAAATCGTTAGCACTTTCTAAAAGTAAGATAAACGTATTTAGAATCAAATAATTTACTTTAGTTTTTCCCTCAAAAAAACCTTGCTCAAAACTAACAATACTTATCAGCAAAGAGCAATTTGAAATGAAAGTAAAACGAACCTATTATGGTTTATGAGATACAAAGCAATGCAACTCTACAAAGGTTCTACTTTCAATTTTTGGTAGGATGTCCTTTAAGATGGATACCGTTGTAGTGACATTATATTTCAATGCCCGCCGCACCACTATAAAAACCACTCATAACATCACATTACGCACCATTTTTCTTCATTCTTCCTTCTTAATTCTTCATTAAAAAAATAAAGTATCGTAAATCTATCCTGCAAGATTAAGGCAAACAAAAGAAAATCGAGGGGTAATACAATCACAGATATTATTTGAAATATTGTAGTAGTTGAAATGAAAAACAGTTGAGAGTCTTTACAGTCCAAAAGTACTTTTTAGATAGGGTGGTATGACCTGATATACAGTGGCCGTAAATTTTTATGAACACTTTTTACGGATGGAACTCTTCAACTTATTTAAACATTTATACACACAAGTGAAATGAATAATCTGAAACAATTACTTTTTTTCCTGCTGACTTTCTGCATTGGGAGTACAGTATGGGCACAACAAACTCCCGATCAACTCTGGGCAGGTTTTGACCCTGACGCTAGCTTGGTAAAAGATGCGGTAACTGGAGAGATAAAAGAGGATATTATTTCTGAAAAAGTAGAGAATGAAATCTACTACAAAGAATCTTACATTCATGTTTCATTGCTCGGTCACGAGTTCAGAGTATTTACGAAGTATGCTGTAAAAGATGCATTGCGTAATTCAGGAACTGCACCGGCACTTCTTGATGTTCATGGCTGGATGGGGCAACCTAGCGTTGATATGGATTATGTGAACGATGGCTGGGCTGTTTTGGCACATGACTACTGTGGAAAAACAGGAACTAGAGCCAATTATACAGAGTATCCTGAGGAATTGAAATATGGAATCATTGATACAAATGAAGGGGGATACAGAATAAAGAGTAAGTTGCCAAATGGTGATTTGCTTACTGACCCTACGCAAACAGATGATTATTTATGGTACGCGATTCAGAGAGTAGCATTAAGCCACTTATTGAATCAGCCGGCGGTAGATCCTGCTAAAGTGGGTGCGAAAGGTTATTCTTACGGCGGTACTTTGATGTGGAACTTAGGGATGGATGAAAGAATCAAAGCTTTTGTTGCTTACTTCGGTATTGGGTACCTTGAATATTATAGAACGAAAAGCGTTTGGTTATACAATAATCCTTATGTAGAGCCTGATAAAACTGCAGGAGAAGAATTATACCTTGAGAGTATCGCTCCTCAAGCGCACGCACCTTACATCAAGGCGGCGGCTTTATGGTTAAGCGGTACCAATGATCATCATGGCGGGCATGAGAGAAGTGAAAAAATGTTTGACGGTTTCCAGAATGATGTGCCTTGGGATTTTGCATTGCAGGCAAGAGGCCATCATAATACGGAACAGCTTGGTGATGATGCTAAAATCTGGTTAGAAAATCATGTATTAGGAAGTGCTCATTTCTGGCCTGAAAGACCTGTGTCAAAGATTGAATTAGACGGTGAAGGTGTACCTGAGTATACAATCACGCCTACAAACGTAGATAAAATTGAAGCTGTAAAGATTTACTATTCAGTAAAGAATCCAGTGAGTTATACAAGAAGCTGGAGAGATACAGAAGCTATCAGAGTAGGTGATGAGTGGGTAGCTTCTTTGCCTGTATTTGATGTAAACGATTATGTTTTTGGCTTCGCAAATATTGAGTATGAAGGAAATATTGTTATTTCAGGTGATTTTGAAGCCGCAATTCCTATTCAGTTGGGAGATCATGCAATTGCTACTGATGAACCTTCAGATGAGGTTGAAAATGCATGGACCAATTCTGCTTATATTGAAGGTGTAGGTAACTTACCAGCCATCAGACCTATTGACAATAGTGGAATGGTCAATGAAAGCTTTACAGATCCAAAATATCAAGCCCCTGCAGATGCAGATTTCCATTTCTTATTTTACTGTACGCAAGCACAGAATTTAAAAGTGGTAGTTAATAATGAATTTGAATACGATTTAGCCATTACCACTTCAAATGATTGGCAACAGACATTTATTGAAGCGAACAATGTAATCAGCAGAAATGACGGAACTACTTCATTAGGCGATTGGTCTAATGCTACTAAAATTCAAATTATCCCTCAAGATGGAGAAGATATGACTAAAGTGATTTTCTCTCATTTCTCATGGGAAGCAAAGAATATTGATGAGTTATTAAAGTCATACGAAATTCAAGGTAAGCGATTGTATTTAACTTCAGCCAATATTTTTGAATCAGATTCTTATTGGAGAATCAGAGATGATTTACCTGTTGCTGATACTTATACAGATGGTTCACCTGCTGAATCTTTAACTTTAGGAGGTGAGGTTTATGAAAGAGGTTTAGGTGTTCATGCTGTATCAACAATTACATATACTATCAAAGAAGGATATGAGAAGTTTTATGTAATCCCGGCAGCATCTGAAACAAACAATGGAATCATAGAAATGAAAATCCTCTTGGATGATGAGGAAGTATATGCATCGGGCCAAATAAGATCGAGTGCTCAGTCACCAAGTAGAGTAGAATTGGACGTGAGAAACGCGAGTAAATTGACTTTGTTCGTAGGGGATGGAGAGAATGGTATTGGTGGAGATCATGCCAATTGGTTAGATGCATTCTTTATTGTAAATGATAGAGTAGATATAGAAACGCCACACATTACTGATCCTCAAGATGTCTCACTTTATACTATTCAGGTGGGAAGTAAATACCTTGAAGGTGTTGCTGAAGATGTGAAAAGTTATACACATAAATCAAGTTCTGGCAGTGAAGTGCCTACAGTTTTAGCCAAAGCAAATAATAAAAATGCGACGGTTGAAGTTACGCAGGCCAATGAATTTGGAGAGGCCGCTGTCATTACGGTCACTTCTGAAGATGGCAGTAAGACTGAAACTTACAGAGTAGTATTATCAAGTGTTTCTGTGGCTTCATTATCAACACTTCAAATTGATGGAGAAGAGGTTCCGGGATTCGATCCAAAAGTGACAGAATATACGGTTTATCTTCCAGAAGAAACAGCTTTAATTCCACAGCTTTCTGCTGTTTTAGCCAATGAGCAATCTTCTGTTTTTGAAATCACACAAGCAACAGCTTTCCCTGGTAAAGCCACTGTGAAAGTAGTTTCTGAAGATGGTACAAATGAACAAATGTACACTGTTAATCTATTTGGAGGTCGTAAAATTTATTTAACTGCCGAAACAGCATTTGAAATGGACACTTATGCCAGTACCATAAAGAATGATACAGATTTTAATGGTAATGCTTTTGATTTTGGTGGAGATAATCAGTTTGAGAGAGGTATTGGTTTACATGCTTACTCAAATGTCACTTATACAATCAAGGAAGGGTATGCTACATTTTCTGTTGTGCCAGCGTCTACCAATTCAGGAAGAGTGACATTGAGTATTCAGTTGGATGATCAGGAAGTATATAATAGTGGTGAAATCAATAAAAATAATCAATCACTAGAGCGAGTGGTGATAGATGTGGCAGATGCTAACATTTTGAGACTTATAGTAGTAGATTCTGATGGAAACCTAGGAGGAGATCATGCCGCTTGGGTAGATGCCCACTTTACAGCTGATGCAGCATTTGAAACAACACCACCTCATATTACTATACCTGAGGATGTTTCATTGTATTCAGTTATGATTGATGATGAGTATCTATCAGGTGTAGAAGTTGGGGTAACAGAATTTACCTATAAAAAACTAGTTGGAGTTGAAGTGCCTCAAGTGAAGGCTAAAACTAATAATAAGCAAGCCACAGTAGAAGTAGAACAAGCCGCTAATATCTATAACCCTGCATTGATTAAAGTAACTTCTTCAGATGCATCTTCAACGGAAACCTATAAAGTATTCTTTACTAACCCAGCATTCTCAACACTTTCGTCTTTGAAAGTAGACGGAATAGAAGTTGCTGGTTTTAATCCAGAAGTGACAGCATATACGGTTTCGGTTCCAGCAGGAAACCCAGCATTACCTCAGGTTGCAGCACACGCATCGAATGCAGATGTGTCATTATTAGAAATCACACAAGCACAGCAAGTGCCGGGTAAAGCAGAGGTAAAAGTGGTGTCTGAAGATGGAACTTCTGAAACTACATATACGATTAATTTTGTGGAAGGCACAAAAGTTTTCTTGACAGCAGAAACTGTTCTTGAAGCAAATACTTTCGCCAGCAGAATTAATAACGGTACTGACTTTGACGGAGGGGCTTTTGTGATTGATGATGTTACCTACGAAAAAGGTATTGGTGTACATGCCCCATCAGCAATTACTTACAGTATCAAAGAAGGTTATGAAACATTCTCAGTACTTCCTGCTGCATCTACATCCAATTCAGGTCGTTTGAAAATGATCATTCTATTAGATGGAGAAGAAGTATATAATACAGGAGAAATCAAATCTACAACACATGTTCCAGAACGCTTACAATTAGATGTTTCTGAGCATAGCAAATTGACACTGATTATTGATGAATCTGATGGAAGCAATGCAGGTGACCATGCCAATTGGGTAGATGCTTACTTTGTAGCGAATACTGCATTTGAAACAACACCTCTTCATATCACAAAACCTGATGATGTTTCTCTTTACTACTTGAAAGTAGGGGATGAATATTTAGGAAAAGGAAAAGTAGAGCAGAAGGAATTTACTTATAAAGTAGCTGAAGGAGTAGACTTCCCTAAAGTCACTGCGTTGGCCAACAATAAGGATGCGGTACTTTCTATCAACCCTTCTGTAGAAGTGGCAACACCTACAGTGATTACTGTAACATCAGCGGATGGAAATGTAACAGAAACGTATGCGATTAATTGGGTGAATTTCTCAACGGATGCATCATTATCAGATCTCTTAGTAGACAATACAAGTCTTACAGATTTTGATCCTGCAACCACAGAATATACAGTGCTTTTACCTTATGGTTCTACTGATATTCCTAACTTGTCTGCAACAACAACGAACGAATTAGCAACATTAGAATACACCCAAGCGACAACAATGCCAGGTGTAGCAAAAGTGGATGTGTTAGCTGAAGATGGTAAAACGAGCAAGACCTATACTGTTAATTATAATTGGGTTGCCCCATCAACAGTGACTACTTTATCAACCTTAAAAGTAGATGGAGAAGAAGTATCAGGTTTCTCATCAGAAGAGACAACTTATACGATTACTTACCCATACGCTACAACAGGTTCACCGGTAGTTACAGCAGAAGCGACAGATTCAAATGCATCAATTGAAATTACAAATGCTTCAATTGAAGGAGCGGCGAAAGTAGTAGTAACTGCTCAAGATGGTACAACGACATCGACTTACACAGTGAATTATGTTTGGGAAGCCCCATCAACAGTGGCAACATTATCAACCTTGAAAGTAGATGGAGAAGAAGTATCAGGTTTTTCATCAGAAGAGACAACTTATACGATTACTTATCCATATGGTACAAAAGGTTTACCAGTAGTAACAGCAGAAGCGACAGATTCAAATGCATCAATTGAAATTACAGACGCTTCAATTGAAGGAGCTGCGACTGTAGTAGTAACCGCTCAAGATGGTACAACGACATCGATCTACACAGTGAATTATGTTTGGGGAGATGCTTCAACAGTGACTACATTATCAACATTGAAAGTAGATGGAGTAGAAGTGTCAGGTTTTTCATCAGAAGAGACAACTTATACGATTACTTATCCATACGGTACAACAGGTTCACCAGTAGTAACAGCAGAAGCGACAGATTCAAATGCATCAATTGAAATTACAAATGCTTCAATTGAAGGAGCTGCAAAAGTAGTAGTAACTGCTCAAGATGGTACAACGACATCGACTTATACTGTAAATTATGTTTGGGGAGATGCTTCAACAGTGGCTACTTTATCAACTTTAATGGTAGATGGAGAAGAAGTATCAGGTTTCTCATCAGAAGAGACAACTTATACGATTACTTATCCATACGGTACAACAGGTTCACCAGTAGTAACAGCAGAAGCGACAGATTCAAATGCATCAATTGAAATTACAAATACATCAATTGAAGGAGCAACGAAAGTAGTAGTAACCGCTCAAGATGGTACAACGACATCGACCTACACAGTAAATTATGTTTGGGAAGCCCCATCAACAGTGGCGACATTATCAACCTTAAAAGTAGATGGAGAAGAAGTATCAGGTTTCTCATCCGAAGAGACAACTTATACGATTACTTATCCATACGGTACAACAGGTTCACCAGTAGTAACAGCAGAAGCGACAGATTCAAATGCATCAATTGAAATTACAGATGCTTCAATCGAAGGAGCAGCGAAAGTAGTAGTAACCGCTCAAGATGGTGTAACGACATCGACTTACACAGTGAATTATGTTTGGGAAGCCCCATCAACAGTAGCGACATTAAACGGAATTTCAGTAGACGATACACAGTTAGAAGGGTTCTCTATAGATCAATTGATTTATGTCATAACAACTGCAGAGGTTCCTGTAATCACAGCGACTCTTTCTGATGAAAATGCAACTGTTGAAATCAAGCAGGCAGAGAACTTTGGTGATGTAGTAGAAATTGTAGTGACAGCACAAGATGGCGTTACAAAGGTTACTTATTCTATCACAGTAACGAAGTCGGAGCCAACAGCAGTAGATGACTTTGCATCAAAGGTAAATATCTATGCATTTAATAATACCTTGGTTGTGAAATCAGAAGAAGTACTAAAAGGTAGTACACTTCAACTGATCAACACAAACGGTCAACTGATCCATAAACAATCTTTAGATGGATTGGGCACTGAAGTAAGCAACCTGCCTCACGGAATACTAATCGTAACATTAGTAAGTGACAAAGGGGTATTAACAAAGAAATTATTTATTGAATAATTTGTTATAAAATACATTGTATAGCTTGTATACAAATTCCATAGAAAAGGGGTATCATAGTATGATGCCTCTTTTTTTCATATAAAAAGAGGAGAGGTAATTAAAAAAAGAAGGGTGGTAAAAAAATATATTTTAATTCATCCCTCTTTCTATTGTATGTAAAGTCCTAGATTTACAAATGTAAATCTAATTGATGCTAAGTACATTGTAAACTAAGTTTTCGTTAATATTTGAGTGTAACTTTTATGCATAATATCTCTAGCATTTTCTTT
>NZ_JABANE010000220.1 GCF_012844305.1 Flammeovirga aprica JL-4
ATTCATCAAATGTTTTTCGTAGATTTGCTACTGAGTTAAGGCTCATGAAAAGTTGTTTGTTTTATTTTGTAGGAAATTTAAAATAACAACTTTTCTTCCTTTTTAGAAAGTTATCCAATTATCATCGGGTAGAGTAATCTTTTCTTTGTTCTTTATAATAATTTATGATGTAGAAGGATATGCAGGAAATAACAAGGAAGAAAAGAAAGATTTGAGGTGAATAGTTTAAAAGTAAAATGGAATAAATAAGTAACGTGATTCCTGAAACAATAGCTTTAAGAGATAACTTAGATACCAACTCCTCTATTCTATATATGATCATCTATCCTAAGTAAAATATCTGAAGTTATTTTCATATCAAAAAACGATAAAGGCAATGAAACTAGCTTCTTTAAAAATTCACTTATAAACTTTATATTAAAATTAGTACTTAGCTCTATGTAAATCTTATTCTGAAAGTATTCTATCAGGTTTGAAAATGAAAACAATGCTATTTGGATCCCAATGATATAAAAGACATATAGTTTATTTTCATCATTTATACCTTTATCAATAATAAATTCATTTAGGAATGGATTTACTACTGAGATCATCAGCAAACCTATCATCAGTGAAAAAACCAACAATAGTTTAAACTTCATTTTCTCAAAATATTTACTGAATAATATCTTCTCGTTGAATGATTTTTCCCCTACGATATCTTCTTCAGTAAAATGTTCATTAGGCTCAATAAATAGTACAATACCTTTATCTTCCTTGCTCCAATACTTCTTAAATTCCTCTTTTGTTAAGGTAAATATCTTATGGCCAGGATCTGAAATAATGATTTCACCCTTTTTATTTAGTCCTAAATAAATAACATAATGATTTTCTCTCCAGTGCAATATGGAGGGAGGAAAATCATTTGAGATTAGTTGGTCCACCGTCACTTTAGCTGGAAGAGTATCAAACCCCAACTCTTTTGAAGCACTGATTAAATTATTAAAGCTTACTCCATTCTTATTGATGTAACAGATCTTTCTTAAATATCTAATATCAACCTCTTTATTATAGAAGGAGCAAATCATTCGTAGACAAGTTGGACCACAATCTGAGGTCTCTAACTGTCTATAAAATTCAAATATTTTACCATTTAATTTTATATTCATTATTACCAGTTTTTATTAAGTCATTACTAATCATAAGGTTATATCTCAAAGGATTATGCTTTACATCAATAATTTTGTCATTATTTGCTGTCCACAATTCTTGAAAAGATTTTGTTGATATAACATCTAAAATATTGTCTGTATTAACATTCCCAAATACAGTATCATTCTTGATACAGTTTTTAATATTACCAGCTTTATCAATAGATATTTTCTTATTATAATATGTATTATATTTTAAACTTTCGTAATAGAATTCAATACAATTGACAATAGTATTTTCTTTATTGTAGCCATTAATTTGGGTGATATTTTTGGTTGTGTATAGAATATCTCCTTCTGTAACATCTTCACTAAATCCATAAAAAACCATCTTATTGATTATAGGATATTGCTCCTTTAGGGATACGATACTATCATGGGCATCTCTATCATATGGTAGTAATATGGAAATATTCCTAACGCTAGAAGTAGATAAATAATAAAGTACCTTTCTTAACTCGTATAGATTATTTGAACTAAACTTAGTAAGCCTTAACTCAATAAATTTAGTATTTAGTTTATTCAAATTATCAACTAATTTCAGTAAAGAATATGCTTCAAATCCATATTCAATAATTGCATTATTTATTATTTCTGGTGTTTCAAACTTATTTTCGATCTCTACAAAAACCTCTTTTTCATTGCTGATAAAACCAAAATTATTTTTAAGCACGAAGTCGATATAAGAGTTGATAGCGTCTACTTCTTCTGTATATTTATTCAGTATATAACCTATTGAATTAACTTCTAACTCTTCTAAAATCGAATACATTTCATTAGGAATAAACTTAATATTCCCTCTATGTAAATCACAAATAACACTTTTCTCTTTGCCTTTTACAACCTTGCAAAAAGCATAAATATTTAAATAACTAATCATTGTTCTTATTGTAAAAAGTTGAAAAATTGGAGATGGGTTTATATAAATTATAAACCATATAATTATTACTAAAGTGTTTTTTACTTTTAGTATAGAATGTGTTTGTATATAACTCTCCCACATTATCTACCTTTTCAGAAGACATTAACCTATATGTAAGAGGAAGTTTACGTAAATCTGATTCGTTAAATACTGACTGTTTCTTTTTCATCATTTTCTATTAGCCAATCTGCTATTTTTTCGTCCAAATAATAATTACATCTAAAACCTGGTGCACTGTATTGTCCCACAGGGTTAATTTCAAGCATTATATACTCATCATCTTGAGTTTTTATAACATCAAGTGAACCTGTATTTAAATTTATAGACCTCATAAAATCATCTAATTGTGCCTCGTATTCAGGAGGAAGCTGGTATGGGACCCAATTGATAATTTCTGATTTAAAATATTTTTTGATATCAATGTTTTCAGTATCATTATTCACTAAAATAGCGGTAGAGTAAAACTTTCCATCTAAGTAGAAAACTCTGATTTCATATTTTCTCTCTATGCATTCCTGAAATAAGGTCAAATTAAATTGCTCAGGTATATCTGATAAATCATTGAGTTTCTGGGTATAGATACTATAAGCATAATCATCCTCTATAAAGTATGAACTATGTCTAATTGGCTTTATTACAAGCTCATTATCAAGAGTCTTTTTGAACTTTACTAAATCAGACTTATTGTTAGTAATAATTGATTTTGGCGTTCTTAGTCCAAATTGCTCAGACAACAATGTTACTTCTGGTTTTTTCAGCGAAATAGAATTGTAATGAGGCATCCACACTTTATCATCGAAAACTCTTTTCAAAAATGTAATGGTATCTTCAACCTCATATTTAATTTCATGATTTATCTGGTGTAAATGATTAGTGTTTTCGACTTGTAAACCTAAATGAGCTTCAAACCTTCTATACCATATTACATTTATTCGGTCAGTGTAATCAATATCATTAATTAATAGTCTTTTGTTATTGATATCTATAAGAAACTTACTTCTATTATTAACAATATCTTTAATCGTTATTTTAATATAATCAGCTTCTTTATAGATGAGCCAATCAATTACAGGGTCTGTCCCTTGCTCATATTCGTCGTATGAAAGAATTAGTATCATAATATTTAGTATAAAAAGGAGAGGAGTTATTCAACTCCCCTCTGAGTTCTTAATAATTTATCCATCGTGATGCTCTGAGTCTACATCATTTTTCTTACTGCACTCTGCGGCAATATTGCCACCTGTGATTACTTCTAATGACTCTGAGTTTAACTCATCAATGTTCTTAATAAATTGCTTTTTCATTGCTATTTAATTTTTAGATGAACTTACTATTGATGTGAAATATCGTGATGCTCTGAATCAACATCCTTTTTCTTACTACATTCGGTCGCAAAACTGCCACCTGCGATTACTTCTAATGATTCTGAGTTTAACTCTTCAATGTTCTTAATTGATTGCTTTTTCATTATTCTTTAATTTTTAGATTATGAATTTATTATTGTTGTGAAATATCGTGATGCTCTGAATCAACATCCTTTTTCTTACTACATTCGGTCGCAAAACTGCCACCTGTGATTACTTCTAATGATTCTGAGTTTAACTCTTCAATGTTCTTAATTGATTGCTTTTTCATTATTCTTTAATTTTTAGATTATGAATTTATTATTGTTGTGAAATATCGTGATGCTCTGAGTCAACGTCCTTTTTCTTACTACACTCTGTCGCAAAACTGCCACCTGTGATTACTTCTAATGACTCTGAGTTTAACTCCTCGATGTTCTTAATTGATTGCTTTTTCATTATTCTTTAATTTTTAGATTATGAATTTATTATTGTTGTGAAATATCGTGATGCTCTGAGTCAACGTCCTTTTTCTTACTACACTCTGTCGCAAAACTGCCACCTGTGATTACTTCTAATGACTCTGAGTTTAACTCCTCGATGTTCTTAATTGATTGCTTTTTCATTATTCTTTAATTTTTAGATTATGAATTTATTATTGTTGTGAAATATCGTGATGCTCTGAATCAACATCCTTTTTCTTACTGCACTCGGTCGCAAAACTGCCACCTGTGATTACTTCTAATGACTCTGAGTTTAACTCCTCGATGTTCTTAATTGATTGCTTTTTCATTCTTCTTTAATTTTTAGATTATGAATTTATTATTGTTGTGAGATATCGTGATGCTCTGAATCAACATCCTTTTTCTTACTACACTCTGTCGCAAAACTGCCACCTGTGATTACTTCTAATGACTCTGAGTTTAACTCCTCGATGTTCTTAATTGATTGCTTTTTCATTCTTCTTTAATTTTTAGATTATGAATTTATTATTGTTGTGAAATATCGTGATGCTCTGAATCAACATCCTTTTTCTTACTGCACTCGGTCGCAAAACTGCCACCTGTGATTACTTCTAATGACTCTGAGTTTAACTCCTCGATGTTCTTAATTGATTGCTTTTTCATTCTTCTTTAATTTTTAGATTATGAATTTATTATTGTTGTGAAATATCGTGATGCTCTGAATCAACATCCTTTTTCGGTGATGGCTATTTTAGGTTGATCTAGCTACATCCGTTACTAAAATTACCACATTTATAGTAATGTTTTTC
>NZ_JABANE010000221.1 GCF_012844305.1 Flammeovirga aprica JL-4
TATATTGAAGCCGTTGGTTTGCCCGAACATGAGTTGGTGGCCATTGCTCAAGAACAATTGGGATTATTTGCTGGTAATTTATCCACTCCTCAGCAGTTGGTAGAGCGACTGGTGGATAATTATGGTTCCTTTTTACAAGAAAATGCAATGCCTGATTGCCATGAACTTATTATAAAACTACAACAAGATCCTCGCTACGCACCTTTCTTTGTGGAAGGTTCCGCAATAAATACTGCGATTATTAATAATCTTTGCGTATTACAAAATTTGTATTCAATTGGTGAAGGCTTAGGGTATGAAACTGCTTTTATGAGTGAATTAAATGATGTAGTAGGAGGAGTTTTGAATATGTCACTCGGTATAGCTGGAGTTGGTCTATTTTTACCCGTCTTAGGAGATGTGGCAATAGATGCAGGAGCTGTAAATACAATGGAGTGGTTAAGTACTAAGGGAGGGAAGAAAATTGCAAAAGATGCATTGCGTGATGCAATGTTCGACCTTACTTTTCAATTTGGGGTCAACCTGCTTTTAGAGCCTATTTTAAATGATAAATCTATTGATGAATTAACCAAAAAGGAAATCATCGAAAATGCATGGAAAAAAATAGACTGGACATCAGTATCAACAGCGTATATCAATAATAAAATTAGTGATAAATTAGGAGACACAGATGGAAAGTTGGGATTGCTATACAGTGCTTCCACAGGGTGTATAAGTAGTTTGATCAGTACAGCAACATTTGATGGTACAAAGGCTGAAATCAAATCTATCTCCTTTACAGAAGGGACTACCTCATGTATTATAGGTTCAGTAGGTGGTGTGATTGGCTGGAAGTTTAGTCAGAACTCTGAAAGGATTGTAGAGAAATTACAACTCTTCAAAACCAAGTTAGCCACACAAGTAGGAAGTGTTAAATTCATTTCATTGTGTAGAAAATTAGGTATTAATGCAGAGACAAAGGGTCAGATAGAAACTTTTTTAAGGGCATTAGGTTTTGGAGAAAGTAGTATCAACACAATCATGCGTCATTTTTGCTTCCCCGCAGGAACTCAAATCTATGCCAACGGAAAGCCATTTAAACCTATCGAAAAAATCGTTGGTGGAGATTATGTAGACACCAAAAACAACCAAGGTAAACGTGTTTTAGCGAAAGTATTGAGTACCAAAGTGAGTTTTGCAGATTCGTTAGTGATCCTTTATCATGGCAATAAAAAACTCCTTACATCTACTCCTAACCACCAAATTTTCACACCAGCAGGTTTTAAGAAAGCAAGAGATTTTATAGAGGGGGATGAAGTAGAAGATGTTCACGGAAAGCTATTTTCTATTGATAGTATTGCTACTTATACTACTTCTGAGCTAGTTTACAACTTTGAGGTGGAAGGTTATCATAGTTATTATGCGGATGGTATTTATGTGCATAATGATTATGCTTTGCCAGAGCTAATTGCTAAAAAGCTTGATGAATTAAAATTAGATGACAAGTTAAGAGCACATTTTATTAATGATTATAATAAGGGAGGAGAGTTTAAGAAGTATTTTGATGAGGTAGATTCCAAAGATGTTGAGGGGGCTATTGATGCTTGGGTGGTTTTGAAGAATGCAAATGTTGACGAGACAATTTTATTTGGAAAAAACGGTGGATTAGTTGTTATTCAAAAATATTTAAGAGATTCTAGAAGAGGAATTAGCGAGGTAACAAAGGAAATAAAAAAAATAGGTAGTTATGAACTTTGGGCAAAAACTCCATTAAACAAGCAAGGAGTACTGTATATTGAAGGTTTAGCCCAAACGGAAGCATCTATTATCCAAAGAATGAATGCAAATATAAATAGTACAGATGTAGGTAAACAAATATCTGCAACTACAGCAAAGAAATTAAAAGAAGATGCAGGTATTAAAATAACAGACCTAGATAATGAATTAAGGTCTTCAAGAGTAGGAGAAACATTAGGTAACCCTTCTGTTAATACTGCAGGTGATAGAGATTTAGGTACACTTACACATTTAATTGAGGTTAAAGCAAGTTTGGGAAGTGTTAGTTTTAGTAAAATCAAGAAACAAATAAATAAAATGGTCGGAGTTAAAAATACAGAAGGACAAATATTGTATCAGTTTATGAATCCCGAAGCTAAAAAAGTTATAATATATACAGAAGAAAGGCTTTCAACTTTATCAGACCCTAAAAAAATAGCAAATTTTAATAGGGTTAAAAACTATGCCGAACAACATGGAGCACAAGTGATTGATAATTATAATGATTTATTAAAGGAACTTCAATAATGCAAAGAGAAATACGTTTTTTTAGTATTGGTAAACAACCAATAACTAAGACAAAATCAATAATTCAAAAACTTTGTGATAAAAAAGGTTGGGATGTAGGTTTTATGGAATTAGATTCTGATAATACTATAACAGGACAAATTAATCAGTCAGAAAGTAATAGATATTCTAGTGATTATTTAACACTTTTAATTAGGGATGAGGAGTATTCACAGTCATGGAGTAGTGGTGATAATCTAAAGGCTTATCATATAGATCTCTGTTATTATATATTAGAAATAGAAGTATTCTACAAATGGAGTTTTTTATTAGATTTTTCCATATCTCTATTAGAGAACTGTCCAAACATTCGTGTTGAGTCACTTGATGAAAATGAAAAAACTTTTTTCGAAGAATTTACTTTACAACATTTATATCAAGTAAAAAAACTAGGATATGAAGATAATTGGAAACAAGTAAAATTATTAAGATAAGCTTTCTTACTGTTCTGGGGGTATACAACATTATTAGCTAATATTATTATGGCCCCCACTGTTCTGGGTGTTAAGCTTTGCAAGCACCAAGAATGCTGTCTTAACTAGAGTAAATAGTACTCCAAAATTTAGTTTTAAGCATACTGATGAAGAATTATATACTATTATTTTAAGAGCAAAAAGTTTAAAATTACCACAGGATGAATTGGAAGATTTATTATTTATTAGTTGTAGAGAAGCGAAAGTGATAGAAGCAGATGAATTAATTAAACAAATTGACAATTGGATTAATGTAGTAAAAAAAGAAGGACTTCCCTATAAATTTACGGGTGAAGAACAATTTCTTAAATTTAAGAATGAACTCAAGCAAGGTTTACAAAATATAGGTGTCTCAGTATCTGATGTTAGAATTCAGGGATCTTCATTAAGAACTCCAAATGCAAATGATGTAGATTTAGTAGCAATGGTATCACAAAACGATTTTGAGCATTATTTGAAGGGCTCATTTATTAAACTAACAAATAAGAAAACAGGTGATATTTTCAATTTAACTGAAATGTCAAATGAAGAGCTATTTACATTAGCCACTTATGTGAGAAATAATCCTTCTTACTTTAATTCAAAAGCTATGACATTTCAGAATGCATTTTTTACTAAGAAAATAAGCTCTAAAACAACAAAACCAGCTATAATACCAGGTTTGAGGAATTTAAGAAAAGCCTTATTTGAAAATTATAAAAATTTAAATATTGAAGATATTTCAATTATGACACCAAAAGGGGGATTGGATTTAAAACCTTACATTAATTTATAGAATTATGAAGAAATATTTTAGTTTAGGTGGATCTTTATATAGAGTAGACCACAGTATATTGAAAATAGCTACTGATCAAATATTTGGTGAAGAAAAAGTGAAATTAAAAGTTAGAGTTTATGGATACGATCTAAGTTACGAAAACGAAATATTGGAATTTTATTTAAGTACGACAGATAATAAAGAGGATATATACTTGTTAGATTGCTTATATTCGGGTGAAGAAAGCACTTTTAAAAGTTTTTTTGCTCGTCTAGTGGAATGTTTTGATTCGTATGAGTTCATGTATTTATTAGACTATACTCAAGTCAATGAATATGGAGATGAAATTAGCGAGGAAATATCTGTGAAGTCAAATAATTTTGATGATAATAATTTAAATTGAGCATTAAAATAGCCCCTCCCACTGCTCTGGGTGTTAAGCGCGAGTGCTACCCAGAACTTACATTTGTATGAGTTTGTAACTCATATAATAACAAAAATTAGTTAAGTGAGTAAATCATAATGTCGCTTCATTTTGAAGTTGCCATATGAAGGCAGTTTAGAAAGTAATAACATTACCATAAATATTGATAGCAAACAGATGTCCTTGAATTAAAAAAATCACCTATTCAAGAGTATTAGGAAACTTAGTTATTTATGGTCGGATGGATCAAGAGCATCATCACTTATTGTATACAGCAGTGGAGATTACTCCGTGACAGCAACGGATCAATATGGATGTACCTCCACAGCACAAGTAAATGTACAGTTCAATGAAGTACCTCAATTGGAACTGCCCACTTATTTGTCAGGTTGTGGAAGTGTAATTATAGATCCTAATTACTATGTAGGTGACTTTTTATGGTCTACTGGTGAA
>NZ_JABANE010000222.1 GCF_012844305.1 Flammeovirga aprica JL-4
TGGTGGGGATCATTTTCTAAATCATAGAGTTCCTCAGTAGGGCGTTCACCAAACCAATGCTTTTCTTGATAGGCAGTTAGTTTTCCTTCTTGATGAAGGTGGTGCATATCTTTTACCATGGGTTGACGGTCACGATATCCGGCTTTCGTTTTGGGATATGTTACAGATAGGAAATTGAAAATAAGACCAGTAGGTTAAAACTCTAATTAACGTTGGTGATTTCTTTAATCGAAAGATTGGTATTCGAGTCGAAATATTTTTTTTCAAAAAAAACTACTTATTGTTATTATAATTATAACAAAATACATTATCATTGCGTTGCAAAAATAAAAACTATTGTACTCATAAAATAAAAACTAAACTATTAATTATGAATAAATTAATTTTCGCTCTTTTACTGAGTGTTTTAAGCTTCACTAAAACTGTTGCTCAAGTCCCACATATCCTCACAAAGGAGGATGTCCTATTTGAAGATGGAGAAATCAAAGATTACTATGGTGGTTATCCCAACATCATTATACCTCAATATATAGAGGGAACTGAGGTTACTTCGATTGGGAATTCTGCTTTTTCTAGAGGTGAATTAAGTAGTGTAGATTTTTCGAATTTATCCTCTCTTACATCAATAGGTTCTTATGCTTTTTCTTACAATAATTTAAGTAGTGTAGAGTTCTCTAATTTACCCTTTCTTATTTCAATAGGAGAAAGTGCTTTTAGAGAAAATAATTTAAGTAGTGTAGATTTTTCGGATTTATCCTCTCTTACTTCGATAGGTTCTTCAGCCTTTTATGAAAATAATCTAAGTAGTGTAGATTTCTCGGGTTTATCTTCTCTGACTTCAATTGGTGACCGTGCTTTTATATATAATAATTTAAGTAGTGTAAATTTAAAAGGTTTACCCTCTCTTGTTTCTATAGGACAAAGTGCTTTTGAATTTAATGATTTAAGTAGTGTAGATTTCTCAGATTTATCCTCTCTTACCTCGATAGGTACACGGGCTTTTTATAAGAATAATTTAAGTAGTGTAGATATCTCGAATTTATCTTCTCTGACTTCAATTGGTGACCGTGCTTTTGCTGGTAATTCTGTGTTATCCTATACATTACCTACTCCAACTTATAAAGGAGATTGGAACTTAGGATATTCTGGAAAGGAAATAACAAACCTCAATAATTTACACTTTTATATTAACAGTGAGCCCTATGAAATAACATCAGCAGATGTAATTTTTGAAGCTGGTGAGATAAAGGATTATTTGGGAGGATACACTAATATTGTAATACCTAACTCTATCAATGGAATAGAAGTGACGTCTATAGGTGAAAAAGCTTTTTATAAAAAGAATTTAAGAAGTGTAGATATCTCTAATTTATCCTCTCTTGTATCAATAGGAGATGAAGCTTTCAGAAATAATTTTTTAAGTAATGTAGATTTCTCGAATCTAACCTCTCTTATTTCAATAGGAGCTGAAGCCTTTCGAGATAATAAAATAGATAGTATAAATTTAAAGGAGCTAACCTCACTTGTTATAATAGGTAAGTCAGCATTTTCTTATAATTATTTAACATACTTTTTATTACCAAATCCGGATGGTGATGGAGCATGGAATAAAGGTGTATCAGGAGGAGTAGTATATGACAGAAGTATAGCTTATTATTTTATAAACAACGAACCCTATGAGCTAACATCAGCAGATGTAATCTTTGAAGCTGGTGAGATAAAGGATTATTTGGGAGGATACACTAATATTGTAATACCTAATTCTATTGATGGAACCACAGTAACTTCAATTGGAGCTGATGCTTTTCGAGGAAATAATTTAAGTAGTGTAGATTTCTCAAGTTTATTCTCTCTTACTACAATAGGTTCTAATGCCTTTACTGAAAATTATTTAAGTAGCGTAGATTTCTCGAGTTTATCCTCTCTTACTTCGATAGGATTCTTAGCTTTTTCTGAAAATAATTTAAGTAGTTTAGAGTTATCGAGTTTATCTTCTCTTACTACAATAGGTTCTAATGCCTTTGATGAAAATAATTTAAGTAGTGTAGATTTATCAGATTTACCTTCTCTTAATTCGATAGGAGCAAATGCTTTTTCTAATAATGATTTAGTTAGTGTAAATTTCTCGAATTTGCCTTCTCTTATTTCAATAGGAGAATATGCTTTTGCTAGTAATGATTTAGTTAGTGTAAATTTATCGAATTTACCTTCTCTTATGTTAATAGGTCCTTCTGCTTTTGCTAGTAATGATTTAGTTAGTGTAAATTTCTCGAATTTACCTTCTCTTAATTCAATAGGTTCTTATGCTTTTTCTTATAATGATTTAAGTAGTGTAGATTTATCAGATTTATCTTCTCTTATTTCGATTGGCGAAGCAGCTTTTATACATAACTCTATGTTGTCCTTCAGACTACCTAATCCAAGTTTTGATGGAGCATGGAATAGAAGCAGTTCTGGAGAAGAAGTAACACGCTTGGACATATCATATTATTACACTAACAGTGAACCCTATGTAATAACATCAGCAGATGTTATTTTTGAAAATGGTAAGATAAAGGACTACTTAGGGGGATACACTAATATTGTAATACCTAACTCTTTTGATGGGATAACAGTTACTTCAATAGGTGAAGCCGCTTTTCAAGAGAATAATTTAAGTAATGTAGATTTATCAAATATATCATCTCTCACTTCAATAGGTTCTTATGCTTTTTATTATAATGAATTGATTAGCATAGATTTATCGAATTTGTCATCTCTTACTTCAATAGGTGAAGCAGCTTTTCGAGAGAATAGTTTAAGTAATGTAGATTTATCGAATTTATCATCACTTCAATTTATAGGAAAAGAAGCATTTTATTATACTTGGGTAACTTCTTTCACATTACCAACACCTAATATCAGCGGTATTGAATTAGATGGGTGGATAGACCATGAAAATAATAAGTATCCAAATAGTTCAACTGTTACAAATTTAGATGTAAGTTACAGTATTAATATTGTAGCAAATAACAATGTTATCGTAAGTACACGTTTTCAAACTGAAACTGGAGATATTATTATTTCTGGAGATGATGAAAAATTATTTGAAGATATGCGTTCTGTTTCATTCTTTGTAGAAAAGGGAAAAAACATAACAATAACTCCTGAGGTGTCGGGGCTTCCTGATGGATATTATTATGCACCTGTTTCATTTCTTGTGGAAGAGGATATTAATCATCTATTTGATGATCTATCACCAATTGAATATTCAATTACTTACGAATCAAATGGAGGTATGCATGCTAATGAAGAATCTTATACAATCGAATCGTCAGAAATTACATTTACTTCAACCACAAAATTGGGTTATTCTTTCGAAGGTTGGTATTCAGAGCCAGAGTTTACAAATAAAGTAGAATCTATAACAAGTGGAAGTACAGGGGATGTAACATTATATGCAAAGTATTCACCAATTGAATATTCAATTACTTATGAATCAAATGCTGGTACGCATGCTAATGAAGAATCTTATACAATCGAATCGTCAGAAATTACATTTACTTCAGCCACAAAATTGGGTTATACTTTCGAAGGCTGGTACTCAGAGCCAGAGTTTACAAATAAAGTAGAGTCTCTAGCAAGTGGAAGTACAGGAGATGTAATATTATATGCAAAGTATTCACCGATTGAATATTCAATTACTTATGAATCAAATGGAGGTACGCATGCTAATGAGGCTGTTTCTTTTACAATCGAATCATCAGAAATTACACTTACCTCAGCGACGAAATTAGGTTATACTTTTGAAGGTTGGTACTCAGACTCAGAGTTTACAAATAAAGTAGCATCAATAACTTCAGGAAGTACAGGAGATGTTACATTATATGCTAAATTTACGCCAGAAAGTTATACGATTACTTATAATACAGATGGGGGTGAACATTCAAACCTAGAAAGTTATACTATCGAGTCATCAGAGATTACTTTAAGTGAAGCGACTAAGTTAGGTTATACTTTCGATGGTTGGTACTCAGATTCAGAGTTTACAAGTAAAGTAGAATCAATTTCAAGTGGAAGTACCGGTGATCTAACACTATATGCAAAGTTTAAGCTAGTAAGTTATACAATTACTTATAATACAGAAGGTGGAGAGCATTCAAATCTAGAGAGTTATACTATTGAGTCATCAGAGATAACTCTAACTGAAGCAACGAAATTGGGTTATACTTTTGAAGGTTGGTACTCAGATTCAGAGTTTACAAGTAAAGTAGAATCAATTTCAAGTGGAAGTACCGGTGATCTTACTTTATATTCAAAGTATTCACCAATAGAATATTCAATTACTTATGAATCAAATGCAGGTTTGCATACGAATGC
>NZ_JABANE010000223.1 GCF_012844305.1 Flammeovirga aprica JL-4
ATTCATCACCATGTCAGTGATCAATATATCCAACGATATTTAGATGAATTTCATTTTCGATTTAATAGAAGGGTATATCGGAAAACAATTTTCAAAAAATTATTGGCACGGATGGTTTCTTCAATTCATGTCACCCAAAAACAGCTTTGTGATTGGGCGACGTAAGTTTATATACCTAAAAATTAATAAGAATAAATAGCATTTCATGGTAAATATCGTTTCATACTTTAAGTACTGATTAATGTCAAATGAGCTATCAATTGAACTTTAATAGCTTTCTATAATTTCTTGTATAAATGGTAATGAAGGTAACTACCTACACCACAATTGTTATTTGTAATAGCACAGATTAAATCTGAACAGAAAGAAGTAATTAAAAAAATCTAGTATTAATTCTATATTAGGACAAGATAGTTCTTTATCCTTTTCATTTCAAAAATAAATTGTAATAATTCAAGTTCATTGATTAAGATAGCAAACTCGAAAAAGATAAGTTTGATAGTTTGGGAAGGAGAAAAAATTCTCCTTCCACTTTATTAATTTTTCAGTTTTATCTTGCAACTGTTGTTTCTAATTTTTCTAAGAAACCATCTGTATTGGTCGTCATTCTTACCTCTGATTTCCAATCACCTCCTGCAGCTGAAACTTTGATAAGTACATGGTTCCAACCTTTTTCAAGTGGCATCTGTTCTACTACAAACTGATCTTTCTTGAATGGTTTTTTCTCAGGAAATTTCACAAACTCTTTACCGTTAATGATTACTGCCATGGCATCTTTTGTACCAATGTGCAGGTCTACTCTTGGCATATTCGGCTCAATTAATAAATCTGTTAATGATCGTGGACTTTTCACCCAGAAGCTTAAATAACCTACACAATCATGTAACTTACCTAAATTCATATTTGGGAAGTCCCAAACACCCTTATTATTCGCTGACGCAATTTCCCAATATTTACCGTTGATTTTAGAGCCAATCGTAGCTTCTTCTACTTTATTATTTTTATCTAAAACCATTTTTATCTGTTCTCTTGGGTGAATTCCAGAATGTTGGAACATACCACTAAAGAGTGCATTTTGCAATTGTCCGTCTTTGTTAATTGCCATTGGAATATCCATTGCCTTCCCTTCAAATTTACCACCTAAATTTGTAATCATTTCACGGATAATACCGTTTGCTTGTGATTTCAGGCTAAACAAGTCGATTGTAGATACAATTAACTCACCCTTACCCATTCTTTGGAAAGCAATAACATTAGAAGGATTTTTTGCTTCCCTTTCACTTCTATATACTTTAGCCGTTTTTAAATACTCTCTTTGATAATTCCATTGTCTCCAATCTGTATTACATGCTTTCAAAACTACCTTTGATTGTTCTACCCATTCTCCGTCCATAGAGATTGTTGAAACAGGTTCTTTTGTCAGTTCACTGAAATATAAGCTTTTATTGTTTTGATAATTCAGAATTGGATGATCTCCCTTCACAACATAACTTGTAGCTTTTCTGTCATAAAACTTCACGTCTTGTTGAGAGAGTGCTTTTATTAACTCTGAAGATGCACTAGTTGCTCCCCAAATCACCATAGAACTACCGTTTCTAATAGCTTGATCAAGGTTAGAAATTAACTTCTTATCCAATTTTGGAGGATTGTCACCATCCACAATAATAAGCTGTGCTTTCTTCATTGATAAAGGTGATACTTCAACCGCCAAGTTTTGGAATTTCTGCGTTAATTTTTTCTCATTATCAGTACTTAAAATCGAGATAGATTCTTTAGTTGCTTCAGCCGGCACTTTCACTGTATTATCATATTTTACAGCCCAGTGATTTTCTATATTTTTCGCATTATCAGAAAAAGCAATTTTTACAGCTTCAAGTAATGGCCACGCTTCATAAAGAGGTAAGCTTGGATCATACCCTGGGTTGAATGTAGAGGTGTATGGCCCTAAACGTTCTGGCTGATATCCTGGAATTCCTTCTTTGTACTTTCCAAAGAAAATACCATCTTGAGGAGTAGACGCACGTTTAATATCCTTAAGACCAAGTGCTAATGGTTTTACAGCATACCAAGCTAAATTAAAGATCGATACATAAGATGCATTTAATTCTCTTTGTTCTTTGATCAATTCATAAGCTTCACCTGCTAGTCCTTCCATTCTACCCAATTGTGATTCAAATGCTCTATCACCGTTAATTTTTGAAATTTGCAATGGTGTACCATAATACCCCATACCTGTTTCTCCAATACCCCAAGGCTTATTTTGTGAAGACCATTCTGTCATTGCATTTGGACCACCATAATGACCAATCACTGTAGGTAAGTCCGTTTCTGCCTGTGTCTCACCATCACCCGAAATCCAATTACGTGTAGTATCGTACTTTCTTGTGATAGCCACCCAGTTATTGATTTCCTGAATATTTCTGTCTAACAATTTCTGAGGAGCATGAAATACATGTTTTGTTACAGGCAATGTCTCATTACAAACACTCCATCCCATTACTGAAGGGTAGTTACGATCTCTTAATACAAGTCCTTTTACATGCTCTTTACAAGCTTCCCAATAAATTTCAGAATCAATCTTTGGTCCTCCATCACTAGACCAAATACCTGTTTCATCTAGAATACAAATACCCATTTCATCAGCCATTTCTAAATAGAAACGAGGGAATACTTGAGCATGAAGTCTCACTCCATTAGCGTTATTATCTTTAAGCATTCTATACCATGAGAATGCATAACGTCTTGTCAATTGAGGAATTCCCATAAAGTGCCATGAATCACCTCTTACTTCAAACGGCTTTCCATTTAATTCAAAATGCGTTCCTTTGATCTTGAATTCTCTCCATCCAAAACGTTTGTAATCTAAATCTGTTGTCTTCCCTTTTTGGTTCAATGCAATACTTAAACCGTATAAATTAGGTGTATCAGGAGTCCAATAGTCCAATCCTTCAACATTTTTAGTAGATACGATAAACACCTTTTTTGAATTGGGCTCAATTTCTAGTTTTGATTGATCAAACGTTAAAACTGTTTTACCTAATTCCCATTTTACGTCAGGCATTTCAATAGTAGTAAAACCATTTTTATTAATCCATTGTGCTACCGACGCATTAATATCGAATTTAACTTTTTTGTCTGTTGTATTATGAACAGTTACCTCCAACTCCAACTTCTTTTCAGCTACTAACGGTTTTATATACGTATCTGAAATATAAACAGGATCAAAACGCTGTAAGTAAGCATCTTGCCAAATACCTAGGATAAACTTACCCCAAAAAGAACCTGCAACATAATTACGTCTACCATATTTTCCTGGATCATCCAGTAAACTACCATGAGCAACCCATAAAAGGATTTCATTATCCTGCCCAGCTTTAATATGATCAGTAATATCAAAGTCAAAAGGTAAAAAAGCATCAAAATGATCACCTACCTCTTTTCCATTTACAAAGACTTTTGCGTAACCTGCAACAGCTTCAAAGTGAAGGTTAATACGATCTTTCCCCCAATTAGCAGGAACCTTAATCACTTTTTTCAACCAACCTGACTTTGTATCATTCCATTCTAGTGGATAAGATGGGTAAGTGATGAAATCTCCACCAGAACCATCAGTAAAACCATTGATATTCCATGGCGAAGGAACTTTATAAGCTGTTTTATCCCATCCTCCTTTAGTAGGTGTTTTTACATTTTTGATTTCTTCAAATGAAACCCCTTTTGGTAATTGTACAGTTTTAAATTCCCAGCTACCATTTAAGCAAATTTCTCCTCTATAAGGTTTTTGTACTTTTTTAATTAGGCCTTCTTGAGGTGCAAAAGGATGATTAAATGTAATCCTTTGCGACCATCCGACATTACTTATAAGCAATATCAATAAAAAGATTGTTTGTTTACGCATATTCATAATTCATTCTACTTCTCAGAGTAATTACTAAAACATGTCACTAAGGTATAGTCAGAGAATTAATAAAGAGATTAATCCTAATTAATATAAGTGTCTTTTTGATACTTTATAACCCAAAAACTGCTTTAATATAGCTGTAAAGGGGCATAAATGACATGTTATGCCAACATTTAACAATATAACATTGCATTAAAGCATTGCTGATCAGTTTCTTTAATTTACACCCTCTGAATTATAATAACTGCGTTATAATGAAGTATTAATTATTACTTATTAAGTATTGAGACATTTTAAAGTATAACTAAAAATGAGCTTTTGAAAATTGAAGAAACAACTGTTTACCA
>NZ_JABANE010000224.1 GCF_012844305.1 Flammeovirga aprica JL-4
TACAAAAAACAAAACCAAAATAAAATTTGGTTGAATTATGAAATAAATTTGCTTTTAAACACAGTTCGTCATTTGTGTCTAAAAGATTTTAGAAATCTCCTGATTTCTAACTGGCAAAATATTCGAAAACTAGGTTTGCAGTCTACTTAATTTATGATTACTCTTTTTTTAACTTTTCCATCTCAAACATAATATCTCTCAATCTTGCTGCTTCTACAAAATCAAGATCTTTTGCCGCTTTTTCCATATCACGTTTTACTGCTTTAATCTTAGACTCTAAGTCATCAGTATTCTTCGTTTGATATTCCGAAATAGCTTCCGCTGCTTTTGCACTGTCACTCTCATCCAATTCATAGCTTTTGACGATTGCTTTTCTGTCCGCAACTTGAGTTTGTTCTAAAATAGCGTCCTGTGATTTCTTCACCGTAGTAGGAGTAATGCCGTGCTCTAAGTTATATTCATGTTGAATTTGTCTTCTTCTCTTCGTTTCATCAATGGCCTTTTGCATAGAAGCTGTCATTTTATCCGCATACATAATCACTCGCCCATTAGAATTTCTTGCTGCACGACCAATAGTTTGTATTAAAGATCTGACATTTCTTAAGAAACCTTCCTTGTCTGCATCCATAATTGTGACAAGAGAAACTTCAGGTAAATCAAGACCTTCCCTTAATAAATTCACCCCAACCAATACATCAACAATCCCAAGACGTAATTCTCTAAGAATCTCAACTCTATCCAAAGGTTTGATTTCAGAATGGATGTAAGTAGATTTTACACCAATTTGATCAAGGTATTTTGAAAGTTCTTCCGCCATTCTTTTTGTAAGAGTAGTGATCAATACTCTTTCCCCTTTATCAATTGTAGCTTGAACTTCCTCCAATAAATCATCAATTTGATTTAAAGTTGGGCGAACATCAATTTCAGGATCTAATAAACCAGTTGGGCGGATCACCTGTTCGGTAATTTCACCTTGTGTTTGTAAAAGTTCATAATCACCTGGTGTCGCACTAACATAAAGTGTTTGACTGGTTACATTTTCAAATTCATTAAAAGTAAGAGGCCTGTTGTCTAAAGCAGATGGTAATCTAAAACCATTGTCTACTAGAGAAACTTTCCTCGATCTATCACCTCCCCACATTGCTCTAATTTGTGGAAGCGTTACATGGCTTTCATCAATCACCATTAAGAAATCATCCGGAAAATAATCCAACAAACAGAAAGGTCGTTGTCCTGCTCTTCTTCTATCAAAATACCTAGAGTAGTTTTCAATACCAGAACAATACCCCAACTCTCGAATCATTTCAAGATCAAATTCAGTTCTTTCCTTAATTCTTTTCGCCTCAGCTGAACGGTGATCTTTTTCAAAGAACTTCACCTGTTCGACTAATTCATCTTGGATTTCAATAATAGCATCATTAATCACATCTTTTCCGGTCACGAATAAATTCGCAGGGAAAAGAGAGATACTATTTTCCCTAGAGATCATTCGGCCAGTTTCAGGATCAATTCTCTGGATTTCTTCAATTTCATCATCCCAATAAATCACACGATAAGCAAAATCAGCGTAAGCAGGGAAAATATCTACAGTATCACCTTTTACTCTGAAGTTACCACGATTAAATTCAACCTCATTTCTAGCATATAAGATGTCTACTAAATCTCTCAAGAATTGTTGTCTAGGATATTGAACACCTGCTGCAATTTTTAAAACACTTTTTTCAAATTCTTCAGGATTACCAATACCATAAATACAGGATACAGATGCCACTACGATCACATCTCTTCTCCCAGACATCAATGCAGAAGTACAAGCAAGTCTTAACTTTTCAATTTCTTCATTGATCATTAAGTCCTTTTCAATAAATGTATCAGTGGTTTGGATATAAGCTTCCGGCTGGTAATAATCATAATAGGAGATAAAGTACTCTACAGCATTTTCAGGGAAAAACTGTTTGAATTCTCCATAAAGCTGTGCCGCTAATGTCTTATTATGGCAAAGTATAAGGGTGGGTCTCCCTGTTTCTTTAATTACATTGGCTACGCTAAAAGTTTTTCCTGAACCCGTCACGCCAAGGAGGATTTGAGATTTCTCTCCATTTTCAACTCCTTCCGACAATTTTCTGATTGCTTCCGGCTGATCACCCATTGGGGTGAAATCTGCTACTAACTTGAAATCCATATTCTCTATTTAATAAGAATATAAATATACAAAAAAGAGAGGCATACAAGAAATTGATTTTAAGAGGAAAACCTTCCTTATGATGTAATACTTTCCAGCAGTTTACCGAAGTCTTTTGTGAGCTTTTGAGAAGTGTAGTTCAGATAACGGTCATTTCTTTCTACAGGGAGTGTCTTGTTTTTAATCCATACATTAAAAGAGTCCTTCAGGTAATTTTTTATGCTTTCTTTCTCTTCATAATCAAAAGAAGACCCCATGTTTGTTTCTTTGATGATGTCCGCTGAGTCTCCTTCTGTATTTCCGAGTAAAAGAATATTTCGGTTTAATGCTAGATATTCAAATAGTTTCCCAGGAATTCGGCCACAGGAATTATCCGCTTTATTTAATAATAGTAATAATATAGAAGCCTTTTTACCATAGGTAAGTGCTTCTTCTCTTTTTATGGGAGGGATATATTCGAATAACTGAGTGTCATTATGTTTTTCAATAAAGTCAATAATACTTTGATCTACTTGCCCAACAAACTGAAGTCTGAAGAACTGTTGGAAATGCTCCACTTCTTTTCCAAGTTCAACAATGCTTTCTAGTAAAGTCATTGGAATTCGATCATGTCCTGCCATGCCAAGGTGTAGCATTTTTAAGAAATTGCTGTCCGCTTCAACATTTTCAAAATCTTTAAAATGTTCCGGATCAAAACCGAGTGGAATAGTATGTACATTATGTGCACCTATATCTTCAAGATCTTTTTTCCAAGAGTTGCTAACAATTGCTGTGGCGTCAGCTTGTTGAAAACAGAATTGCTCCAGTTTATGATGGTACTTATCTGCCCAAGGCGTAAGAATTAATTCTTTATAATAATCAATTTGAGTCCAGGGATCTTGAAAGTCGACAAGTAATGGAATATTCAACTTCTTTTTTAACCTAGCTCCGATGAGAGTACTTGAATGAGGAGGCCCTGTAGTAAGAATAGCATCAACATGATTTTCTTTTAAATATTTTGTCAATGTTTTTACAGAAGGTTTAATCCAAAATTTGCGGGCATCAGGAATAAAAAAGTTACTTCTTATAAAAACAGCAAGAATATCTTTCCATTTTTTTGTCTTTTCATCCTTTACAACAAGCACATTATTTACATTTTCATCTTTTTTACGAGAGGTAAACTTCTTAAATAAACCATAAGGTTCCCAAATGGGAAGTTCAATTCTCTCGATGTCGTGTGGAAAATCATTAATTAATGCATCATCATAAGTAGGGTAGTGTGCATTTTTGGGAGTAACTAATATAGGTTCCCATCCAGCTGAACGTAAATGTTTCACTAATTTCAATGGTCGAATAATTGAAATGCCCCCACAAGGTGGAAAATAATAAGCTATAATTAAGACTTTTTTCATGCTAAGATCTCTCGAATAAATAACAGCTCAATTTAAGTAATTCTGAATTGAAGAAAGAAAAAGAGATGAATTGAATTTTTGTCGAATTTTTAAAATGTTGATTATTAGGGATAAAGTATAAGTTTTACTTTTGTTGATGATATTTTTTTAGAGAAGGTATTGCATTTTCAAAACAAGCTCTTACCTTTGCACTCGCTTTTGAACGGAAAGCCAACAAAAACATGATGTAAAAGAAGACTTTTTTGATGATACAATTATTTGTGTCTGAGTAAAATGAAGCAATGAAAATTAAGTTTCTAAATAAAACAAAATAAGCATTGCAGATTAAAAAACTCTTTTTACCTTTGCACTCGCCTTTAACGAAAGGCTTTTAAAACTTCTCTTTTGGAGTTGGAAATTCAGAGTGTTGCAGGTTGGAAAATCAACGAAAAAAACTTCAAAAATTTTTGAAAAAAGATTTGGAAGTTAAAATAAAAAGTTCTTACCTTTGCACTCGCTTCTGAAAAGAAGGAGCAAAACAAATTGAGAAATTAGTTCATTGAGCAACGGCTCAAACGTTCTTTTGATGTAATGAAAAAGTAATTATAAGATCAGCGAAAGCGGATCCCAATTACAGTTAATTCTT
>NZ_JABANE010000225.1 GCF_012844305.1 Flammeovirga aprica JL-4
GGTGAAAATGCTAAAACGGTATATTATGAAAAGCAAGATATCATTGACCTTGACTTAGCATATGCCATTACAATTCATAAATCTCAGGGTAGTGAATTTGACGTAGTGATCATCCCCGTTGTAATGCAACATTTCAATATGCTCTATCAAAACTTGATTTATACTGCACTTACCAGAGCTAAGAAAATGGCAATTTTTGTGGGTACAAGAAAGGCTTTTGGTATTGCGGTGAGGAATATTGATAATAGAGCGAGGAAGACGATGTTGAAGGAAATTTTGCAGTAAAAACCTAGTACTATATTCTTTGAATATCATTAGCCCACGATTTAAATCGTGGGCTAATGATGTTTTAAAAGTTACGATTATTCTATCTCTGATAATTTCACCATCTCTTTCAATTCATCGTCACTTAGATTGCCAATCCATTTTTCCCCTTCAGCTACAGTAAGGTCTGATAGTTCTTTTTTACTTTGGATCATATCATCGATTTTTTCCTCGATTGTTCCCTTACAAATCATACGGTGTACCATCACATTTTTATTTTGCCCGATACGGTAAGCCCTATCTGTTGCTTGTGCTTCCACCGCCGGATTCCACCACAGATCAAAATGAATTACATGATTAGCCGCCGTGAGGTTTAATCCCGTTCCTGCCGCTTTTAAAGAGAGAATAAATATGTTATCCGTTCGGTTGTTTTGGAAATTGGACACCATTTCATCCCTACTCTTTCTCGATGAACCACCATGCAAGAATTGCGGTTTCTTCTTCGTTCGGTCTTCAATCCATCGTTGCAAGAGATCTCCCATAGTTTTGTATTGCGTAAAAATCAATACCTTCTCTCCTTTTTGAACAATCTCTTCTACCAACTCAAACAGACGCTGTACCTTGGTAGAATGCATCGGGTCTTCTTCCTGATTACTCTTCAAGAATAAATTCGGATGATCGCAAACTTGCTTCAGACCAAGCATCATTTTGAGCACCATTCCTCTTCTCGCACTTCCATCATTCTTTTCAATCTCTTCTAAAGCGGATTGCACAAATTCCTCATAAACTGCAACCTGTTCAGGTGCCAAATTGATAAACTGATTCTTTTCAATTTTATCCGGTAAATCAGAAATAATACTCTTGTCCGTTTTCACTCTTCTCAAAATAAAAGGCTGAGTGATTTTTTTGAATCGTTCCAATACCTTAAAGTCTTTGTCTTGCTGTATTGGCTTCGCAATATTTTTAGAGAAATTAGACAGCGTTCCCAAGTAGCCTTTGTTGGCAAAGTCCATCACTGACCAGTATTCCGACAAGCGGTTTTCTACCGGCGTACCACTCATACCTATATAAGTATCCGCTTTGATAGACTTTATCAATTTGGTTTGTTGAGTGGCAGTATTTTTAATATTCTGTGCTTCATCAATCACCATTACCGCCCATTTCAACTTCTTCAGTTCGTCTTTAGAATTACGCACCATACCGTAAGTCGTAATCAAAACATCAAAATCATCTACAAATTTTCGTTTTGCTCCATGATATACAAAAGCTGAAAGATCTGGAGCAAAACGTTCTATTTCTGACTGCCAGTTGGTCAATAAACTGGTAGGTACCACAATCAACGCTTTCTTGCTTTTAAAGTAATTTTCGGTCTTCAATTTCAACAGTAAAGTAATCACTTGAAGGGTTTTTCCCAATCCCATATCATCAGCAATCAAACTACCAAAACCTACCTTTGTATTGCGGTACATCCACTCAAAACCAGCTTTCTGATAAGGTCTCAAAGTTGCTTGAAGTCCTTCTGGTTCATGAATTTTTTTTATATCGGTCAACTGACGGATTCCTTTCTTCAACTCATCTGAAAGCGTCAATGGGCTACCTTGAATTTCCTCAGAAAATAACGCCTGACTGATTTCATTGGCTTTAAATGCAGGTGGTGTTTCCAACTCTTTCAATAGCTGTTTTAGGTCTTTTTGATCAAAAAGAACATACTGATTATTCACTTTCACCAAGCCTGACAGGTGAGCATATTTTTCCATAAACTCTTCCTTAGAAATTTGCTCTTCTCCCAAAGCTACCTGCCACTTGAACCTCAACAACTTCTGTAAATCCATAAAACTTTCGACTCCTTCATCTACTGACTCCGAAGTATCAGCTTTCAATGACTTGCCCGGTTGTAATATTTTTCTCAATACCTTCGGCATCATCAAGTTGATTCCTAATAATTCTATTACAGGAAAAATATCGAATAATACACTGACGATTTCAACATTGTCATACATCAACGGCATTTGTCCTTTGGAATTGATATGCTCTTTTAATGCCGGAAAATAAGACGCCACCAAGAGTAAATCCTGCAACAGATCAAACTTGAAAGCTTTGTATTTTTCATCCTTCCAAAAAGTTGCCAATGCAATAGGTTCCAATGCCTCTCCCTCCTTCTCTATCATTACATTGACGTAATAATTTTCGTCTACCTCTTGTAGCTGAATTGCAGGAACGTATTCTTTATGTACAATCTGAAATTTTTGTAACCACTGATTGATACTTCTTGGCACTTCTATCTCTCCTACACCATTAAATTGTTCTTTTCTATTATAGAAAAAGAGATTCAAAAGACGACTTTCTGCAGTTAGAAGTACCGTATCTTTTGATAAAAAATCTTGCAGAAATAAATGACACAATACATTTACTCCTTCCTTTTTGCTCAAATGCTTTACCCCGTTGCTCGTTTTTACAGAAATATTTTGATGCAATAAATGTGCTTGTACTTCTTCTATCACTGCCTTTACTTCCTTAGAAAAAGTAGCAGGCACCCACTGAATAAAATAATCCTCTTCTCGCTGTAGTAATCTTGGAAAAAATGCCCCTTTATTCAACAGTTTCAAGCACAAAAGATAAATATTTCGCAATTGCTGAATAAACAATGGAAACTGATCTTTCTCCTCCTCGTCCATCTGAGTAATTACATTCAACAACTCTTTTTGTGGTGTTTCTTTTGGTGAAAACACAGGAAAGAACTGATTATTCTCTAAACCTAAAACCGACCACAAGTTGAGTGTCTCATCAAAAACCAAGTTGACCGTATCCTTATTCTTAATCTTCTCCAACAAGCCCTCAGTCCTTTCCTCCTTTATTTCCTTCTTGGTTAGTCGGTGTACTTTTTGGTAATTTTTATAAAGTACATTTTTAAAATCACCTTCTGAAAAATGCGGTTTTTCTTCTAAAAAAGTAAAAACATTAGCGGTCAAATCCGGTAAAGCAGAGAAGTCTAATTGATCCAGTGATGTAGTGGTTTCATTTTGTGTTTCTAGCTCTGTAAAGTAGCTTTCTACATCTATAACCTTATTTGCTTGATCGATTTGAATATTTGATCTTTTTTGTAGTTCTTTTAATATATCCAGCCCTTTCAACTCAAAGATTAGAAAAGGATTTTTATCGATCTCCAAAGCCAAAGTATAAATAACAGCCGCAAGGTGTTTGCAAGGAACCGCAAAATCTGGACAAGAACAGTGCATATCCAATGCCTCCCAAGAAGACGGAAATAAAGAAATTCTTAATCGGTTTGTGATATTGATCAGATCTTTACTCAGTGTACCGTTAAGTAACTCCGCCACTTGCAGTTCATTTTCCAGCAATGCATCCAAAATTTGTACCTTCTCCAACGAAGTAAACTGCTTTATTTTCAGCTTTTGGTTGTAGTAATTACGATAAGATCCCGCCACTTTAGACGCTATCCCCTTGGCAGACGTAGACAAGTTCAACACCGCACCTTTATTGGCATAAGTTTTCCCTCTCGGTAATCTATTGCTCCAATCTATATCCGTCAGTGCATTCAACCACCGCTGTCCCCACCAAGTTTTGCCGTAAACTACTCTTGCCATTTTTATGTTATTTGTTCGCTGTTAAAATTTGGGGTAAAAATAGAAAAACATATTTTTTGACACTATGGTGATTAGCGAATTTTCAAATAAAAAAGAGGTTTATAGACCTCTTTTATAACTTAAGTTTCAATAACTAATTTTAAAGTATACTCCTTAACCTCTCATTCACTTCCTCAACAGAAAAGTGCTCAGGATCGAAATCTTCATCAGTCCATCCTTCATAGTTTTCATAGTCTTCGTGTGATTTATCCTGTAAAACTTCAAGCAT
>NZ_JABANE010000226.1 GCF_012844305.1 Flammeovirga aprica JL-4
TAGATATGTCAAACAATCTAATCTAGCTTTGTTGATTTTGATCTGTGAATTTATTTTTTCAAACAATTTCGTATATTCGTGTTGACTCTCCATAATTGATAAATTTTGTATGTCGAAATTCAAATTTAATCAATTTCATGGAGAGTCATTTTTTTGTCATATACTTAGATGGAAGAATTAAAATAGATGATTATATTTATTGTCGCATAGTACAAATCGCAAACTGTAACAAAAGAAACTAAACCTAATAATATAATGAATAATAAATCCTCACTACCTAGGAAGGTGTTAAGTGCCAACGTCACCTTGAGCTTTAGAATTGTATTACCCTCTAAAAAATCAATATGAGTGACAAGAAGTTTAAAATATTATTCATGCTATGTTTAGCGATAATTTATATTGCTTTATCTTTTTCTCCTCAGAGGTATACAGTAGGTATTGTCACTTCCTTTAAAGGAGCTAGCCCGTCAATAAGTTATAAAGTAAATGGAGATATATATTCGGTAGCATCTTCTGGATTAAGGGGTACTGATCAAAAATATTGGTTAGTTCAGTATTCAAAGTTCATTCCAACTTGGGCAGGTGAAATATGTCCACTAGAAAAGAACATGCATGCACCACCCAAAGGTTGGACTTTAGAAGAAGTTGATTCCTTACAATTATTGAACGCGAGAGCTAGAAGGGATTTAGGGCTGTGATTTAGAAGTACGGACTTACCATAAAAGCAATGTGACCGCTTCATTCGTCAAAGCCAATATTCATTGTCTTCTTTGATGACTACGTTATTCAAGAAAATCACTACTATCCCTTTGGTATTAATATGACCGTTAGTGATAAACAAGGTAAACTGGAATATAGGTTCAAGTAGAATGTTCAAGAGAAACTGGAGGAAATTTAGTTTTTATCGATTAGGTACTAGGCATTATGATGCTAGTTTTGGGAGGTAGTTTGTGGTTGATCTGTTAGCAGAAAGTTGAGCGATATTCAGTTTATAATTATACTTATTGATAATCCGATTAGGTTTATTGACCCTAATGGAATGCTACAGTGTCTAATGAAAAACCTTTTTTTAAAGAGAAGAAGTAGGAGTTATGTAATCAACAGATCTAAAAACAAATATAACAGTTAAAGGCACTGTACTAATTCACACATATCCAAAAAAATGAATAGCATAAAAATAATAATATCGTTCGTGTTTTTTCTAAGCTTTTCCTGCTCGGAAAGGTTAGAAAAAAAATAGAAATTGTCAAAACAGGGCAGTTTGAAGGATTAATTCGTGTTGAAAAAACTGATGGTTCTGTTTATTATTTTGATAAAAACTATAGAGATGATCATGATTATGGTTATCGAATCGATAGTATAGGTGATAATTTGTATAGATTTAAAGGTTTTTATTCGAATAAAAAACTAGCTGGTATTTCTTTTTTAGATACTTTATCTAAGCAGCAAGGCTCACATATAAGATTTTATAGAAATGGATTTATAAAAGATTCCACTCAATATTTAAATGGTATGGTAAACGGTTGTTCTTTTTTCTATGATAGTATAAACCAAAATGAACTTCTGAATAAAACTTGTTATGAAATAGTTACTGACCTTGAAGGGAATCAAAAAGAATGGTTAAAATCTATTGAAAATTACAAGAATGGTTTAATAGATTATAATTGGGAAGCGTATAAAATTAAATTTTTATCGAGTAATACAGTTCATTTAGGAGATACATTAACCTTCAAAATTACATTAGATAACTTGGTCTATGATAAAATTAATATTTTTGTTTCTGAGGATTATGATGAGTTTTTTTATGATGGTGAACCTGATAAACAAAATTTTATTGTCGCAAAAAAAAATGGAGAAAGTGATATTATTTGCCAAGATATAGCAAGGAAAAGAGGTAAGTATTCAATTAGATACAAGGTAGTGAATTATAATTTTAACTCCCCACATAATAACGAAAGTAGAAAAATTTACTACGTTAATATTCCAATTAATGTAATTTGAAATTTTTCACACTGTTCCGAATGTTAAGCATTAGCGTCAATCGGAATTAATCAATCGGATAAGTTTCCAACTTATTACAATAAACCAAAAGAAGGTAGGTAAAATAACAAGGTCAATTTTTGATATGGTATTTATCAGAAATTGACCTTTACAGCACAATAATCAGAAGCAAACACCAAAAAATGAGATACACACTCTTACTGTTTTTATTTTTTTCATTCGAGGTTTTGAATGCACAGACCTTTCCCTCCCTTTCCCAAATCAAACAACAGAAACAGCTTATACAACAACAGCAGTTGGGAGACAGTTTATTGCAGATGGGAAAAGTACCCCAACTGTTACCTTTTGTAGGAGGACGAGTAGGTATGTTATCGTCAGTCCCTGATTTCAACCCTGGGAAAGAAGGTGATAATACATTGCATCCTAATATAGCACCTTACCTTACATCCGGTATTAGTTACCGCTATTTACGTTGGGAAGCAGAAGCAGTGGTGGGGCTAAATGTAATGCTCAATACCGATTCCATAACATTAGGAATTTCAGATCGTTGGCTAGCAGAAGGAAAAGTAAAATACAGATTAGGCGATCAAAGAAAAGGGATACTCAATGTAGGGCATGGATGGCAACCCAATACCAACTATATCAGTGTAGGAGGTGGTTATGCGTGGAAAAATAAAAAGGATAAAATCATTACACTGTATTCGGATGTTAATTATCACTATCAGCACAATGATTGGGGTGTATTGGCAGGGATTTCTATCGGTTTTGGAAAGAAAGGATTGGATCAAGTGATCAAAAGCAACCTCAATGGTTTTGATCCCAATCAAGAAACCCAAAGCCCAAATCTCAAGATGTTGGATCAATTCAAAGACATGCAAAATATGTCATTCACAGATGGCTTCAACCTTTTGACAAAAGCTTTGAATATAGGAAATACAGTCACTATAGAACAGCAAGATCCACTTAAAGTCACGTATTCTCCCTCCATACAGTTGCCTCTTAGTGATGCATGGAGTGTAGGTGTTGGTCCCAATATTTCCATGCAATATGATTCCTTGCAGACCAATTGGTCTTTTGGAGGTAGAGCGTTTGCTAGAGTACAACCCCATAAATACTTACCTTATTTGCAAGTAGAATATTCTGGGTTGTATGAACCCGATTCTCTTTCCTTTTCCAAAGAGGGCATTTCATCAGAAACAACTTCAAGTTGGAAAAGTGATATCTTGATAGGTGCCGGGTACTCTTTGCAGGTCGGAAAATTCTTCTCTATAGAAGCATCTGCAATGCGGAAAACCGGCTGGGTGGATCCAGTGGATGGAAATCCATGGCAATTTCAAATATCGACCAAAAAAGACTTACCCTTTGCGGACCCTGAATTAGATGAGTTTGAAATCCCTGAAACCACTATTGATTTAGGGAAGTTTCTCAAAGTAGGAGGGGGAATTAATATGACGTTAGGAGAAAACCCTGGCGTGGAGGCAGCTCCACAGTTTTATAAAGCAGTGGGGGCGAAAAAGAAAACCAATATTGGTATTTCACCCTTACTTCGTTATTCAAGAATTGAAGACAAAGATCTTTGGGTATATGGAGGCAGAGTGTTCACTCAATACACTCCTCTTAAAGGTTTGCCACATTTGGATGCAGAAATAGAAAGTATGAATGCTTCAGATCCTATTCAACCAGAGTATAAAAGACATTGGTATCCATCTTTTAGAGCAGGTACAGGTTACACCTTCCAATTTGGAAATTTCTTTGGTGTCAGTTTTCAGCTTCTTTATTCTTTCGTTTACGAAGAGAGATACAACCCTCTCCAAAATGACCCTTGGGTGTTCAGGATTGGATTTACTGGAATATGATTTTAAATTCTAATGTAAGAAGGTACAAACTTAAAAAAGTGAGATTTGAATAAGTTAATTTTTATTATGTTATTCACACTGCTATCGTGTAAATCAAAGGTTGTTAGTACTGAAAACAATAGATTTGAGGAATGTTTTTTTGGTAATGGATGATTTAGGTTGATTCTTTGTTATATGTATATGAGACATTACAAAGAAATACGTTGTCCTCACTGTGAAGGCAACGATATAGTGAAAAATGGTCATAG
>NZ_JABANE010000227.1 GCF_012844305.1 Flammeovirga aprica JL-4
GAGGTCCCTCCATGATTCTTACGGTGATGTACCAGATGTGTTCATACATTATTGATATACAGGTATTTGCATTGATGTATTAACATGTAAACACAATTAATAAAAAAAGGTGTTTTTTAATTAAATCACGCCAAAAATAACATGAAATTATATTTCAACATTAAACTATTTATCCAAATATAATATTGTATAATTTTAATTATACGTTATATGTACAAAGCAGGGAACTTCATATTTAAGTGATATTCACCAAATCGATTAATATGCTCCGTTCTGTAAGGAGATAGCTCCTTAAACACATCATTAGTCTCAAGGCTACCATCCTTTATCATTTTATCCAAAATCTTTGACATCTGATAAGTATTATAAAGAATAATAGCATTCGTCACCAGGTGATTATACTTTATGATTTTCAACTGTTCATATCGTCTATTTTCACGGATTGTACTATTACTACCAAAACTAACCCACTTCGTAAAATGATTAAATTCTTCACTTTTAACAGTGCCTTGATGGATCTGTTTTCTTAATTCTAAGCTATCTAAATACTCCATCAAGAACTTTGTTCGGACTACCTTTCCTAGCTCTTTAAAAGCAAGATAAAGCTTATTTCGTCTGCTTTTTCTTGTCAATTTTTTTATGATATGCGATGCCGTAATTTTCCCTTCCATAATGCTAATGGTGACTTTAAACATGTCATCATAATGCCTTTGGATTAATGACCAATTAATCGTTTTGGTAAATAAAGTGTCGAGATTTTCTATTTCAAAATCCTTTTCTGGTTTATAAAAATTTAATTCTTTTAGAGAGCGAATACGTGGCATTAATTGTATTCCTAAAAGATACGATAAACCAAAAATAGCTTCGTTTTGTGCATGAGTATCTCCATGTATCTTATTGGGTTGAATGCTGGAAGTATTGTTGATGATTCCATCTAAAACAAATACAGCTTCATATACCCCACAGGGAATGAAATGGCTAAAAAGTGCAATATAGGTATCTGAAACATGATAATAGCCAATGCCTCCATATTTTCCATAACGGATATGATACTCAGAAAAAGAGTTTTCTGAAAAGATATTCCAATGAGTACCATCTACTGAAACACTCTCTTTTTGCCCCCAAAAAGAGGGTAGTTCTAATTGATTAAACTTATTAATAATTTTTGTATTTTCAGACGAAAGTTTGGTTTCAGTTACATGCATTCTATTGAACCATGAAAGCTGGTTTTGAGTGATAAATTTCAGAGATTTTTCTGCTTGTGCAGGACCTAAATTGCAACCATACGAAAATAAGGTACTGAGTAGATGCTGATCGTAATTATCTATTTTAGGGTCATTTCCACTATGTAATCCTATGTTTTCAGAAAATACAACCGACTTATTAACGGAGGTCAAAATATCTAAAATGGAAATTTGTTTTAGTTCTTTTTTTAATCGCTGATCCACTTTTTTATAATCAGGATGTCGTTCTCTTTTTTCACTTTTTCGGATAACAAGTTGCTCATTTTCGAAGGTAATGTATCGGTTATCAGCAAAATTTCTGTCTGTATTTTGAATAGAATGGGTTAGTTCTTCCTTTAACTTTACGATAAATTCTTCCTTCCCTTTCGGAAACTCCAGCCGTTCATTATAGAGATCGATTTCATTTTCATATTCTTCATTATCAATCAATTGATCTCTATAATCTTCGTATTCAAAACTACCTTTAACATATAAATCAAGCGATTTTAAAGACTTGGATAACTCATGAAATAAGACAATCTCCAAATAATTTCTATGCAATTTTACAATAGGTTTTTGTTTGTTTGTTGAATCTGTTATCAATGTTCTTGCCTCTTCATTTATCCAGTTAAGATCCAATGGCATTTGATCTATGATCCATTCACGTTTCTTATTTCTATGCTCTTTTATAAATTTAAGACAGTTAATCAGAGATTGATCCGCAGTAGTTGAACGTATATCAAGCAAGCTAATGCAATCAAAAATCAAGCTTCTTTTACGTTTATAAATGGGTAATAAATAATAGTAGACATTCGATTTTGTAGCAGCAATATGTTTTCTACAAAGTGTTAAATTACTTTCATTATTTTTCTTTAATTCAAGGAGAGCTTCATCATCACCAATAGCTAATGCACTTAATGCTTTTTCATAATTATCAATCAGATAATCTGTAGTTTTAACATGTTCAAGATAATATTGATCTACTTCTTTTTGTGCTTTTCTGAATACTTTATTAATGATTTTTATATACACTTCTATCAGTTCATCAACACTCTTTTTAACTTTATTTTTTAAGAAAATAGTCATAAAAGTATATCTCTTATAAAGAGACTTTTGCAATAAGTCTGTTTTATCAAGAGCTAAGGATTCTTCATAGAATCGATCTATTTTTAGTGATGATATATCATCAAGCGAAGGCAATTGATCCGCTATTTCCTTTACATATAAGTGATTTTTAATGTAGTTTTTAAGATTACTATCTGTCGGTTTTTGTAAGTCCATTTTTAGTTCTGCCCATTTACTAATGAACTCTCCTTCTTCTATATTTAGCAGATTATCTAATAGTTTTCTCTGCTGGTCAGTAAGTTGATTATTGATTCTCTGTATTAACGCTTTATTTACGTTATTTCGAGCTAATCGAACACTTCTTTCAAGAGTAGTAAAACCTGGTAATTCACAATATTGCTTGATAAGCTCTTCAATCACATCATTAATAATATCAGCAATATTATCTTTCTTTTGGGAAGATTTTAAGGCAGACATAGAGATGACTTTTAATATGTATTTTTGATCATATTGAATTGAAAGCTCTTTTCTAATAAAACTTATATGTCGTGTTTTAGATGTTGATACATGGTATTTTAAGAGGTCTGACGATATTATTTCTACATGAAATTGCTGAGCAATATATTTGATAATATCCTTAGATATTTCATGTAATGGAATAAAGTAGCCAACATGAGAAAATACTTTATATAAAATGGCAAAACAAGATTGAACAATTTTAGGACTTTTACGAGAGGAAGTAAGTATGAATTTCATCTCTTTATCTGTTAATGTAAATAATTGATCAAGATTAGTTTTTGAATATTTTGATTTTAACCTTGGGTAGATGGTATCTTGAATGGTTGGCATACAAATGATGTTTATTAATTAAAAAAAATATAGATTTAAGCAACATAGAATAATTAACCGATAATGTTACATATTTTTCATTATTTTGTTATCATCGTATAAATGTCACTTAAACCCTCGTTTATGTGACATAAACATTTATATTCAAAAAATATGAAGTTAGCATACATTAGAGTTTCTAAAGCAGATGGTGAACAATCCTTGGATTTACAACTTGATGCTATGGAAAAAGAAAATATTCTAAAAGAGCAGATCTATCAAGATTATGCATCAGGAGCAAAAGACAAAAGACCAGGTCTTGAGTCATGTTTAAAAGCACTAAGAGAAGGAGATACATTAGTTGTTTGGAAATTAGATAGATTAGGAAGATCTCTTAAACACCTAGTGGAATTAGTTCAAGATTTATCAGATAGGAATATAGGTCTAAAGATATTAACAGGACAAGGTGCTAGTATGGACACAACTACTGCAAGTGGAAAATTTGTCTTCAGTATTTTTGCAGCATTAGCTGAATTTGAAAGGGAATTAATTAGAGAACGTACCATTGCAGGATTACAAGCAGCAAGAGCTAGGGGAAGAAATGGAGGAAGAAAATTTTCTTTGACCAAACATCAAATTTACTTAGCAAGTGAATCTATGAAAAAGAAGGATACCGTTGTTAGTGAATTATGTGATGAATTAAAAATATGTAGACAAACACTTTATCGTTATTTAACCCCTGATGGTGAATTTAGAAAAGCTGCCCTAAAAGTGATTAATGCAAAATAAAAAACATCGATAAATGATAAATATTCACCATTTCTGATATAGAGTAAAACAAAATATTATTTGGTTTAGGTTTTAGAGACTTTTTTAGTCAAATTATTGATCTGGTACATCGTCGTAAGAATCATGGAGGGACCTCTA
>NZ_JABANE010000228.1 GCF_012844305.1 Flammeovirga aprica JL-4
ACGGATGGTTTCTTCAATTCATGTCACCCAAAAACAGCTTTGTGATTGGGCGACGTAAGTTTATATACCTATAAAATTTTTATGAAAGAAAAAGCAGTCAGAGCAGTCTTTGACAAAGAAACTATTACCGTGTATCAAGCTTACCGACCAGCAATTGCAGTACCCGCAGTCAAAAATCAGAAATTCGTTCCCCCTTTCAAACTCGATCGAATGACATGGATCAAACCTTCCTTCTTATGGATGATGTACCGTTGTGGTTGGACCCTAAAAGAAGGACAAGAACATGTATTGGCCATCAAAATTAAACGCGAAGGTTGGGAATGGGCCATGAAGCACGCGTGTCTCTCACATTTTGATGAAAAGATGCACACTTCTAGAGAAGAATGGAAAGAGAAATTACAAAATGCTCCTGTCCGCATTCAGTGGGACCCTGAAAGAGATATTACCTTGGAAAAACTTGATTATCGAGCAATCCAAGTTGGTTTATCGGGTGAAGCGGTACCAAATTATGTGAATGAGTGGATTGTCGAAATTAAAGACATCTCGGCACAATGCAGGGAAATCCATCAGCTTGTACAAAATGGAAAAATAGAGCAGGCCAAGGCTTTACTACCTCAGGAAGAAATTTATTCTGAGGATGAACTTGTTTTTTAAGGTGGTTTTTAAGAGATCTTGTAGAGAGTTATAGTCAATAGCATTAAAATTTAACCTTGATATTTCCTTTCAAATCAAGCATCTTTACAAAAAAGATTCAGGCATGGCACATTCTAAATACATTAATCCTTTTACCGATTTCGGGTTCAAAAAAATATTTGGCGAGGAAGCCAATAAGGACATTCTTATTGACTTCCTGAATGCAATTTTACCTGAAAAAGATCAGATTAAGACATTAGAATACAAGCAGCAGGAGCAATTAGCAAGGAGAGATATTGATCGAAAAGCCATTTATGACCTCTATTGCGAAAATGAAAAGGGTGAGAAATTTATTGTAGAATTACAAAGAGCAAAACAAGAGTTCTTTAAAGATAGAACCTTGTATTACGCTACTTTCCCTATTCAAGAACAAGCAGAAAGAGGGACGGATTGGAAATATGAACTGAAAGGTGTTTATGTAATCGGACTCATGAATTTTAGTTTCGACAAGTCTGAAGACTTTCATCACAATATTAAATTAAGAGATGAAAAAGGGAACACTTTTTATGAAAAACTTTCTTTTGTCTACTTAGAACTCCCAAAATTTTCTAAGCCACTAACCCAACAAAGCACCCTTTTTGAAAAGTGGATTTATGCCCTAAAAAACATGCCAAATCTAGATGACATACCACCTCTTCTTCAAGAAAGGACTTTTAAAAAATTATTCAAAATTTCTGAATATTCTGCCATGAATGAAACTGATAAAGTGAATTATGAAGAATCACTAAAAACCTTTAGGGATTATGTAAATACATTAGATCAGGCGAAGGAAGAAGGAATAATTGAAGGTGTGGAGAAAGGAAAAAAAGAACAAGCAATCGAGACCGCAAAAAATGGCTTATCAATGGGACTGTCTATTGAACAAGTTGCCAACCTTACTGGTCTTTCTATTGATGAGGTTAAAAATTTACTGTAATAGTTACTGATAAATTGGTTAAACTTTGAAATTTTCATTTCAAGTGACTGATTTTGGGTATTATGTAATAGTACCTACTTGAACTCACATTCAGATGTTTTTTAGCTCACGCGATAAGTTTCAAACTTAATGAAGGCAAAAAGAAAACCACACACTACCTAATCAATATATGGTAGTGATTGTACCCTCACTGTTTTATAAGCTACTGTCTTAAAACATTTTTTTGGGGAAGACGCTCAAGCTTGACGCCCTGAACAATGATGTTAGATTCTAGTTACTCTTAAATTTCTCCTATCCTTTGAAGTTGATAGGTACTATACTCTTTAATAATTGGATCTGATGACAATGACAATTCTTTTAGTTTTTGAATAGCATACTCTGTCCTTATATCACCAAGAATATAGGCACATTTTCGTACGAATGGGTCTCTATCATCTTCTTCATCCCAATGTTCACAATGCAAATGCATGGCTTCTACAACTGTATCTATGCAGTCTGGGTCTTTATAGAAAAATTGGAATGAAAGTGCTATACTTTCATGTTCTTTATGCCAATTTTCTAAAATTAACTTTTTACACATATAATAATGAAATTGCTTATCATAATATTTGTAAGGTATCATCCATAGAAATTCTATTGCTAATGAATCTTGAGTATTAAATGCTATTTCAAACTCTCTTTGAATAGACTTTCTTTCCAAAATTTCCGGAAAACTCAGCTCAAATTTTTCTTCAGAAATTTTTTGTGTAACAAAATACAATATTAATTTCTGTTTATCTTTAATCATTTTTCTACTTATTATTTCAATTCCTAGAAGTCGTTGCTTGTAATTCTTATATAATAAGAATGCGAATCAATAGTTACCTTAATAGTAACATAATAGCAGCTAATTTACCAAATACATGAACTATGAGTCCATTGTCAGACCTTACCTTTGAAGCTATTTGGATTTGAGTTTTTTCATTAATCCAATTAAAAAAGGATTCAATAGGCTGCCTGATTTTAGAAACAGCAGTATTGTATTTTTCATTGAAAACTCTATCAAATTGTTTCATATTTTCAGTTGCTCCTTTTTGTTCTTTTATAGGTGTAATCAATTCAGATTTGTTTTCTAACATCCTATTTGCTAATGACTTATCACTGTATGCTTTATCTAATACCACAGGGGAAACTTGTATTTGTTCTAATATATTTCTCATGGCTGTCAAATCATGTGTATTAGTTGGAGTAATAAATAATGCATTAGGTAAAGGTAATGCACTACATCTTCTTAAGGCTAAACAGTGTAACTTTACACCGAAGTAGTGCGTCTTTTTCGTTGCACAATAACCTTTACTTGTGATTTCCTGAGCAACTTTGCCTTTTCTATTTCCTTTACATGTAATTATTGGCAATGAATATTTCAAGAAGATCAGAAGGCAAGGTTAAATCCGATACTAATTCTGATACTAAACTAGGAAATAAGGGAGCTAACCTATTCAAACGAGCATTAAATGCCTGATAGCTTGGAAAGTGTGGAAACCAACTAAGCCAATAGTTATAAATGAAAGAATAGATTTGACTTACCTGAAGACGTTGTTCATAACAAACTGAAAATAAGTATAATGTGATAATTTCTTCATCTGTTATTTTCCCTGTATTACTATTAGGGCTAAAACGTTGGATGTCATATTGTAAAGTTTTCTTATATTTATCACAGATTAGATAGTAAAGCTCGATTAATTTTAATTCCTTTTGCATATTTTAAAGTTAATCACTTTGCTATCTTTTTTATGCTTAAATATTAACTATTGATTCGCATATCCTATTATTAAATGTAATGCAATCTATGTACTTCCTTACATTATGTTTTGAATTTACGAAGAAGTTCTCCCAACTACTCACCAAAGAAGTATCACCTTTTGAATTAGTATCACCTTGTAAAGCTTTCTTTAAATTTTCATCAACACAGATATCAGCTATTATATCATCTCGCTTCTTTTGGGTATCCAGCTCCATGATTCGCCAATACAAGTATCTTTTTAACTTACATGACTTTGTATCTATGTCTTCTAATTCCTTTTCACCCAGATCAAGAATCGCTAATACCACTCCTTTTGCTAGGGCTAATTCTTTGATTCGTTCAGGACTCTGTCCTTTCTTCAGAAGCTCTTTTTTGACTTCTATTTAATTTGTACATTTGCTCTTAAGAAAGTTACAAAGATGCTACAAGAAAAATATATCAACCCTTTTACCGATTTTGGTTTTAAACGCTTATTTGGACAAGAGCCCAGTAAAGCTATTCTTATGGATTTTTTAAATGAACTTCTTCGTGAACAAGAAGGGGAAATTAAGTCTATGACTTATTTAAAAAATGAGCATTTAGGGAGCGGTGAAAT
>NZ_JABANE010000229.1 GCF_012844305.1 Flammeovirga aprica JL-4
TAAAAAAACTTGAGGAAATAAAAATCCTCAACTGTAATGTAACCGAAATCCCAGAGTTTATTACTGAATTCACAGAATTAAAAACATTACGTTTAAATAATAATCCTATAAAAGAATTACCTTCTTTTATTACAGAGTGTAAAAAACTAAGTTTATTAATTTTAACCTCTACAAATATTGCAAGTTTACCAGAAGGGTTTGAAAAGCTACCAATTACTGGCTTATTTTTACAAGGAACAAAAATTAAAGAATTTCCTGATGTTATTTTTCAGTTTGATTCATTGGAACACTTAGGTTTACCTAAAATGAATGAATTGCCATCAGAAATAAGCAATTTTAAAAAACTTAGTGTATTAAAAGTCGAATTGAAAAGTTTTAAATATTTAGACACAATAAAAAGTCTTCGAAATTTAACACTAAACAATAGTACTGGAGCACATTTGCCAGAAGGGTTAGGAAACTTACCTTTATTAGAACATTTACATTTAAGATACTGTAAAAACCTTTTCAAATTACCCTCAACTATAGGTAATCTTAATGGGTTATGGGGACTTGATCTGACCGGTTGTTCTAGACTTACAGGATTACCTTCTTCTCTTAATCAAGTACCAATAGGAATATTGAGACTTAATGAATGCAATAACATACGTTCCGTACCAAAAGGTTTACAAGTTGGGAGTATTTGGGCTAAAGATGTGACTTGGAAAAGTATGCCTGCAGGAATTTTTGATAGCGAAGCAAGCGATCTCAATGTAATCAATCATCAAATCACAGATATCACAGGGATTGGTAGAATGAAAAACTTAGAGAACTTAAACATGACCAACGGAAAAATTAAGCGTATCCCTCCTGATATCAACAAATGTACAAAGCTGAACTTATTACTTTTAGAAGGAAATGAAATTGAAAACACCTACAATGCCGAGATCTCTGAAAATGTGGATACAAGACTTTTAGGAAATCCTGTTTTTGATAGGAAGCAGATTGATGAGTAAAGTAAATTAGAGAAGGTTACTATACTTTCTCTTCATTCTATAGAACAAATGATACATAACAAGACTTCTATTGGTGCTGTGCAACGGAAATTAGCTATTGCTAAATACTTCTATTATTTCATTATTAGTGTAGTGATTATGCTACTAGCAGGTTGCACTAATAACAATGATATGACTGAACATGAAATAAAAAATTATTTAGACAATAAATATGGTAATGATGTTAATTATAAAACCGAAAAAGACGGACATATTTCTAAAGTTAAATTTGTTGATATTCCATCTCTAATCGAAATTCCAGAAGAAATTCGCATATTCAAAGGGTTAGAAGAAATAAAAATTATCAACTGTAATGTCACAGAAATTCCTGAATTTATAACAGAATTTACAGAGTTAAAGTACTTGTGGTTAGAAGGAAACCCTATCAAAGAGTTGCCTTCTTTTATTACTAAATGTCATAAATTGAAGTTATTAGATTTAACTTCTACAAATGTAAGTAGCTTTCCAGAAGGTTTTGGTGAACTACCTATTACAAATGTATATATAGAAAATACTAGAATACAGGGGTTTCCAAGGGAATTATATCAATTTGATGGATTAAAAGAATTAAATCTAAACCCCATCAATGAACTTCCATCAGATATAGGCAGTTTCAAAAAGCTGAAACATTTAAAAGTAGCTTTAAAAAGTTTTAAATATTTGGATACTATCGAGAGCATTGAAAGCTTTACTCTCAATAATAGTATGGGTTCGCATTTACCTGAAGGATTAGGTAATTTACCTTTATTGAATGATCTGAATCTGAGGTATTGTAAAAACCTTTTCAAGTTACCTGCTTCAATGGGTAATTTAAAAATGTTATTGGGGTTAGATATAACAGGGTGTTCACGAATTACCAGCCTTCCTTCCTCACTAAATCAAGTACCTATTGGGATATTAAAACTTGACGAATGTAATGGTTTAAGATCTGTACCAAAAGGTTTACAAGTTGGAAGTATTTGGGCAGAAAATGTAACTTGGAAAAGTATGCCTGTGGGAATTTTTGATAGTGAAGCAAGCGACCTCAATGTCATCAATCATCAAATAACTGATATTACGGGGATTGGTAGGATGAAAAACTTAGAGAACTTAAACATGACCAACGGAAAAATTAAGCGTATCCCTCCTGATATCAACAAATGTACAAAGCTGAACTTATTACTTTTAGAAGGTAATGAAATTGAAAACACCTACAATGCTGAAATCTCTGAAAATGTAGATACAAGACTTTTAGGAAATCCTGTTTTTGATAGGAAGCAGATTGATGAGTAAAGTAAATTAGAGAAGGTTACTATACTTTCTCTTCATTCTATAGAACAAATGATACATAAAAAGGCTTCTATTAGTACTGTGCAACGGAAATTAGCTATTGCTAAATACTTCTATTATTTCATTATTAGTGTAGTGATTATTCTATTGATTGGTTGTACAAACTATAAGGATATGGAAGAACAGGTAGCTTTTAAAAAATTATACGCAAAATATAATGTTGAATATTATGAAAATGATAATAATGATGAACATTTAACAATGATTGTGATAACAGGTGAACCTTCACTTACGGAATTCCCTGAAGAAATGCGAGCTTTCAAAAAATTACAGGAAATAAGATTTATCAATTGTAATGTCACCGAAATCCCTGAATTTATAACTGAATTCCCTGAACTCAAAGCATTATGGTTAGAAGGAAATCCTATTAAGAAAATACCCTCTTTTATTACAAAGTGTCGTAAACTAAATATATTAGATTTATCCAATACAGAAGTAAGTCAATTCCCTGAAGGATTTGGGAATTTACCTATCACAAGTTTATATATTGAAGGTTCTAAAATACAAGGTTTTCCCACTGAACTTTATCAATTTGACTCCTTAACCCATTTATATCTAAACCCAATAAATGAGCTTCCCTCCGATATAGGTAATTTCAAAAAGTTGATACATTTAAAAGTAGCATTAAAAAGTTTTAAATATTTGGATACTATAAAGAGTATTGAACTATTAATACTTAGTAATAGTACGGGTACGCATTTACCTGAAGGATTAGGCAATTTACCTTTATTAAGGGGATTAAAAATGAAATATTGCAAGAGCCTTTTCAAATTACCTTCATCATTGGGTAGCTTAAAGGTTTTATCAAAACTTGATTTAACTGGTTGTACTAGACTTACTGGATTACCTTCTTCCCTTAATCAAATACCAATAGGAACATTGAAGCTTAGTGAATGTAATAACCTACAATCTGTGCCTAAAGGTTTACAGGTGGGAAGTATTTGGGCAGAAAATGTAACTTGGAAAAGTATGCCTGTAGGAATTTTTGATAGCGAAGCTAGTGACCTCAATGTCATCAATCATCAAATCACTGATATTACGGGGATTGGTAGAATGAAAAACTTAGAAAACTTAAACATGACCAACGGAAAAATTAAGCGTATCCCTCCTGATATCAACAAATGTACAAAGCTAAACTTATTACTTTTAGAAGGTAATGAAATTGAAAACACCTACAATGCCGAGATCTCTGAAAATGTGGATACAAGACTTTTAGGAAATCCTGTTTTTGATAGGAAGCAGATTGATGAGTAAAGTAAATTAGAGAAGGTTACTATACTTTCTCTTCATTCTATAGAACAAATGATACATAACAAGACTTCTATTCGTGTTGTACAAAGGAAATTAGCGAGTGCTAAATACTTCTATTATTTCATTATTAGTGTAGTGATTATTCTATTGATTGG
>NZ_JABANE010000023.1 GCF_012844305.1 Flammeovirga aprica JL-4
ACAAAAACAAAGAGCTGAGCTATTGTTTGACAGGTTTCCAAAGATTCACAAGGCTTACAAACTATCCATGCATTTGAGATCTATTTTTGAACAGGACATCACAAAATCAGTCGCAAATTTGAAACTAGCTAGATGGTACAACGATGTAGAAGAAAGTGGTTTTAAATCCTTTCAAACAATCATGAATACATTCACCTACTTTTCTGACAAAATCACAAATTACTTCAATAGTAGAGCTACTAATGCCTATGCTGAATCTTTTAATTCTAGGATAAAAGATTTTAGAAGAGAATTCCGAGGCGTTACAGATTTAAAGTTTTTCCTGTTCAGAATTTCAAAGGTATTTGGTTAACCTGTGCCCACTTTTTGAAGGTGATCCCTCTTAACTCTTAACTCTTAACTCTTAACTCTTAACTCTTAACTCTTAACTCAATTTATTCCGCTTTAAACACAAAAAAGCACAACATACAAAAACATGTTGTGCTTTTTTCGTGATTGGATTAATCGTCCTCTGTCGTTAGACAGCTTATCTTTAGTATTATTCGCGTTTATATTAACGGTATGTGAACGAAAAAGTTACAGAAAAAATGATTTTTATTTTATTTTCTACAAAAAAGATTAATTCCGTATAACAAATTGTAATACGACTACCAATCACCGTATTTAATTTCGTCAATTGCAGCTTCTAAAATTGTATCAATATTTTTCTGAGTATCAGAAGGTTTCTGAGTGACATATATGTCTGGCGGCACTCCCAATTCAAAGTCCAGATCACCATCTACAGACCTTGTTTGAGTAACAGACATTCTATAATACCATCCATTTGGCAACTGCCCTCCTCTTGGAGCCCCTAAACCTCCACCTGTTGGAACACCTATAATTTTCACATCTCTCAATTTTTGAACGGCTTTCATTGCTGTTGCAAAATAAGAGGTAGCACTGTAACAACTTCTATCAGTCAAAATTACGATTCTTCCCGGATAATAAAGTCCTGAAGGAGAAACTTTTGCAGGTGTCCATTCATCGAAATCATTAGCTCCAGGCCCTACTTTATTTCTACTATAATAAAGTATCGTTTCTCCAGCATCAGCAGGAATAAATCTTTCACACAACTGAAATATATTCAAAGGTGATCCACCTCCATTACTTCTCACATCTATAATCAAACCTTGCGTTATTGCTCCATATCTCGATATTACATAGTCAATATCATAATTGGAAATCAATGACACAAAGCTGCTATACCTTACATAACCTATTCCTTTCACATCATTTTCGTTGCCATTGACATGCAGTGTATCAATTACTTTCTCTCCAGCATCATTAATCTTATGAATCAAATCATGCTGTAGAGGGCCTGTGATCAGATATTGCTCACTCAAATAAGTGCTTCTAACAATACGTGTACTATAATTAGAATCAGGAACCGCCAATTCTGGATACCTGGAAACACTGAAAGGGGAGTATAAATTAACATGACCATCTTCTAGCGTTTTCAGCATATCAAACATCAGACTGAAAAATTCTTCCTGATACATCTCATCTTTCACCTGTGCATTATAAACTGTATAAACACTATCCCAATCTATATTTTTCAATTCAAGATAAGAATATTGCTCATTCACTTTATTCCACAAATATTCAAATGATTCTCTGTGATTACTTCCCGGATCTTTTTCTATAAAGAGATTTTCACAGCCAAATAAAAAAACGGCTACAAAAACACTTAAGACTGTTGTTTTAAATTGATTTGTTTTCATTTCTTATTTATTTCCTGTGACATTAAACATAAATGCTATCCCAATCTGATGGTAAGCTCCTTTCGAATTTCCACTACTCCCTTCATTTACCGCAAAGTATTTCCATTCATAAAATAATCTGAAAGCATTTTTATTGTGCAACCTATAATACATCTCCAATCTCGAATTGAATTGCACTAGATTTCCAATAAAAGCAAAGTTTTGCTGTCCTCCTCCGGAAATGAAATTTGCACCTGTCGTAAAATCACTGATTGTATTGTAGCTTGGTCGCATATACGTTCCCATTAAAGGAAGGGAAACCGTCCATAAAAAAGTCAGATCTCTGTCTTTTTTTCTGAAGAACTTACCAGTTTTATTTATATGTACATCCCAACCTACTTGAGCTCCTGGACCTATACCTGAGATATATTCAAAATTTAAAGCCGAATTCGTGTAAGAGAAATTACCACGGAAGTTACCACTGAAATCCACTGCTCCACCTACTCTTAAAAAAGCATTAGGCGTGCTTTTAAATACGGGGTTGACCGTCCATAACGCATGAGCATGTGCCGGAACAGAGTAATAAATATTTCCTCCTGTATCAGTACTCCCTGCTAGTTTGGTACTCATTAGACCAAAAATAAAACTTCCGTCAATTAGAAATTCAAAATTGTTGTTTCGGGTAACAAAACCTCCGCCCCCACCGATTCCGGGACCGTCATACAGCAATGGTGAAAAAGCAGCATCTCTTGACTTTGACGAAGGACTAATATTGGTACCAAAGTAGATAAATTGTTCTCTATATTTTCGGGTATCGCTCAATGAATCTGTTTGTCCATAAGCGTTAGAAAAAATAAAATAAGAGAGCAAAAAGACGCTTAGTATTCGTAAGCTTTTGCTTAGACTCATTTTGATTGATTTAGATGACTAGATAGATAAGTTTTACTTCTTATGAAGTTAGTGAACCTTTTTCATATTTAAAAAATAAAATATTCATCATTTATACTTAATTTTAATTTTGAAAAATAGTTTTCCCTCTTACAATCTGTACTTAAAAGCATTCATTTTTTATGACGCGTTTACATACTCAAAAGCTCTTTGTTACCTTCCTTATTTTGCTTTTTTCATTCCCCTCACTAGGACAAACAGGTAGATATTGGAGCAATAGTTTTAACACTGATGCAAGTTTGCTTTCTGGTGCTGTAGTTGGTGGCGGTAGTGGTATTGCAGCTATTTTTTATAATCCTTCTCAAATTGCAGACATTGATTATAAAAAATTCTCTATCTCTGCTAATATTTTCAGTACCTATATATATAGGTATGATGATGCCCTCGGTGGTGGACAAGATTATTCTGATTGGGATTTTAAAGTACAACCAAGGTTTGTCGCATTTTTATTAAGACCTAAAAACTGGACGAAAACTAGTATAGAACTCGCTAGTTTCACCCGTGACAATGTCTATTCTGAAATAAGAAACAGAACAACACAACAGATCAACGTTATTAAATCTCTTCCTGGGAATGAAGAGTATATTGGAGATTTTTATTATCGTATGGAATATGAAGATTACTGGCTCGGAATTGGGATGGCGAAAAAATATTCTGAAAAATTCAGTTTCGGATTGAGCGCTTTTCATTCCTACGCTGTCATCAATTATGATTATAATATTGAAACAAAAGCCTATAACCTGGAAAGTGGAGGCATTGGTAATTCTGAAGATTTTTATATTGCGAGGTTTAAAAATGTTCAGAATATAAAAGGGTATACCTCTAGGTTTGTGTTTAAAATGGGATTCAAATATTCAGTCAAAAACCTCAACTTAGGGCTTAATATCACTACTCCCACCCTCGCTTATGCCGGAACTTCCAAAGTATACAGAGAAGTGAGCGTACAAAATATCAATAGCAATCTAGGTCTACCGCTTCCCAATATGTTGGCCACCGAACAGCAAGACGAATTAGAAACTCGTTTTAAAGAACCTTTAAGTATTGCTTTTGGGGCTACATATTTCAGAAAGAAATCTTCTCTCTATTTTACTGCTGAATATTTTGCTCCTATAAAAAGATATAACCTGATCACAGACCAACCTCCTTCTGCATTTGTGACCAACAATATTATCGGCTTTAGAACAGAAAATTGGCTTGATTATAAAGCACAACACAGGGACGTAACAAATGTGGCTATTGGTATGAGAGGCAGTGTCAATGAGAATATTGAAGTAATTGGAGGATTCAGAACAGACTTCACATTTACTCCTTATACAGGGGGAGGAGATAATAAATACCCTGCTGAGATCACCACTTTTTCTTTGGATCAATACCATGTAACGGGTGGTGCCCAATTCAAAATTTTCAAAACGGATATCATTGCCGGATTACAATATTCTTTTGCGAGAGGCAATAATTTAAAACAAGTTGCTAATTTTTCTAATCCTGTAGAATTTTATCCAGAAGATCGTATAGTTTTGCAAGGACAAAGAGACAACTCCATGGAAATACGGGAAAACACTTTAAGTTTATTCCTCGGATTTACCTATAACATTGGACAGCCATCGGAATGAGAATAATAAATTGGTTCAGACGTATTTTTACACCTCAAACATCTATACATTATTGGGAGAGTCAAATTTCAAAAGATAATGTTGAAGAACGTTTTCATGAGCTCTATCACGCCTATTGTTCACTCCATGGACCGATTGAACTCCCTAAAGCACTTCAAGAAGTCAAGTCTATTGAAGGAAACTATGCCGTAAGCGGTCATAATACATGGGCTAAAGATAGTATTTACAATGGCAACCTAAATTTATCTATTGAGGATAAAGAGGAATACCTTTCAAAATGGGACTTAGGCATCAGTGGCCAAATACAATCAGGCCATGGTTTTTTACATCAAAATTTCCTGAATATTAGTTTCTCTTATAGAGATCAAGAAAGTCAGTATAGCGGTGAGGTGATTTACTGCTTTATTAATGAACAGAAAGCTGTGGGGTTCTGGATTGAAGAAGGAATTTTTGAGGTGGGGTTTGAAGAATTAAGCTTAAAAAATAAAGGATTTTAGAAAATGAAAAGTAAAGAAATATATCAAAAGCTGTTGGCACAAAAAGGAAAAAGTACTAATTACGCCAAGTTTAACCAATTATCTGAATATCAGAAAAAATGTCTTTACAATTCTAATTATTGGAGAGTACAAACTGGCGAGGAACCGATTCCAGTGCCAGAAACTAACACTTCTTATTGGGAAGATATTGAGAAAAATTTGGAAAAATGTCTCGATGAAGACTAATTTAAGGGAAACAAATAAAAAAGTGCACGGAATTGTTCTATCATTATGAGTATTGAACCAAACGACATCATCAATAGCAATATAAAGAAGAAAATCTTTGGGGGTTATGACACCAAAGATGTGAGTCGAATTTTGCATAAAGTTGCCAAAGAAGTTGAAGATCTGAAATCTCAGAACGATATGATGCTGGAACAACTGGAAGAGAATAAAAAAAGACTCCGAAAATTTGAGGAGCTAGAAAACAAGATGATCGACAGTATCAATAATGCTGAAAATGCTCGTAAAAAAGCAATTGATGATACTAAATCACAAACCAATGCAATGCTAGCTACCGCACAGCAACGTGCACAGCTAATCATTCAAGAAGCAGAAGATAGAGCACAGAAAGCCATGGAGGAAGTGCAGAAAAGGTATCAGCATGAAATGGATACGTTGCGCAAAAACACTAAAATGATCAAAAGAGATTATCAGGCTATTGATAATTATTCTGATAAACTTCTGGAAGCATTGAGTGAAATGGCGGAAAAAACATTGGGAGAAGCTAGAAGGTTGAAAGCCATCAAGAAATTAGCTTACAGTGACCAAGATGCTATTAAAGTTCAGAAAGAACATGCTAAGAAAATGCAGGACAATGTGACTGTTGATGACTCACTTGACACCAACTTTTTTGATGATCTAAATCTTGATAAATAATTCATGAAACATACTATCGCACTTGAGGGATTAGAATTTTTTGCCTACCATGGTTTTTTCGAGGAAGAACAAAAAATAGGCAATAAATACGGCGTCGATCTTTTTGTTGATACTAATTTTGATGACGCCGCACAAACTGATAACCTTGAAGGTACTATCAATTACATGGATCTTTATGAAATCGTGAAAGAAGTAATGAATGTTTCAAGTAAGCTTTTGGAACATTTAGGACAGAAAATTGTAGATGAAATTTATAAAAAATGGCCTAAATCTGCACTTCAAGTAAGGGTTAAAATCAAAAAGTTCAACCCTCCAATCGGTGGTATTTGTCACGCATCAAGCATTAGCATCACTCATTGATTGCTTTTTAGAAAGTCCTTCTACCAAACTGATAAAACTCGGCAAACTAGGTAATATTTGAGTATTTTCAGTTAATTCATAATCCATTCCTATCACCTGTCTACCCGTAAGGAAGATTTTTGTATCCGAAAACTCTTTACCCAGCTGTAGAATATAGTCTTGTAGGTTTCCAATTTTCAAAAGCGAAGTCGAAACCGTTAACATATATTCGCTAGGCGTCGTTTTGTATACCTCTTTCAATTCCTGCATTGGCAACGATTGCCCTAGATAGGTTACTTTAAAACCTCTTGATTTAATGATATAAGAAGCAAAAAGCAACGTAATTTCATGCAATTCACCTTCAGGTAAGAAGAGTGTGAATCTTGGCAGGTCTTTATCATCTCTGTATACAATCGCATCTAAAGCAACTATAATTTTTTGTCTTATTAGATGAGAGATAAAATGTTCCTGTGCTGGTGATATAGCACCAATCTGCCATAAGAAACCAATCCTTGTCAGGAAAGGCATAATAATATTGATCATACTTTCCTCAAAACTATACTTGAGTATAGATGATGAAATTATTTTCTCAAACTGCAATTCATCAAAATTCAGCATTGAAGAAGTAAGCTGTGTAATCTGATCAGAGTAAGTTTCGTTAGTGCTTAAAACATTGAATACCTCTTCCCTGATCTGCTCGCGGGTGAGCTTTGCTATTTTGGAGATTTTTATACCATGAGAATTCAGCAATGAAACGTTCAACATCAGCTTTAAATCGTCGTCGTTGTAGTAACGTATGTTGGTTTCAGATCTTTTGGGAATTATGATTTTGTATCTTTGTTCCCAGATTCTTAACGTGTGTGCTTTGATTCCAGTTAGGTGTTCTAAATCTTTTATCGTGTAAGTACTCATATTACTTTACAAATTCTAAATTAGTACTCCAATAACATTTTGTCATTAAAATTGTTTTAACTTTTGAAAGATCATTTCATTAAAAACTCATCATTTCATTACTTCAATTCCAACAACGAAAGTAATCGCCTTTTGATTTGTATTCATGGCTTTGGCCAAAGGGCTGAGATTTTCAAGATCTTATCAAACAAGCTTCCACAATATGCTATTCTAAGCATTGATTTGCCTTTTCATGGTAGTAGCACCCCTGCCAATACGATAATACAACTTTGGAATGACCTTGAAATATACTTACAAAAAAATATATTTCAAGAAATTAACCTCATTGGTTACTCAATTGGTTCCCGGCTTGCTACTTTTTTTTACCGACAGGCTCCACACCTTTTTCAGGAAATCTATTTGATTGCTCCTGACGGCATTGCAAAAAATGTATTATTTCCAGTAGTCACTCACAGTTATATTGCTCCTTTTTTTAGGTTTGTGATGGAAAATCAAAAAGTTATTCACAATACACTCTCCTATATAAGAAAAGTTAGACTGATCACAAAAAATCAATTCCAATTTGCTTCGAAAAGCTTAAGTTCTCCACAGGAAAGCCTAAAAGTGGCTAATACTTGGATTGCATTAAGAGGTACAATACTGAAAAATAAAAAGTTACTCACAATGATTTCTGAAAATAGTACAAAGCTTTATTTAATTGCAGGAAAGAATGATAAGATTATCACAGTGCAGAAAGTCAAGAAAATAGCAAAACACCTACCGGATCAGCAAATCATTTATTTTAATGCTAACCACTATCAGGTACTTTTGGAAGGAATACAATGGATCGCTCAAAAAAAGACCTCACAGAATTAATACTCCATGAGGTCATTTATTTTTGAAAGAACTTTCTTATTCTGCTGAAGGTGCTTCAATCAATCCTTTACGTTCTAACAATTTGAACATAAAACCTTTTGCTACTTCAGTAGGGAAGATTGAGAAAGGCAAGTATAATGGCATACCTAAACGCTTAGCGAAGAAACGCTGCACTTTATTTGCCTCTACATTATCATTACCCAACATCAAAATGAAAGCTTCTTTTGTTACTTTCACGCTTTTTACCATTTCCCATTTTACTGGCATACCTTCTTTGGCATTACGCTTCATCATAATAAAACGGCTGTCAATCTCATATGACAACTTTTCAAAGAACATTTTACTTTGCTCCATCTGAGTAGCTCCCATAAACTGAGCCCACCAGAATAAGATATATAAAACGGAAATAAATACGGATAAACCAACCATCCACCAAACTGATGAAGGCCAGATCAATGAAGGAATAACAATGATAGCAACTGGAAGAATCCAAAACCACCATAATTCTTTCATCACTCCCATTAGACCTAACTTAACATAAGTATTCGATTCTAGTTGGTATTTTTTTGTCTTAATTGTCATAATATGCTTTATTTTACAGCTTTAAGGCTGATATCTTTACTTAAACTTGAATGTGTCAACGCACCTAACGATATAAAGTCAACACCTGTTGATGCAATTGCTGCAACTTTCTCTTCTGTAACACCTCCTGACGCTTCAGTTTCAGATTTGCCATTGATAATACTTACAGCTTCCTTCATCATAGGAATATCCATATTATCCAACATGATCACATCCACTTCCGCTTCAATCGCCTGACGTACTTCATCGAGATCACGCGTTTCCACCTCTATTCTTAGGTCTTTGTTATTCGCCTTTAAGTATGCTTTTGTTTCACTTACTGCTTTTGCAATGCTTCCGGCATAATCAATATGATTATCCTTAAGCATCACCATATCATACAGACCAAATCTGTGATTTTGTCCTCCACCAATAAACACAGCCCACTTTTCCATCAAACGGAAATTAGGAGTTGTCTTTCTTGTATCAAGAATTTTTGTGGAAGCATCTTTTATTAAGTCCACAACTCTGCGGGTATGTGTTGCAATACCACTCATACGCTGTGCACAGTTTAAGGCCAATCGCTCACCCATTAATATAGCACGGGCATTGCCTTTAATTTTCATTACAATATCCCCTTTGCTTAGAAGGTCTCCCTCTTCTACAAAAGTTTCGATTTCCATTGTGGGATCTAAATGAAGAAAAATTCGCTTAGAAATTTCAATTCCCGCAATAACACCATTGTCTTTGAAGATCATTTGAGCTGACTCTATCGCATCTGCCGGTACAGCTGAAAGTGTTGAGTGATCTCCATCTCCTATATCCTCATTCAATGCAGTCGTTATAAACGCATTGATGGCTTCTTCTGTTAAATATTTCGGTTTCACGGACACAAAAGTAATCAATTGAATTTATTGTTCAACGATATAATCCACCTTAGAAAAGAAAAAAATGATTTCTTTAGAAAGCTTGATCGTTTTAGTAGTTAAACATTTAAAATTGGGAAAAATTAGATTATTATTTTTTTGACTAATCAAGGCAGAATTGAAGAGCATAGCATAGCTATGTGATGAAATTCTAACGCTGAGTTGTCAAAAAAAGAAGATCTAAAATTTCCGATTTTGATTGTATAACTGCTTATTAGTTTAGAACAACAAAAAAAGCCATGCATTGCATCGCTTTAAAGTATTAAAAAAGGGCCGGTTGGAATTCTTCCTTTTATAACAAGATTAGGCTTCCTGACACATGTCGACCTTCCACTGTTAACATTCTAAGAATGACTTTACCGAAGTAAAGTTGAGGCCTGCTCTTCAAAAATCAGTACACCTTATATGAGTTCACGTTGAAAAATCCAATATGTGACCGACCCAATACAAATGTCAGAAAATAAAGGATAATTCACAACATAAAATCCATTATTAACAGTAAGTGACAGACTAAAAGTTAATTACTTTTTCAAACAACAATAGGCAGCACTATTCTAAATGTTGTTCCTTCTCCCGGAACTGATTCAAGAATATAAATTCTGCCTTTATGGTATTCTTCTATAATTCTCTTCACAAGTGTCAGTCCTAGTCCCCACCCACGTTTTTTAGTGGTGTATCCAGGATTGAATACTTTACTGATCTTATTTTTCGGAATTCCTTTCCCTGTATCCTTTACATCTATCTGTACTCCCGTTTTATGCTGTGTGAGTCCGATGTAAACGTTCAGTTCTCCAACGCCATTCATTGCATCCACAGCATTTCGGCACAAGTTTTCAATTACCCATTCAAACAATGGCAAGCTCACATTAACTTCCACTGGACTGTCTATTTCATAATGCACACCCAATTTCACTTTACTGGAAATCCTTTTAGACATATAATCCAAAGCTCCTCTAACGGAAGGCTCTAAGTTCACGGGCTTCAATACAGGTTCTGAACCGATATTTGAAAAACGCTGTGTGATCATTTCTAATCGAGTGACATCTTTCTGAAGCTCTTCAATAATGGATTGATCAAAATCTTCATCCGTCTTGAAATACTCAATCCAAGCCACTAAAGAAGAAATAGGCGTTCCCAGCTGATGCGCCGTTTCTTTTGCCAAACCTGCCCAAACCTGATTCTGTTCTGCCCTCCTTGAAGTAGAAAAAACCAAGTAGGCCGTCAATGCTAGTATACCTAAAACAGAAAGCTGTATAATAGGAGCAAATCTAAGATTACTTACCAGGTTCGAGTCTGCATAATAAATATATTGGATTTCACCGTTTGCAAAGTCAATTCTGATGGGCTCATAATCTTTTTTCATATCCTCTATTTCCCTCATCAGAAAATCTTGCTGTTCTGCCACATTCAGGCCTTTAGGAATCTTTATATTTTTAGAAGAGATCGGTATGCCATTTTCATCCGCAAGAATTACTGGAATTAAGTCATTCCCCTTAATTACTTCCATCAACAGAAACGTGACATCTGCATTATCTTCTGCTCCCATAGAGGCCAATTTGGCTTGCACTTTCGCAAAAAAATCAATTTGATCGTATTCCCTAAGTCTTAATTCATCCACCAACAATTCAGTATACACCAAAGAGGTCAGGCCTATGATCAAGCCAATACTAATCACTAATACTTTTAATGTTACTCTATTTGAATAAATCTGTGCTTTCACTCTTTGGTTGAATTAGGTTAAACTATTGTAGAATTATAGATTGAATCACACTTTTCTGATCAGGGTAATATTCCAAATACAATCGCTGTGCTTCTGGATAATCTGTAGTTGCTTTTTGAGAAAGTACTTCAATCACATTTTGAGGATTAGGCGTAAAAAGTTCTCCCAATGAAATTTCAGAATATATTTCTTTATAAGGTTTCTGATTGAAATAGGTATAACCTTCTGACTGTTTTTCATTATTGATAACTCCCACAATCACCTTCACACTTTTATCAGTGTTGGGGTTTTCAAAAAACAAAGCTGCCAATTCCCCTTTCAGTTTCCCCTCTTTTACCTCAGTGGCAATAGAATCATAAAGCTGAGAAAAATTCTTACTATCTAGTTTTCCATTATACTCCACTCCTGACAATACCCAACCATCATTATTTTTCTCCTGCACTTTAATATCCACAAACCAACCTGATTGTATTCCTACTATCCCCAAAGAGATAAATATAAAAAGTATTACAATCCATATCTTGGTATTTCCCATAAAACTAAATCTTCTATAAGTGATAAAAAACAAATTTTGTAAAACAAAGAATAACTTAGAAAATGTTATTTAAGTTCAAAATTTGCACTTTTTTTTGGTTCAAATATTACATTGATTTCAGCCGTCAAGCTAAACTTTTTTTTTCTTTTTTTTCAATATCGCCACTGTCATTCTTGAAATACAAACCAGATTCCCCTCTTCGTCTTCAATATTAATTTCCCACACATGAGAAGTTTTTCCAAGATGAATAGGTTTTGCTATTCCTATAACATGTCCACTTCTTGTACTTTTTATATGGTTAGCATTGATTTCTTGACCTACAGGCACAAATTCGTTGTCATCAATATGAGTAAGTGCTCCTACACTACCAAGTGTTTCTGCTAACACTAAGGACGCACCTCCATGTAATAATCCCATTGGTTGCTTCGTTCTTTGATCAACGGGCATTTTTGCACTAATTAATCCATTTTCAACTTGAATAAATTCAATATCAAGGTGTCCAAGCATATTGTCTCTCAAGTTATTAAGATTTTTTATTGTAAATTTACTGTTAAACATACATGAAGTGTAATTTTTTTTTATACTTAACTAACATTTTTTACGTAAAATAAGAAAGGCGCTCTTCCTTTTGAAGGAGCAATTTAAAATATGTTTTACCATTAAGTCATTAATCAGATGATTTTATTAGAAAAATCTAAATTAAGTTATGAATGCAAAACACATTTATATTATCAGGCATGGCGAGACTGATTTCAACAAAAAGGGATATGTACAAGGAAGTAGTATAGATTCCAACCTTAATGAATTAGGTAAGCTTCAAGCAGAAGCTTTTTTCAAAAAATATAACCGAATCGCCTTTGACAAGATTTATACTTCTGATCTAAAAAGAACACATCAAACTGTTTTACCTTTTACACAAACTGGTATTCCCACTGAAGCTCATCAAGGGCTTAACGAAATCAGCTGGGGTGAAAAAGAAGGTCGTAAATTGACAGAACAGGATGATAAAAACCACATGAAGCTATTATATGAATGGCAGAGTGGTAATTATGATTATAAACTGGAAGATGCTGAATCTCCTAATGATGTTGTAAAACGTCAACAAAAAGTGATGGAGCATATATTATCCAACACGAAAGAAGAAAATGTATTGATCTGTACTCATGGCCGTGCTATGAAAATATTGGTTTCTCATTTAATGGACGAGCCTTTAAGCAAAATGGATCAGTATGAGCATTCTAATCTTGCGTTATATCATTTAGTTTATAAAAATGGTCTTTTTAGAATTGTACAGGCCAACGACATCAGACATTTAGAAAAAATCCAAACAAAAATTCATGTTAGCTAAACCTTATTTCTCAACTTCTGCATTTAACCTCTCTATTAATGCAGGCAAATCTGACATATCCTGAATAACATTTTCAACACCTAATGTTTTCAGGGTATGCTCATGATCACTTTTTAAATGAGAAGCCCCCACAAAACCAATAACATACATACCCGCTGCTAAACCTGATTTCACACCACTTATACTATCCTCAATCACAATAACTTTTTCTGGACTTACACCCAAATCTTTTGCTGCAAATAGATAAACATCAGGAGCAGGTTTAGGATTATCCACACTTTCTACTCCAGAATATACTCTGTTTCCAAATTCACCTCTCAGCCCTGTAAAATCAACAGCGTGATTTATTTGCTCTTTATAACTATTAGAAATGATGGCTTTGGGAAGATCAATTGCCTCATAAGCTTCCTTAGTACCTTTTATTGGCTTATCCTCTGTCTTTGCCGCCTCTTTATACTTGTCCGTAATTTGTGTAATAAAATCATCAGGAAGACTAAAACCATGTTTTTGGGATAGTCTATTCATGATACCGCTAAAAGTTTGTCCTGCAAAATTACTCAGGTATTCATCAACTGTCATTGGCACCCCAAATGAATTGATATATTTTACCATTACTCTTGCTGCAACAATTTCACTGTCTATGATGACACCATCACAGTCGGAAAATAAATATTCGAATCTCATTAGTTTAATTTTTTCTCTCTTAATGGTGCAAATGTAATATATAAAAAGGCCAATAGACAAAAGATTCCAGACAAGATAAATGACCACCCAATCTGTGAGATCTCATTGGCATAAACATAACCTGATCCCAGTGCTCCTAATCCAATTCCTATTTCTAATGCGATATACATTGTTGCGATGGCTCTACCTCTATGTAATGGATTACTTCTGTCAATTGTCCATGCATAAAGAGTGGGCGAATTAGTGCCTATTCCCAATCCTAGTACAATTGCACCCAAGTAAAGTTCTACATCAGAAGAAACAAAACCTATCCAGATCAACGAAATCATTAGCATCAATGTAGAGAACTTCAATACAGGCAATCGGCCATAACGATCTGAAAGTCTGCCCGCAAAAACTCTCACTAACATGGAAGCTCCCGTAAAAAACATAAAAAACATTCCTTTATTTTCTATTCCCAATGATTTACTGTAATCCGGAATCAACGTTAAAATCACTCCATAAGATGTAGTACACAACAGCATCACTATTGATGGAGACAAGGCGTTTTTATCAACAATTTCATTTTTCTTAATATTGAAATGCTCCCATCTCACTCTTTCTGGGTTTTCAAGGGTTTCTTTTAAACCAGAAAGAATTAAAATAGACAGTAAAGAAATACCTGAAGCACAATAGAACATAGTATCTAAATCTGTTTCTAAAGCGAGCCAGCTTCCAATAATAGGCCCAAGCCCAATACCAGTACTTGAACAAAAACCTAATATCCCCAAAGCTTCTCCTCTTCTTTCAAATGGAACAATATCCGCTAAATAAGCAGAAGTTCCTGTAGGCTTAAAACCTGTACTAAAACCATGAAAAAAACGAATCAATAGAAAAGCCGCAACACTTCCGATCAGAGGATAAAATAATGTACAAACACAACTCACTACCACTCCCACAACCATCACAGGCACACGGCCTACCCTGTCGGTTAATTTCCCACTAAAAGGTCTTGATACCCCTGCAGACAGCGTGAATATAGAAATGATATACCCTTTATATTCTTCCCCACCCAATGAGGTGAGATAATCCGGAAGCTCAGGTATAATCATATTAAAACTGGTAAAAAAGAGCAGTGAACTACTACAGAGCAACCAGAAGTTAAGAGTATATATTTTTTGATTTTGAGTCATTTATATCATAAAGTTTATCATTAAAAAAGGGTACATCCTATGAAAAAAAGAATGTACCCAAACTAGCATATTGTTTGTTTTTAAGCGAAAACCCTGTTCAGTATTCCTGCCAAACGAATTCCTGCTACTTTGATACGTTCTTCTAAAACAGCATAGTTATCATACATATATCGGTATCCTAACTTGCCATCACCCACTTCAGCATAATACTTTGTGGCCAATTCAAAAGATTCATTCATCATATCAACTGTTGAAGCGCTCTGAAGTTTTTCAACTTCTTCTTTTGTTGTTCTATCAACATATAAAGCTACCTCCGAATATGAAAGTTCTTTTGATTTCAACATCTCAGAATCCCAGACTCTGTGAATATTGGATGGCTTTCCAAACCAAGTCACTTTCACTTTATTGCCTCCAAGATCTGATTTATGCCCCACATGAAATGGCTGATGCAAATCTCCAATTAAATGAGTCAATACTTTGATTGCCATTCCTTTTTTCTTCATAGAAGCATTTTCATCTTCCAAGATAGCAGTCATATCTTCAATTGCTTTCACAATATCACCCTTAGGGCTTCTTTCTATTTCTTCGAATGTTTCTCCTTCATCAATATTGATGTAATGCCAAGAATACATAAAGCTATACTTCTTATCTGATTTGATATCGTCCATCCAAGTAGATACCATTGGAAGATAAGCAGAATCTCCCAAGATCATCTCCAGTTCTTTCTTTGCTTTTTTGGATAAATGATTTTCAGCTACTTGAGCTACAGCTCTATGCCCTGTTTGTCCCCATGCCCAAACATTAGAGGTATTGGCAAGAAAAATAATGGAAAGCAGGAACAGTGATAAAGTGTAATGATTTCGACGCATTTGAAATGATTGGTTAAATTTTTGTTCTAATTGGATCGCAAGATAAAGGGTACACAATGTCAAACAAAGTGTTTTGATCGATGTTAATACTTTATCCAATAAATTGACAATCATTTAATGTTAATTGTCTAATCTATAAGCGTATTTAAAAATAACTCTATCATTTTTTTATTATGAAAAAAATCTTAACTCTAATTGTTGGTCTATTACTTATCGGTGCAACAGCCCAAGCACAAGATGGACTTTTTAGCCTTGGTGTAAAAGGTGGTATTGGAGCATCATCTTATAACTTAGAAGGTGCACCTTCAACATGGACAACTGAAGGAACAGCTTCATGGCACCTTGGTGGTATGTTCAGAACTAACATCCCTGTATTACCAATTTATGCTCAAATTGAAGCTTTATACTCTAGAGTTGGCGGTACAATCAACATTCAAGGTGTATCATCAGATAGTGAATATATCAATAGATTTGATGTGCCAATCGTTGTAGGTTTAAAGTTTGGTTTATTAGGAATTAGTGGCCGTGCATTTGGTGGAGCTGTAGCTCAATCTAATTTCCCTGAAAGTGGTGATGATGCTGATATTAATAACTTCACTTGGGGATGGCAAGCAGGTATTGGTGCTGACATCAAAAAACTTACTGTTGACGTGAAATATGAAAGTGGTGCAAACTTATCAAAAGTTACTAATGCTCCAACAATCAAAGCTACTCAATGGATCTTAAGTGTTGGTTACTTCTTCGGAGGATAATCCAATCTTCAACATAAAAAATAAAGGCTATCATTAACTGATAGCCTTTATTTTTTGTCTTCGTTTTTTATCTTCTATCCTTGTATTGAGGACAGTTAATATTAAAGATATGGTAACTAAGTGTAAAACCTAAGAAATAATAATTATCTCTCCAAGTTGGATACACTGTTTGTTCTCTGTCTGGTGCTGTTATATCTCCTCTAAAAATCGAATCCGTATTGTCATTCCATAAAGGTTTCACTATACTGAATTCCATACCAAAATCAAGGTAATAGGTGATTCTCTTTTTAAAACCAATACCCAAAGGAAGGGTAACTGAGTAATAGATATTATCAGCCCTTGTTGTGGTAGTGTTTAAAATAGGAAACGCCCCTACTCCTAACTGCATAAAGAAATAAGGCGTAAAGTTATCTATCTTTCTTTTATGCTCTCTGAAATTCAAAAAATTGTATTCAAATCCTGTTGCCACATTCACCATCACATTCTCGAAACTTGCATTTCTAGACTGATGAAATGACTTATCATAGTGGGCATCATTACCTGTATACCACCCCAAATCTAAACTTGTTCTCCATAGAAAATGGTTTTTGATTTTATAATTAGCTGAAAATTTACCTCCTACTCTAAAATCTGAAGGGTGCGGTACAGGAGACACATCCCCGGAATAAAAAGCTGTTCCAACACCACCACTCAACACCCAATATTGAGCATTAGCTTTATGATTACTTATCAAAGTGATAGTGACGAAGAAGCAGGAGATCAAAAAATATTTCAATTCCTTGTTCATACTCTGTTTAATTTAAAAAATCTAGAATTTAGTAGCAGTTCTCCATATTATTAGGTTTACAAAAAAAGTCCGTTCAGTTTCCTGACGGACTTTCAATTTATTTATTTATTCTTTAACGGAATTTCGGCATCTTGATTGATCCACCTACAATATAATTCAACTGAAAGCCTAATGTTAAGAAAGCATCATTGATACTATTAATAGTAGGACTTGAATTCACATCATTATCAATTCCATCGATTTTATCTGATCCTGTGTAATTGGCGGTAGCCTCAAATGCTATATCTAAATGGGATGTCAGCTTATACCTCACACCCAACGCAACTGGAATCACATAGGTAGGAGTATTTACAGTTTTCTTGCCTGTAAGAATCGAACCTTGATAACCCGGCTCCGGGTTTTGAGAAACAGTGGCAGTAGAGAACAAAAAGCCAAAACCAAGACCAACATATGGAATCGGAATTTTAGGTCTTCTGTAAAATACCCCTGAATTGGGAAATAAATCTACAAGGCCCATGGCATTCAATTGAACAGCGTAAGTTGAAAACTCTAAACCTCTGTCAGCATTTCTACCGGCATCTTTATCACTTCCTGAAAAGATGTTATTATTTAAGGATAAACGAGCTGTAACTCTAGGCGTCATTCTTTTTTGGATAAAACCACCAAATTGGAATTTAGTATGTGCCCAGTCAATACTACCCATGCTATTAGCAGGAGATAAATCACCCATAAAATTGGCAGAGGTAATCATACCACCAAAACTTATGTATCGCTTTTTTGAAGTAAATCTTGCTCTACTCTTTAATCCTTGAGAATAACTCTCCGAATAAGCAAAACAAAGAAGCACCAAAAATAAAACAGCTTGAAGTGAAGTTTTTAATTTCATTCTAAAAAATATTTTTATAACTCAAGGTAGAGTAATCTATTTCAATATTAGAGATGTCCAAAGACTTTTCAACCTTATACAACATTGCATGTTTTATGCCAAACAGTCAGTTCACACTAATTAGAAGAGCATTTGTTTGGATTAATGTATAAAAACGTTAGGCATAGTAGTTTACACATTAGCAAATATAAGGCTTTGAATCAATTTTCAAATATATTTTTTAAGTTAATTTTAACGATTCATATCACCTCCTAATACTTTTCTCATGCCATCATAAAACGAAATTGGCTGATAATTTAGTATATCATATGCTTTATTATTCGTAAAACCTGTCTTTAGCGGGCGACGTCCATGCTCAACAAATGTGGATGCTGTAACAGGTAAAATATTTGAGACTGAAAGGTTTAAATATTCTGCTACTTGAAGTGCAATTGCATAAGGAGTCAGGTAATCTTTGCCTGAAATATGAAATATACCTTCAACTCCTTGAGCGGCGATTAAAGCACATCCATTTGCCAAATCACCCGCATAGGTAGGGGTTCTATATTGATCATTGACCACCTTTATAGCTTCTCCTTTACTCAATTTATCTTTCACCCAAGTCATAATATTAGTTCTGCTCATGTCTTTCACTTGTCCATAAACCAAACAAGTTCTTACAATCGCAATCTTGATTTCTTTTTCTTTGAGAAGTAAATCCTCAGACATCAATTTAGTTTGCCCATAAAAATTGGGTGGATTTCTTTGATCGTCTTCTTCATATAAACCTTTTTCACCATCGAAGACAAAATCTGTAGACAGATAAATGAAGTGCTCTAATCCATTTTCTTTCCCCACTTGAAGTAAAGTTTGAGTTGCAGTCACATTCTGACGGACAGCCTCATCATGATCATCTTCACAGTTTTCAACTTTTGAGATCGCCGCACAATGAAAAATTATTGAAGGCTGCGTATTTTGAAGCACATCTCTCACCATTTTTTCATCTGTGATGTCCATAGTGAGATATTTATAACCCTCTTCTTTTAAGCGATCTCCCCCTCTTCCCGTAGCTATCACATTGTAAGTATTTTGAGATGTAAGTAATTGGGTAAGATGTTGCCCTAATAATCCATTTGCTCCTGTAATCAGAATTGTTTTGCTCATTTTTTGTATAAATTAAAGTCGAATTTGCACTAATTACGTAAACTAATTTGAAAGAATGAATGTTATTAAAGAGGCAATTAGTTAATTAATGATAGGATTGCTATTTTTGTGTATCAAATCTTTTTACTTTCATATGATTAAGTTTTCAACACAAAGTGATACTGAAGTTCAAGAGCTGGAGGAAACCCTGGTTGATTCTGAACTTAACAGAGAATTGGTCGTTTTCAACGACGATGTAAATACATTTGATACTGTAATTGATGCTTTGATTCAAATTTGTGATCATACTACGCATCAAGCGGAACAGTGTACTTGGATTATACATTATAATGGAAAGTGTGCCGTAAAGAATGGTACTTTTGATGAACTAACACCTATGCGAACTGCATTGTGTGACAGAGGAATTTCTTGCGAAATTTTATAATTTTTACATTTCAATACTGATAGCTGTGCCTAACTTACCTTCAAAATCATTAGAAAAGGCCGTAGAGGAAATTGCCAAACTTCCCGGAATTGGGAAAAAGACTGCTTTGAGAATGGCTCTTTTTATTTTGAAAGAAGATGAACTGTTTGCCAAAGATTTGGCCACTTCTATCGCCTCTTTGAAATTAAATGTAAAGTATTGTAAGAAATGCCACAATATTTCCGATGATGAGCTCTGTGGAGTCTGTTCCAACCCATCAAGAGATTTTTCAACTTTATGTATTGTTGAAAATATGTCTGATGTATTGGCCATTGAATCTACAGGTGCTTACAAAGGAATTTACCATGTTCTAAATGGGGTGATTTCACCGTTGCAAGGTATCACTCCAATGGATCTAACTATTGAGCATCTCATTGAACGTGTTCATTCAGAAGACATCAACGAAGTTATTTTCGCTCTGAATGCAAGTTTGGATGGCGACACAACTGCTTTCTTTATTAGACAACAATTAGAGAATATCACTTCCCTTAAAGTGACAAATATTGCTAGAGGTATTCCTGTAGGCGGAGCTTTAGAATTTGCAGATGAATTAACACTCGGCAGATCTATTTCTGAAAGAACATCCCTCTAGGTAATAACAGCTCTAAAACAAAAAACTGGATATCTTTCTCAAAATATCCAGCTCATTTTTATTTCTAATCTTAATGAAAAGTACTACACTTTTCTAAGTTCCTTTTTGGCTTTCTTTTGTTTATTCTTCAACACTCTTGCAGAGATATAAATACTTATTTCGTACAAGAATACAATCGGTCCTGCAATCAATATTTGCGTAATTGGATCCGGAGGAGTAATGATTGCTGATACAATAAGAATGATTACAATAGCATGTCTTCTGTATTCCTTCATACTGTCAGGTGTAACCATGTCAGATTTTGACAAGAAGTAAACGACCATCGGCAATTGGAACATTACACCGCCAGAAAGTACAATCATGGCTAGGGTGGAAATGTAGGAAGAAATATCAAACTCATTCAATACACTTTCATCAATTTGATAATTTGAAAGGAAATTGATGGCCAATGGAGATACGACATAATATCCAAATAATACTCCTGTGATAAATAATAAGCTCACAAAAAACGTAGCTCCGGTTGTTGCATTCTGCTCATTTTGATATAATCCTGGCTTTACAAAACGCCATATTTCCCAGAAAGTGTAAGGGAAAGCGAAAATCAATCCGATCACAATAGAAGACATAATGTGCATGGCAAACTGACCTGTCATTGTTCTACTTTGGATCGTAAAAGGCAGACTTTGAATACACAACGCATCCGTATCCATATAATGTGATAATTCACACAACCATGTATAGGTAGGAAAATCTAAACGTGACGGTCCTAAAATGATGACGTTAAAAACAAAAGATTTTGCTACAAATGCAATTACTGAGAAAATAAAAATTGATGCTACCCCTCTCAACACGTGCCATCTTAGCTCTTCTAAATGATCTAAGAATGACATTTCCTGCTGTTCGTTATTATCTGCCATTCGTTTGTATGAGTTCGTACTTAAATTTCGGGCTCAAAGTTCGACATTTTGAATGAAATCGCATAATATTTAAAAGAACTAAATAAGAATACTTGTAAATACTAAAGCATTCTGAGTAATTTCGTAAGTACTTATATTCAAATATTAATATCCGGAGAAAATTTTTATGTTATCCAATCGCAATAAATATCTTTTTTTAAACTTCGTCTCCATCCTTACCTTGTTCAGTTTTACTGTCTTTGGACAAAGTGAATCTTATAAACAATATAGTTTTGGCAGAAAAGTCGTTATTGTGATTGACCCCGGTCATGGTGGCACTGATGTGGGTAAACCTAGAAGTAAAAGCTATTACAAGCATGAATCTGACCTTAATCTAGATATTGCTTTCAGACTTGGAGGCTATTTAGAGGAAAGAGTCAATAACGTAGTAGTAAAATATACTCGAAAGACGGATAGAACTGTTTCACTCGATGAAAGAGTAGAATATGCTAATAGTGTTAATGCCGACTATTTTATAAGTATACATTGTAACAGCTTGGCACACAAAAGCTATCATGGTACTCAAATTCATATTCAAAGCAAAAAGTTTCCCACTTCCCATACTCTAGCAAAACAAATTGATCAAGATTTTATTAGAGCTGGAAGAAAAAGTAGAGGTATTCGTGACCGTAATGACAGAGGCCACAACTTACAAGTACTTCAATATACTGAAATGCCTGGTGTGTTAGTAGAATGTGGTTTTATGAGTAATGCCAAAGAAGAAGCTTATTTAAACTCAGGCAAAGGACAAACTTATATTGCATCGGCCTTGTTCAGAGCTATTCGTGATTTTGAAAATAAAAGACCTAGACCTGCTGATGATAAAAGATACCCTTATTATAGAGTACAAATTGGATCTACTTCAAACCCGACTGCTGATCTGAAATCAAAGAAAATTAGAAACCTGAAAATGAAAGTGGATCCTCATAAAGAAGGAAAAATGTATGCACTTTTAGTCGGAAGGGAATATGAAAAAAAAGTAGCTGATCAGCTTGCTAAAACAATTCGTAAAAAAGGTTTTAAGGATGCATATGTAAGAAGATTTGATGCTCCAAAAGTTAAAACTGCAACTCCAGTTCCTGAGAAAAAAGTAGAAGTAAAAGAAGCACAAATTGCTGTAGCAAATACAGCAACTCCGCAAGATTCAACAACTTCTGATAAAAAGAATGAAAAATTATCAAGCCTTCATTTCTATAGAATCCAAATCATGTCAAGTGTTGATGATGTGGAATTGAATAAAAGAGAATTTAAAGTGTTAGGCTACCCTGTTTTCCTTTTTTATGACGAAGAATCAAAAAATGCCTACAAATATCAAGTGCTTGTAGGGAAAACTTACTCTAAAGAGGAAGCACAAAAAATATTGAGTTCAGTAAGACAAAAAGGGTTTCCTGATGCTTTTATAGTTACCGTATTAGAAAACCAAGCAAGGAAACCCCATAAACAATTACTTCCATAGTATTTGAAAACTCAAACTTCTACTTCCAGTACGTGTTCTTTTTGAATTAGATTCAACATGGTTTCATCCAAAAGCTGGTCAAGATCTTTTTCATTCTTCAGCATTTGCTTCAATACATCCAATATCGCATCATCATGCACCTGATCAGCATACATCAAAATATTCTGATAGCCTGTAAGGTCATTGGAATGTAACTGTCGGATGGTTGAAAGTATTGCTATGTCTGTAATATTATGATTTGAAGTGTTTTCTAACACTTTATTCATTTCCTTGATCATACCCAAACTGCATTCACAAATATCTCCCACTTGATTTTCATGAAGGTCTGTAAATAATTCATCCAAAAAGTCGATATGTTTCTGTGCACTTTTCTCACAAATAGCCAAAACTCTTTTCAGCCCCACAGACTTCACTCTCAAACCCAACTCATGGTAAACACCAATCTGCTGTGTCTCAGAATCATATCTATCTTTCATTTGATGAATAAATAAATCTCTTAAATCTTCAAATTGTTTCATAATGATTTAGTTTTAAGATGATTGACAATATAAATTAAATTCACAATCACAACGTCACTACACTATAAGTGTAATTCACACACCTAAAATAACTCCATCAAAATTCAGTTTCAATGACAAAAATCACTAGAAATAATTTCCTAATCATCATGAGATAATGAAAGTTAATCCTATATTTGTTATACAAAAGAAATGAAATGAAATGAAGCGAAAAAGAGCAGATTCAAAGAAACTGCTCTTTTTTTTATGTCATCATTATCTAAACTTTATTTTTTACCATTAGAATAGTTTCATACCCTCATACACGCTAGAATGATTGTTAGGCTGAATTTGCCCTCTGAAACTTAATTCAATATTTTCTGTCTGTGCTCTCACTTTCACATTGGCAAAATTTCCTTCACCATCCATTGTGAAACTCATATTCGCCATCATAATTGGCCCTTGCACATTACATTTCACATTTACTCTACCGTTATCAAGTTTTTCAACTTCATAACCTGAAATTGTGCCTTCCATGGTAATACCACCAACACCATTCAACCCTACTACACCATCGAATCCTAATTGGAAAACGGCTTTATTTCCTACTACTTTCACAAAGTTGATATTGCTGTTTACGTTTTCAACGTTTCCGTATCTGTCGTAAACTTGAGTAGCTTCTAAAACAAAACTTGCACTATCAATTCCACGAACGGCATTTTCGTGAATAATAAGCTCTAATTGTTTTGCGATTAATTTCTTTTGTTCTCTTTCTTTCTTTTTCTCTAATCTTTTCTGAGCTCTCAACTCTTGTTTTGTTAAAGGTTGCTCATCAAATGAAGCGTCCTGTGCGAATAGATTTGAGCTTAACATAAGAGAAATCGAAACGATAAATATTTTAATTAAGTTCTTCATAGTATTTTCAGCTTTTTCGGTTTCTAAATTATTTTTTATAGTTAATTGAACGATTGAATAGTATTTAAGTTATTTTGATTGAATTTTATTAACAGATGGAAATAATTCGAAGGAACATAGATGGCTTTTGAATACATAAAAATATTATGAAAGAAATAGGAATCATTTCTGACACACATAGCTACATTGATGAGCATATTTTAAAAAACTTAGAGGGCTGTGATGAAATATGGCATGCTGGCGATATTGGAGAGCAACATGTGATGGATGAACTAGAAAAAGTTGCTCCTACTAAAGCAGTTTATGGAAATATAGATGATGGAAGCCTAAGGGCTACTTATCCTGAGGAAGCAATTTTTGAAGTAGATGGAGTAAAGGTATACATAATACATATAGGTGGATACCCTCCTAAATATACTGCAAAACTCAAAAAACGCTTGAAGGAGCTACAACCCGATCTTTTTATATGTGGCCACTCTCATATATTAAAAGTAATCCCTGATCAGGAAAGGAAATTATTACACATCAATCCTGGTGCAGCAGGCAGACATGGCTTTCATAGAATGAGAACTTTGATCAGATTAAGAATAGATGAGGGTAAACCTAAAGATTTAAAAGTGGTAGAATTAGGTTTAAGAGCTAAGTTCTAGATACTTACACCAAAACAATGATAATAATCAATATTTATTAACACTTACATCATCGCTGTATGTGTTCATGATACGCTTAATTTGTTCTTGAAAGTTATGAGATGAGATAATGCTAGCAAACTGAAAATATTTTTTATAATAAAAATCAGTTTCTAAAGCGTGACACAGATAGGCATCGGGCGGTTTAAGTGCTCGATGCCTATTTTTTTACTATTATATTTTCAAATAGACCACAAAACACCACTTCAATTGTACGTACTTTGAATTATTAAATTAAAACACTCTACTATAAGAGTACAAAAACCTAATTCTTAAGAGCATGTTTAAAACATGCTCTAAATAACCAAACACAATCTTTATTATAAATGAATAATTTATCAAAGCTACTTGAAGTTGTTACTGTCATGTTCCGTTTGGGTTGTATTGCCTTTGGTGGACCCGCCGCACACATTGCTATGCTAGAAAAAGAAGTTGTTGACAAAAGAAAATGGATGAGCAATGAGCATTTTCTAGACCTAATTGGCGCCACCAATTTAATCCCTGGTCCAAACTCGACCGAAATGACGATGCATGTTGGGCATGAAAGAGCAGGGTTCATGGGGTTAGTTCTAGGAGGAATAGCTTTTATTTTTCCGGCTGTTGTAATTACCGGTATTTTGGGCTGGTTTTATACTGAATACGGCGAACTACCTAACGTTGCACCTTTTATTGTAGGAATCAAACCTGCAGTATTGGCTATTATCATGGGGGCAATTTTAAAGCTCGGCAAAAAAGCTTTAAAAAGTATTGAAATAGGAATTTTAGGTGCATTGACATTAGTCGCGTCTCTTATGGGTGTGAATGAAATTATAGCATTATTAAGTACTGGTATTTTGGGTATTCTTTATTTCAGCTTCAAAAACAGTAATAGCATAAATAAAAATGCCTTGTTGCCTCTCTTATTTACTTCAGCACCTCTAAAAGGGATAGCTGGTGTTTCCACATCTACAATTTTTCTTACTTTCTTAAAAGTTGGAGCTGTATTATATGGTAGTGGATATGTACTTTTTGCCTATTTAGATACTGAACTTGTTGGAAATGGATGGCTTACTAGACAGGAATTAATGGATGCAATTGCAATTGGTCAATTTACTCCAGGGCCTGTACTTTCTACAGCCACTTTTGTTGGGTTTCAACTTGGAGGTATACAAGGGGCAATTATGGCTACATTGGGTATATTTCTCCCCTCTTTTATTCTGGTTTTACTATTAAACCCTTTGATTCCTAAATTGAGAAACTCCAAACATGTTGGATATTTTCTTGATGCTGTCAACATTGCTTCCGTAGCAATTATGGTAAAAGTATTATTTGAAATGACCATAACTTCACTTCATAGTTGGCAAAGTATTCTAATTGCTGTTTTAAGTATAATGATCACTTTTAAATTCAAAAAAGTGAACAGCATGTGGATCATTTTAGGAGGTAGTTTATTAGGGTACACATTGGAGTTAGTTTAAACTAACAACCCATTTTTAATTCAATATCTTGGTCAATGTTTTTAATTCATTGGCTTTTTGATTTTTGTTACTGATATTTTTTCTAATTTCGTTCTGTAAAAATTCTTTAATCACCATTTTTTTAACTCCAAGAAAAGATCATGTGCGGTATTACAGGTTTATTTGCCTTCAATGAAATTGGTCGAATGCAAGCTATCCATATGCATAAAGCAACAGAGGTTATTGCTCATAGAGGACCAAATGCATCTGACGTTTACAGCAGTCATTTCGTTCATCTAGGACATAGAAGACTTTCTATCATTGACTTGTCTGAAGGTGCTAATCAGCCTATGCATGATATTTCAGGACGTTACACCATTGTTTTCAATGGAGAAATTTATAATTATCAAGAGATTAAAGAACAGTTGAAGAACAAAGGTGTTGAATTCAAAACAAGTTCTGATACTGAAGTATTACTCTATGCTTATATTCATTATGGCAAGGACTGTGTAAATTTATTCCATGGTTTCTTTGGGTTTGCCATCTATGATAATGTGGAAAACAGTCTTTTTATAGCAAGAGACAGAATGGGAATAAAACCATTGCTTTATGCTGTAGATGAGGATAAAGTAGTTTTCGGTAGTGAAATGGTTTCTCTTCTTCAATTCGGTATTGAAAAAGATGTTGACCCCACTTCTATTTTCCAATTATTGCAATTAACTTATATTCCTACTCCTGATTCTGTCTTCAAGAATATCAAGAAACTTCCCCAAGGACATTATATGTTTATTAAAGGAAAAGAGGTCATTGTTGAGCCATATTATCAGCTTCAAAAACAATGCTCAACACCTTTAGATCTTTCGTATGAAGAAGCACAACAAGAACTTCTGAAAGTGATGGACGCTTCCATTAAAGAAAGAATGATTTCGGATGTTCCATTAGGTGCTTTTTTAAGTGGAGGAATTGACTCTTCTGCGGTAGTTGCTATGGCATCAAAACATACAGAACAGTTACAAACGTTCTCTATTGGCTATAAAGACGAGCCTCTTTTTGATGAAACACATTATGCTGAATTAGTCGCCAAAAAGTACAATACAGATCATACTGCTTTTAAACTAACGCCAGATGATTTTTACAATCATCTCTTTGGTATGCTGGATAGTTATGCAGAACCTTTTGCCGATGCATCAGCTTTGGCTGTAAATATTTTGTGCAGGGAAACAAAAAAGAAAGTAACAGTTGCTTTATCTGGAGATGGCGCTGATGAAATGTTCGCAGGATACAATAAACACCTGGGGGAATGGAAATCAAGAAACCAAGGAACTTTAGCAAAGGCCATCAAAGCGGGTCTTCCTATTTTAAAGCAACTCCCTCAAAGTAGAAACTCTGCTTTAGGAAATAAAGTGAGACAAGCCATCAAATTTGGTGAAGGGTTAAAACTTTCTCCACAGGAAAGGTATTGGTTCCAATGCTGTTGGAGAGATACCGATACAACAAGAAGCATCCTTTCTCAAGACTTTAAAGATCAAATAGATGAAAATGCTTTTTCACAGAGAAAAGCACATCTCACACAATCGATTAATGGAACTGGAATTAATGATGTTTTATTCTCTGACCTTAATGGTTTATTGGTCAATGACATGCTGCACAAGGTAGATTCTATGAGTATGCTGAACAGCCTTGAAGTACGTGTTCCGTTCCTTGATCATAGAGTAGTTGAGTTTGCAATGCGACTTCCTTCTGAATATAAAATCCATGGTAACATGAAGAAGAGAATCTTACAGGATGCATTTAGAAATTTACTACCTGAAGAGCTCTATAAACGACCAAAACACGGATTTGAAGTACCATTGATGAATGGGTATAAAACTGCTTTAAGAAGTTGGGTCAATGAAATGTTAGACAAGGACTTTGTAGCAAATCAAGGCATCTTTGATGTCAATTATACAGAGAGTTTGAAGAACACAATCTTTAATTCTTCCAATTATGATCAAAACCAAGTATGGTCAATTCTTGTTTTGCAGAATTGGTGGAAAAAATATAATCCTTCGTTAAATAAAGCTTAAAAATATAATTTTGTTAAAAAAATTACTTTAATTGAGAGAAATTAATGATATTAAGTAATCTGCCTCATTGAGGTATTTTACAAGTGTTTCCACGCTTTATTAATTTTTTTATCTATCTAGGATTTATCCTATTGGAAGTTACCAACTACAAATTTTTTAGAAGGTGCGCATAAGAATAATCTTCAATCTCCGTAACAAGGGTGCAATTTTACCCTTCCACCACCAAAAACTTGTTCAGAACATGCTGAAGATAGCGTGTGCTGATAATGACTTATTCGATAACGCCAATTTTACTTTTTCTGGGCTTAAAGGACAGACAAAAGTTGGCCGAGAAGGTCTACATTATTTTTCAAAAAAAGCAACCATCGTATTAACCAGCCCAAATAAAGAATTCGTTGACAGTATCGTCAATGGGTTGTTCAGAGAATCTCATATTCTTTTAGGTAATTTGATGCTGCAAGCTGACAGTGTTGAGGTAGAAGAAGTACCTCAGTTCAGTGAGTCCATGAAATACCTCTGTATCTCACCCATTGTACCTTTCCACGATATTCAAGGGTTAAACAACAAGATGTTTGTAAATCCTGTAAGTGATGACTTTTCTGATATGTTGTATGATTCTACAATGTTCAGAATGGAAAGCTCAGGTTTGTATACCCAAGAGCAAATAGCCTCTTTCTTCAGGTTTCAAGTGATTCCTGATCAAGACTATTTAGCAAGGATCAATCGAATGGACAAAAAGTTTGCCCGTATCTATTCTGTAATTAAGAATGGAGAAATCAAGGAAGCTAGAGGTTATACCCTCCCATTTGAAATTTTAGCAGCTCCAGAAGTACAAGAGTTTATCTATCACAATGGATTTGGTGAATTGACAGCTCATGGATTTGGTATGCTAGACATTCCTTATTTCAATCCTGATAAAAAGCCTTATATCGTCGGTGAAGAAAATTCTAGTTCAGAATAAACGGCGTAGGCGTAAAACATAATATAAAAACGATCAAGGTGATGATACCAACAATTTTACGTTTGGTGTCAACACCTTTTTTGTATAATGCTGGTGGGTGATGTAATCCTACAAACTTTGATAAAATCACTCCGAAAAATAACCATCCCGTATACCCTGTTGCAGTCGGAATAAAAGTTACAGTAACAAACTGAGCAGTAAAAATACCCATTGCATAAAGTGCTATCGTTATTTTGTCTTTGAACAGTTGCATAGAAACAAAATACAAATAGAAAACATATAGTGGAGCATAAGTCAGAAGGTATTCATGACTGTCATTTGCAGAGAATAAACCTAATCCACCCCAATATAAAAATGCGGCAAATGTAAAAGGTAGAAGCTGATGAAATCGTTTATATCCTATTATACTATATAATGCATGCCCTCCATCCAATTGCCCAAAAGGCAAAAGATTTAATGCTGTAAAAAAACAAGCCAAGAAACCTGCAAACAGATAAGGATAATGCATCATTTCATGTGGATTGGGTACTAATGATGGATCTGGAGCTACATAATGCTTGAAAAATTCAAATAACAAGTTAGTACCAAACATCATATCTTCGCCTTCTCCCAAATTATCATATACATGATTCGCATAATCTAAACCATACTCCTGATATTCGGGATGAATCTGAAAAATATATTCTTGAGGAGGTAAATGTGTAAAGCCATAAAATAAAACAAACAAAGCGGCTACAAAACCTGCTAAAGGACCTGATACACCTACATCAAAAAACGCATTTCTTGATTTGATCATGCTTTTAATTTTAATGAAAGCACCGAAGGTACCTATTGATGGAGCTATACTAAAAAACCATACCGGTAGATAATAGGGTAAAGTGACTTTGAGTTTGTGGTATTTTGCAGTGAAATAATGGCCAAATTCATGAACCGTCAATATCCCTAAAAATGGAACCGAATAAGAAAGTGCTCCCCACCATTCTTCTGGACTGATTGGAGTGAAAATAACAGATTTTCCATATAACCATTCCAAGCCTGCAAAAGTGGTTGCTACAAGTGTTATTATAAATAAAAGAAGGTGTTTCCACCAGGCCATCCCCTTTTTGTTCTCTTTGTTCTCTTTTTTCTCTGGGAGTGTAAACTTTGAAAAGTCAAATTCTTGCTTCGTCTCTTTATTTTCTTCCATATTTTAATTCCATCAATAAGTCTTGCAAGTTAACTTTGTAGCTTGGATCATACAACAAAAAAAGAGAATGATAGAAAAGAAGCATCTTCATGAAGAATTTACAGTACCAAAAGCCGGCAAACAGGTACGATTAGACCATTTTCTATCTTTAAACCTTCCTAATAAAAGTAGAAACATCATTCAGAAGAAAATTAAAACTGAAATGGTGACTGTCAATGATAAAAAGTCAAAAGCAAGTTACCTTGTTAAACCTGATGACATCATTCGTTGGTATGAACCTTTTAATAAACTTACAGAATTGCTAGATTATGATTATCCCTTAGAAGTACTCCATGAAGACAGTGAGTGCATTGTAATCAATAAACCTGCCCTAATGCCCATGCATCCTGGACTAGGCAATTATGGCAATACTGTTCAGAACGCATTAAAAACTTATTATAGAAAAACGGATCAGAAAGATGTACTCTTAAAAGACTGTATTGTCCAGCGTTTGGATAAAGATACGAGTGGGGTACTAGTTTTGGCTAAAACTGAACATGCTAGACAATTTTTAAGTCAGCAGTTTAAGAAAATGAAACCTTACAGAATTTATAATGCTTTGGTATGGGGAAATGTAAAAGAGGATCAGGGAACAATTCATCAACATATTGGCAGACACCCAGAAAATGAAAGAAGTATTGAAGTTTCCGTGGATAAGTCTTTTGGCAAAGAGGCTGTAACGCATTATAAGGTACTACAGCGTTATTCTAAGTTCACTTTAGTTGAATGCAGGTTGGAAACGGGCAGAACGCATCAGATCAGAGTTCACATGCAATTCCTAGGACATCCCCTTGTTGGTGATCAGCGTTATGAGGTTTCCTATTTAATACTAGACCGAAAAATTCAGAATCAAATCGGGCGTCATTGTCTACATGCTAAAACTTTACATTTTATCTCTCCCCTTGATCAAAATACTGTACTGGAATTTGACTCCGTATTACCTTTAGATATTACGGCACTGATAAAAAGTGTATAAAATAAAAAAAGACAAGTCCATAACGAACTTGTCTTTCTCTTGAATTGGTTGGCGGAACAGACGGGACTCGAACCCGCGACCCCCTGCGTGACAGGCAGGTATTCTAACCAACTGAACTACTGCTCCAGTCATCGGTTTTTGAAAGTCTTGATGAAGACTTGTTGGCGGAACAGACGGGACTCGAACCCGCGACCCCCTGCGTGACAGGCAGGTATTCTAACCAACTGAACTACTGCTCCAGTCATCGGTTTTTGAAAGTCTTGATGAAGACTTGTTGGCGGAACAGACGGGACTCGAACCCGCGACCCCCTGCGTGACAGGCAGGTATTCTAACCAACTGAACTACTGCTCCAGGTCGCTTTTTAAGAGGCGTTTTTCTTAAAAGCGATGCAAATATGCACCCTTGATTTGGATAATCCAAACTATAGCGGGTATTAAAATTGTAATTTTATCTTAACAAAATCATAATACTCTGATTTACAACAATAAGATAAATCACAAAATCATATCAAAAAGTTGAACATATCTTGATTTTCGTTGAGAAGCTCAAATTTATAACCTCCTTGAGTCATTCGTTCTGTCAAACTATCGAAGTCTGAAGGGTACTTTACTTCAATCCCAACAATGGCTGGAGCCTTCTCTCTGTTCACTTTTTTCGTGTATTCAAAGTGAACAATATCGTCATTTGGACCTAAAACTTCAGCCAAGAATTCTCTTAAAGCACCTGCTCTCTGAGGGAATCTCACCATGAAGTAATGTTTATACCCTTCATATAAAAGAGAACGTTCCTTAATCTCTTCCATACGACCGATATCATTATTAGACCCACTTACTACACAGACCACTCTCTTTCCTTTTATTTCATCTTTGATAGCATCCAAAGCTGAAATCGATAAAGCACCTGCAGGCTCTACTACAATAGCATCCTCGTTGTATAGACGCAAAATAGTCGAACATACTTTTCCTTCAGGTACTAAAATAACATCTTCTAAAAACTGCTTCGCGATTTTAAAAGTATTATCACCTACTCTTTGTACAGCGGCACCATCCACAAATTTCTCAATTTTAGGTAATGTTACCACTTCATCTTTGTCAATAGACACCTTCATGGCTGGAGCACCTTCAGGTTCTACTCCTATCAGCTTTGTACTAGGGCTGATTTGCTTGAAATAGCTTCCCACACCAGATGACAGTCCACCACCACCAATTGGCATTACAAGGTAATCTATATCGTCCTTAGCATCTTCTAAGATCTCTAGTCCTACCGTACCTTGACCTTCTATTACTTTAGGATCATCAAAAGGATGGATAAATACTCTTCCTTCTTCCTCACAACGTTGCATAGCTGCAGCGTAAGCATCATCGAAAGTGTCACCAACCAAAACTACTTCCACCATATCTTTTCCCCACATCCTCACCTGACTTACTTTCTGGTTTGGAGTTGGCGCTGGCATATAAATCACACCATGAATACCTAGCACTTTACAAGAATAAGCTACACCTTGAGCATGATTGCCTGCACTAGCACACACAATACCTTTCTTTTGCTCATCAATTGATAAAGATGAAATCTTATTGTAAGCACCTCTCAACTTATAAGAACGTACAATCTGAAGATCTTCTCTCTTCAACCAAATATCAGCCTGATATCTTTCAGACAAGTTCATATTTCTCATTAAAGGTGTTCTAGTAACAACATCCTTTAATTTTCTATGTGCTTTTACGATAGATTCCACACTCGGTAAACCTACCAATTCTTCTGTTTCTGCCATGATATTTCCCTTTGATAAGGGTGGAAGTTTTTAGTAAAATAGATTTAAGTATTTAAAACGCCTAGTACTTATTATCCATTTAAAAGTAAAAAAGGGACAGCCGAAACCATCCCTTTAAATGTATCTATAGATAGAGGAATTTTAGAACTTCTTGAGTTTCTTCCAAAGGACATTCGTTACGTAGTACTACGTTCTCAACTACTCCTCTGAAATTTAACTCTGACATAATAATAATTATCTGTAGTTCTTATCTTATGAAAGGTGATCTCACCTTACACTATCGCATCCTCTTGATCATATTCTGCAAGTAAGCTACTGATCTCCTGACGTTCTTTTGATAATGAAATTCGTCCTGAGCGACCAAACTGCATCAATCCATAAGGTTTTAGCTCTTCATACAAAGCGTGTGTTTCTTCTTCGTGACCTGTTTTCTCAATCACTAGGAAATCTGCTTTCGCTGCTAATATTCTTGCATGATTCTTTCTAACGATCTCCTCGACCATATCTGAATCCTTAAGGTTATCAACTGCTACTTTGTATAAAGCTACTTCTTGATAGATTGTTTCGCTGTCTTCATATAGGAAACAACGCACTACATCAATTTGCTTCTCAATTTGCTTCGCTACCTTTTCCGCTGATTCTTTACAATCTGAATAGAATACAATCGTAAAACGGTGAACGTGCTCAATTTCTGAAGCTGAAGTAGTTAAACTTTCAATATTGATTTTTCTTCTTGTGAAGATGATGGAGATACGGTTCGTTAAGCCTACTACGTTCTCTGTAAAAATGGATAATGTGAATCTTTGCTTTTCCATAATCTTAATTTTTTACTTCAAACGAACTTCTGAAACTGCGGCACCTGTTTGGATCATTGGGAAAACGTTTGATTCTTTTTCCACAACTACTTCCAAGAAACATGGTCCTTCAGTGTTTAACCATTCGTCCATTTTATCACTTAAAGATTCTCTTGTCTCTGCTTTGTCAGCTTTGATGTAATACGACTCCGCTAACTTTACAAAATCTGGATTTACCATTTCGGTGAATGAGTAACGACTATCGAAGAATAATTCTTGCCATTGACGTACCATTCCAAGGAAACTATTATTAAGTACTAGAATCTTTACAGGGATTTTATATTGGAATATTGTCCCTAACTCTTGTACTGTCATTTGGTAACCGCCATCTCCAGAAATAGAAACGACTGTTCTGTCAGGTGCTCCCATTGCCGCTCCTAATGCAGCAGGTAATGCGAATCCCATAGTTCCCAAACCACCAGAACTTACAATACTGTCTGTACGCTTGAATTCATAATAGCGAGAAGCTTCCATTTGATGCTGTCCAACATCTGTAACGACTACTGCCTCACCTTTTGTTTTATCAGAAAGCATTTTGATCACCTCAGACATCTTCACTTTTTCAGTAGAAGAACCTAATGCATAATCTTTCACTTCTTTCTGTTCGATTTCATCACAAGCGTGGAATTCAGCTAACCATTCTTCATGTTTCGCTTCTTTCAACTTAGGAGTAATTCTTTCTAAAGCCACTTTTGCATCTGAAATTACAGCTACATCAGCTTTTACATTTTTATCAATCTCTGAAGGATCAATTTCAATGTGAATTACTTTTGCTTGTTTTGCATATCTTTTCAAATCACCTGTAACACGATCATCAAAACGCATACCTACTGCAATCAAAAGATCACACTCGTTTGTTTTGATATTCGGTCCGTAGTTTCCGTGCATTCCTAAATAACCAACATATAGAGGATGGTTATGAGGAACAGCTGACAAACCTAATAGCGTTGATGCCATTGGAATTCCTGCTTTTTCAGCGAAAGCGAGTAACTCATTTTCAGCTTTAGAAAGCATTACACCATGACCTACCAAGATATATGGTTTTTTCGCCTTGTTGATTAAATCAGCTGCCGCTTCAATTGATTCTTCAGAAGCAACTGGCACTGGCTTATAACTACGTACTTTTGTACAAGGTTTATATTCAAAGTCAACCTCTTCAAATTGAGCGTCCTTTGTAATATCAATCAATACAGGACCTGGACGACCGCTTTTTGCAATGTAGAAAGCTTTTGCAATCGCTTCAGGAATTTCAGATGCTTTTGTTACTTGGTAATTCCACTTCGTAACTGGAGTCGAAATACCTACAACATCTGTCTCTTGGAATGCATCAGTTCCTAACAAATGAGAAGCTACTTGACCTGTGATCGCTACCATAGGAGTAGAATCAATCATTGCGTCTGCAAGACCTGTAATCAAGTTTGTCGCTCCTGGACCAGAAGTTGCAACACAGACACCCACTTTATGATTGACTCGAGAATATCCTTGTGCAGCATGAGCAGCACCCTGCTCGTGACGTACAAGAATGTGGTTTAACTTGTCCTCATAATGATAGAGCTTATCATACACTGGCATAATCGCTCCACCTGGGTAACCAAAGAGTGTATCTACACCTTCCTCAATCAGTGCCATTAACACTGCCTCTGCTCCCGTTACTCTTTGTGGTTTTTGACCTACTGTCTTTGCTTCTTTGGCCATTTCTTTTGTCGCTGTACTCATATTGAAACAATTTTGTACTTCTCTTATTACTGATTAAAATTCATCAGTAACACATCCCTCAGATGCTGAAGAAACTGTTTTTATATATTTATATAAGATTCCTTTCTTAAACTTAGGCTCTGGTGCTACCCACGCCTTTCTTCTTTCTGCCAATTCCTCGTCAGAAACTGCCACTTCGATTTTGTTAGTAACCGCATCAATTGTGATGATATCACCATCCTCTACTAATGCTAAGTTACCACCAACTGCTGCTTCAGGCGTGATATGTCCTACTACGAAACCGTGAGTACCACCTGAGAAACGTCCGTCAGTAATTAAAGCAACGTCTTTACCAAGACCTGCACCCATAATTGCTGAAGTTGGCTTTAACATCTCTGGCATACCAGGACCACCTTTTGGACCTTCGTAACGGATCACAACTACCTCACCTTTACTTACTTCACCGTTAGAAATACCTTCAATCACTGCAAACTCATCGTTGAATACTTTTGCAGGACCTACGAATTTCTCACCTTCTTTACCAGTGATCTTCGCTACAGAACCCTCTGTTGCTAAGTTACCGTAAAGGATTTGTAAGTGACCAGTTGATTTGATTGGATTGTCTTGAGGTCTCATCAAGTCTTGATCGCTACCTAGTGGATCAACATCTGCTAAGTTTTCAGCAATTGTTTTACCAGTAACAGTCATACAAGAACCGTCCAATAAGCCCCAGTTCAATAATGTTTTCATTACTGCAGGGATACCACCTACTGCAAATACATCTTCCATCAAGTATTTACCTGAAGGCTTCAAGTCTGCAAAGAATGGCACTCTATCAGAAACTCTTTGAATATCATCTAAAGTCAACTCAACGTCTGCTGCTTTTGCGATAGCCAACATGTGCAATGTAGCGTTTGTTGATCCACCTAAAGCCATAATTACAGCCAATGCATTTTCAAAAGATGCCTTCGTTAAGATATCTGATGGTTTTAAGTCTAACTCTAAAAGGTTACGGATAGCAGGACCTAAGTTCTGGCATTCGTCTTTTTTGTTTTGACTTACTGCAGGGTTTGATGAAGAGTAAGGTAAACTCATACCCATTGCCTCAATCGCTGAAGCCATAGTGTTAGCAGTATACATACCACCACAAGCACCAGCACCAGGAATAGCATTTTTAATTACTCCTTTGTAATCTTCATCTGAAATTGTACCGGCGATTTTTTCACCTAATGCTTCAAAAGCAGATACAATGTTCAATTTTTTCTTTTTCCAGCATCCTGAAGCAATAGTACCACCATACAACATGATTGTTGGACGGTTGACACGGCACATTGCCATCATAGCTCCTGGCATATTTTTATCACAACCTACAACTGTAATTAAACCATCATAGAATTGTCCGTTTGTAACTGTTTCAACTGAATCAGCAATGATATCTCTTGAAGGAAGAGAGTAACGCATACCGATAGTACCGTTTGTGATACCATCACTTACTCCAATAGTATTGAAAATCAAGCCGACCATGTCTGACTTTTGAACACCCACTTTCACTTCAGCAGCCAGGCCATTCAAGTGCATGTTACATGTGTTTCCCTCATATCCAGTACTAGCAATACCGATTTGAGGCTTGTTCATATCCTCTTCCGTCAACCCAATACCGTATAACATGGCCTGAGCTGCAGGCTGTGTATCGTCTTGAGTAATTGTGCGGCTATGCTTGTTTAACATCTCTGCCATAATCTTTTAATATCTATTTGTTTGTCTGATTAGTCCTATAATTAAATAATAGAGTAGTTATCATACTCACTCTGTGTCACAAACTGTCTGTATTTCTCAAACACCTCGCAACCAATTGTATCTTCCCAGTTCTTTTTCATTGGCTGTCGGTCAATACTGCTGATTCCTGTAATCTGAGCTGCAGTACCTGTGAAGAACGCTCCGTCAATATCTTTTAGATCTTCCGGTTTGAATTGTCCTTCCACTACCTCAACGCCTAAGCTTTTAGCTATTCCGAAAACTACGTTTCTAGTAATTCCTGGGTAGATATGTCCCTTTTGAGAAGTATAAAGCTTTCCTCCTTTTTCAAAGAAAAAATTAGCACCTGTTCCTTCCGCTACATATCCTTCAACATCTAATAACAAAGCATCATCAAAACCTCTGTCTTTTGCTTCTGCAATAGAAACGATACTATTAATATAGTGTCCAGAGATTTTTGCCTCTACATTAAATGAATAAGGACTAGGACGTGTATATTTTGATATAGTGATATCTAATAAGTCTTTTCCTAAGAATTTATCCCATCTCCAAGCCGCAATAAACAAGTTATGCGTTTTGGTAGGTGTTAAATCCATATTGGCACTAGCATATACTAAAGGTCTAACATATGCATCAGTAAAGCCGTTTTCTTCAAGTAATTGATAAGTAATCCCTACTAATTCATCAACACTATAAGGTAAATCGAGGTGCATTGTTTTTGCCGCCTCCAGGAAACGTGTGTAATGTTCCTTCGCTTTAAAAATATGCGGTCCCAATGCTGTATCATAAGCTCTTACAGCATCAAAAACACCATTACCATAGTGCAATGACTGAGAAAATAAATCAGCCTTTGCCTCTTCAGCTTTCACGAATTCTCCATTGTGGAAAATCACCGTATTTTTGTCATAATATTTCAACATGGCAGAAGACTATTAATTGGTTACACAACTACTTTTAAGATGATTTGGAATGTTTAAGCAATAAAAAAACCACTGTCAGAATTTTTGTCTTGACAATGGCCGTTCTTTATTATGATTTATGCAATATAAGATCCTGCCATTATCTTCCTTTGAGAAGGACGACAATAGTATTAATAATAATAAGGACGATATTTTGCGTTTTCTTCAACATTTTCGATCATTGTTTACATCAAATATAAAGATCTAACTTTTTATTTTGCAAATATATATACGAATGAAGGATTAGTTTTTAGAAATAATTACGAATTCTAAACTATGTTTTTTCTTTATTTCATAGATGAAACATTGATTTTAATATATTAGAGCAAAGTAATAAATATTATTCCTAATGATTTTTCATATCTATTATATTTGTAAAAAATGCAATAAAAGTGTTGTTATATGATTCAAAAAGTAGGTAGTGTTTTTAGAAATAAAATTTTCCCTAGTCTAGTTTGGAAAAAAGAAGCCTCTCCTTCTCCTGTATTATATCTAACATTTGATGACGGGCCAATTCCCGAAATCACGCCATGGGTGTTAGAAGTATTAAGAAAATATAATGCAAAAGCTACTTTCTTTTGTGTGGGAGACAACATTCGTAAACATCCAAGTGTCTATCATCAAGTATTGGAAGAAGGGCATCAGGTGGGAAACCATACTTTCAATCATTTGCAATATTGGAAGAAAAGCCTTCCTAATTACATGGAGAATGTAAAGAAATGTGATGAGGTATTGAAAAGCAATCCTTTATATAAAGTCACTTCAAAGAAACCATTTTTCAGACCGCCACATGGTCAGATCGGCAAAAAAATGATGAGGCAATTATTGGAAGATTATGAAATCATTATGTGGCATGTATTGACCAGGGATTATAACAAGAATTATAAAAAGGAAAAATGCCTTAAGGCTGCTATAGAAAATGCAGAGAATGGATCAATCATTGTTTTTCATGACAGCATCAAAGCAGAAAAGAATTTAAAGTATGTTTTGCCCCGATTTTTAGAATATTTTTCAAATAAAGGTTATGAATTTCATACACTTTGAATAAAACAGTGACTTTTTTTAAATGTGTATGAATTAAAACTATATTTGTAGACAAACAAAAATTAGAAAGAGATATCCATGGGAAAAATAATCGCTGTAGCCAATCAGAAAGGTGGTGTTGGTAAAACAACAACTGCAGTCAACCTTGCCGCAAGTTTTGCAGCAATGGAATACAATACTCTTTTGGTAGATGCTGATCCGCAAGCAAACTCAACTTCTGGATTAAACCTAGATCCTAAGGAAGAAAGAAAAAGTATCTATAACTGCATGGTGGAAGACATCAATGTCAGTGATATTATTATAAATTCAGAATATGATTATTTAGATATCATCCCTTCTCACATTGACTTGGTGGGGGCTGAAATCGAGATGATTGATATTGAAGATAGAGAAACAAGAATGCTGAAGGCATTGGAGAAAATCAAAGACTCTTATGACTTTATCATTATTGATTGTTCACCTTCATTGGGCTTAATTACAGTCAACGCACTTACTGCTGCTGACTCTGTGATTGTTCCTGTACAATGTGAGTTTTATGCTCTTGAAGGTTTGGATAAATTATTAAATACAGTCAAATTGATTCAATCAAGATTAAACCCTAATCTATTGATTGAAGGAATTTTGATGACAATGTATGATACACGTTTACGTTTATCGAATCAAGTGGTTGAAGAAGTGAAAAAACACTTAAATGACTTGGTTTTTGATGTTATTATCCCTAGAAATATTAAATTAAGTGAAGCACCTAGTTTTGGTGTGCCTGTTATTGCTCATGATGCAGTAAGTAAAGGAGCAGTTTGTTACTTAAACTTAGCACAGGAAATACTTACAAAAAACAATATCCCTGTTAAAGCCTAAGGTAGGGAAAATTAAATTTTTATAACCTTTGATAATGGCGAAAATATAATATGCCGGAAAACTCTGAAAAAAAGACCTTAAAAAAAAGAAAAGCACTTGGCAAAGGACTAGGTGCAATACTTGGTAGTAGTAATAATACAGAAACAAGTAGTTCTGCACCTCAGAAAGCGGTTGAAAACCAATCAACCAATATTACTGTTGTGGAAAAACTTGATGAGATTTCTATTGACTATGTTGAAAGAAATCCTTTTCAGCCACGTTTAGAATTTCAAGATGAAGCATTGAAAGAATTAGCTGATTCTATACGTGCACAAGGCATTATCCAACCAATTACTGTAAGAAAACTTACAGACCAACAATATCAGATCATTTCAGGTGAGCGTCGCTGGAGAGCTTCAAAAATGGCAGGACTAGAGAAAATCCCTGCTTATGTGAAAGGAGCAAATGATACGCAGATGCTGGAAATGGCATTGATTGAGAACATTCAGAGGGAAGACTTGAACCCTATTGAAGTAGCGATCTCTTATCAGCGTCTTATTGCAGAATGTGAATTAAAGCAAGAAGAACTAGGTGATAGAGTTGGTAAAAAAAGGTCTACAGTAGCCAATTACTTAAGGTTATTAAAATTACCTCCTGAAATCCAAAGCGGTTTAAGAAAAGGAGTCATTTCAATGGGGCATGCAAGAGCTTTGGTGAATGTAAACAGCATCGAAGTACAGCTGGCTTTATATGATACTGTTGTAAAAAGTGAACTATCGGTTAGAAAAACTGAAAACCTTGTCAGAGATATCATTCAAGGAAAAGACCCTCTAAGTGCTAAAGCGAAGGCAAAGAAAGAGCCTCTTGACTTTGAATTCAGCAGACTGCAAAGAGATCTTTCAACGCATTTTGGTACTCAAATCAAAATCAAGAATGCTGATGATGGCAAAGGAGAAATCAACATACCTTATCAATCCATTGAAGACCTCAACCGCATCTTAGATATATTAAAAACTCACTAATGCTCTACAAGTGCGTACATATCGCTTTTTTATTCATTACATCATTTTTTATTCTCTTTAATTCTTCTGAAAGTTTCGCTCAAACTGAGCCTCAACAGGAAGAAACTGCTGATGAAGATGATGGATTAACGGCAGAGGAAAAAAACCAAAAATCATTAGATTCTTTGAGTTCTATCTCTGCTATACCTAATCATATTGACCAAAAAGCAAGAAAAAAGAAAAAGAAAACACAGTACATGGATATAACAGAGCCTACTAAGGCTTCTTTTTATACTATTGCTGTGCCAGGTTTAGGGCAAATTTACAACCGTAAACTCTGGAAACTACCTATACTGTATGGCGGAATGGCCGTTTTTGGTTACTTTATGCAGTTTAATCATAATAATCTTGTAGAGAGTAGTCATTGGCTGGCTTATAAAGCGGATGCAGACCCTACAAATGATCATCTGATTCCTGAGATCTACCGTGGCTTGACTGAAGAAAATCTTCGCCAAAGAAGAGACAACTTCAGAAGAGACCGTGACTTCATGATTATCTTATCATGCATGTGGTACATGTTAGGAGCTTTGGATGCAGCAGTAGACCAACATTTAAAATACTATGATATAAGTGAGGATCTATCAATGAAAGTGAAACCTGCAGCGATTGCAGATCCTTACAGTGGACTTCCTGCAGTGGGAATGACAGTATCTTTACAATTAAGTTCAAAATAAAATAACAAATGAATTTTCTATTAATTGGATATGGTAAAATGGGTCAAACCATTGAACAAATATTAAAAGAAAGAGGACATAATATTGCCGGCATTATTGATAAAGACAATGCTTCTGACCTGGATACTATTGATCCTGCTTCAGTTGATGTTGCTATTGAATTTACACAGCCTAGTGTGGCATATGAAAATATCAAAAAATGCCTTGACAAAGGAATCAGAGTTGTTTCTGGTACTACAGGGTGGTTAGAGCAAAAAGAAGTGGTAGAGTCTACTACTAAAGAAAATAAAACAGCATTTTTCTATGCTTCTAACTATAGCTTAGGTGTGAATATTTTCTTTGAGCTGAATAAGAAATTAGCCAAAATGATGAGTGCTTTCAATGCAGAATACAAATCATCTATGGTTGAAATTCACCATACTCAGAAGTTAGACGCTCCTTCTGGAACAGCTATTACTTTGGCTGAAGGTGTGATCGAAAACTTTGAAGGTGTAGACAAGTGGACTCTTCAAGGTGAGGATGAAGCAGTTGACAATGGTATTGAAATTGAGGCAGTAAGAGAACCTGAAGTACCTGGTACGCATGAAGTTTCTTACACTTCTGAAATTGATAGAATTGATATCAAACATACTGCTTTCACTAGAAAAGGATTTGCACTAGGTGCTGTTCTTGCAGGTGAATGGTTGCATCAGAAAGAAGGTATTTTTGGAATGCAGGACATGCTAGCATTGTAATTTAATCTGACTTTAAGACAACAATGAGCAACAAAAAAGATAAAAAGAAAAAAGGTGTCGTTCAGGAATGGACCGATGCCTTGATTTTTGCCGTTATCGCCGCAACGCTTATCCGTTGGGCGGCATTTGAAGCCTTTACGATTCCTACTTCTTCCATGGAGAAATCTCTTCTTGTGGGAGACTATTTATTTGTAAGTAAAGTGCATTATGGACCAAGAACACCCAAAACGGTGCTTCAGCTTCCATTAACGCATCAAACAATATGGGGTACTCAAATTCCTTCTTTCCTAGACTGGATTCAACTGCCTCAATTCAGATTACCTGGCTTTACGGACGTTAAAAATAATGATGTTGTAGTATTCAACTACCCTGCTGAGGAAGGTTTTCCTTCTGACATGAAACTCAATTACATCAAAAGATGTATTGGTATAGCGGGTGATACTCTTCAGATTAAAAACCAAGAGGTGTTCATCAACGGCAACCGCGTTGAGGTTCCGGAAGACAGTGAAACACAATATAGAATCGTTTCCAAAACTCAGATCGGTAAAAGAACATTGGAAAGATATAATGTTTACGCTTATGACCACATGAATGTAGGACATTATAAATTGAAAATGATTCCTGGTCCTGAAGGAAAATTCAGTTACTCTGCAATGCTTCCGCTTCATACAGCAAAAGAATTAAGAAAACTGGATTTCATAGAAAGCGTAGAGAAAATCTATGCGAGAGAAGATCCTTCTGTTTTCCCTCAAAACCCTAACAATGTTTGGAGTATTGACAACTTCGGTCCTCTTTACATTCCTAAGGAAGGTGATGTGGTGAAAATCACTAAAGACAACTGGTCACAGTATGAGGACATCATCACTAAATATGAAGACAATGAAAATGTTGTTTTCAAAGACGGTCAGCTATCAATTGACGGTCAGGTGCAAGATACTTATATTATCAAGCAAAACTACTACTTCATGATGGGTGACAACAGACACAACTCTCTGGATTCACGCTACTGGGGTTATGTTCCTGCTGATCATATTATTGGTAAAGCGGTGATGGTTTGGATGTCAATGGACAGAAATCCTGACGCTTCAGCTGTCCGATGGAGAAGAATATTTAATTTCATTGACTAATTAAATGAGCCTACTCATTTTAAGAGTCAGCAAAAAATATCAAATTTGCCGAAGTTGAGAAATCAATTTCGGCTTTTTTATTCCAGTATTTTTAAGTTCCTGATCTGGACCGTATAAAGTGTACTGTAGTTTGGCTTTTTTTCGTTAAACTTTTTGCCTAAGTAAGACAAAAAAATTAACTTAATATACTGCCCCAAAACTACTGGACAATATTATCAAAAAAACAGGGCAATAGTAATTAACCATATTTTATAAACACTTATTCTAAATTGAAATGAAAAAATACATACACATTTTTGTGGTTGCATGTATACTCACACCTCTATCTTCTATTGCACACGAGGGAATGTGGCTCCCTTCATTACTACAGCAGTTGAACGAAGAGGACATGCAAGCTAATGGCTTTAAATTAACAGCTGAAGATATTTATTCTGTCAATAAATCTAGTATGAAAGATGCTGTGGTATGGTTTGGCAGAGGTTGTACAGGTGAAGTTGTATCCAACAAGGGTCTAATCCTGACGAATCATCATTGTGGTTATGGACAAATTCAATCTCACTCTACAGTTGAAAACGATTTGCTAACAGATGGCTTCGCGGCGCAGTCTTTTGGTGAAGAACTTCCTAATAATGGGCTAACTGTCAGTTTTGTTGTAAGAATTGACGATGTGACTAAGAGTGTACTTGCTGGTGTGAAAGACGGTATGGATGAAGAAAAACGTCAAGAGATCATCAAAGCAAACATTGAGAAAGTTGGTGATGCAGCTGTAGAAGGCACACACTACGACTATATTATTAAACCTTTCTTCTATGGCAATGAATATTATATGTTCGTCATGGAAACATTTAAAGATATTCGTTTAGTTTTTGCTCCTCCTTCATCAATTGGTAAATACGGTGGAGATACTGACAACTGGGTCTGGCCTCGTCATACTGGTGATTTCTCTATTTTCAGAATTTATGCTGACAAAAACGGTAACCCTGCTGAATATTCAGAAGACAACGTGCCTTACACTCCCAAGTACCACTTCCCAATTTCATTGAATGGTGTTAAGCCTGATGATTTCACAATGGTTTATGGGTTCCCTGGTAGAACAAAACAATATTTACCTTCAGAAGGTGTTTCATATACTGTGGAGACTTCTAACCCTATCAAAATTGCAATGCGTGAAAAAACAATTGCAATTTATGACAAAAACATGGCGGCAGATGATGCTGTAAGAATTAAATATTCTGCTAAAAAAGCACGTGTAGCGAATGCTTATAAAAAATGGATTGGTGAAAGCAAAGGTTTAAAACGACTTGATGCCATCAACAAGAAAAATGAGCAGGAAGAAATGTTTGCGAAAGCTGTGAAAGGCAATAAGGAATATGAAGCATTATTAAGCAAGTTCCAAGAGGAATTCAAGGCAATTGAAAAGTATCAGCTAGGTAGAGATTTATATATAGAAGAGTTGTATTACGGTCCTGAAATCCTTCGTTTTTCTTTAGGTTTTAATGCGTTAAAAGAGGTAAGTCCTAACACGCCTGAATTTGAGATGGCACTAAAGAAATTAAAAAACAATGCGAAGGCTTTCTATAAAAATTATGATTTAGCCACTGACAAAGAGGTTTTTGTTTCTGCTTCTTCTATGTATTCTGATGCTATTGACCCATCATTCTTACCTTCTTCTTTTGCTATAGCTAAAGAAAAAGGTGACTTTGAAAAACTAGCCAATACAGTTTACAAGAAAAGTATTTTCTGCCATGAAGAAAAACTTATGAAAGTACTCAATGCATCACAGGAAAGTATTTACAAAAAGGTGCTTAAAGATCCTGCTTTTGTGATTGGTAAAGAAATCTATGATATGTACGGCAACAACATTGCTCCTGAATATAAAAAACTAGGTGAAGAAATTGATTTATCAATGCGTACTTATGTGAAAGCATTGAAAGAAGTATTCCCTAATAGAGAGTATGTTGCCAATGTAAAAGGTGCAAGCAAGCAGTATTGGTCAGATGCCAACAGCACATTAAGAGTGACTTATGGTAAAATTGAAGGCTCTGAACCAAGAGATGGTGTTCAATTCAAATATTACACAACATTGGAAGGTGTAATGGAGAAAAGAAGAACTGATGTACCTAAAACGCATGAATTCTATGTTCCACAGAAACTAATGGATCTTTATAAAAACAAAGATTACGGTCAGTATGGTGAAGATGGAAAAATGATGGTTTGTATCACAGGTTCTAATCATACTACGGGTGGTAACTCAGGTTCCCCTGTGATCAATGCTGAAGGTCAATTGATCGGTATTAACTTCGATAGAACTTGGGAATCTACAATGTCAGATTTAATGTTTGACCCAGTGAAATGTAGAAATATTATCGTGGATATCCGCTATGTATTATTTGTAGTAGACAAATATGGTGAATGCCCAAGATTGATTGAAGAAATGACATTGGTGAAAAATCAATAACATTTCGAGATATAAAATAAGGGATTGAACTTTACTGATTCAATCCCTTATTTTTTTATTAAATTTTTAGACTTCTAAAAATTAGTGCGGTTCTTTGACCTATTCCATTAATTTTGATTTTCAAACACTCATAAATTAAGAGCATATTTTAAATAAATACTTGAGGCTATTTGCCCATAAAATCTATTCGTACATAAAGCTAATCTTATAACAGGCAATTTAGATAAACATCATTTCAATACTTTTATCCATTTTTATCAAGGGTTACTCTTCCATATATTTATAAGTGTAAACCTTATTCTCTAAAAATAGCTTAATAATATATACTCCTTTCTGTAAAGCAGGAATTTTCAACTCAAACTCATCACCTTTTTGTTCAACTTGTGTATTTTGAATAATACTTCCATTGATATTTATAATACTGTATTCATGAAGTTCTTTTATGGAATTAAGCTTTACAAAGAGTGTATTCTGATAAAAAAATAATTGAATTTTTCCAATATCATTAATATCTGATGTAATTATATCACCTTCAATATCAGTACCTGGCTTTTCAGGCTTGTCTTCTTCAATTGATTCAGGCCCGCCAACATTAAAACTAATCCGCTCACTAAATGGTTGAAAGTTTTCATCACCCTGATGACTAAGTTGTATATGTCCCCAACCTTTTGAAGTTGGTGTAATATACCCCCCACCAGACCAGTGCTTAGAAATTCCACTATAATTGTCAATATCTAAATTGATTTCACCATTAGTTCTGTAGATAGAACTTGACGCATCGTAGGTCTTACCAACAATATCTAGATTATAGAAAAAATTGTATGTATCCAGAGAAAAAGCATCTTTTCCTTTTTTGGCTTCAACATCTTCGTATAGTCCATAAAAACCAAAATAATCTTCATTTCCATAGTTATATAGGCTGACCCTATATTCCATTGCCCTTTCAATAAACAGGTATCCTCTAGGATCATTTTTCACATAATAATCATAATTGACTTTTGCTTCGTCAATTTTTAACCCTTTGTCGGTAACTATTTTTTTATAATCGAATATACCTGTCGTAAACTCATCTGTTTGGAATGAGCTAGCTATCTGGTATTCTTTATAGTTGCTGAATTGAAACTCTGTGAAGTATACCTCAAAATAGATTTTTTCATTAGGCTCCAAAATATACTCATAATGAAAATTCTGATAATTAGAATCATCAATTATAATTGGCTCTAGCACTCCAAGTTGGACATCTGTGGAATCATAAACGATAACACACCTTATGTGGGGATTCAAATCTATATCATATGAATCTACTACCCATTTTACAGTATCTTTTCTTTCTAAAATATTGTGATAAAAGAATTTTACCTCTCCATAATTCCATCCGTCCATTGGAGTGTAAAATTTATCTGCTCCATTTAGTTCTTCAAAGAATAGGGGGGAATCTATATATACAATATTATTTTCTATTTTTCCCACTCGATGTTTTACGGGGTTATTTTTTTTATCCAATTCGTACGAGCCTTCCTTATTATAGAATCTAAAAGGTCGATCAATTAACTCTTTAGAAAAATATACATAATAATATTGTTCATCGTGATCATAGTTTATTCTATAACGAGTATCATCATGATCAAACTTCAGGTAGGCTTTATCAGGATCATAGTCCTTAAAGTCGGAAATAATTCCTTTTATAGAATTAGCACTTAGAAAAACTTCATGAGAGAAAAGATATTTGAATCGAGGTTCGGTGATTTCCTTATAATAATACCCTGCATTTTCATATAATGCGTTTCTAATCTCAAAATTCACAATCGCACCTTCAAAATAATAAATATTGAAAAATGCTTTATTACCTTCTAATCTATCAGCATTATTGATAGAATATATATTATTTTCCGTATGATAAGGATATTCTACTATGATAGTATCGCCCTCAATAGTAGTAGTCAATGGTAATTTATGTTGAGGAAATAAATAATTTGTAATAGGCAGTGGACTTAGCAGTTTATCAAACTCTACATAACTTAAAAAGTTATTCGATAAGTTTATGTGATTTATTTTTTTCAATTCTTCAATCCCCGAAATATCATTTATTTTATTATTTAACACGTCGATATACTCTAAATTAGAAAGCTTCTCAATCCCTTCTAAATTCTTGAAGTTATTGTTTTTCAATAACAAATACTTCAAATTATAACAACCGGCGAACATACTGAATTCAAGTTCATGTTCAGATAAAAGCTCAAATCGAATCAATGATTCTTTATTGATAAATTCTGGTATATCTAAAATATTCTTTGAACGTGTAATTGTAAGTTCACTAATATTGTTGCGAAAATCATCAGAATGCTGATATTGTATACTTTGAACATTTTCTAATGACAACTGATCTAAGTGATAAGTAGTATTATCTAACAACATTTGAGGCAAGGTGACGTCATGATAATTAGTATATTTTAGTGTTTTAAGCCGAGTAAACCGATGAAGTTTATCTGTGTGAGTAGATGCATTAGCATTTTCCAAAGAGATTCTTCTTACACAATTGTAATACCAAATTTCATTCATTCGACCATCTTTTAATATATTTTCAAATCGAATTTTTTCCGTTGAAGAGGTTTCTTCTAAAGCATTAGGATTATCAACTAAGATGGAATCAATAAGTTCTTCTTCTACCACTAATGGATATAGATAGTTATTACCTAAATCAGTATAAACAATTCGCATAAACTTTTCTACAGCAGTAAATTCTTCACTCTCTGCTTGATAAGCTTTAATATTAACTACAATGTTTTGAGTGGTATCTTCAAAATAAATTATTCCATCCTCGATAGTTATAGTTTCTCCGTCTGTCAAAATCTCATAAGAAATCTCCGTTTCCTTATTATTGCTTACCTGATTTAAATTGAATGATGCTACTTTATCGATTAATAAATACTCATTATTACCATAGATAATTCCCGTTTTCCTTTTTGATTCATCAACGATATTGGTAATGTAAATAGTAGTATCAGTGTATGCGTAATCCTCCGCACCACTCCCTGGAAAACATTTCACTTTCACTGCTTGTGCACCTGGTATATTAGTAGATGTCACACTCGTTCCGTCGATATTCAGAATGCCTAAATCTTCTCCAACAAACTCAGTTTGAAAATCGAAAGTTCTACGGGAACTACTGTAATAAGATTTAAAGTCTAGATTTAGAGTATCTCCATAAATGATAGAGTGCTCCAATGGCATAGTTATAAAGTTAACCTTTTTATTATCCTCGTTAAGAAAGGTAACTACAAACTGATTTTGAGTGCTATTATAATATAAATTCTTACCATTAGTTACAATCTTACAATAGCCACTTTGTATACTATCAGGCACTGAAAATGCAACTCCATGTGAAGATTTTAAATCAAAAAATCCAGTAGATTCTATTATAGTTCCATCACAAGTTTTTAAGACTACCTCGATCTGACTTGAACTATAAATATTTGTACGTGTAGAAAGATGAAGGTCTATAGTCTTTGCACCCTTAGGTATGAATAGAGAAGCGGAATCTCCATAATGCATAAAGTTATATCCGATATTGAACTCTTGTCTAATACATTGACTGTATGTTTGGATGGTTGTAATTAAAAATAGAAGAGAACAGAAAAAAAGTTTTTTCATTGAATTTGCCAATAGTTTTACTAATTTTAAAGTATAAATATAGTTAAACTTTTTATGAAAAAATTTATATTACTCTCTTATTTTTTTCTAATTGTAACTCTATTACAAGCACAACAAGCAAGCTTTAATACTACAAATGAGATCAAATATGATACATTGACTTTAGATGATGTTGACTTTTCTAACAATACTATTAAGAAGGTTACCAATGAAGAGTTTGCTATTGAGAATCTTTATATTCCTGATTCATTAGCAGGGTACCCTGTATATTATATTGCAAGCAGTGCATTTTCTACATCATCTGGAGGTAAAATTCGAGAGGTAAAACTAAAAAATATCATTCTACCTTCTAGTTTAAAGATAATATACAGCTTTGCGTTTATCGAGAATGAAATTGAAAGTATAGAATTTCCTGAAAATATAGAAATTATAGATGAGTATTCATTTTCTCACAATAAACTAAAATCTATTTCTTTTAAAGGAGCAAGTAAATTAAAATGGATATCTACTACAGCCTTTGTTGAAAACCCCAGAAGTATATTTGCTTTACCACAACAAATATCTGATAATGTAAATTATATGTATATGTGGGTTGTTGGTGAAAGTGGTGAACGCTATACTGAAACTTCTTCAGACGCAAGAAGTAAGTATACATCTAAAAGGTATTACTTATTAAATAAATACAATAGTACTATCACCAATAATACATTAACAAACTGTACTGTACCAAAAGATGAAGAAGATATTTATATCCCGAATGAAATTGATGGGAAAAAGATCTTAAAAATTAAAAACTCTTCAGACACCAATTATCTTCTTGATAAAGTGGAGTATTTGAATCAATTGTATGTTGAAGATGGTATTCAATATATTGATGGAAAACTTATAAATTATGTTTTTTCTTTACGATTGCCAGTTACTCTAAAAAGATTGGAATCTAATGTTACAAAAATCACGATTCTAAATACTAAGCTCTACTTTAAAGATTTAGAATTTCTAGGGTACAACAACTACGAGTCAGGCTTTTTCTTTGTTGATCATGAAGGTTACAATTGGTATACTAGCATGGGTGATAGAATAGAGCCAGGTTATCATACTGTACAGAACATGACAGAATATTATCTCGAACGTACTAAAGGCTATGAAATTACTTACATGAATGCAGGTAATTACAATACTTATCAGAACCCACGTTCCTACAACCCTGAAGACACCCCAATAGCATTGGTAGATCTTCCAAATAATGAGTCTATTGATTTGTATTTTCAAGGTTGGTATTATGACGAAGGGTATACTTTAAAGGTAGATGGAAACGCAATTCCTAAAAACGCTAACTCTGATTATACTTTTTATGCTAAATGGGTATATAACTCAAAGGAAAGTGGTGAAGGAGAAGATAATGAAGGAGAAGGTAGTGAAGGAGAAGGTAGTGAAGGAGAAGATAATGAAGGAGAAGGTAGTGAAGGAGAAGATAATGAAGGAGAAGATAATGAAGGAGAAGGTAGTGAAGGAGAAGGTAGTGATATAATTAATTCAATACCATCCTCAACTGAATTTTTAATTTACCCTAATCCAGCTTCTGCTTTTATCAGAATTCCAGAGTATGATATTCTTTCAATAATTGATCTTAATGGTAAAGTTGTATTAACAGAAACTAATGGTAATCAACATTTGAATGTTAATACTTTACCTAGTGGTATTTATGTGATAAAACTAATAAAAAATCAAAAAGTATCACATGCATCTTTCATTAAAGAATAGAAATTTCATATCAGAAAAGTGATAATGCCTCTTGTTTGAAATTTCTATTATACTATGCTATTAATTAAGAATAATACCTCAAAATAACGACAGAGTATTTTAATATAAGGCTCAATAATTTTTTAAATTATTGAGCCTTTTTGTTTTTTATAAAATATCATATTAAAACGACACCTCTAATTCAACGTCACGATGAGCGTTATTTGCAAGTCATCCCTAGTTTATTCCTTGAATGTAGGACAGAAAAAATGAAGAGGGTAATAATCTGGATGTGAAAAGATAAAATTATACAACATCATATTATAAATGTTATAGCCTTATTCTAAATTCAGACGATTCGATATTTCCTCAATCGCTTCTTCCTCATCATCACTGATACCGTCTGAAGCGTCTGCAAAAAGGTGGAGAATATCTAGAATATCATCTTTCTCATCATCATTCTGATCCAGATAACTTTTCAGGGTATCTAAGAAAGGATCTTTCCATTGCTCCAAGTTATTGATCAAGTATTCCAATTCATTGTAGTATACCTTTTGAAGGTTTTCCAACTCCGTTCTTGTCAAAGAACTTTTATACCCCTCGGCCATGAATTTCGCCAGATATTTTACAAAAACCCACTCTTCATCATCTACCACTCCATCAGAAGCTACAATCAAAAGACATGGAAAGTAGATAAATAAAGTCTGAAAATGTTCTCTTGAGAGCTCAACATTATTCAATGAATTATAGTGTGTGTAAAGTTCCTCCGTTTTTGTATGTAAACTCATCTTTTTGTTTGATATAATAATATTGTCGTTAATGGTTCTCTTTTTTTAAGGTAATTCCCCCCAAGTAATGTAATTTTGTTCTCTAATTGACAAAGAAAATATACAATGAGCGGAATAATATTAGCCATAGAGTCTTCATGTGATGAAACCTCAGCAGCAGTAGTAAAAAATGGTACTGTACTTAGCAATATAGTGTCTACGCAAGAAATACACCAAAAATACGGCGGTGTAGTTCCTGAACTTGCTTCTAGAGCTCATCAAAAGAATATTCTTCCTGTAGTTAATGAAGCCCTTACAGAAGCCAATATAAATAAATCTGACTTAGATGCAATAGCCTTTACCAAAGGTCCTGGATTATTAGGAGCCTTGCTGGTTGGAGCCTCTTTTGCGAAAGGGATGGCGATGGCATTGAAAAAACCTTTGATTGGCGTGAATCATATGCAAGCACATATCCTTGCTCACTTTATTGAAGCTCCTCAGCCCAATTTTCCATTTTTATGCTTAACAGTCAGCGGAGGACACACACAATTAGTGGTGGTGAAATCTCCACTAGAAATGGAAGTAATTGGTGAAACGATCGATGATGCTGTGGGTGAAGCTTTTGACAAAACAGCCAAAATCATGGGACTAGATTATCCCGGCGGACCTTTTATTGATAAGTTTGCTAAAGATGGAGATCCTGCCAAATTCAAATTCCCGAATGTAAATATTCCTGATTATAATTTTTCATTCAGCGGTATCAAAACTGCTTTCCTTAATTTCCTAAGAAAGGAAACACAAAAAGATCCTGACTTTGTAGAAAAGAATAAAGCTGATTTGTGTGCTAGTATTCAATTTACGCTTGTCAATATATTGATGAAAAAATTGAAAAAAGCGGCAAAGGAATTGAACATAAAGGAAATAGGAATTGCCGGCGGTGTTTCAGCCAATTCTGGTTTGAGAAACACATTGCTGGAGGAAGGAAAAAAATTAGGATGGAATGTATTTATTCCTGAATTTGAACATTGTACAGACAATGCCGCTATGATTGCAATGGCTGCGCATTATCAGTACGAGGGTGGAGACTTTGAAGCTTTGAGCACTTCCCCTAATCCAAGAATGAAATTCAGTGGAACAAAATAAAATAGTATGAGTATCATTATAATCGCTGTTCTTGCATTTGTTACTGCAATCAGTTTAGGTGTGTATGTTAATCAGAAGTTTCCTAATAAGGGAGAACTAAAAGGCAACACCTCCCCTGATCATGTGACAGCTTTAAATGATGCGGCTATTCTTGCATTAGCTTCTGAGCATCAAGAAGGCATCAGTGTCGCTGCTGTCTGCCTTGCATCAAAAGCTTCTGCGATAGAGGTAAAAAAGAAGATGGAAGCTTTGAGAGAACAAGGGTTGCTTTATCTCAATGTAGATGAAAACGGTGCTGAAAAATATGCGCTGACCGACACATCACTTCTATCCTCAAAAAATAAAAACAGAATTAGAAAATAAGTTTCATCTAAGAGCATTTTTGAAATATATATTTTAGAAGTAAAAATTCTTCATTTTAGGTTATGGGGAAATTAATTTTAGAGAAAATAGTGGTTCTATAATTGATAAAATTAATAAACTCACATTCCGAAAGGATGGATTTTTACTAAAAGAGATGTTTCAAACATACTCTAAATCCTTAGATGCTTTTTTTAATACGACTTCATTTTACATATTTGTGCTATGGAAGCAATACTAACATTCATACACTGGGACATTAACCCAGAAATTTTACCAGGCATGTTACCCGTACGCTGGTACGGACTTTTATTCTCGCTTGGTTTCTTTATAGGCACATGGCTAATTGCAAAAATCTTTGTAATTGAAAATAGACCTGAGTCAGATGCAGATGCTCTACTTATTTATGTAGTGATCGCTACAATTGTTGGAGCACGTCTTGGTCATGTCTTTTTCTATCAACCTGATTATTATTTGAGAAATCCTGTTGAAATCATTCAAATTTGGAAAGGTGGACTTGCAAGTCACGGTGGTGCCATTGGTATTATCATAGCACTTTACCTTTACAGTAAAGACAGACCCACTCAACCTTGGTTATGGATCTTGGACCGCGTGGTCATTCCTGTAGCTTTGGCAGGTTGTTTTATCCGTTTAGGTAATTTGATGAACTCTGAAATTATTGGTAGACCTTCTGATCTACCATGGGCGTTTATCTTCGAGCGTGCTCACGTTGCTGACCCAATGACGCCAAGACACCCGGCGCAATTGTATGAGTCATTGACCTATCTGGTTATTTTCTTTATACTGGGTGCCATTTACAGAAAAGAAAACGTAAAACTACGTCAAGGAAGAACGTTTGGTTTATTCCTGGTATTAGTTTTCGGGATGCGTTTTGTTTGGGAATTCTTCAAAGAAGATCAAGTTGCATTTGAGGCTACAATGTCCTTGAATATGGGGCAATGGTTAAGTATCCCAGCTGTTCTTGCAGGACTTTTCTTCTTTATCAGATCATTTGGTAAAGCTGGAGAACCGCTTCCACTTCCAGAGGTAAACCCTAATGAAGAAAAAGTAAAGGCCAAGAAGTAATAAGTTCAAAATTAACTATGTTTTATTTTTGACTTTGCACTTATTAGCCTTCTAATTATATAAAAAACGAGAGCATTCTTTTTTCTGAATGCTCTCGTTTTTTTTAATGCCAAGTTGAATCAACACCTCTTACTCCCTCTTTGATCTCGGCATAATAATCAGGGCAATGCGTTGAAAACACCGATTAATTACCACTACTTAGAAATAATCTTCTCTTTCTTTTTATATCTAAATGCATCATTCATAGTTTTGATTATATAATGCCTAAAAATCACAAACAAAAAAGGCTCCCAAAAAGGGAGCCTTCATATATTGGATATAAATAGTATTCCTTATCCTAAAGCAATTTGCTTCATAGCAGTCATTGCTCCTCTTAATCTTGCACCTACAGCTTCGATTTCGTGTGATCTTAAAGCTTCGTTTACTTTGATCAATGTTACGTTATCTACACCGTTGTCTTTACCTTCGTTGTAGTCTTTACCACAGATATCAGCTTCAACACCTTTCATGAAGTCAGTTAATAACGGCTTACATGCGTGATCGAACAAGTAACAACCGTACTCAGCAGTATCAGAGATTACTCTGTTCATTTCGAACAATTTCTTTCTTGCAATTGTGTTAGCAATCAATGGAGTTTCGTGAAGTGACTCATAGTAAGCAGACTCACCGATGATACCAGCTTCTACCATAGTTTCGAAAGCCAATTCAACACCAGCTCTTACCATAGCAACCATCAATAAACCTTTGTCGTAGAATTCTTGCTCAGTGATCTCAACATCAGCAGGAGCAGTTTTCTCAAAGTTAGTCTCACCAGTTAAAGCTCTCCAGTTCAACAAGTTTTTGTCATCTTCAGCCCAGTCTTTCATCATTGTAGATGAGAACTCACCTGAAATGATATCGTCTTGATGCTTTTGGAATAATGGTCTCATGATGTCTTTCAATTCTTCAGACACTTCGAAACATTTTACTTTTGCAGGGTTAGATAATCTATCTAACATACCTGATACACCACCGTGCTTTAATGACTCAGTGATAACTTCCCATCCGTATTGGATGAATTTAGCAGCCCAACCTGCATCGATTCCTTTTTCAACCATTTTGTCGAAGCAAAGGATAGATCCAGTTTGTAACAATCCACAAAGGATAGTTTGCTCACCCATTAAATCTGACTTCACCTCAGCTACGAATGAAGATTTCAAACATCCAGCTCTATCTCCACCAGTTGCTACTGCATAAGCTTTAGCTTGTGCCCAACCCTTACCTTCTGGATCGTTTTCTGGGTGTACTGCGATTAGAGTTGGTACACCAAATCCTCTCTTGTACTCTTCTCTTACTTCTGAACCTGGCGACTTAGGAGCCACCATGATTACAGTTAAGTCTTTTCTGATCTGCATTCCTTCCTCAACGATGTTGAAACCGTGAGAGTAAGATAATGTAGCTCCTTGTTTCATCAATGGCATTACTGACTCAACAACGTTAGTATGTTGCTTATCTGGCGTCAAGTTGATCACCAAGTCAGCTGTAGGGATTACTTCTTCGTAAGTACCTACTTTGAACCCTGCCTCAGAAGTATTTACAAAAGATGCTCTTTTCTCATCGATTGCAACTTGTCTTAAAGCATAAGAAATATCTAAACCAGAGTCTCTCATGTTCAAACCTTGGTTCAATCCTTGTGCACCAGCGCCAACGATTACGATTTTCTTACCTTTCAAAGCCTCAACGCCTTCGCTGAACTCTGAGCTATCCATAAATTCACATTGTCCAAGTTGGTGTAACTGCTCTCTTAATGGAAGTGTATTGAAGTAATTTGCCATTGTATATAATATTTTTAATTTAAATCTATTTGTCTATCACAAATGTGAAGATAATAATCAATAAGATTGTGGTGATTTTAAATAAAGTTTAGGTACTTTTCAATGATCGCTCTCTATAAGCATTCGGCGTCTGCCCTGTCAACTTCTTGAAAAACTTACTGAAATAGGATTGATCTTTGAAGTTGAGATAGTGACAAACTTGAGTAACCGTCAAGTCCGTATGCTTCAAAAGTCGCTTAATTTCAAGCACTTGCTTATCCATAATTAACTCTTTTGATGTTTTCCCTGTGAGTCCTTTCACCGTTTGAGTTAAATGGTTTTCCGTCACATTGAGGAATTCTGCAAAATCTCTAACCGATAAATTCTCTTGGTATTTTTCCTCAATCAATTCTCTAAACCGTTTAACCATCAAATGTCCCTTCCCTTTTTCGATTGCACGTTGTTCTTTAGGGTAGATCTGATTACAGGTATTTAATATCAAGTCTAAAATAGAATTAGCCATTTCGTGAGAAACTACATCCGTTTGATCCATTTCATCACAACCTTTTACGAACAACTGTGTAAGAAAAGCCACATCCATTGGCTCCTCTAGTTTCAGTGGAGGGTTTTCCTGTTTGAGATTAAAAAAGAAAGGAAACTCAAGCAACTTGTTTTTGTTGCTCTTATCAATCAGATAAAACTCAGCGGTAAACAGAAAGATATAGCCTGCAATGTCTTTCGACAACTCCAACTTATGTGCTTGGCCTGGACTCAAAAAAAACATACACGGAGGTTCTACCTTGTATTCATTGTCATCAATCACATGAAGCCCCGACCCCTGAGTCAAAAACAAAACCTCAAAAAAATCGTGCTTGTGAGGATACTGCACCTCAAAATGACGATTGGCATCAAACACCTCAATTTGGAAAGGATGCTTTGAATTACCAATAGGTTTGAATTTATCTAGACTGTATGTGGGGATTAGATTTTTCAATTGGAAGTTTTAAACCTTTATCTATTTTCGTTTGGAAGCTTAATAAAGCCAAATAAACCAAAGAAGCTATTAATATGCAAACCTTACTTTTCGAAATGTTATTGGAATGTTATCAAGCCCCAATATTTTTCTAAAATAGAAGTCAAAAAATAATGTAGGCTATAAAAAAAGTGGATACCATCTCTGATAACCACTTTTCTTTGCAATTTATTTTAATGGATAATTACTGTTTATCCAGATCAAAAAGATCACTAATGATTTTACCCATCTTCTGTCCTTCCTTTTTATCAATATTGGAAGTAGTTTTCAATTGAAGTACCGGAATCTTAACAATCTTGTTCAATAAATTCTTAGTGATTTTATCTATATTTTTCTTTTCCTTAGAGCTTAATTCCTTTTCGTATTTCTGAACCTCTCTGCATCTGATATCCTCCAATGTACTCTTTAATCCTTTTATGATTGGTGAGTACTCCATTTCCTGTGTTCTTTTGTTGAACTCTGTCAATGCTGATTCAATAATTGCTTCCACTTTAGGAATTGAATTTAAACGCTTTTCTAATGCTTTTGAAGCTCTAGCATTTATATCATCTACGGTATATACTAATGCACCTGGAATTTTTTCTACATCAACGGCTACTGATCGAGGCACTGATAGATCCATAAAGCATTTGAAGGCTAAAATATCAAGAGACTTTACATTATCAGCATTAAAATAATCAGCAATTGGAAGAGAAGAGATAATTACGTCTGCTTCTTTGGCTGCTTTCCATAATTCTGAAAAATCCCTTACTTGATAACCTGTTTCTTCAGCCAATTCTTCAGCAACAGAAAGCGTACGGTTCATGATCGTTACATCAGTGATTTCCGTATTCTGAAGGTTTCTAACAGCATCAGTACCAATTTCCCCTAATCCTACAACGAGGATCTTTGGATTAGAAACATCTGAAGTGATTTCATCAATCATCTCCACTGCAGCATATGATACTGAAGCGGCACCGTCTCTGAATTCAGTCTCAATCTGAACTCTTTTATTGGCATTGAAAATAGTGTGCATCAGGCGGTGAAGATACTGCCCTGCCATTTCATGATCGGCAGTCCATTGATACGCTCTTTTCACCTGACTTGAAATCTGAATATCACCCACCACTTGAGCTTCTAGTCCCATTGAGACTCTAAACAAATGCATTTGAGCATCTGATGAAGAAGACATCGACTCAAAATAATTGTAAGCCTTATCTTCCTCCACCTCTTTGAGAGTGCAGATTTCTTTGATTATATCTTTTGAAAGGTCCTCTTCCGCCATGTAATAAGCTTCCGTTCGGTTACACGTAGAAACCAATAACAACTCATTGACACGTTCATCATTTTGGTATACTTTCAGCAGGGATTCACAATCTTGTTGAGAAAGTGAAAACTGCCCTCTAACTTCTAGAGGAGTATTTTTGTATGATAATTTTACGGCTTTAAAATCTTTCATTTACTAACTTAATCTATTGGTTAGAAATGATCCTAACCATTAAAATAAACTTTTACCTTGTTGGTATCTTTAAAGTTATTCTTTAATAAAGAATACTCTTCAGCCCATAATATAGGTATAAGTACTTATTAATTACAAATTTAAAGATGTTCTTAGAAGAAAGTCAATCTATTTGATAAGATTACCAATTTATATTGTAAATCAGGCTATTCGGATAAAAATCCAGTTCAGGAAATGAGAAGTTCTGTGAGAATTTAAGCATTTTCAACTGCTGTCCTTTCAATTTCCCCTCAATGCATCGACCACTGAAATTCCAGACTGACTGCGTTTGATCATCTCTAAATACTTCTCCCTCTTTTGAGAAAGATAAAGATTGACCTTCATGAAATGAAGAGTAAACAGCCACTGAACCAATTTTCTTATTGGTATGAATATCCCTGCCGGCTAACATGGAAGTTGATGCTCCACTATAAAAAACAGCAATGTACATATCCAACGGTTTGTCATTGATCACACCTCTTTCCTGTACATCTTCCAACGGATAAATGACATGTTCGTCCAAAAGTTTTACAGCAACAATTCTTTCCATCGGCATCAGCCTTTCACTTGGCATATAATTAAGGTGCAATGGTTTTTCCACCAATACATTGTCATAATTATAGTATGGGTTTTTACCGTAAGGAAGCAATTCATCTCGTTCATTAAACTTCATCACCAAACCATATCTGTAATTATCAAAGTACTGGCCCATCGTCATTCTCAATACCGGGTATTTCACCAACTCATGCCCTTTGAATTCTCCTGTATAACTTTTGCCATTATACTGCTGCCACCATGACTCAGATTGCTGATCATAAAGTATAATATTACTTTTTCTGATCATTCCGGAAGGGTGAAGTGTAAGTTCTCTCTGCACACCTTTATACTGGAATCTTCTTTCGTAAACTTCCACCGCATCTGTAAGCGGGCAGTAGGTTATAGCGATAGGCATTCCACCAATTCTATCATTTATGACCTGATGAAACATCAAAAAGTCTAGTGGATAAGCTTTAAACTCACGGCCTGCCGCTACCACTACAACATTGGCTTCCTCTTTGTATTCTTCTTTCGCATTTTCCTCATTATAGAACCTTGGGTGGTCTATACTTTGGAAAGCGTCCTTAGGTACTAGGTTTTCATATTCATACAATGAAATAGATGAATTGTCTACATTGGTAGTCCACTCACTTTTCACCCCTACTCTATTGATCTGTGCTGAAGCAATACTCACTGCTCCAAACGTAAAAAACAATAGCAATATATTTTTCAAAAAATTCATCTATTTCTATTAGGTTTATTCTGTCACCATCAAGATAAGTAATCAAGTAGTTCAAATCTAAATACACTTCTTATCTGTTAGACAACAAAATTACAAAAAAACCTACACCTTAGAGCATGTTTAAAACATCTATTTTAGTGAAAATTTACCCTTTTAGTACGTGAGTTTATTAATTTCATCAACTATAGAACCACTATTTTCTCTGAAATTAATTTCCTCACAGCCTAAAATGGAAAATTTTCACTTCTAAAATATATATTCCAAACATACTCTGATAAAATCATTTTATCTGATTCTAGATGGTGTCACTCTACCAGAAACAATCGGCTCTATGCCAATAATAATTCCCTTTGTTACCTCTACTATATTTTGGAAGTCTAATGAAGGAATCTCATCATTTACAGTGTGATAATACGAGTCAAAATCAATATCAGTTGAAGATACAGTATGCGCAGGAACTCCTTTAGCGGCGAAAGGTGCATTATCAGATCTCATAAAAAGCTGTAAATCCGGATATGGATCTGCGAAGAAATTGAAGTTTATTCTTGCTGCACGTACATTTTTCTGCATCAATCTACCAAGATTAGACTTATTATATCCCGTAATATAGGCTTTTCTCTTTCCATTGGCTGACGGTTTTCCAATCATCTCAATATTGATTAGCGCAACAATATTTTTCAATTCCTCTTCAGACATTTTGCTTACCATATATTCCGAGCCAACTAGACCAATCTCCTCAGCTGTAAAAGTTGTAAACAAGATAGTTCTGGCGTACGCTCTTTTTCTTTTGGCAAAATACTCTGCAATCTGAATCACTGCTGAAACTCCAGAGGCATTATCATCAGCTCCGTTCGCAATTGAATCTTCTTGCACAGCATCTAAAATACCAATATGATCATGATGCGCACCAATCATCACTACTTCTTTTGCTTTTGCAGTACCTTCAAGTTTTGCCATCACATTTCTCATCTCCACTTTTTTCACCTCCTGTTTGAAGTCCAAAAGTACTTTCTTGAATTTACTTAAAGCAGATGCTGGAGGAACTACCCAAATGATTGCTTGTTTTGAAGAAACGTCCTCTAAGTGTTTTTGATTCGCACTTTTAAACTGAAGTGTTGCTAATTCTTTTTTATGTTGATCTGATTTTATCCAAACCATTGTCACAGCTGTCTCCTTCAGTAATTCTTCACGGAACTCCTTTAATGACTTCCCTGAGGGAATATCCTTTACCTGAAGCTCTTTTGCTTTTTTAGAATAAATCTGCTCCAAGTTTGTATCAACAAAAAACTGATCTGAAGCTATATTTTCCTTATTAATAACCAGAGTATTATTCTGAACGACTTTCTGGTATTTTGTCATTACCTGAAAGTAAGTACCATTCTCTCCAGCTGGTTTTAATCCTAATTTTTTGAATTCGTTACTAATGTAATCTGTGGCTAGTTTTTCACCATCACTCCCTGCCAATCTTCCTCTCAGGGCATCGCTAGCTAATGTGTCAATTATTTGGGTTGCTCTGTTAATAGTCTGTGCTGAAGTTACTTGAAAGGTAGCCATCAGTAGTATAAATGTCAATCCACAAATTGTTTGTATTATTCTCATGAACTATGAAGATATGTTAAGTTTTTCCCTAATGAATTTAACTGTAAGAAACTTTTTTAGGGCGTTTATGTATTAATGTTGTGTGGCGCAATCCAAAAGAATTATGGTTTTGCGGTATAAAAGTAAATGAATTTTTACTAAAATCTAAAGTATCCCATTATGAAACAATATACAGAAGAGGTAGATAGTTTATTTAAGGAATTAAAAAAAGCTACCGAAAGTGAAAAAATTTCAGATTTAGAAAGTTCAATTATTGAAATATGGCAAAGAACAGAAGATCCTTTTCTAGATGATGTCATCGTTTTAGGAGTTGAACAATTAACAAGGGAAAATTATAAAGACGCAATTGCTACTTTCTCACATGCATTAATGTTTAATAAAGAACATGCTGAGGTTTATAATAAAAGAGCTGTAGCTTATTACATGCGTGGTGAATACAATAAGGCATTGGCTGATTTAAGAAGGGTTTTGGAATTAGAACCTAGACACTTCGGGGCTTTATCAGGTTTATGCAATATTTATAGAGAAATAAAATTAGAAGTACATACTTTAAGGACTTTGGAAATATTACTGAGAATTATTCCGAATAAAGAAGGGTTGTCCGCTCAAGCATATACTTTAAGGCAAAAATTAGGAAGATAATTATACCAGTGTTACTTCCTGTGGCTCTTTCTTACTTGGATCAGGAGCATTAGGAGGTAAAATAAAGATACCCGGAGGCAAATCTAAATCAGGTTCTTTGGGAGTTGTAGGCCATCCGCCATTATTATCATCATCATCATTACCGAATGAAGAACCTCTTGAAGAGTCCTCTTTCATAAGGTAGGTTTTGTAAAATGACCAAATAGCAAGACCAATTGAAAGGTACATTATCAATAATAAAAAGTGAATGTACTCCATATAATAGTTAAGTTATTTAATTGACATTTTGAAAAGTTAGGGTTCAATAAGCATCACACCAAAATTGTACTTGTGTGCTTGAGTTCTTAATTTAAATATATTTACAGTTAAAAAAAAGAGGTATTTGTTTAAAACACCTCTTTTTTTTGATTTCATATTACTACCTCACTTATCGCAGGTAAAACTTTTTCTCATCAATATATTCCTGAAGTTTACTTAATTCTTCTTCAGGCGTAATATCTTCAATATTTCCTTCTACCAAACTGGCTCCTACTCTTTTATCAATCACATTCAATACTTTATAGGTTCTCCAGATTGGAGCTTTTTTTACTTTTACAGTATCACCCACGCTCACTTTCTGTGACGGCTTCGGCACTTGACCGTTTAGTAATACTTCTTCTTTTTTACAAGCATCTGTTGCTACGGTACGTGTTTTAAAAACTCGTACACACCATAAATATTTGTCTATTCGCATTTTATTCGTTCGGGTAATTTACTTTCAGCAATTTCCCTTTTTCATATATTTCTTCTTTCTCCAAGTTACCACTTTCATCATAGTATTTCCATGATCCAAGCTTCTGTTCCTTGTATTTTTTTCCAATTTCTCTCAAAGTACCATCATTATAGTACTTTTTGACCATACCATAAATGTTTCCTTTGTCATAAGGGATTTCATGAAGCACTGTTTTTCCATCTTCATGATACTCCATTCTGATGCCTACAATTCTGCCTTTTCTATATCTTTCTTTTGTAAGAAGCACGCCATTTTGTCTGTAAATAAAAGCCTCGCCTTCTTCAAATCCCTTTTGATATACCTTTACACTTTTTACAGATCCATCCGCATAATAGGTCTTCCACTCCCCATTTTTCACCTTACCAAGGTAGTTTCCTCCTGCTTTTAAGACACCTGAAGGATAAAATTCTTTTGAAGTATGTACCGTTGCATTCTTAGAATACACATCCAATTGTTTTACAGTTGTACCATCCTCATAGAAATCCTTTTGCTCTCCTTTCTTAATTCCTTTCGCATAAAAATAAGACGCTTTTGTTTTTCCGTCTTCATAGAAAAGTTGTGTAGTGCCATGCATTTTACCTTGTTGCATATGCCCTTCTTTTAAAAGCACACCTTCTTCTGAAAACTCTCTAAAAACACCTTTACGATCTTTGCCCATGGCTGTGATCATCTCTGCTTTCAACTGACCGTTCTCATAATAGTTTTTATAATTTCCAGTTACTTTCCCTTCAATCAGCTTTTCCTCTGCCATCAGCACCCCACTAGGGTAATATGCCTTTCTCAACCCATGTTCTTTGTTGTTTTCAAAAGGAATGATCTCTTTTATTTTACCCGTTTCATAAAACTCCTTTGACTCTCCTTCCAACTTACCTTCAATAAACTGACTTTGCTTTTTTACTGTATTTGACGCTGGGAAATAAGTATAAAAAATGCCATCAATCACCCCTTCTTTATAAGTACCTTTTTGAACAAGGTTTCCTTCTATGTCAAAAACTTCCGTCAGTCCATTTTTCTTTTCTCCCGACATTTGAGAAACTGATTTTTTCTCTCCCGTTGGATAAAATTCTTTCCACGTTCCTTTTTTGATATCATTCTTGATCTGAAGCTCGCCAGATTGGTAGTACTTTTTCATCACATCCACCATCTCATTGTTCTTAAACTGAGCTTCAGTTTTCTTCATTCCCTCTACATAATAGGATGTATACGCACCTTCTTGACTGCCATTTTTATAATGAGCAATAAAGTGAGGCTGTCCATTTTCATAAAACTCCTGAAAAGTGCCATGCAAAACACCGTCTTTGTAATAAGACTTTACAATAAGGTTATCTGAGCCGGGAAAAAATCGTTTGTATTCTCCGTCAATACGAGCAGAATCACCATCAATTACATAAAATTCTTCAGCAACAATTCCAGCCCAATCGTCATAATAGGTTTTAATTAGGGTCTTGTTCTTAGTTTGTCCTATTACTTTAAATGAAAAAAAAGTAAATAAAAGTAGAAGACACAAAGAATTAATTTTGATTGTTTTATTTTTATTATCCATTTAGGTATATGAGATTAATCTTATCCTACAAAGATCAATTATCATTCCTATAATGGCAACCTCATTAAACCTTTTTAATTCACATAAGGCCATTTATGCATCTTAATATCGCAAATCAACAGTTTGAAAGTAATGAAATCAAGCAAGGCAACTTTACGCTTGAAGGTGATGATTTTATTGATAATATTTTAGTTTTCTGTTTTGAATGGCTCAATGGAAAAGAAGAGTTTACGCTCCAAACTTCTGGCAGTACGGGAACTCCTAAAAGCATTACGGTAACAAGAAATCAGATGATTTCAAGTGCTACTGCTACTACAAAAATTCTTAATTTAAGAAATGGTAATAATGCACTATGTTGTCTTAACACAGATTACATCGCTGGCAAAATGATGATTGTAAGAGCATTGGTTGCTGATCTGAATTTATGGATTTTTGCTCCTTCCGCTCATCCTTTTAAACACCCTTTCCTGCCTCCTTTTGACTTTGTAGCTCTTGCCCCTTTGCAGGTCCAATGCAGTTTGGATGTTCCGGAAGAAATGGAACAACTTCAGAAGGTCAAAAATATCATTATTGGTGGAGCGCCTATCAGTTCACATCTCGAAAATAAAATTATAGAATTACTCGAAAGTTCTAAAGTATATATGACTTACGGGATGACTGAAAGTGTTTCACATATAGCTTTAAAAAGTATTAGTGCGGAAAGTGATCAGCTATATCACACATTAGAGGGAGTGAGTATCGGTCAAGATGAAAGAGATTGCCTACACATCATTGCCCCAATGACAGATTATCAAAGAATTCAAACTAACGATGTTGTCAAAATAGTTGCAAGAGATACATTCGAATGGCTAGGTAGAGTGGATAATATCATCAACTCGGGAGGCGTAAAAATTCAAGTGGAGAAAATTGAAAATTGTATTTCTAAAATACTTGAAAAAATGGATTATGCGGCTATCAACCTTTTCATTGGGGCACTACCTCATGACAGTTTGGGGGAGGAAGCCAATTTATTTATTGAAGGAATATCACTCACAGAAAGTGAAAAGAAAGAGTTGATGGATGAACTGAAGGAACAGTTTACGAAGTACGAATTACCTAAAAATATTCACTCTATGGGTGAGTTTATCAAAACAAACACACTTAAAGTAAAAAGAAAGGAAACAATACAGCTTTTTTTAGAACACCATGAAGGTTAGTATCATTACCCCAGTTTTTAATAGTGAAGCATTCTTGGATGATTATTTCCATAGTCTTCTTCATCAATCTTATAAGGATATTGAAATTATCTGTGTGGATGATGGTTCCACTGATAAAAGTGTAGCCAAGCTTTATGAATATAGAAAAGAATACCCTAAAATAATCAAGGTCATCCGACAAGAACATGAAGGTGTAAGTCAAGCTCGAAATAAAGGATTGGATGCCATGAGCGGTGATTACTACTGTTTTTTGGATAGTGATGATTGGTTATCTGAAAACGCTATTGAATTAGCAGTACAGCAACTCAACAGAGAGGATATCGATGCTTCACTCTTTACACTAAATTATATTTACCCACAATCGCCAGACAAGAACTTTAGGCTTCCCAAGAAATACAATCAACTTTTCAGTGCTAGCGAGATGTTCTCCAATACCTTAGATTGGAGTGTATCAGCAACAGGTGTCTACAAATCAGAGTTCAAGGAGTTTTCCTATGCCCTTTCTCCAATAGCGACTTCATATGATGATGAATTTCTAACAAGAAGAATGGTTTTAAAAATGAAAAACTTTAAAATCAATAATGGAATTTATTTTTATAGACAAAATGAAAGCTCTGTAACCAATTCATTATCCATGTCCTCTCTTGGTCAATTTAAACTACAGTATAAGACAAAAGGGCTATTACAAAAAAGGGGAATTTATGAGGAGCATGCCTTCAAATTTGAGAAACAATCACTGTTGATATTCGGGAGTTTTTTTAGAAGGTTTTATTTAAAGAGAAAAGAACTTTCAGAAAATGAATCTAAATTTATAGAGAAGTCAATCCATTCATATAAGCACTTTATCAACAAAAAAATATTGATTCAACATTTAAACCTTCTGAACAATAAGGAACGATTAATTCTAGCATTTTTGTTCCTTCCTTTTGCTATTCAGAAACCTATTATGAAATGGAGTGTGATGAAGAAATAGTATTAACTAATATCACTACTAGGACCTTCTATTGGCAGTGATATTGTGAAGGAAGTTCCCTTTCCAACTTCAGAATCGACTTTTATATCTCCTGAATGATCTTGAATAATACCAAAAGAAATAGACATACCCAATCCTGTTCCTAATCCAACAGGTTTTGTTGTAAAGAAAGGATCGAAAATTTTACTCACAATTTCTTTATCCATACCCGATCCATCATCAGAGATTTTGATAAACACCATTTTCGCATCATACCAAGTCTTGATTGTCAGATTACCTTCACCTTTGATGGCCTGCTCAGCGTTGTTCAGAATATTCATAAACACCTGATTGATCTTACTTTCGTTACAAACCACTGGTGGAATATCTGCATATTGTTTATGAACCTGTACTCTATCCTTTAGTTTACTATTCAATAAAGTCAATGAAGTATCAATACCTTCTTCAAGGTTAGCTTCCTTAAATTTAGTAGAGTCCATTCTAGCAAACGTCTTCAAATCCATTACAATTTGAGTCGTTCTTGTAGCCCCTTCTTCAATACCTTTTAATAAGTCACTGATTTCCTGAATCACAAATGACACTTCATAGTCTTCCTCTATTTCATTGACCACTTCTTCAGAAGCGTGTCTCTTCAATTCTGAGAAAGCTTGAATCAAATCTTCAATATCATCTTTTAAAGGAAGCACATTATTCGCTACAAAATTAATAGGGTTATTAATTTCGTGGGCAATGCCTGCTGTCAGCTGACCAATAGACGCCAATTTCTCTGAACTGACAAGTTGATCCTGCATCTCTTTCAACTGAGATAATGTATCTTCTGTTTTATTTAAAGAGTCCTTTAAAGCACTGTTCTTTGTCTTGATCTCGTCACTCTTATGCTCTAATGCCACGTTTTGTTCACGGATCTCATCATGTGCATAACGGAGTTTTTCAGACTGTGTTCTAAGTGCTTCGTTTTGTCTTTCAATATGCTTAGTTCTCTTCTCTACCAATAACTCAAGGTGGTTTTTATGCACCTCCAATTGTTTCTGAGCATCCTTCAGTTCTGTGACATCCACTAAGAAAGAAGTCACCCCAATAATTTCGCCCTGTGTATTTCTAAATGGGTTAAAGAACTGTTCGAAATAGTAACCTTTAAAACGGTCTACTACCACAATATCTTCTCCTTTAATACAGCGGTCAAAATATTCGCTTTGAAGTATATTTTTATTGTTTTCTTTAATCTTATCAAAAATATCCAGCAGGTACATACCATTTTTCAGTTTGATACCTGTCAGCATTTCCGTGATTTTCATGAATTTGTTATTACAACTCAACAATCGCTTGTCGCGGTCGAGAGTGTACATCATGATATAATCAGAATTATCTAAGATATTTCGAAGCAGTTCATTGGTTTTCTTGTACTCTTCAACTACTATTCTTCTTTGATTCAATTCGTTCTTCCACTTACTTACCATAAATGTGAGAGAAGAAGTAATAATAACCCAAAGAAGGAAAACCAACGCCATCGTGAAGTTTCTTGATTGAATAGAACTTCTTAATACCGTTTTTAAAGGTACACGAGTAGTAATTACCCACGGCTCAGTCATTCCTTGAATTTTGATCGGGAACAACATCTCATAGTAACTTTGCTCCGTTTCACTGTTTTCTACAATACGTGAAACTTTCTGATCATTTCTTAATGAGGCAAACAAGTAAGCAGGAATACCATCGTTCATTCCAATATCTGCTTCATTGACAGAACCAACAATTTGTCCGTTTGGTGCGGCAATGCATACATATCTGTTATCGAAATCTTCACTTTCTTCAATGAATCGCTGGAAGAATGACAATCGGATAGAACTACCCACAGCCCCAATAAATTTTCCTTTTTGTGTAAAAAAGGGCTGTACAACGTGTACAACAAACTTATTATCTTCGTCTCTGTTGGTATATTTTGGAAGCGTTACAAATGATTCTTTTGAATTAAGAATTCTATCTTTAAGGATAAAGTTATCCCAATCTAATTGCGTATGGAGTAATTTATTTTTTGCCCTTCCTCTACTGTCCACATATTCTTTATCTATAAAAACAGGGTTGTAAAGCAGTTGATTTTCATTGGCACTGTCAAACAATACCATCCATAAAGATTCTATATTAGAATAGTTCTGAACCGTATGGTCTAACAAACCTCCTAGCACTTTGTCTCTGTATTCCTTGTCACCTCTGATCACACGCATAGCATTACCTATCATGCGCATCTCACCAAGCAAGGTCTGCAACCTTGACTCAATGGATTCACCATAGCGTACCGCTCTTTCTTTTGTCACTTCGAAAGCCAATTTCTTGGATTGGCTCCCTCCGTTTTCATAAACCTTATAGCCTATGATAAGAAAGCAGAAAGTAGTTAGGGTAATTACCCACCATATGGATCTGGACTGTGAACTCAAATTTGGTGAAAGTTTTCCGTTTTTATTAACTGATAACAAGTGGTCGTTTTGTCAAACACACAAAGTTACTTAGCAAATATTCAATTACATATATTGTTAAGTTTTTTTAGAGAATAAATTTATTCGCATAATAATGTTAATAAAAAAATGTATCGAAACGGGTTGAAATAAATTGTTAACAAAAACAATCAATTGAAGGTAGTTTGAATGAATAAAAAGGTTGTAAATTAGAAAGCAATCGAAGGATAATTTCTATAAATATCACCTATCCGTGATTTAAAAAGTAAGTATGAAAAAAGATTCGAAACTATTAAAAATTCTTGAATATCTTGAAGCCAATGAAGGCAAAGAGACAAGAGATTATTATGTTCCGTCTTTATGGATGGGACAAGAGCAGGGAGCTTCTCACCCTGTAAAAACTAACCCGTTTACGTTCTTTAAAAATGCAATCAAGGAGATCACTGCTCCTACTGACGCATCTGTAAATTATAACCGTTCTCTTTCTACATTAAGAAGTCAAATACATGGTTATGGAGGAGACTGGACCTATCAGTCGGCTTTCTATAACATCTTCCCAAGATTAACTACTGCTTATGACCATGACAATGATGGGCACGTAGGTTCTAGTCATCGTATGGACATCACTAGCAGTGATAATGGCTTTAGAGAAACAGGTACTTTATTAAAATGTATTGCCATCCTGAAATACATCAAAGATTTAGGATGTGATACTGTGTATATGTTGCCGATCACAAGTATCGGTGAGGATGGTAACAGAGGTGATTTAGGTTCTCCTTATGCCATCAAAGATCAGTACAAGCTGGATGAAAATTTAGCAGACCCGTTGATTCCATTCTCAGTTGAGGAGCAGTTTGAAGCTTTTGTGGAAGCGGCTCACATGATGGGAATGAGAGTAATTATGGAGTTTGTATTAAGAACTTCTTCATTAGGCGGTGACTGGGTGAAAACAAACCCAGAATGGTTCTACTGGATCGACCGTCATAGAGCACATGAATACCAAAGCCCGGAATTCCCTGCCAATGAATTAGCAGAGATCTTACAGATTCCAAAAGGTGGCGGATTCCACTTCGCTCCTAACAACGAGTACAGATCATTATTCAAGAAACCTCCTACACCAGAACAAATCAAGGTGGAAGACGGCAAATATGTCGCTTACACTGACGAGGGTGAATTAATCATTCCTGGTGCATTTGCGGACTGGCCGCCAGACGATATCCAACCAGCTTGGTCAGATGTAACGTATTTGCGTATGTACGACTTCCCTTATGATCATTATCCAAATGATTATAACTACATCGCTTATGATACTATCCGTTACTACAACCCTGAGCTGGCTCAACCGCCACATGTCAACAGACCGCTTTGGGATAAGATTGCCGGTGTGATTCCTCACTATCAGTCTTTCGGTATTGATGGTGTGATGATTGACATGGGACACGCACTTCCAAAACCATTAATGGAAGAAATCATTCATGTCGCACGTCAGAATGACCCTGATTTTGCTTTCTGTGAGGAAAACTTCGATGTTACTCAAGAAAGTAGAGAAGCAGGTTTCAATGCTGTATTAGGCCACGAATGGAGAGTCACTTCAAGAGAAAAGAGAGCAGGTATCCAAAGAATTGTTCAAGATTCTAGCGAGCGTCTGGCTTTACCTTATTACGGTACTCCTGAAACACACAACACTCCTCGTGCGATGATGAGAGGCGGTGAACCACACTGTAGAGTCACGTATGTATTGAACAAATTCCTGCCTAACTCTATTCCATTTATTCATCAAGGTTTTGAATTACTGGAAGAGTGGCCTGTCAATACTGGTTTGAACTTCTTGCAGTCTGAAACAGATTATTACAGCCAGCAAAGATTACCATTGTTCTTTAAGTCTGCTTTAAGATGGAATAATGATCACAACCTTATTGGCTACATCAAATACATTAACAGTATTTATAATCACTTCGACTGGTTATTGAATAATGTGCATTTGAGAGGTAATGAGAAGTCCATGAAGCTTCACTACCCTGAAACTGCATATGAAAGTGTAATTGGTTTTGAGCGTTTTGATCCTTGGCATCCAGAACATAGTATTCTAGTTGTTGCTAATACGGATTACCAAAACAGCCAGGACTTCTACATCAATGTTCCAGGTACTAACAATGGTAAGTATTGGGATTTTGTAGAAAAGAAAGACTACGAATTTGTAGACAACTGGCTTTCTGCTACACTTCAACCAGGACAGTGTTTAATCATTGAACTAAAGAAGTTGGTTTAATCACTAACTTTTATAAATATACTTAAGGCTACTGATAATCAGTAGCCTTTTTTGGTTTTATACGTACAAACTACGATTTACTAATGTTCACACTGTAATTCTCATACGTTAGTATTTAAACATTAAATTTACTTCTTAATCAAACAAACAGGAAAATGAAAGTAACAAGTTATGTTGTTGGCTTATTAGTATTGTTTTTTGCAAATCAATCTTTCGCGCAATCGCATTTCGATTCAGAAGCAAATGAATCAAATCACATCTCATCTAAAGCAACTACTCACCACCACGAAGAAGAAGACTTCAAAAGGCATAAGTTATCCATTTATATGGGATACACTTATATTCCTCAGGCCATCCCTTCACATGAAGGACTGTTAGTTCCCACTTTCGGGCTAGACTATGTTTACCAATTCTCTGAAAAATGGTCCGTGGGCCTAATCAACGATATTGAGATTGCTCAATATATGGTAGAAGTTAAAAACAGTGGGGGCGAACATGGACACATAGAAACACTGGATAGAGAATACGCTTATGTAGGTTCTCTAGTAGTTTTCTATTCACCTTGGGAAAGCTGGAAAATCGGCATTGGACCAGGTATTGAAATTGAAAAAAACAAAAACCTTTTTGTTGGGAAATTTATCCTTGAGAAGGAATTCAAATTACATGATGGTTGGGAACTTTCTCCCAATTTCCAGTATGACATGAAAGAAAAGTTATACGACACTTGGACTTTTGGTGTTTCTATCGGAAAAAGGTTTTAAGAAAAGAAGAATCTTAATGAAAAAGTTGCTAGTTTTGTTAAACAATACTAACAACTTTTTTTTATGAAACAATTAAATAAAGGACTACTTATAATTGTCTTTTCAATTCTTTCTTTTACCTCGAATACTCTTAATGCTCAAGACGTAACTGACAACAGATTGTGGCTTCATTACTTCAACAGTGTAAGTCTGTCTGACAAATGGGCAGTAGATACTGACGCGGCTTACATGTTCATGCTTGACAAGCCTGTCGACAGGTTTCAGATACGTTCGGGTTTAAAAAGAAAGATCAACAAAAATTTATCAATCAGAATCGGAGCAGGATATTTTTATGTATTTGGAGAGGAGTCTTCAATTTTACATGAAATAAGACCAATGCAGGATTTTATTGGTACCCACTTGCTTACCTCAGATAAGTCATTATTTATCAAACAAAGGGTGCGTTTTGAACAGCAAATTTACAGTGCAAAACTAAATGAGACAGAGGTAAGTGATATCGATTTTAGAATGAGATATTCAATCATTCTTAGAAAGAGAATAGAGAAATGGATTTTCGGTGTTGGTACTGAAGCCTTTATCAATCTTGAAGATAAAGAAGAGAGTCCATTCTTCAATAAAAACCGTACGATTGCTTTAGTTAATAGAAGTGTAAGCAGTCATGTGAGCCTGGAAGCTCAGTACATCAGGGAAGATTCTTTCAAGAAAGGGGAAGGATCTGATCACTATGCCAATTTACTAAGAATTGCAGTAAGGCATAAAATTTAAAAAGTAATTCAAAAAATAAGCCCAGAAACTTAATTCTGGGCTTATTTTTTACACAAGGACTTGTTCCTCCTCCTCATGGGACTGTGATAAGTCCTCCAAACTGGGATCAATAAATATATCATTTTCTAAGATCACAATAGGGGTTTTAAGTAAAGAAGGAAAATCTCGTAAAGTACGAATAAGTACAAATGGACTCATTTCGTGTAAATCTTCTGCGAAGCATCTGTACCAAGGTGAATTGGTGTTGATCAATGCTCTTGTTGGTTTTAGATTTATGTTCTCCATGATATGGATCAAATGACCTTCTGAGACTGGACATACATTGATCTCGATTTCGCGGATCAAATGGTTTTTCCTTCTCAAATCGTTGATGAAGAACTGTTGGTTTGGGGCATTGCTATCATAGATAACAATTGGATGGTTGAGCTTTAAATGTGACATGGTGATGGGTTGTTATTGGACTTTGTTTTTCTTTCATTCAAAAGTTAGTAAAAATCCATTTATTTATTAACATACATTAATCATCCAGATTTACTGACATTCATCATCTTCAATTGGTGTATTGATTGTGAAAAATAGTTTTGAGTAATTTTGGTTTACATGATGCATCATGATAAAAATAAAGTTGTTTTTACCTTGTTGCTTAGTAAGTCAGTTCTGGATCAATTATATTCATCAAATTAATAAAAAAATACAACCTTTTCAAGTATATGAAATCACACTTCCGCCTGCATGTTTTTTATGAAGTTGTTCAACGACAGAGTTTTACTAAAGCCGCAGAAGCATTGCAAATCTCTCAGCCGGCTGTGACAAAGCATGTAAGAGCATTGGAAGAAGAATATAAAGTTCCATTGCTGGAAAGAAAAGGTGTTATCATTCATATTACTCCAGCGGGAGAGGTACTTAAAAGCTATTGTGAAAAGATTTTTGGTTTAGAACGTCAGTTGAAATTTGAGATTGATGCCATTCGTGAAAATCAAGGAGGAACGATTCGTATAGGTGCAAGTACTACAATTGCGCATTATATTATCCCAAAAGTGATTGCTTCTTTTCAGCAGAAAGTAAAGGATGTCAACATAGAAATTAAAAGCGGCAATACTGAAGCCATTGAAAACTGGCTGATTGATGATGTGATTGATTTAGGAATGATTGAAGGCTCTCCGCATAGAGGCGGATTAAAATACATTCCTTTTCTGAAAGACGAGCTAGTCGTTGTCTGCTCTACAAAATTTCACAGAGGACATAAAAGTTCATTGACCATCAAGGAATTTTTGAAAAAACCATTTGTGATCAGGGAACAAGGCAGCGGTACCCGTAAAATCATCAAGGATGCTCTTGAAAGTAAAAACCTGCATGAAGATGACCTTACAATAGCCATGCAGCTGGACTCCACTGAAAGTATTAAAAGATATATTGAAGCTTCGCCTAATTACGCACTCTTATCTATTTATTCCATTTTGGAGGAGCTGAATAGAGATCAGCTACAAATTATAGACATCGAGGACTTTGAAATTGACCGAGACCTTCATTTTGTAATAAAGGAAGGTGGTTCAATAGGCCTAGGTACTACTTTTATGGATTACGCCTTACTTCATTATAACAAAAAGTTATAACACATTCATTTTCTTCATTCATTTTGAGGTCAATACTTATGACATTTGTATTGTTATCAAAAGAATATGAAAATGAAAAGTCCTAATCAAAGTAACAAAATTGTATATATCGTTTTAGCCTTATTGACTTTAACCCCATGGGTAACTCCAGCCATGTCATTATTTGCCGGAATTATCTTCGCTTTATTATTCAAAATACCTAACCCAACTCTCAATAAAAATTTAAGTAATAATTTAATGAAATGGTCTGTCGTTTTCCTTGGCTTTGGCTTGAATGCCGTAGATGCCATGAAAACAGGGAGCGAAGGATCATTAATCACTTTCAGTAGTATTGCTCTTACATTAACGTTTGGTGCTTATATCGGTAAAAAGCTAGGTTTGGATAAAACCATTTACCGTTTGATTGCATCAGGAACAGCTATCTGTGGTGGTAGTGCTATTGCTGCTATGGCTCCTGCATTAAAAGCCGATCAACATCAGATTTCAGTAGCCATGGCCACTGTCTTTATTTTGAATGCCGTGGCATTAGTAGCTTTCCCTGTTATAGGCGAGTACTTCCATCTTTCTCAAACACAGTTTGGATGGTGGGCAGCACTAGCTATTCACGATACAAGTGCTGTAGTTGGTGCGGCCGCTAAATACGGTGAAGAGGCTTTACAGATTGCAACAACAGTAAAACTGACGAGAGCATTATGGATTGTGCCTATCTCATTGATTGCAGCATTCTCTCAGAAAGGAAAAATGAGTTTAAAAACAATGCCTGTTTTTATCTTAGGTTTCATCGTAGCGATGTTGATCAACTCTTATGTGCCAGGCGCACAGGCTTTTGCTCCATTATGTAAATTTATTGCTCACAAAGGTCTTTCACTTGCATTATTTACAGTAGGCTGTACTATGGATGTGTCAAGTGTAAAACACGTGGGAACAAGACCAATGTACCAAGGTATTGCACTTTGGGTAATCGTTTCTTCAATATCATTATACGCTGTAATTCATCTCTTTTAAAGAGAATTAGCCCAATATCAAATCCCTGCAATAGTCTTATTGTCAGGGATTTTCTTATATTTAAGCAGTTGTACAATTAAAACTATAGCCCAACCCATTCTTCTTCAATGAAAAAAAAGCACATTCTCTTTACTGTTTTATTACTGCTCTTTAGTTTTATCTTTTATTTCTTTACTGCAGGTCAAAGAATGCTGGAAGAGTTTGCTGCTCAAACCTTAAAGGAAGTAGCATTAGGAAAAAATGGGAAAGGTTATTTTGTCAACTTTCAAGAGTTTTCTATCGAATGGGGCAACAGTAGAATTGAGGCCACAGGTATCAGTATTATTCCACATATCAATCAAGAAAAAAACAGCTGGGTCAATGGTACTGTAGACACACTTATCATTGAGTTTTCTAACCTCTATCTTGGAGCGCTTTCAAAAAATATTACCATTGAGGATTTAAGAATAATACATCCTAATTTTCAATATTTCTGGAATGAAAACACTCAAAATAAAAACAAGAAAGTGCATAACCCTATCCCAAAATTTGATGCACTTAGAGCTCGTTTATCCAAAATAGGTATCCATACAATCAGCATTTTGAATACCGAATTCAATGGTTATTTAGTCACCAATAATTACAATCACCTCCATATTTTCCACACTTCACAAAACTTTATTCTTGAAGGTTTAAAATTCAACTTGGACTCTTTAGACAACAAAAATAAAGTGGTAGACTTAGAGAAGTTTCATTTTTCAAGCGGGCCTACTTTTATGAAGGGCCACAAAGATTTATATCAGTATCAATTTGATACGCTCCTGATCAGCAATACAGGAGATTTTTTCAAGTTAGGAGGTCTCAAGCTGTCTCCTCAGTATAGTGATGATACTTTCTTTAAAATGATTGGAAAACAAACAGATCGTTTTATTGTAGAGATTGAATCGTTGGAAGGACATGGACTCGCTGAAAAGGAACTGTTCAATCAAGACCGTTTCCATTTAGATAAAATCATTATCAATTCACTAAATGCCAATATCTACAGAGACAAGAACTTTGAGGAAGATTCCTCCGTGATAAAACAACTTCCACATATAAGTTTAAAAGCATTAGATTTTCAATTGGCAATTGACAGTATTGAACTTAAAAATAGTCAGCTAACATATCAGGAAAAAAGTAAAGATGCCACACACGCTGGCCACCTCCCAATCACACATATCAATGGGGTCATCTCTGACGTCAATAATAAAAATGAAAATATCATCCAACTAGAACTTGCTTGTGAACTCCTGGATAAAGCAGACACAAAGCTTTCTATTGATGTATTTTTAGGGAGAAAAGAGCCTTATTTTATGACGGCGGAAGGACATATTGACGCTTTTCCACTTTCGGCTTTAAATCAATTTACGCATGATAATATGGGAGTACAATTTCAAAGAGGAATTGCTACTGCCATTGATTTTAATGCGCAACTGAATGACTCAATAGGAAGGGGAAACTTAGATTTTTTCTATCAAGATTTAAAAATTAAAATCACCGGAAAGAATGACAGCAAATCAAGCGTAATAGAATCAATTGCAGGGTTTGCCGCTAATAATTTGGTACACCGCAATAATTTCAAAAACAGAAAACCAAGGCACGCACCTTTGTATTATAAAAGAATACAATACAAATCATTTATTCATTATCTCATTCATACCGTAATGTCTGGAGCACAGACAGCTGTAATTGGTACTTATAGCCAACTTCCTGATGACGAAAAAAAGGCTTATAAAAAGCATAAAAGGGACGCTAAAAAGAAACATCACTAATAGACTACTCTCCTATAAAAGTAAGCACCAACCTTCGGCTTCCGCCTCTGTCTCTATGTTCACCAAGATAAATACCCTGCCATGTTCCCAATAACGGTCTACCATTACCGATAGGCAAAGAGACACTACTTCCTAATGTTGATGCCTTCAAATGAGCTGGCATATCATCAGGACCTTCATAGGTATGTTCATAATATGGAGCGTTTTCAGGATATACTTTGTTGAAATGTGATTCAAAATCTGTTCTCACCGAAGGGTCAGCATTTTCATTGATGGTAAGTGATGCTGAAGTGTGCTGAATAAACACCTGTAGAATACCGTTTTTCCCACTCAGTTCTGGCATTTGAGCCAATACCTCATCAGTAATAATATGATAACCTCTTGAATAAGGTCTTAATGCAATTGTCTTTTGAATAACCATAGTCCAAAAATAAAAAAACTGTATGAGTCTACCCCATACAGTTTTTTAAATATTTTGTGATTGATATTATATTCCTAATTTTTTAAATAAAGATTTAATTTCTGAAGAAGATGGACGTGGAGCATTTGACTCTTTTACTTTTCCGTCTTTATCTAATAAAATAAATCTTGGAATTGCTGAAATATTAAACTTCTCTATGAAATCTTGATTTCCTGAATAATGGAATTGATTACCGTGTAATTCTTTTTTCTCCACCATTTTCTTCCAAGCTTTAGTGTCTTGATCAACTGACAAACTTACAAAAACCACATCTCCATCTTTATGGCTTTCTTCCAAAGCTTTTAACGAAGGAATTTCTCCCAGACACGGTCCGCACCATGAGGCCCAAACATCTATGTAAACATATTTCCCTTTAAAATCAGTAAGGTTCACTTCATTTCCTTTTAGATCTTTAAATGTATAGACACTATCTTTCTCAACATTTAAAAAACTGAATAAAGTGATTGATATAAGCAGTGTTAAGGTAGTAATTATATTATTTTTTTTCATTGTTCTCTGATTTATAAATTAAGTTTCTAAAGAGTGTTTTTATATATAACGATGTAAAGTTGATAAAAATTTCAATGTTGTTGATAGGAGATACTTCCTTAAATTCAGACAATTTTTCCTTTGTGATCGACAATAAATGTAAGATAAAACAGACATTCAATTAAAATCGGAAACTTTGGATTTGCTTTTTTAGCCTACTCACTCAGCATTAGAATATCATCACGAAGCTATTTCTATTCTGGCTTAATTAAACTAAAGTATAATTATCCAACTCATCCCAATTTCAAATATGTAAAAGCTTAAAAAATACTTTTAAACTTCTTCACCACTTCATCTACAAATGCTTCAGACCAGAAGTTCTTTTTAATCTTAGAGTAAACGTCCTTTTCAATTTCATTAAAAATTGGATCTGAAAATAGTTCTTTACCTTTTCTTGCCAACTCTAAAGCCACCACATATTCTTTATTGATAATGGTGAAAAGCAGTCCTAATAAAAAGTCTCGAATATCAATATTTTCTTTCTCCAGGTTATTTAAATACGAAATTTCCACCCACAAAGGTGCCTTTTTCAAAGTTACTTTCGCTAATCTTTTATTGATAGCACCCGAAAAAAGGTTTTCGTATGTTTCATGATTACCACGGATGACCTTTTGCACTTCATATTCTGAAAGCCAGAAATTCTTATCTGCCATATAATTCAAAATAGAGCTGGCATTGTCTTCTCCATTATAAGTCTGGGTAAGACCTGGCTCAAAATCTATAGCGAGAGTATTATCTTGAATAGAAGTATCCAAGCTTCTCCAAATACGGAGATCAATACCCTGAGAATCTGTCTTCAACCAGTCAATGTAGCCTAAAGATAATTTCTCCAGTGCATGACTGATAGAAATGTTATTAAGCTGAATAGTTCTGTCCAGCTCAAAGAAGGGAGAAAAAATATAATCTTTTACACTATCAGGGTTCGGTAGCAAAGTACTCGAACAGTAAGGACTTTTTGTCAGATAAAAATCTAGTTTCTCTACTTCCTGATCAGAAACTATACAATTGAATTTATAGAGCTTTTTAAAACCTTGATTATCTTCTTCTGAAATATCAAATTTTCTATCATCTGCATCAAAAGCAATACAAATGCAGTAAGGAGCTATTTCTTTCCACTTTGCATGGATTTCTCCTGATGCTCCAACATCTACTAATACAGGTGGTTTGTTTGTAAATTCTTCTCTTGAGAGAATTCGTTTGGCGATTGAATGCATATTAACTGTTCTTTTACCTTAAGCGGTACCAAATATACATTTTTATCAACAACTAAGAGTATGATTGGAATATATATTTTAGAAGTAAAAATTTTCCATTTTAGGTTGTGAGGAAATTAATTTCAGAGAAAATAGTGGTTCTATGGTTGATGAAATTAATAAACTCACGTTCTGAAAGGAGAAATTTTTACTAAAATAGATGTTTCAAACATGCTCTAAATATCAAATCAAAAAATAGTTTATGTAATTCTATCAATTATAGAATGTTTCTAGCCTAAAAAGAACAATGTATAAAACAACTCTTCCTTGATTGCTCCAACTCAACTCTTTGGTTGAAAAAAGAATAAAAATAAAAAGGCCGAAGAGTAAAAATACTCAACGACCTTCTATTAACGGTTCAAAAATTCACTCTTAAAGAGCGAACTCCTGATTAGATAATTTCTAATGAACGGTTGATAAATGCAGTAAGATCAGCACCTTTCAAGTTACCTTGAGAAAGTTTTGCTAAATCATAAGCATGTTTCACCAATTTATCTTGAGCTGCAGTATCTTCTTCTTTCAAGATTCTACCTACAAGTTCGCTGTTTCCGTTGATAGTTACTGTATCAGCACCAGGGAAACCACCGAACATGCCACCCATTCCACCTTGCATTGCAGACATTTCTTCCATTCTACGCATGAACTCAGGCTTAGTGATCATTACCGGCAATTCGTCAGCAGTCATCGCCTCTACTTTTGGCTCTAACTTGTCATCATTCAAGGCACGCTTGAAGATCTCTACCAACTTCTTAGTTTCGTCCTCTGTTAATACAGATTCGTTTTTCTCGTCCGTTTCAATCAAGTTATTTACCGTATCAGAGTCGATACGCTTCATTGTGATGTTTTCGAACTTGTGCTCTGTGTTGCTCACAAAGTGGCTGTCGATCATCGTATCCATTTTCAAGATATCATATCCTTTCTTCTTCGCCGCTTGGATATAAGTATCTTGCGTACCTTGGTCAGTAGCATAAAGGAATACGTGCTTGCCGTCCTTGTCAATTTGGTTAGAAGCGATATGTTCTTTGTACTCCTCTAAAGTAAATTTCTTACCGTCGATGTTTTCAAACAAACCGAATTTCTTTGCTTTGTCAAAGAACTTGTCGTCTGTCATCATACCATACTTCACGAACAAACCGATGCTCTCCCACTTCGTCTCATAGCTTTCTCTTTCATTTTTGAACAAGCTGCTCAAACGATCTGCAACCTTACGAGTTACATAGCTAGAGATTTTCTTCACGTTCGCATCCGACTGTAAGTAAGATCTCGATACGTTCAATGGAATGTCTGGAGAATCAATTACACCGTGCATTAAGCGTAAGAACTCAGGCATGATTTCCTCTACATTGTCAGTGATAAACACCTGACGAGAGTACAATTGAATCTTATCTTTATGAGGAGTGATATCTTCTTTTACTTTAGGGAAGTAAAGGATACCAGTCAATTCAAATGGGTAATCCACGTTTAAGTGAATCCAGAATAAAGGCTCTTCAGACATTGGGTACAACTCTTTGTAGAAGTTGATGTAATCCTCGTCTGTTAATGTCTTAGGATCTTTTGTCCAAAGTGGCTCTTTTTGGTTGATGATATGTGGCTCAACGATTTCTACGTCTTTTGCATCATCACCTTCACCTTCTTTTTCTGTTCTTTTATCTACACCTACTTGGATAGCGATAGGCATAAACTTAGAGTATCTGTTTAAGATAGTACGTAAACGGTGCTCGTCTACAAACTCTTCAGAATCCTCATTGACATGAAGTACAATTGTAGTACCTCTGTCTGCTTTGTCAGCATCAGTGATTTCATAAGTAGTTGAACCATCACAAGTCCATTTTACTGACGGAGCATCTTTGAAAGATTTTGTGATTACTTCAACATGGTCAGAAACCATAAATGCTGAATAGAAACCAAGACCGAATTTACCGATGATTGTAGAAGTATCTACATCTTTGAATTTCTCAACAAATTCAGTAGCACCAGAAAATGCCACTTGGTTGATATATTTTTCAACTTCATCCTCACTCATACCGATACCATGGTCAGTGATTGAAATTGTTTTTGCTTCCTTGTCTACATCAACCTGAATCGTTAGATCACCTAGTTCACCATCAAACTCGCCCATTGAAGCAAGTTTTTGAAGTTTCTGAGTTGCATCAACTGCATTGGCTACCAACTCACGTAAAAAAATGTCGTGATCTGAGTATAAGAACTTTTTAATGATAGGAAAGATATTTTCAGTATTTACTGAAATAGAACCTTTTGCTGCCATGTTTATATTTTTTGTTTATTAAAATACTTATTTATTAAAGACCAAAAACTTCTTGTTTAAAGTCATGTCTTTCTTTTCAAATTGCATTCCAAGACAAAAATTGGGTAAAATTGACACTCAAAACTGCCTATTTGTCAGTTTTGATTTTATTACTTTCATTAAAAAGGCCCTTTTTTTGGGTTAATATTAAAAATGTAATAGATTTGTAGACGACGTTGATAATTTTGGATGACATTTGAATATATTAACATTCTGTGTAACGATTATCAAAGTCACATATAAACCATAGAAACACTCTCTTACTAAATATCTAACAACGGGTATAAAAGATTTAAACTAAATCAACAAGTCATATGTCTTTTACAGCATCATGTAAAAGATACCCCCTTTTAGAAACACATTTTAGTATATCACAGAGTTTTTCAAAACGTCGCAAAGTAATGACGTATTATTTACTTTGCCTTTCAAATTTGTATAAGTAGTCACACATCATAATGAAAAGGCTGTTGAATGTTTCGACAGCTTTTTTCTTTTTATAAAACTCTTCCCTTTATTCAATTACACAATATTTACACTCGATATCAGCTTATTAATGACCTTTTAGAAATGATGTTATGAGCAATAGTTTCAAACAACTACCTTTGCAAAAAAAATCAAAATTGTTTTGTCCATGACATTTGAAGAATTGGGAGTGATCCCTGAAATACAAGAAGCGTTAGAAAACAGAGGGTATGATACGCCTACTCCTATTCAAGAAAAAGCTATTCCTTCTATTTTAGAAGGTCATGATTTACAAGGAAGTGCACAGACAGGTACTGGAAAAACAGCCGCTTTTTGTATTCCAATTATTCAATTGTTGAAAAAGAATTCTAATAATGGACATAAAATAAGAGCATTAATCCTTACGCCCACACGTGAGCTCGCACTTCAGGTGGCTAATAACTTCAGTTTATACAATCAAAAAACAAAACTGAAACAGCTGGTGATCTTTGGAGGTATTCCTCATGATAAGCAGATAAAAAGGTTGAAACAAGGAGTGGAAGTACTTATTGCGACTCCAGGTAGATTGATGGATTTACATCAGCAAGGTTATGTGGATTTGAAACACATAGAAACTTTTGTGCTGGATGAAGCAGATAAAATGCTTGATATGGGATTTATCAACGATATTAAAAAAATCGTTAAGCTGATTCCTAAAAAAAGACAGACGCTTCTTTTCTCTGCCACAATGCCACCTAGCATTCAAGAAATAAGTAAATCTCTGCTTCATAAACCACTGAAAGTAGAAGTCACTCCGGTATCATCTACAGCAGACACCATTGATCAGTTTATCTATTACGTAGATAAAAGAAATAAGAAACAGCTTCTTTTTGAAATACTTGATGATGACAAAAAGGACAGTGTACTTATTTTTATGAGAACAAAAAGAGGTGCCAATCACTTAGCAAAAACACTGAATGAAAACCGTGTGAAAGCAGAGGCTATTCATGGTAATAAATCACAAACGGCACGTCAGAGGGCATTGGAAAACTTCAAGAAAAAGAAGACGAGAATTTTGGTTGCAACAGATATTGCTGCTCGAGGAATTGATATCAGTCAATTGAAATATGTGATCAATTTTGAGATCCCTGAAGTAGCAGAGACGTATGTGCATAGAATTGGCCGTTCGGGTAGAGCCGGTGAAGAGGGAATTGCTATTTCACTTGCTGATGGCACTGAACTTCAAGATGTAAAAAGTATTGAGAAACTAATTGGCCACAAGATTCCTGAAATAAAAGAAAATCCATTTCCAATGCAGGAAAAGGATAAGGATATTGCACAGCGAGATGCCAAAAGAAAGAAACAGATTAAAAGAAGTCGACAGGGAAATAGAAGAAAGAAAAAGCCGGAAAGTAAATAACGGTCATTATTTGCTCACTTCTTTTTTGAGTGAAATATGCTCTATTTTCACAATCGTTCCTTTTACAGAAGATTCAATGGTCAGTTTCGCTCCTATTGAAGCTGACCTGAAATCAATATTATTCAACCCAATTCCACCCTTTACAGTTTGCGGATCAAAGCCAATCCCATTGTCTTCATAATAGATATTTCCAATCTCATCATCATTGCCAAAAAACTGTATAAAAACTGTAGAAGCCTGACTGTGTTTTTCTGCATTATGAATCAATTCTTGGATAATTCTAAAACAGTGATGCTGTGTTTCTTTATTCTTAATGACAGGCCAATCATGAAACTGAACAATCACTTTCTGCTTATCAGAATTATACTTTGAGACTAAATCGATAATAGATTCTTTGAAAGAAATGTGATGGAAGCTAGGTGAGATCAACTCATGACTCAGATTTCTGATAGAATCCATGGTATTGGTCAGAAGATTTTTGGCTTCCTGACTCATTGATGTATCAGATTTATTGAAAAGCGCGAGGTTGCCTCCAATAGAATCATGCAACTCTCTACCGATTCTGTTCCGCTCCTTCTCCTGCCCTTCCAATACCGCTTTAGAATACAGTTTATGCTTCTCAAGCATTGCCTTTTTCAATTCTATTTTTTCATTGTAAATCGTTATCGAACGCTTCAAAAGAAGGTAGAAATAAACGATAGATTCATATACAATAAAAATATAATAGACATAATCAGTATAGGAGGATCTTTGAATCAATCCCATATGCGGTAATGTCACAAATATAGCAATGATGACAACTCTGCTTATCTGTACCCAAAAAAGGTACTTTGATAATAAAGAGAACTTCCTTTTCTTATACAGAATTACTGTACTGAACCCGAAGCTTACCCATGATATGATGACAATTGAAATAAAATTCACATAGACAACCACAGGGTTTTTACTTGCGATCAGCGACACAATTGATACTACTGAAAAAACAAGAAACAGGGGATTAAACCAACTTAAGAACTTTTTGAAAAAACGTTGTTCAGGTATAAAAAGGTTATAAAAATAGACTAAAGAAAGAATATAAACCAAGTTGAAAAAATGACGCATTATATAATTAGCGTCGTGGTATTGGTCTTTGAATATATCTATAAATAATCCTACTTCACATTCGGCAAACAAGATTCCGGCAGAGAAAGTCAATGCATAAAAAAGGAAAACAGGCTGACGTGTCAATACACCAATCAAAAAGCCAATTGACAGCAGAGTGATCACCACAGCTCTTAAAAAACTGATGATATAAAACTCATGCTGATTGCTTTCCAGAAAAGAGGTCACATCAAATAAAAAGACTTCAGAATGAATCGGCCACCCTTGCCCTTCCATTCTAAAATAGATAATTTTTTCGTCTCCTTCATCAAAATTTAATACATAACTGTATCCTTTATCTGAAATCCCTAAACTCTTCAAATGAACAGGACTGCTTGTGCCTCCGTAATAATGAATGGAATCTCCACCCGAAGACAACACCCACAGTTCAAGTGTTGGGATCAAAGAATAATTAAAATACAGCACTTTTTGAGCTTCCTTTTCACTGGTTAAGATTAAACGATACCAGCTTCCCTCCTCGGTAGGTCCTTTAGAAAGTCCTTTTCGATTTGGTTTTTCCCAGTTATTACTGAAAACAGGTCGGTTTCCTTGAAAGACAGGCTGATCAACACCATATTTTTGAGCATACGGCGTCAGGTTAAATTTATCATTTAACGTCTCAATCTTAATCTGTGCATTCACAGAAGCAGTAATTTTTAGCAGACAGAATAGTAGTACTATTATGAGCTTTATTTTCATTCAGTCAAAGAAGCAAGTAGTAAATAAAACTTAGAGCAATAGAAGAGCCCTTACAAGGTATTATGTGAGTAGGTTCTTGTAAGCATATTTGATCAACTCTGCTCTATTTTCAATTTTCAGTTTGGACTTAATATTTCTATTATGTGTTTTCACAGTTTCAACGCTAATATAAAGCATTTCTGCGATATCATTGGCATTCAAGCCCTTGGCAATATATTTTAAGATCTGTTCTTCTCTTGGAGATAAGATAATTGTTTCGAGTGTAAGGTATTTCATTGATTCTTCTACTCTCTCTGAATAGAATTCTCCACCTTCTAAAATAGCAGTAATTGCCTCTGTAAAAACTTCCAGAGGGTCATCCTTGAGAATGTAGCCATTTACTCCTGATTCTATTGATTTTTTGACCAGAGAAGGCTTATTGTGCATTGATACAATTAAAAACTTTGTTGTTTTATTACCAGTTTCCTTTACTGTGCTAACAAAATCATAACCTTTCTGTCCAGGCATATCCATATCAACCAATACAATATCATAATTGTTCACTTCATTGAGTATTACCTCTTTAGGATTATTGATGATATCGATCTCAGAATTAAATTGCTCTAAAAGTATTCTTTCTATTCCTTGGCAGAATAACATATGATCATCCAGTATAAGTATTTTAGGTGCCATCACGATTAAATATTAGCAAGAAGAGTTGAGTGTCGAAAGATCGCTTTAAAAAGATTAATTAAATAATTTTATTTAACAAAAACACAATGATGTAATAATTTGTAAGTTTTACAAAAAAATAAAACAATATTGAGTGATTTATTGATGTTTATTTTGTTACCCACTTTATTCATTGTTACAAAGTACTATTTTTTCACTTTTATATTCAATATTATCTCAATGTTGTTGGCAGTTTAACAAAATATAAAATATCGTAATTTTAGTAACTGTTCACTAAAAACGTTATCCTTATTATAAAATTCAACGTTAATTTAAAACGTATTTTATGTATGGATAGATAAATTAAATTAGATATGAAGAAGAATAAGTACAAATTTGAGAAAACTTATGCTATCAAGTTTGCTGATGCTATTCGTAATCTGGAAAACTTCAATAAAGATGTTGACAAGGAATTGTTAGCTTCTATTACACAAAAAATGAACATAAAATAGTAATAAGTACTAGGTGAAAAGAAATAATTTATTTCTCTTTCACCGCTTTGACTACAAAAAAGAGCTCAAGATTATTCATTTATCTTGAGCTCTTTTTTATTACTGATAACCAAATACTTAATAATGCTTTTCACTTAATAAGAATACCGAAATAAACTTATTTAAAGCACAAAGTAATAAGGCTGAGGTAAATATTGTATCGATCTGAATATCAGAAAATAAAGCATTGGTCACTAATAGCATGGCTAACACTAAAGTGGCTAAACTACTGACATTGTATATCAATTTCAATAACCTTTGCTTTTTGATTAAAGAAGAAAAATTCAGTGCCATCATGCCCTTCCCAAGGACCCAGAAACTTCCGAAATACAATAATGTAGAATTATCCATATAAGAATGCAGAATAAAGACAATAGCCATAGCAAAATCAGCAATGGCATTTAATAATAGAAAGCCCCAGCTGAAAATCTTGTCTTTATTACCTGATGAAAAATACATATCGAGAAACGCCGCAGGCAAAAGTAAAACACCAAATGCAGTAGTCATGCCATACACATTGTCAAAAGGGCGAATGTATAAAACAATACTTATAAGTAAATAAGACATACCCGTAAAGGCTGTCATCCATTGCTTAGGTGCAATTTGGCAGGCATACGTTTTACAAATCGTTTTCATTTAATATAGATAAGAAATCATTCAACATTATTATTGCAACTCAAACAACATTAACTTCTTTCTAAAATTATCTGAGTATTTCGCGTGTATTTTTATAAATCCTTTTTGTGAAATTCATTATTCAGAATAAAAGATCTTAGGTTATTATTAGACGTAGTATTTTTATTCCTGTTTCAAATTAAAGTATTATTTAACATAAGTTTAATGTCAAACATATTTACTCAATTGTCACGTACCAAATTCAAGTAAAATTGGTTAGTTTTGTTCCTAATTGAAGTATCCTACTTAGAGCATGTTTGAAACATCTCTTATAAATTTTCTGTAAGATGAATCTATTATTACAATCAGATGAATATCAGTATGAATTAGTGCAAGAACTCAATCTTTTAGAAAAAGAAAGACTGATGCTGATATGGAACAATGAATACCCAATGCAGTTATCGTATCAAAGCCTTGAAGCATTTGAAAACTATCTGAATAAAGTAAACCAAAAGCGTTTTATATTAGCCAAAACTTATGGAAATCAAATAGTAGGTTGGTTCTTCAAATTTGAAAGAGAGGGAGAACTATGGTTTGCCACTATTGTGGATGAAAAACATAAAGGAAAAGGTATTGGGAGTACTTTATTGAAATTGGGTAAGAAACAGTTTGGAGCACTCAATGGATGGGTAATTGATCACAACCGCTATTTTAAAAACAACGGACAGAAATACCTTTCGCCCTTAGAATTTTACATCAAAAATGCATGCAGGGTGCATCACGGCCAGCGCCTTGAAGTTGCTGTATTATCTGCAGTGAAAATTACTTTATAAAAACAAAGCGATACCTTATTGAAAAGGTATCGCTTGTCTTAGATATAATATCTAAGGAAATATACTTGGTTGTTGAAATACTAGTCTTCTAATGCTGCAATACCAGGAAGAACTTTACCTTCCATTAATTCCAACATAGCACCACCACCTGTAGAGATGTATGATACTCTATCACCAAAACCTAAAGTGTTTACAGCAGCGGCAGAGTCACCACCACCGATCAATGAGAATGCACCAGCTTCAGTAGCTTCAGCCACTGCAGTTGCAACAGTAGTAGTACCGTTAGCAAAGTTAGCCCACTCAGAAACACCCATTGGTCCGTTCCAAAGTACTGACTTAGATTCTTTGATTACTTTAGAGAATTCCTCAGCAGCTTTTGGTCCGATATCAAGACCCATGTAACCGTCTGCAATAGCGTTAGAATCGTAAGAAGCAACAGCTGCATCTTCACCGAATTTATCACCACATACAGAATCAACTGGCAACAATAAGTTTACACCTTTAGCTTTTGCTTTTTCGATTAATTCTAAAGCTAAGTCTAATTTATCTTCTTCACATAAAGAGTTACCGATAGTACCACCTTGTGCTTTGAAGAATGTATAAGCCATACCACCACCGATAATAATGTTATCAGCAACGTCCATGATACGCTCGATTAATAAGATTTTGTCAGAAACCTTAGCACCACCCATGATAGCTGTGAAAGGACGAGCAGGGTTGTCAGTAATTTTTTGTGCGTTTTCAACTTCGCGACCCATTACATAACCTGAAACTTTTTCGTCCATGAACTTAGCGATAACTGCAGTAGAAGCGTGCGCTCTGTGAGCAGTACCGAATGCGTCCATTACCCAAACATCACCACGAGAAGCTAATTTCTTAGCAAACTCTTCGTCACCTTTTTTCTCTTCTTTGTAGAAACGTAAGTTATCCAATAACATTACTTCACCTGGCTGTAAGTTAGCAGCCATCTCGTCTGCTTCAGCACCGATTGGATCACCACCGAATTTAACTTCAAGACCTAATTTTTCAGATAATGGAGCAACAACGTGCTTTAAAGAGAACTTGTCCTCAAAACCATCTTTTGGACGACCCATGTGAGACATCAAGATAGCAGAACCACCGTCAGCAACGATTTTCTTAACTGTAGCAATTACTGCATTGATACGAGTGAAATCACGAACTGAAAAATCTGGGTTTAAAGGTACGTTCAAGTCTACACGTACAACCGCTTTCTTACCTGCGAAATTATAAGAATCGATAGTTTTCATATTAATAAACTACGTTTTTTAGAATATTGTGAATTTTTAAAATTGCACCCGCAACATATAGCTATATTTCTTCTAAAAAAATGACTAAAATCAGAGGAAAAAATTATTTCACTAAAGCGTAAAATAGACGTTATTTAATATAAAATGATGTTTTATTATGATTTTCAAATATTGGTATAGATATTAAGTTATATTAAAGTGATTAATGTGGAAAGACAAGGAGATTCAAACTAAAAATAGAAATGAGACAACATTATCTTACCTATGTTTTGTTCTAATAATTTACTTTTTCATATAAGTTTCAATTCCCTTTTTTTCTTCAAATACGAACCTCTAATTTCAATCTTATTTTTAATTCTACAGTAAGTTATCGTCCATTAATTATGCAATTAAAAGCGTCTATTTTTGTGTCATTTTGGTTAATTATCTCATTAGGTTGTCAACCTAAAAAAACCGATCAGTCTGAAATCAATAAAATCATGCTTAATAAAGCAAAAACGGTATTAGAAAGTGAAAATGTAAAAGTGATACCCAATAGCCAAAACTCCCATTACTTGTGCTATACAAAATCAGAAAATCCTGTAAAACAGAAACTGAGTTTTATAGTGCTGGATGAAAAGCAAAATATATCACTCCCGTTGAAAGTCATTATAGATGGAGATGTTTCTTGGATTGATGATAAACATCTCAAAACTTCCCAGAGCATGGGAATAGCTAAGAAAGGAGAATCAAATATCATTCATTATTCCATCGATATAACTACTGGAAAATCTACGAAATTATAAAGCTTTAAAATACAAATTCATCATGACCCAAAAATTACTCTCTGCTACATTTATCATCATGCTAGTATGCTCTATTGTATACTTCACATATGATAATGAATCTACAAAACCCACTTTACCCACTACACACACATCAGAAGATGTTATTGCTTATGAAAAAGCATTAAAAAAGTGGAAACGAAATAATGGTTACAGAAAGTCCAATCAACCAAAAAAATACATGGACATTCTCAACCGTATGAAGTACAGACCTACAGGGCAGAATTATACTTCTGGTTATCAGATTAAGGAGCTCAAAAAAGCAATGCAAAGAAGTAATAGTCGTATCAAAAGCGATAGTGCTATCAAATGGATTGAAAGAGGTCCATCCAACTCTCCCGGAAGAACTAGATCTGCCATCGTAGACCCTACGGATGCTACAGGCAACACTATCTTGATTGGTGCTGTAGGCGGTGGTATATGGAAAACTACTGATAAAGGAAAAAATTGGACTAATCTCACCGAAGTTACCTCTACTAGTATTGCGATATCGTGTATGGCTGTGGCTCCTTCCAATTCAAAAATCTGGTATGCCGGTACTGGAGAGGGTTTTTCTGGGTTTGGTTCTATAGTTGGCAACGGTATTATGAAATCTACAGATGGAGGAAACACATGGGCTTTTTTAAGTTCCTTGGAGGGTGACATGAGGTATGAGACCATTTATAAAATCATTGTTGACCCAGAAAATCACAATACTATCTTAATGGCCGCATCTACAAGAGACAATACTTACAATCGTTCAGCTGGAATATATAAATCTACTGACGGTGGCAATAATTGGACTAGCGTTTACAATGCAAATACTTATGTAGAATCTTTAATCTTTGAACCAAATAATTTTGATGTCATGTATGCGACATCAAATAACGATAAGTTTATTAAATCTACTGATGCAGGCGAAACTTGGGACACCCTCTCTGCAAGTGGAGTTATTCAACAAGGCAGAGTAGAAATGGATGTTTCTCCTGCTAATGTAAATGTCATATTTGCAAACATAGCAGGCGAAGGTTCAGGTAGTACAGATGGTAACCTTTACATCTCAAGAGATAAAGGAGCAACATGGAACTTTGTTACGCTAAACAATAATAGTTATGCCTACCTTGGAGGACAAGGGTGGTATGATCACACTGTATTAGCTCATCCATTTGATGAAACTGTAGTTTACGTTGGTGGAGTAAACTTGAGTAAAATAAAAGTATCCGCAAATAACACTGGAGTTTTTACAGAGCTATCTGACGCCTATGGTGATTATGATGGAGCAGGACCTAATGATGCTGATGCCATACACCCCGATCAACACTTTATGACAATTGGATCTATTAATCAAACCAACAAAACTTTCTCTTTAATAGTCACAAATGACGGAGGGATATATCATACAAATGATGTTACATCCCCTGGTGAAGGAGAAGGGACATGGCTCAAAATTGGAAACGGAGTAAATACCACTCAAATTTATGCAATTGATAAATTCCCTAACCAAAAAAGATATTTCTTTGGAACACAAGATAACGGATCATGGATTACACCTGAAGATTCTACAGCAAATGCCGGTACCGAATATCGACCTGTTATTGGAGGTGATGGTTTTGCAAGTTACATCAACAAGAGAGACTCCTCACAACTGATTGGTTCATACACTAACAATCAGTTTGAAGTATCTTCTGATGGAGGTAATTCTTTCTCTGCAATTTCCGCACAAGGTTCTGGACTTACTGATATGGGAAGGTTAGGTGCTCCATTTATGTCAATGCTAGCCAATAATCATAACGCACCTGACACTTTATTTACTGTTGGATATAGCGGAGTTTGGAAATCAACTGATTTTGGTAAAAACTGGACAGGGGTTACAATCAGTGAAAACTGGAATGAGCAAGACTTCTTAGATGTAGAGGTTTCAGAAAAATCTCCTCTAGTCGTTTGGGCAGGAGGAGCAATGGATGGTAATGATAGAATTTTTGTCTCTAAAGATGGAGGAAGGTCTTTTACCGCAACAAGTAATTTCAACTTCATAAATTCTCATCCTGGTAACATTTCTGGCCTGGCAACAAGTCCCAATAATGATTCTACAGCCTATGTGATGTTCTCTTTCTTAGGTTCTGCAAAAATTATTAAGACCACAGACTTTGGTGAAACTTGGAATGATATTACAGGCTTTGAAGTTGCCGCTAATGCAAGGACAAGTGATACTGGATTCCCTGATGTTGCTGTTTTTGATGTGCTTGAATTTCCTGGTGAGGCCAACAAATTATGGGCAGCAACTGAGATAGGCATTTTTGAAACAAAGAATGGAGGTAGTAGCTGGAGCCGTTTAGAAAGTAATTTCCCTGCTGTTTCTGTTTGGGATATCAAAATTTATGATAATCAAGTCATTGCTGGTACTCATGGCAGAGGTGCATGGACCCATGATTTGACAGATGAAAACGATGGAAATGGTGACGGAGACGGAAGTGGAGATGGAGATGGAGATAATGGTGAAGATACTGTTACCTCAATCATTCAGACTCCTTCTATTCTTGATATTTCAATTGTAAAATCACCTTTAATTACTGGTGAAAGCTTGTCTCTGAATATCAATAGTGATATTAAAACAACTCTTGAAATTGAAATTATTAGTATAACAGGTCAATCAATATATACAGAAGTGGTTGATCAACTTAAAATAGGAAACTACCAATACAAAGTTGCTCATCCTATTTTGGGTAATGGAACTTATGTATTAAGACTCTCTTACAGTAATGAGGTGAGAAGTTTAAAGTTCTTGGTTCAATAATACTTTTGATTTTGAATCAGTAACTGACCTTTCGCTCTCTTAAAATTTGCGAATGGTTAAAATATTGATAAGTAGATGCTAATTCAAGCTGTT
>NZ_JABANE010000230.1 GCF_012844305.1 Flammeovirga aprica JL-4
TAGATATGTCAAACAATCTAATCTAGCTTTGTTGATTTTGATCTGTGAATTTATTTTTTCAAACAATTTCGTATATTCGTGTTGACTCTCCATAATTGATAAATTTTGTATGTCGAAATTCAAATTTAATCAATTTCATGGAGAGTCATTTTTTTGTCATATACTTAGATTGTTTCTAATAAGCTACATGGGAATGGGATTCCTTTTTTAAAAATTAATAATAACTATCCTTATTTTAATATTTAAAAAAATGTATTTCAAAATAAAAATTAAATCAAAGTAAAATGAAAAATTTATACATAATGGTATTATTTTCATTCATGTCAACTGTGACACTAGCTAAGAAGTATCAAGGTGCTATCTATGATGAAAATAATAAGCCATTAGAATTTGTAAATGTAGTAGTATCCAGTATTAATGGAGAATTTATTACAGGAACTATTACTGATTCAACTGGCAACTTTACTGTAGAAGTTGATAAGTATGAAAAATTTATAGTTGAACTTAGTTTCATTGGGTATAAGTCCAAAACAATAGAAGTTACTTCAAAAAGTAGTAACACTCTAGGAGATATTACTCTATATGAGAATAGTGTAGAACTAGAAGGGGTTGAAGTATTTGGCAAGAAACCAATAATAAGTCAAAAGGTAGATAGAGTGGTATTTAATATTGAAAATTCTACTCTAGAGTTTGGAGAAGATGGTATGAGTGTTCTCAAGCAAACTCCTGGGATATTAGTATCTGATGATAAAATTTCAATTGTTGGAAAAAGTCAAGTCAAAGTGCTGATTAATGATCGGTTAGTTATGCTTAGTGGCAACGATTTAACTGAATACTTATCTACGTTATCCTCAAATGAAATAAAGGAGATTGAAGTAATAAAGATACCACCTTCAAAGTATAGTTCAGAAGGGAATAGTGGATTAATAAATATAAAGTTAAAAGAGAGTAAATCTGATTCTTTTAATGGTTATATCAATTCAACCTATAAGCGAGCGTCCAATAATTCGTATTTTAATGGAGCAGGTATCAATTACAAAAAGAATAAGTTTTCAGCTTTTGCCTACTTAAATGCAGGAGTTTCTGACCGTTTAGTAACGGAGGATAATAATATCTATTATCCAACAAATAAATGGGAATCCAGATCTAATATTAATTATTTAAGTAATTATATATCAGAGCGTTTAGGGATGGATTACCAATTGAGTGAGAATACCACAGTGGGTGTACAGTATAAAGGGTCAATGAGCAAACAAGGAGATACTGGATTCACGAGAACAACCATCATTGATAATAATGAAAGCCTAAACTCGATACTTAAAACGGATAATAGTTTAGATGGTAGCTCAAATTATCATTCTTTGAATGCTCATATGATAACAAAGTTTGATTCGTCTAAAAAAAGTTTATCGATAGATGTAGATTATTATTCGAAAAATACATCCAAAGACAATAAAAGCATCACAACAAATACAAGTGATTATGTAAATACTATTGATAATAGTAATAGTCAAAACGTGGATGTATTTACAGCACAAGCGGACTTTATTTTTCCTTATGATAATTTTAATCTCAATTTTGGCTCAAAAGTATCATCCATTTCAAATAACAGTTCACTTTATCAGTTATACATTGATAATGAGCATAATGAAGAACAACTGAATAACTACTCTTATAATGAGAATATGCAATCAGTATATGCAAGTTTTGATACTGAATTTGATAAATGGACATTTAAGATGGGGCTGAGGTTAGAGAATACAATGATTAATAGTTTATCGAAGTCATTAGATGAAAGCTATGACTATAATTATCTTAAGTTGTTCCCTACATTTTTCACCATGTATACTATTAATGATGAGAATAGCTTGTCAGCTGGATATGGAAGAAGAATAAATAGACCTTCCTATAAGAACTTAAATCCCTATAGATGGTACTATAATCCCTATTCATATGCAGAGGGAAATCCATACTTGAAGCCTTATTATATTGATAATGTAGAGATTACTCATACGTATGATAATAATTTATCCTCTTCATTATATTTTTCAAATACTACAGATGGAGTAGATCAAATTACCTTAACAGATAAGGACTCAGAAATACAAGCCACAGTATTGGATAACTTTTTAAATGAAAGGGCAATAGGTTTTACGCAGTCAGTGAGTTTTGATTATCTCGGGTTTGTTTCAAGTTATATTCAATACAATATAAACTATACATTAGTGTATTCTGACAGGCCAGAAACAGTCGATAAACAATCAGGGTATAATTACTCTGTCTCAATTGATAATACATTCAATTTAAACAAAAAGAAAACATTACTGGGAGAAGTGAATTTTTGGTATTCTTCTCCAAGCGTTAGTGGGGTAGATTATATTCTTGAAAACTATTCTTTAGATCTAGGACTTAAATACTCTTTTGAAAAAATCAGTTTATCGTTGAAGGCATTAGATATTTTAAAGACGAATAATTATATCATTGAGAGTAATGTAAATAATATCAGGCAAGAATATAGTAACTATTACGATAGCAGACAGTTACGATTATCCTTGAGGTACACATTCGGTTCTGATAAAATTAGAAGTAACCGTAAGAAATATAGTAACTCAGATGAAGTGAAAAGGAGTTATTAATCGTAAATATTTCGAGCTGATTCTTTTCTATTTATATAAATCTATTACTCTACTCATCGATAAAAATAAAAGTATCATGAAGTTAAAATCGATTCAAGCTTTAGAACCTTTAGAAAACGGGGGACTAAATGAAATAACTGGAGCATGGAATGCTTTAGAGAACACAATAAAAGAAGATATCAAACAAGACGATTTAGATCTGTCACAAATAATTTAAAGAAACTATGAAATTTCAATCTATTAAAGACTTCGAGGAGTTGAACTCAGAAGCATTAGAAATCATTACAGGAGGTAATATCGCTGCAGAGTGTAGTAAAAAACGAGATGTAGATACCAAGCATCACGATGCCTTAGAATCAATGTCATAAACTTAAATATATAAAACTATGAAATTCCAATCTATTAAAGACTTCGAGGAGTTGAACTCAGAAGCATTAGAAATCATTACAGGAGGTAATATCGCTGCAGAGTGTAGTAAAAAACGAGATGTAGATACCAAGCATCACGATGCCTTAGAATCAATGTCATAAACTTAAAATATATAAACTATGAAATTTCAATCTATTAAAGACTTCGAGGAGTTAAACACAGAAGCATTAAAAGTCATCACAGGTGGAAATATTGCAGCAGAGTGCAGTAAAAAAGGAGATTCAGATTCAGAACACAGTGATATAGCATCAGAATTTTAATAAAACTTAATCATACAAAAATGAAAAAACAATCAATTAAGAACCTGGAGGAGTTAAACTCGGAATCATTAGAGGTGATCACAGGCGGCAGTTTTGCCACAGAGTGCAGTAAGAAAAATGATGTAGACTCAGAGCATCATGATACATCATCAATTCAATAATCAAAAAAAGTAAAGAACCATGAAAAAGGAATCTATCAAAAACATCGAGGAGTTAAACTCAGAATCATTAGAAGTAATCACAGGTGGCAGTTTTGCGACAGAGTGTAGTAAGAAAAAGGGGTAATGGATGATTTAGGTTGATTCTTTGTTATATGTATATGAGACATTACAAAGAAATACGTTGTCCTCACTGTGAAGGCAACGATATAGTGAAAAATGGTCATAG
>NZ_JABANE010000231.1 GCF_012844305.1 Flammeovirga aprica JL-4
AAACTGTTTATATTCATACGTTTTAAAAATGAAGAGTAATTAAGAGTTTTGAAGGTTTTGCGAAATCCCCGGCAGGTGATACAGCAACATAACCAAGACTAAAGTCTTGAAGGTTGAAAACGGAGGGAACACTTTAGTGTTGAATTATTATTTCTTTTTTAAAAACCGCTCTACCATTGTCATTTATAATTAAGAAATATACACCACTTTCAATATTGGCAACATTTAACTGTTGATGATATTCTTCTGACTCTTCTTCATGGACTACTTGTATTTTTTGACCTGTGGAAGCATGAATCATTTCAATATCTAATTCATCGTTTTCTCCCAAGTTGTATAATTCAATATTTAAAATAGTTCTACATGGAATGGGGTAAACATTTAGTACTCTGTCATCCATTAAATGAGATGATACATTGATCAACTGCGTCCATGATTGCTCTTTACCATCAAAGTCTCTCTCTATCAGTTTGTAGATATGATTACCATAGCTTACTTTTCGGTCTGTATACTCGTATTTTAAAACTGTATTTGAATTACCTCCTGCCTTTATCTTTTTTAGTTGTTTAAACTTTTTCCCATTGTTATCTGATACCAGAAGAATAAATTCTTTAGAATTTTGTTCAGAAGCTGTTTCCCATAGAAGGGTCACATTGTTTTCATTTACCTCACCTTTGAAAAATATCAGGTTGACTGGAAGTGCTTTACCCGCTTCAGTATGTGGGGCGTAAGTAAGAATCATATCTTTTATATTCTGAGGTATTTTATCTTTATTATTTTCCGTAATTCTTGAAACAGAAGCACCGTGTCCAACAAAAAAATGAGAATCTGTTTTAGTATTTTCTCCAAAATAATGATGGCTTTGATCTCTCCCTATAATATCATTATTTATAGATGCATTACCATGACGACCTCCATAAACACTTTGGGTTTTAATGATATCTCCTAAAACCACTAAGTTTGATTTTGGTGAAGCATTATACTGTACTGCTCCATTTGTAGTTAAATTCTTTTGAACCAATATATCACCTGATACAATGACTGTATCTCCAGAAGCAACAAAAAAGTTCCTGTAATGTCCTCCGTGTATTGTTTGAGAACCTGCATGTGCATCAATAACCAAAAAGCTGATTATTGATAAAATGATCATCGTAAACCTCATATTAAATAAATCTAATAGCTAAGTAAAGTTGAAAAGGAATTTCAGTTATTCAATCGTTTATAACTGCTCCTCAAGTTAAACTTCCTTGGAATTCTACTTAGGTCACTTACATCAAAAAAATGTTGTAGTAATACCTAACAAACAGCAGTTTATACAACTACTTCTTCTACTAAATAAATCTATTTCTGATATATATTGATATAGTTTACGCTTCAACCATAATTATTGTAATAATATCCTAGAATAAGGATAAATTACTTCACTTTATAAATAAAAACCGATGTACAGCTTACCATTTTTTCTCCTAATTAAGTAAAGATCAAATAATATTTTTTTATAAAAACAGTCAACAACAAAACAATACATAACACTAATAAACAGACCATTAATAAGCTTATTTTAATAATACTGAATATTAAATATCACTTAACAAGTAAAAGTTTTTTAAAGTTTTTTTTTGCAGATGATAATTTTTAAACATATAATTGCGTAGAATTAAACTTATAAAAGTTATTATAGAATGTTTTTAAGACAACAAACATATACCCTGTATGTAATGGAGGATCTTTCCTTTGATCCATCCCAGTTGTTGGCATTTTCATAATTCTGTACCCTTAGCTGCCGGTGATCCAACTTGGCGGTTTTCTTTTCATAATTTCTTGCACCTTTTTATTTGCGGTTAATTTCCAAAGGAATAATTGTGACTGTTTACCTATAGTTTTCTATTCGTAGCACTTACCACATACTATCTCCTCTTGAGGTTCATTAATCATAAATGGTGACCTATATAATACACATTACACATACCACATATTTTACAAACACACATTTTATGGAAACTATTAAGTTACTAACCGTTCGTTCGGAAATTGCTGCAGGTACAAGAGGTGCAGGAATGGGAATCGATGCACTAATTGTTGCTAGTTTAGATCAAAAATCAACTTTCTTCAAAGAACACAAGGTACAGAACATCGACGATGTCAATAATATTTTATTCAACAACAATGATTACCCTGAAGCAAAACACATTGATGGGGTTTTCACAATGTTGAACAGAGTGAGCAATCACACTTACGACACACTAAAAAGCGGTGAAACTCCTGTGATTTTGGCAGGTGACCACTCTACCGCTGCAGGAACAATCTCAGGTATTAAGAAGGCTTTTCCTAATCAGAAATTGGGTGTAATCTGGATTGATGCTCACGCAGACTTCCACTCTCCATATACTACTCCATCAGGCAATATGCACGGCATGCCTTTGGCGATGGTTTCAGGAATTGACAACAAAGAAAATGCTGTTAATGAGCCGTCTAAAGAAACTGTAGCGTATTGGGAAGATATCAAAAAAGTAGGTACTACATCTGCTAAGATTGATCCTTCAGATGTTGTATTTATCGGGGTTAGAGACACAGAAGGTCCTGAGAATGAAATCATGAAAAAACATAACATCCGCAATATCACTGTGGATGAAGTGAGAGAAATGGGAACTCAGGCCGCAGCAGATTTAGCCTTAAATAAGTTGACGGATTGTGATATGATTTATATCTCATTTGATGTAGACAGCATGGACCCTTCGATCAGCCGTGGTACAGGTACTCCTGTTGAACATGGATTGACAGTGGAGGAAGCAAAAGATTTGAATACTATTTTAGTGAGCAATGAAAAAGTGGTTTGCTGGGAAATGGTAGAGGTAAACCCTACTTTGGACCGTGACAACATTATGGCCAATAATGCATTCAGAATCCTTAATGAAACTGTTGAGGCGATTAAAAAGAAATCGTTATTGATGGTTGGATAAATAGAACTTAGTTGAATCTTTTTTAAGGTTCACAATCTATATTTTGGGCATTTACTTTTTAATATGAAGTGAATGCCCATTTTTTATTCTTCATTCAAAAAATGCTTTTACCAGCACTTAAGTTCTAGGACAAATGAAATAGGATAAAATACCATGCACCACTGAAGTCATGGGCTCATGGGAAGCTGTCCCATTTTTCAACTTTCATTATAAACTCGATATGTCTCAAAGATTTATAGGTTTTTTATCCATTTAATGTAGATAAGTCAAATAATAAAATCAAAAGTTGAGCAGTGAGTTATCTTCCCAAAAACCCATAATTTCAATTATGGGTCTACAAAACACCCATTTTCCTCTGTCCTAGTACTTAAGTACTGGGACAAAAGAAATGGACATTTTATCTTATCTTTTTTATCCTACTCTTCGTTAGATTTTTATCGCGTAGCTACGGCTATGCTCTGCAAATCTCCCTCGATTAGAATAAAAAATCTAAGTATATGACAAAAATTGATTGAACAGCATTTCTAGCTGTTCATAAAATTTATTTTGTAGGCATTGAGAAAGTTTCTCTAAGCCATATTTAAATAAACTTTTGGCTTTCCTTCCATGAGAT
>NZ_JABANE010000232.1 GCF_012844305.1 Flammeovirga aprica JL-4
TAAGTACAAAGTCAAAAATAAATTATAGTTAATTCTAATTTATTTTTTGTGAGTACAACGCTAAAAAACGTATTAATAGTGGTTCTATTGAAAGTTTTTTGAAGGAAGTAATCGCAAAATAATAAATAGAATTAGTATCAGATAATTTTGAATTTGTACCTACGATTAATAGTTTACTTTCACATAGTGTTATTGCTTGTAAAAATAAGAAATTAAACGAATAATACGCTTCATGTGAAATATTTAGAAGTATAAAAAGTGTACTTTATTTATTTTTATTGAATTAAAGAAGGAATAACCTTAATGTACCTTAATTATGGTGATGTAGTGTAAGTACAGATGTTTTATTTTCATTATCTTTCAGTATCAAAGAAGAAGTATTCTATGAACTATTCCTTTATGTTATAAATTTGATTGTTATTACCAGGACTACCACAAAATAAAGTGATAGAGAGTACTTAGAGTGTTTAATATGTACCATAGATATGAAAAATAAAGAACATTTGGCTAAAAAGTTATTGAAATGGAATCAAAGACATTTACTTTCATCCACTCATATTACTAAGTCAGATATTGCACAGTGTTTTGCTCCAAATTTTGTATTGAGAGTGAACGGCCGTGAATACCACGTAGACTATCAGAGCTATCTTGAATTTTTAACTCACTTTAAATCAAATATTGAATCAATCAATTACGATGTGCAGGAGTACATTTGTGATACTGATAAAGTAGTGGGTGTAATGGATGCAACAATTGTCAGAAATGATCATTCAATTGATAAAATAGAAGCGATGTTGTTGCTGAAATTTGATGAAAATGACTTGATTACATTATGGCAGGAAGTCTATACTAAGAAAAACTAATTTCACCCTTTTAATATGGCGTCAAAAACATCAGATCAAAGAATAGCCGAAATGACTTTTGCTTCGGTTTACCCTCACTATGTTACTAAAGTAGAAAAGAAAGGCAGAACCATTGATGAACTGCATCAAGTACTTGAATGGCTGACAGGGTATGATGTGGATGCATTGCAAAAGCATCTTGATGAAGAATCAACATTTGAAGTTTTTTTTCAAAATGCTCAGATTCATCCTAATGCTAGCTTGATTAAAGGTGTGATTTGCGGACACAGAGTAGAAGACATTGAAGTGCCTCTTACAAGGCAGGTGCGCTACTTGGATAAGTTGGTGGATGAATTGGCGAAGGGAAAGAAAATGGAGAAAATATTAAGAAGTTAAGCTTTAGAAATGTCTGAAATTCTTAAAAATTTTATCTTATCAACGACTACCTTTTCTGAGCAGGAAGTAGAAGAATTCACTGAGAAGTTACAACCCGCTGTTCTTAAAAAGAACGAATATTTTATCAATGAAGGTGAAGTTTGTAACAAAGTGGGCTTTGTAACGAAAGGTATAATCAGGAACTACTATTTGTCTAGCAAGGGAGAAGAAGTGACTTATTGTCTGACTTTTCCAAATAACTTTATCAATGCTTTCTCAAGTTATGTATCAGGGCTTCCAACAAGGGAAAGCATTCATGCTATTACCGATGTGGAGTTATTTATTTTCAATAAAAGTGATTTTGATGCACTCATTGAGAAAGATATAAGGTGGAGAACCTTTTATACTCATCTGACCGAAAAAGCTTATATCAAACTAGAGCGTTACATCTTTATGCTGAATATGGAATCTGCTGAAAAAAGATATGAAGATCTGGTGAATAACTATCCTGATTTCATCAAACATATTCCATTGAAATACCTTTCCTCTTACCTTGGTATTACACAAAGGCACCTCAGCAGAATCAGGAAAAATATTTTTTAGACAAATGTCCTATAAAACAATTGTTGGGTGAAATACTTTTGTATTGTAACAAAAATACAGATTATGAAAACAACATTTGTTTTTGCCCACCCGTGGCATGGAAGTTTTAATAAGGCAATTTTAGATACAGCCGTTAAGAAATTAGAAGAGCAAGGAAAGGAATATCACATTATCGATCTGCATAAAGAAAATTTCGATCCTGTATTAAGAGAGGAGGATTTAGCTTTGTATTCAAAAGGGGACACAACAGACCCTCAGGTAAAAGAATATCAGGAAATCTTAAAAGATACCGAAGAGCTGATTTTTATCTTTCCAATATGGTGGTATGATTTACCCGCAATGCTTAAGGGTTTTATTGATAAAGTAATGCTGAAAGACTTTTCTTATATAGAAACCAAAACGGGTTTGCAAGGCCTGTTGACTCATATCAAAAAAGCGAAAGTTATCACCACTTCAGAATCCCCTTCATGGTATTTAGTTCTCTTTGGAGGAAATGTAATCAAAAAAGCATTTATTAAAGCGACACTTAAAGGTGTTGGGGTCAAAGATGTACAATGGATCAATTCTTCCTATACCACTTCTGGAAGTAATGAAAAAAGAAATAGCTTTTTAAAGAAAATAGATAGGATTTTTTCTTAGTTAATCTCATGAAAAATAAGTCATTAGTATATTTTGTTTTAATGTGGCCAAAGTTATACTAATGACTTCTCTTTATTAAATTTATCAGAGAATTTTATACGTTAAACATAAATTTCTCCTTTTAAATAGGTTACAGCTTTACCTGAAATCAGAACTCTGTCATTCTCCAAAACACAATGTAAAACGCCTCCTCTTTTAGAAATCTGATGTGCAATCATTTCGTTTTTACCTAACTTTTCAGCCCAATAAGGAATTAATACAGTATGTGCAGAACCCGTAACAGGGTCTTCATTGATACCAATTCCTGGATGGAAGAAACGAGAAACGAAATCTACATTTTCTCCTTTTGCTGTCGCAATAATTCCTAGTTCAGGACTTTCTTTATTGATCAAATTGAAATCAGGAGTAAGTGAATTCAATACTTTTTCGGATTCAACTTCAGCAACCAAAAACATACCGTTGATACTGCACGAATGCACTTCAGCGCCCAACGCTTTTTCTAGAAACTTAGGTTTGTTACTTAGTTCAGGTTTTTGTGATGGAAAATTTAACTGGAGTCCTTTTTCATTTTTAGAAACAGAAAGAGGGCCACTTAAATGAGAATGAAAATGTATCACCTCGCCACTGTAATTTTCATGTTCAAAAAGATAATGTGCCGAGGCAAGAGTAGCATGACCGCATAATCTTATTTCCGTTTCAGGAGTAAACCATCTGATAGCATAATGATCCTTTTCCTTTACAAAAAAGACAGTTTCTGCAAGATTATTTTCCATAGCGATGTTTTGCATCAGTGTATCATCAATCCATTTTTCTAATGGAACGACCGCGGCAGGGTTGCCTTTGAAAATTTTTTCACAAAAAGCATCAATTTGATAGATTGTTAGTGTCATGTTTTAGGATCGGTTACGACTAATGAAAAATTATATGTCAATGTGAAAACAAATTAAAGGTTTTCATATTTATTATTTAAGTACTAGGACATAAGAAAAGGGATAATTTTAGCTTGTTATTTTTTATTCTAATCAAGGCAGATTTGCAGAGCATAGCCTTAGTTACG
>NZ_JABANE010000233.1 GCF_012844305.1 Flammeovirga aprica JL-4
GGCACAATGGCGTGTGAATTTTTGGCACAATATGAGTGAAATGGGTGGCACAACGGCGAACGGTGTATCCACCATATAAGCATTGACTAAATGATAATTTAAGTGCAGTTCCAATAACTGCTTCTTAACCTTCAAAAATGGTTTATGATTTAAAGCACAAACCGCTTCTATTGTAAGTGTATCTACAGATTGTGCCATTCTTTCTCTTTCCGCTTTTTCTAAAGCTTCCCTTGGAATCCAGTCTATTGGAAACAATTTAAAATGCTGATAATAATCCTCTAACATTAATCTAGCACCCCTTACCCAATCCTTATCTTTTTCATTTTCAACATACTTAGTGAAATCTAGTTTATACTTTGTAGAAGGGATCTCTTGAGGATTCATTTCCAACTTCAATAAATAATTATTCACCAATTCATAATTAAGATCCAATTCGATCTTCTCTTTCTTACTGATTTCAAGACGATTTTCTTTTGACTTAATATGAATTATTCCAATACATCTAAAACCAATTGTTGCCGACGGGACTTTATAATTGTAATCTTCGGTTATGCTAATATCATCAAGGTTATTATTAAAAGACCCTCCTTTTGCTATGTCTCTTTCAGAAATCATCTCAGAAACGTTACCTATCATATTATAAATACCATACTGATTGGGATAGTAATAATACACTGATTTTAATGGAAAAAAATCCTTTTGATACTCAAACAATTCTCCTTTTGAATCATAAAAGTTCTCATTGATATTAAACTCCATCGGCTGAATACTTGAAGGTAGTTCACCGCTCTTAACCCCTTCTTTTAATTTGGATCTAATAGCAGATTCAAACTCCTTAAATTGTGTTTTTGAAAGTTTGTTTTGATTCCCTTGCAAATATTTCTTAGAAAATGGGCGATACATGCCATAAGGGTATTTTACAGGATCTAATCCTCCCTTTGCTGCATATTCCCATTCTTCTTTTGTAGGTAAACGGTATTCAACACTTATTATATAATTGTTCCATTTTTTATATTTCTCAGCTATTGCTTTTTGAATATTTTTGGTAACAATCTCAGAACGCCACTTACAGTAATTAATCGCTTGATCATAGGATACACCAACCACAGGCTGATAACGGTTGAGTGGATATATATAATAATAGATATTGTTTTCCTTTACAAATGGAATATTGAAATCTTTCCAACAAGAAGTTTCAATAGTATTAAATAGCTTAAATCTCTTTCTATTATTGAGAGAATGCTGAAAAAAAATCCAGCCTATATTTGAAACTTCAAACTGATCTATAATTACACTATCATTCAATTGAATAGCTGAAGAAAAAATATGATCCGAAAATCTTTTGTAAACTTCTGTAACAGAAACTTGAGCATAACAATTGAAAGAGATAATACAGAAGAAAAGTAGAAATTTAGTTTGCATGTTGGTGTTATTAGAAATAAGTAAAAATGTCACACATAATTCAATTTCAAATTAACAAAATATTTACAAACACACCAAAGAAACATTACCTTCTTCCTTTGCTTTTTATTTAGTCTACCCAATAGTATTTCTTACCATAAACTACCTATTTTCAAGATTAAGAATCATCATGATCAGATATTAAAGGTATATGATTTAATTCTAAACCTTCATAAAAAGCACTCCTATTACTTTTAAATGGTGATATAAAACTATTTGTATCAAACATTTTTTTAAATAAATAGAAGTATGACTAATGTAAGAATTACATTACTTATCAACCTGAGCATTTTCCTTTTTTTCTTTTCACCTACTATCGTCCATGCCCAACAGCCCAATGTGTTGTTTTTGACTTCAGACGATTTGAACTTTGACTCCGTAGGTGCTTATGGCTCTAAAGTAAAAAATGTCACACCTAATATTGACAAACTTTCAAAACAAGGTGTATTATTTGAACATGCTTATGTACAAGCTCCAAGTTGTTGTCCTTCTAGAAATGTTTTTCATACTGGTCAATATTCTCATAATAGTGGCATGGAAGGTTTTTTCAGTGTAGATTTCCCTCAAGCAACACTTCCTGAAGCATTGAGGCAAAATGGGTACTTTACGGGAATTATTCAAAAAGTAATTGACTCTACTCCTACAAACAACACCCAAAAATACTGGGATTTTGTAGCTGATTTTGATAAAATGAATTCAAGAACCGCCAATAAATATAAAACGGCTTTTGAAGAGTTAATTGATAATGCAAAAGCTTCTAATAAACCTTGGTATGCTTCCGTAAATGTACAAGACCCACACCTGCCATTTTATAGAGGCAAGAAAACCAAAAAAGGATTTGACAAGAATCCTCCTTCCCTAATTTTTGATCAAAAAGATATTCCTATCCACCCTGTCCTTCCTCAATATGATAACTTTCAGGAAGAAATGACAGACTACTACAATACCGTTCGCAGAGGTGATGATTGTATTGGTGATATTCTAAAAGTATTAGAAGAAAAAGGTATGACTTCCAATACTTTAATCGTTTATATCTCTGACCACGGCATGGCTTTCCCTTTTGTAAAATCCAATTTATATCCTCAGAGTGTAAAAACACCTTGGATTGTAGTTTGGCCTGATCAAATCAAGAAAGGAAAAAGAGATAAAAAACATATGATTTCAGCCATTGACATGATGCCTACTGTACTTGAAGCTACACATACCGAAACTTCAGGAACATTAGCAGGCCGTTCATTAATGCCTCTACTAAAAGGTGAAAAAGAAAACGACCGTGAATATGTTTTTGTTGAACATAACGAAGGGCCGACCGCAGATCCTCGTCCAATGCGTGCAGTGCACTCCAAAGATTTTGTCTACATTTTCAATGCTTGGGGAACGGGTAATTATAATGCAATTATGGAGTGTCGCTGGTACAGATCGTATGGAACATATGCTACCTTATCAAAAGAACGTCAAGAGGTAAAGGATCGTTTTGAGTTCCTCAACCACCGAACTGTTGAAGAGCTTTACGATACCAAAAATGATCCTTATTCAAAAAATAACCTTATCAATGATCCAAAATATGCAGATGTAGTCAAAGATTTACAAAACAGAATGAAAGACTGGATGAGAACCACAAATGATTATGCTTTGGAAGGCTTTCTTGTAAAAGATGATTTGACAAAATTGGGGGAATTTATGGAAAAAAGAATTGCTATCTCAAAGGAACGTGCCACTCGTCTAGAATGGAAACGAGAGGTAAAACATAAAGGCAGACCTGCTGGAAAGTTGGAGGAACTTGGGGATGCTAATATTGTGAGGTTGGAGAAATAGAGAAAAAAGCTTTGAGTTTTTCACTTCAGAAAGTAAAAGGATGTTGATTTCCAACAGCATCCTTTTACTTATCATTATGTGAAGTCCTAAAATAACGATACACTAAAACAATCGTTATTATGGAAAATAATAAAAGTCAATACGTTAAAAGAACTCAGAA
>NZ_JABANE010000234.1 GCF_012844305.1 Flammeovirga aprica JL-4
GTAGAATGTGCTTTGAACTGATCACCGAATTTAGGGTGAGTAGTCCATTCTCCTTCAAATTCTAAGGTAGCCCCCGCAAAAACATTCGCTTGATGCACCGTAACAGTGATTTGTTCATGAGGTCTTTCGGCAGGATTTACCCTGATGACTGTCCATCCATTTTCTTTGTTATGATACGTAACGCGGTGTACTATGCCTTTGAATTTTTCCATTGATGCTAAAAGTTTATCAAATGTACTTATTTTTGAAAATAGATCATACCTCTATTAATCGCTCATAATTATTTCATGAAACTAACAAGGAGTAGTCTTTTTTAGGCTTCTAGGCCTGTTTCTGGACGATTTTGCAAAAAAAGAAAATAGTCCAAAGTGATAAATGTGTTTTATACACTATAAAGCTTTGTTTTTGGATTATTTTTTTTCGCTGATCTTTCATCTTTGAAAGTGTTAGTCAACAGCTATGAGAAATGGGTTATTGAAATTTGGAGGATGAATGTGCTTTCAGATAATGATGCAAAGCGACGAATATGAAATGAAACAAAAAAAGTGCATCAACGGTAACACCTATTACTACTAATGAAATGAATCAGACTGACAGTTAAATTATCTATTACACCTAGATGAAGTACGCGATGCTAAAGCTACTTGGCATTGAAAATCTTTATCGATTACCATGAAGAAGTGTAGGCTTGGTTTTCTTGCTGGGAAATACATAAGCCGTAACAAAACATCAATAGATATTTAATGACTTATCAGAGCCTTCTTAAAAAGTGCCTGATCAAATATGTAAAAAAGGCCCTCTCAAAGGCCTTATTGGTAAAATGTATGAATTATTAATGAATTATGAAAAACAACTTTTTTACTCAATTTAGCAAAGTATGTCAAATCTTAATCGGACTGATGAGTCTATTGATCAGCAATGTGTCAATGGGTCAAGTCACCCTTGAAAATGAAGTAAGTATCACAAACCAAGCTTTATATTTTGATGGAAATAAAGTATCTATCAATCATACCGCGAACTCTACAACTGGATATGATTATGTCTATGGAAGCGCATTGACTCCTCATGGGGATTGTATCAAAACCTACAAACACTATGTTTTTATGACTTGGTATAAAGGGGGTAAAACGGAGCGTTATGTGATGTTGACGAGATACAATACACAGACTGGAAGCATGAAAACGATTCAGTTTCCACATCAACATACAGGTTATAATGGAAAATGGTGGTTAGGAGAAACACACAATACAATTGCTGTAGGAATTAGCCCAATCAACGGAACTATTCACTTAGCATATGATATGCACGCGTACAGCAATTCAGGATCTTTTGTCAATGATTATTTCAGGTATTCTTATTCTGTACCTAATGCGGCAGAAGTTTCAGATACTGAATTTACACTGAGCAAATTTGTGAAGGACCCTGCGGATGGAGATTATAAGCATTGTACTATGGATGGTGTAAGAGATGCATCTCATTATTCTAAGTTCACTTACCCTAAGTTTTTCTTAAATGATCAAGGAGATTTATTCTTGACAATGCGTAAAGGTACGTCTCATGATGGAGCACAAGCTTTTATTAAATACGATGCTTCACAACAAAAATGGGGGAGATTTAAAACGTTCAATGCCTTGGGAACTGGAAGTAAAGGGGAAACGCACAATTGGAGTATTTATGGAAGTATGAAGTATGTGGATGGTAAAATGCGTATTGGTTTCCAGCGCAGGTTAAAAGATGGTACTGATAAATACAAGTATCAAAATGGCGTCTATTATGCTTACTCTGATGACCCGACAGGAGCTTCTCAATGGAAAAATCATAAAGGTCAATCGATCACTTTCCCTTTGGTAAAAGCTGAAGAAGCGATCGTTTATGAGCCAGGGGATTATGTGCAAACAGTTGCTAGAAATATGGTTTATATTGTAAGTGGCTTTGACTGGACCGTAACGGACAGAGGAGATGTTCATATCATCAGTAAAGTGAGAGATGATGAGAATAATGTCACGAAGTATATACATAGTTACAAACCGGCAGGGGCATCCAACTTTACAGTGACCACAAACTTCAATGGAGCTGATGCACTTTACACTTCAGGAAATGACGTTTATATGATTGGTTTAAGTGGAGGAAGAGTGTTTGTTGACAAGTTAGAAGGAGGTACAAACAATATCACAAATGTTTATAAAGCGACTTCAGGAATGACCTTTACAAAAGGAATAGTGCATATCAACGATGGAAAATTATACTATTACCTAAAAGGAAATGACAGCGATGACACCCATCCAACATACCTTCAAATCATAGATTTAGATATTCAAAATGCACCACCTGTAGTCAGTATGACAGCTCCCTCAAATAACCTTACTGTAGAACCTGGTACTACGCTCACATTAACAGCCAATGCTTCTGATGATCAAGCAGTTTCAAAAGTGAATTTCAGAGTAAATAATGCTTTTTACAAACAGGACAAAACGGCTCCGTATTCAGTAACATGGACTCCAACTTCTACAGGAACATACACTATTGATGCCGTAGCTTATGATGAAGACGGTCAGAGTACTATTGCCTCAAGTGTTACCGTTAATGTACAATCAGTGAATGTAACAATTGAATCTGTTACAGCAGAGCAATCACCTAACTTAGCGACTAATCTGTTGGATGGAGATGTGAGTGATGACTCTCGATGGAGTGCTGAAGGTTTCTCTAAAACTGTGGTGTTTGACTTGGGAAGTACTCAAAATATCACAGGCACAAAAATGTGGACATACTTAGATAGAGCCTATCAATATAGAATCCGAGTGTCTAATTCAGCAAGCACAGGATTTAATACGGTTGTGGATCAAACAGGAAATACAAGTACCGCCCAACCATTAACTGATAATTTCAATGCTACAGGTCGTTATGTAAAACTGATCGTTGAAGGGGCACATAATTATACTGGCGATTGGGTGAGTATCAATGAGTTTGAAATATTGACATCAGGTTCGTCCTCATCACGTCAAGGCAATGCATCTTTTATAGAAAATAAAACTTCAGTAGTTACCGTTTATCCTAACCCATCTAATGGTGCATTTACAATCGACTTAGGAGATATAGAAAACGCAGATCTATTGATTTATAATATGAATGGCCAAAAGGTATATCAAGGTTCGAACGTTACGCAACAAGTACAACTATCAAAAGGAACCACTTTTGATGCAGGTATTTACCTTATCAAAGTAATTGATCAGGAAGGAAATCATTATGATAAAAAGTTAATGATCAAATAAAAATATTTATAGGTATATAAACTTACGTCGCCCAATCACAAAGCTGTTTTTGGGTGACATGAATTGAAGAAACCATCC
>NZ_JABANE010000235.1 GCF_012844305.1 Flammeovirga aprica JL-4
ACTTATAAAAAACATAAATATCACTATTATTTTTCATTTCACGACGAATATCTGACTTTTCAGCTGGACGAATATCCCCTTCATTTATAGCAGGCAATGGTGTACCATCATCTTTACAATCCTGCCATAAAATACTAATAAAGTCTTTGTCTTTTCGCAATTCATCCTCATTGATATAAGCAATTTCCCAACCACTCACCAAAGAAGTATCACCCTCCATCACCTTCTTCAATTCTTCATCACTACATATATCATCAATAACCTGCTCTTGTTTCTTTTTAGTATCAAGTTCCATAATACGCCAGTTCAGACGTCTACTTATCTTACATGACTTTGTATCTATGTCTTCTAATTCCTTTTCACCCAATTCAAGAATCGCTAATACCACTCCTTTTGCTAGGGCTAATTCTTTGATTCGTTCAGGACTCTGTCCTTTCTTCAGAAGCTCTTTTTTGACTTCTATTTAATTTGTACATTTGCTTTAAAGAAAGTTACAAAGATGCTACAAGAAAAATACATCAATCCTTTTACCGATTTTGGTTTTAAACGCTTATTTGGACAAGAGCCAAGTAAAGCTATTCTTATGGATTTTTTAAATGAACTCCTTCGTGAGCAAGAAGGGGAAATTAAGTCTATGACTTATTTAAAAAATGAGCATTTAGGAAGCGGTGAAATTGATAGAAAGGCTATATTTGACTTGTATTGCGAAAATGAAAGAGGCGAGAAATTTATTGTAGAACTACAAAAAACAAAGCAGAATTTCTTTAAAGATAGAGCTTTGTATTATTCTACTTTTCCTATTCAAGAACAAGCCAAAAAGGGTGCGGAATGGAACTTCGAACTAAAGTCTGTATATACAATTGCAATTTTAGATTTTGTTTTTGATGAAGATAAAGGACAAAATAAATACCGATATGATGTGAAATTGACTGATATAGAAACTCAAAAAGTATTCTATGACAAGTTGACTTTCACATACCTAGCCATGCCTAATTTCAATAAAGGGTTACCTGAATTAGAAACAAAATTTGATAAGTGGCTTTATGTCATTAAAAACTTAACCAAATTGGATGAACGACCTAAAGAGCTAAAAGGTAAAATCTTTGATGCTTTTTTTGAAACGGCTGAAGTGGCTAAAATGTCACGTAAAGAGTTAATGAGTTATGAGGATTCTTTGAAGTATTATAGAGATTTGCATAATTCTTTGGATACGGCGAAGGGAGAGGGGATTGAAATTGGAAGAGAAGAAGGGCTAAAAGAAGGTTTAGAAAAAGGAAAGGAAGAAGGTAAAAAAGAACAAGCAATTGAAACAGCTAAATCAATGCTTCTCGATGGGCTTAGTATTGATAAAGTAGCACAGTATTCTGGTTTGAGTTTGGAAGAGGTACAAAGTATTAAACTATAATTTCATTACTTGATATTCTATAAAATAATGTAGGAAATTTGCCCAAATAAACCCTCATTCAGAAAAGTGTTCTGAATGAGGGTTACTGTGGACAGCGTTGAGTTTACATCCTCCAGTGCTTTACAAACACTGCCTATTTTATCTTCTTTGTGATTTACTTGGAGAGGAAAGTACGATCTAGTTCTAGGAAAACGTTGTAGTCTTTTTTCCATTCTTCGCGCGGAGATTTAACTTTCTTTTTTACAATATCCTTATACCATTTTAAGTATTTGTTAAAGTTTGGGTTTTGGCAGATTTTCAAAGTAATCATTGCTTTTTCAGTTGTATAATCTCTTAAAAAAGCGTTAGAATATCTTGGCAAATTTGTCATTTCTGAAATAGACTGTAATGGAAAAAGCTTATCATTTACATCTTGTAAGGTTTGATACTCCTCAAAATAAGGAAAGGCTTTTGCTTCTAATTGTTTATTTATATCTAATAAAACTGTATCTATATTTTCAGTATATAAACTAAATTTATTAGTAGATATAAAACCATCTTTTTTATTAGAATGAATTGTTAATTCAGTATCACACCTTTTATTATTTTGAATTAGTATTGTTAGCAAATCTTCAACCTCACGAAATTTTATACCATAATTAATACTTATTTTATATTTCCCATCTGAATTCTCATCATAACTATCAATCGTAATAATATCACGTTTATACTTATTCTCCCTAATAAAATTATTTCCTTGCCTATACCAGATTTTAATATCTGATTTGTTAAATCCATTCTTTAATAGGAAGTTTTCAAAAATTGAGTTCTTTATTATTTCTATATTCATCATAATTTTTTGAAATACATATTTTTAAAGTTTGTTGACTCGATCCCATTACCATCACCAAAAATTTTCAAAATATAAGAGTGGCATGGAATATCTTTATCAATTTCAAATATTTTATTCACGGGTAAATCATTATTGAATTTAATTGCTTGTGAATTAATATCCTCATCTTTTGGTGATTTTACAAATAAGACAATTGACTTATTTGTAGATTCTATCTGATTCTTAGTAAAATCAGTAGATTCTTTATACTTGATATCAGCTATAATAACATCCCATACTTTCTCATCTTCATCATTAAATCCTTCTTTTACTAACGCCAAATCTGCAATAAAGTACTGCCCCGAATCAGCACAAACAGTACTATTATTAATACAAAAATATACCTGGGAAAGTATCTGCCTATCCTCCAAGTCAGGTACCGTTTCTAACAAACGTTGATACACTACTGAATTTTTATCCGTTAATGCTTTTGTTATATTTTTTTCAAACTTTGTTCCATTGTTCATATTAGCTAATTTCAGAGCTCTTTTATACCAATGATCTGCCCAGGCGTATACCACTTGATCACCGCCTTTGTAATTATGTGAAATTAAATCTCTGACATATTCCATATTTACTTCAACGTCATTTTTGTAAGCAATAAAAGCTTTAGTTAAATTATAATTAAAGCCATTAAGTGCGGTAATTTTTTTATTCCAGGGATTTAGATAAGTGCCATTATATTCCAAATCATCAATAAAACTACCAAGTGTTTCATCTGACATTAAAGCAAGATGAATTTGTACTTTGTACTCAAGCCAGTCAAATATTTGCAATGATGACCAATCTTTCCTTACTACTTGACTTCCGTTTGAATATAATATATCCCACTCGCTCACCAAAGAAGTATCCCCCTCCATCACCTTCTTCAATTCTTCATCACTACATATATCATCTATAATATCATCACGCTTCTTTTCCGTATCCAGTTCCATAATACGCCAATTCAGACGCCTACTTATCTTACATGATTTGGTATCTATATCTTCTAATTCCTTATCACCCAATTCAAGAATGGCTAACGCTAATACCACTCCTTTAGCTATCGCTAATTC
>NZ_JABANE010000236.1 GCF_012844305.1 Flammeovirga aprica JL-4
AATAATTTTACGTAAAACACAGAATACATGAAAGTTATAAATGATTAACATTCATTACGAGGAACTCAGGAAAAAGTTTAGCTTTAGGTCGTGTTTTGTGATTTATAGCAATTCCAAAAACTAACAATCACAAATGAATTAAAACTATTATTTAGCCAAACTTTAACTATTATGAGAAAGCTATTATTGCTTGTTGTTTTATCCCTTAATTTATTTTTACTGCAATCTTGTTTTGATAACAATGATGAAGTCAAACCTTCTGAAGAGGAACAATTGGCCGCCCTATTAATAGGTCCCACTTGGATCGTTGAAGAGTCTGTTGCAGAATGTAATGATCAAGAATATTATGCTTCAATGCAATTCAAAGAAGATGGTATATTACTGACGCAATCTATTCTCGTGATGACTACTTTTATAGAAGGAGCCAATGAAGAAGAAATGGGTATTTCTTGTGATGTTGAGGTCACTGATATTGTGGCAAGTTGGGAATTGATAGAGTCAGGTAAGAAGATGAAAGTAGTATCAGAAGGATTTACCTTTATTGTGGATATTGTTTCAATGTCTGATGATAAAATTGTAATCTATGACCCTATTGAAAGAGAAGTAGCCACTTTGATCAAAAAAAATATGTAGATGCAAAAATGCCGTTTTATCTGTGATTTTGATAAAACGGCATTTTTGTATTCTTATTTGTATAAAGTAAGTAATGTATTATTGTACTACTTTTCCACCACCTTTTATTTTCAAAACTAATTCTTTTTTAGCATAGCCTAACTCCTCACTTCTCTCGCCAGGAGCGGCATCAGAAGCTATCACTTTGACAGTACCAGAAGACTGGATCAATTGTCCTTCATTATTGAATACAGATCGATCTTCAGGCGTTAAAGTAAAGCGGATAGTTTTGGTTTCACCAGCTTTTAAAGCGACTCTTTCGAATTTCTTTAAAGATTGAATTGGTGTTTCAAAATCAGCTTGATAGTCCGTCAAGTAAATTTGAATTACATCTTCAGCATCGAAACTTCCTGTATTTTTTACTTTCACTTCCACTTCAACATCCTCATTCGCTTTGACTTTCTCAACAGAAGCTGTCATGCTTTCAATCTCAAAAGAAGTATAAGTTTGACCGTATCCAAATGGGAATAAAGGCTTTTCCGTCATGTATCTATACGTTCTTCCTTTCATTGTGTAATCTTCATAAGCAGGAAGTTGCTCTAAAGATTGAGGGAAAGTGATAGGCAATTTTCCAGAAGGAGACACCTTTCCGAATAATACATCACCTACTGCTTGACCACCCATTTGACCAGGATACCAAGCAAATAATATAGCATCAGCAATTTCCTCTACTTCAGGCATCACAATTGGAGAACCTCCAGTAAGCACTAAAATCAATGGTTTCTTACTGTCCTTCTTAATTTTCTTCAAGAAATCAATTTGGTTTTGAGGTAAACCTAGCTTTATTCTATCACCTTTTGTTGTAGAGGCAATCGCTTCACCTTCTTCACCTTCTAATAATGGAGAAATACCCATTACAGCAATACAAGCATCCGCACTTCTAGCGGCGCCAGTGGCCCAGTCAATAGGGTTTTTATTTGGTTCATCTAATAGAATACCTTGTTTGTATTCAATAGTAGTTCCTTTACTCACATTCCCCACGATACCATCTAAAATTGAAACCGTATTGGCCGCCAATCCATAATAGTTGCCAAGAAGTATTTCAGTGGAAGATGCATTTGGACCAAGTACATATAGATTTCTGATGTCTTTGTTTAGTGGTAAGACATTATTTTTATTTTTCAATAAAACCAATGATTTCACCGCAGTGTTATAGGATAACTGTTGGTGTTCTTCACTTTCAATTACTGATTCATCAACATTGTTGAAAGGATTCATATTAACAGGATCAAAGAAACCTAATTTAAAACGAGTTATCATTAACTCTTTCAAACGTTGATCGATCATTTTTTCATCAATCAAACCTTCTTCGATAGCCCCTTTAAGGTGTGCTTGATAGACACTGCCACAGTTCAAGTTTGTTCCCATTTTTAACGCTAAAGCGGCTGCTTCTTTTGGTCCCTTGGACGTTTTATGATACTTAAAGAAATCTTCAATAGCACCACAGTCAGAAACAACGTGTCCGTCAAATCCCCAGTCTTTGCGAAGGATCTCATTTAAGAGCAAATCACTTCCACAAGCAGGATCTCCGTACACTCTGTTGTAAGCACCCATAACGGATTCAACATCTGCTTCAGTTACTAAGGCTTTAAAAGCAGGAAGGTAAGTTTCATAAAGGTCTTGCTTAGAAACAGATACATCAAATTCATGTCTTAAAGCCTCAGGGCCTGAGTGTACTGCATAGTGTTTAGCACATGCAGAAGCTTGAAGATACTTAGGGTCGTCACCTTGTAAACCTTTCACGAATTGAATACCAATTTGAGAAGTTAAATAAGGATCTTCACCATAGGTTTCCTGTCCACGTCCCCATCTAGGGTCTCTAAAGATATTGACGTTAGGTGTCCAGAACGTCAATCCCGAGTACATCGTACGGTTGCCGATAGACTGTGAAATCTGGAATTTTGCTCTAGCCTCCTTTCCGATAGCAGAAGCAACTTCATGAATCAAGTCTTTATCAAAAGTGGCTGCCATACCAATTGCCTGCGGGAAGATTGTGGCTCTACCATTTCTTGCCACGCCATGCAGTGCTTCATTCCACCAATTGTACTCAGGAAGGCCTAACCTTTCAATAGCTGGAGCAGCATTACCCAACTGTCCAATTTTCTCCTCAAGCGTCATTGCATCCACCAACAGACCCACTCTTTCCTCCATAGGCAGGGAAGTGTCGGACCAAGGTTGTTGAGCAAATGTTAGTGAGGATACTGTAAGTAGATTTGTAATAAATACTAAAATTAAAAAAGATAGTCTGTTCATTTTTCATTCATTTATTCAGGGTTGTAGTTAATTGTCTTTCTCAATTACGCTCACACAGTTCTATCTTTAAAATTTCAGGGTGTTTTTCTAATGTTTATTAACATGAAACCGTTTGCAAAAAGAAGTTTTTAATAAAAAAACACCTTAATCGGAATTAAGATGTTTTAAGGATAAGTACTGAAACTACTCTTGAGTTTGACAGTTAATTTCACCCAAACCCCTCTAACGATATCAAAAAGCCATATTTTTAGTGATTTT
>NZ_JABANE010000237.1 GCF_012844305.1 Flammeovirga aprica JL-4
TTGACAAGCTTTTTATCTCCTTTGGCTCTACCTTGACTGCCAGCGTCATACCCACCTACAGCAAACTCATCGACCTCAACATACCCCTTCAAAGGATGCTGTAAACTACTTTGCATAGCATATTGCACTTTACGTCTGAAATTTAAACAGCTTTGATAACTCAAGGACAGTTTCTCACTTAAAGTTAAAGTGGACATGCCTTTCTTATCACAACTAACTTTAAATATGAATTCAAAAGCAGTTAGAATTGAAAATTTCAGCTTATGAAATAGGGTATGAGCCGTAACAGACTCATCATATTTACACTTTTGACAACGTCTGGAATGTAACTTTTTACCTTTCATATATTTTGTATGTTCACATTTCCTACATTTGTAATGATCACTCCACTTTAGTGTCGATAAATATTCAAGACAATCTTCTTCTTTTTGAAATGTTGAATAAAATGTTCTATCGTCAAAACCTTCAAAATTGATCATAATACATCTGGTTGTTTGGTTACTTTTACACTAATGTAAATCAGTTAACCGTAACAGAAGTACGTTTTACTATTTAGGGCGATCTAAGTTTAGATACCTATAAATTTATACACCATCTTTTGGCCCTCTTTGATCAACACTAATAAATAAAACCCATTTTCTAATGGAGCAACATCTATAGTTCCATGACTCACTTCTCCCTCACCAAAGCTTTTTCCATTTAGATCTAAAATAGAATAATGGAGAGGTGTAAAAATGGAGTTTTTATCAAATTGAAGGTAAAGAGAATGATTGGTAGGGTTGGGGAATATCTTGAAGTCAAATGAGGTGATTGTAGTGATTTCATCCTCTCCTTTGATGGTAAATTGGAATACATCGGAGACTTCTTGAAGGTTATTATTTTGAGCTGTCAGTTTGATGATCAGCTCATCACTTTTAGAAGGGGAAGTACCCACGAATGTTCTTTTTTCTGCATCAAAAGTAATCCAATCAGGAAGAGGATTACCATCAGATTGAGAGGCCACATACGTCACATCATCACAGTATTGATGTACAAAAGTATCAATAGGAATGGTAAAATTAAATTTGGTATTGCCTTCTACCGTTATATCTTCAATAGGATGGAGCACTTTTAGATCGGAAGTCAGCGAGGATTTGATTTCATTCCAATTGTCATTACCCCAACCGTCAGGAGTAGCAAAGGTTTTCAATTCCTCACAGAAAATTTCACCCAATTCAATCACCAATTCAGGAAATAATGCAGAAAGGTCTTTTGTTTCTTTAGGATCTGATTTCACATCAAAAAGCTCGAATACCGGTTTTCTTCCACTAGGGTAATCTCTATGATAATTAGGAGACATTTCACCTGTAAAACGCAACATATACTGCTCTTTCATCACTGCCCAAGCTGGAGGAGAAGCATTCTTTTCCGTATTGGGTTTGGTATGGAAAGTTTTATTGATCAAGTGCCCCCAGCTTCCTGCATGACGCCCAGCAAAAAGAAGGTAGTCTCTTACTTCAGGAGCATTCTGATCTATAAAAATAGGCAGTAGACTTTTTCCATCAATACCCGTCGGAACCGTTCCACCTGCTGCCGCAATTGATGTTGGAATAATATCCATGGTGGAGACCAAATGTTCTGAAGTGTGTGGTGCAGTGATGCCATTTTTCCAATACACAAAAAGCGGAACCCTTACACCTCCTTGATGCATCGTTCCCTTTGTACCAATGTAGGGAGCATTAGCAGGCAGAGGTGACCCAATTTTAGCACCATTATAACTGCCTCCAGCTTGCGCGCCATTGTCTGATGAGAATAAAATCAACGTATTTTCCAGTTCTCCTTTTGATTCAAGATAGTCTACAATGCGTTTGATATTTTCATCCACACCATTCAAGTGAGCATAGAAATTATTGAGGTCATAATAATCAGAGTCAAACTTGTCGAAATACTTGGCAGGGGCTTTGGGCTCTAAAGAATCATGTACAGCATGATAGTGTAATTGTACATAAAATGGCATTTCATCATCGATGTACTTCATCATAAAATCCAACGCCTTATCAGTAAAAGTATCAGTATTGTATTCGGTTTGAATACCCGCATGTTCATAATTTTCAAACACAAGGTCGGAATTATAAAACTGACTTCCCCAGTGGTTATACCCATAATAATAATCAAAACCATTGTTGAGAGGATGTAATTCGTCGGTGACAGAACCCTTTTTTCCCACCTTGGCATTAGGATCATTAGGCCCAAGGTGCCACTTCCCAATGTGTGCGGTCTTATACCCAAGCCCATGAATTTTTTCCGCTAAATGAGCACCTTGAGGAATACCCACATTTTTATCCGCGTTGACATGCACCCCAAAACGATTTTGTAAAATGCCTGTGGCAATTCCCATTCTGGAAGGAGAACACAAATTACTTGTGGCATAAGCATTATTAAACACTATACCTTCATTGGCTAGTTTAGAGATGGTCGGAATTGCTCTTTTAGAAAATGCAAGTGCATCCTCTTTACTATACCCTTCAAGTTTGTCTACCAGTTCTACAAAATAGGGATCAAAATCTTCCACTTCTAGCGTATCATTATTTACAGCAAAGTGCCCATACCCTAGGTCATCCATAAGGATAAAGATGATATTGGGCTTTTCTTGAGAGAATAAATTGTTGGTCAATAGTGTCAATGACAATAGAAGTATTGGTATTGTTTTATAATTCATTGCTTTCAGATGTGTAGTTTGTTTATTCAATATATCATTTCATAGTAATCACTAATTTTCGAATAATTACTGAAAGCAAATTAAGGATAGTGAAACAGTTGGTGTAGGGGTATTTAGGGCATTAGGTGTATCAAATCAGTCAAAATGAAAGGGTACATTGTAAACTAAATTTTCATCTTCTTTCAATTGCTATTTATACAAGCTATCTAAGTACTACTTCCAAACTTCCTTCTTCTTCATTTCTCTTATGATTAAAACAAGGAAAATTGTATTTATTTTGTACAATTTCTTCCAAAAGAGATAA
>NZ_JABANE010000238.1:0-1085 GCF_012844305.1 Flammeovirga aprica JL-4
GGTGACTACTTCCACGAAATCGCTAAATTCAGAGCATTTAGATTATTAGTTTTAGAAATCGCTAAACTTTACGATGCGTCTTTCGATGCAAACAATATCGTAATCGTTGGTAATTCTTCACTATGGTCTAAATCATTATATGATCCAAACGTAAACATGCTTCGTAACACTACGGAAGCAATGTCTGCTGTATTGGGTGGTGTTGATGCTATCAATATCGAAGCACATAATGCTTCTTACGAAAAGCCAACAAGACAGTCACAAAGAGTTGCCTTAAACATTTCTCACTTAATGAGAGAAGAGGCTTACTTAGGTAAAGTAGCTGACCCTGCTTCAGGATCATACTATATCGATACATTGACTGAAAAGTTATTGGATGCTGCTTTATTATTATTCCAAACAATTGAATCTGAAGATGGTTTCTTAGCTTCATTCAAATCGGGTGGAATCCAAAGCTTGATCCAAAAGACTAGAGATCAAAAAGAAAAATTAATCGCTCAACGTAGAAGCGTTTACGTAGGTACAAACAGATACCCTAACCAACAAGAAGTGATCAACCCTGAAGGTGTTCAAGTAAATCACGATACAGTTGCTGAGGTAGAATTGTTATTACCACAACGTGCCACTCTACAGTTTGAGAACCTTCGTCTTAAGACTGAGAAATACGTTCATGATGGCGGTACTCGTCCTAAAGTATTCAATACTTTGTTCGGTAACTTGGCTATGCGTAAAGCAAGATCAACTTTCGCTATGGACTTCTTCGGTACAGCAGGTTTCGCATCAGAGGAGCAATTCTTCAACTCAGTAGAAGAAGCAATCCAAGGTGCTATCCAAACAGATGCTGATATCGTAGTGATGTGTTCTTCGGATCCAGAATACCAAGAGCATGTAGCTGCATTTGCGAAAGCATTCAAAGCTTCAGAAGCAAAAGGTAAGAAATTAATCCTTGCTGGATTCCCAGGTGAATTCGAAGCAGCTTACACAGAAGCAGGTGTTGATGGATTTGTTCACGTGAAAACGAATGCCATTCAAGCGTTAAGCCAATTCCAAGCTGATTTAGAGATCGCTTAATTGGTCTTCTTGAA
>NZ_JABANE010000238.1:1690-2970 GCF_012844305.1 Flammeovirga aprica JL-4
GAAGATATGAAAATCTTATTCAATGATATTCCATTGGATAAAATGTCAGTATCAATGACAATGAACGGTGCGGTTATCCCAGTATTGGCTTTCTACATTGTTGCAGCTGAGGAGTCAGGAGTGTCAAAAGATAAATTGAGTGGTACGATCCAAAATGATATTTTGAAGGAATTCATGGTACGTAACACGTACATCTATCCTCCGAAACCATCAATGAGAATCATCTCAGATATCTTCTCTTATACTTCTAACAACATGCCGAAATACAATTCTATTTCTATTTCGGGATACCACATGCAAGAAGCAGGTGCTACAGCAGACATCGAGTTGGCTTACACACTTGCAGATGGTTTAGAATACTTAAGAGCTGGTAAAGCAGCTGGATTAGATATTGATGCATTCGCACCTCGTTTATCCTTCTTCTGGGCAATCGGTATGAACCACTTCATGGAGATTGCTAAGATGAGAGCAGGTCGTATGCTTTGGGCGAAAATTGTAAAACAATTCAACCCTAAAAACCCTAAATCAATGGCCTTGAGAACACACTCTCAAACTTCAGGTTGGTCATTGTCGGAGCAGGATCCATTTAACAACGTAGCAAGAACAGCAATTGAAGCAATGGGTGCAGCATTGGGTCATACTCAATCATTGCACACCAACGCACTTGATGAGGCCATTGCATTACCAACAGACTTCTCGGCTCGTATCGCTCGTAACACGCAGCTTTACATCCAAGACGAGACGAACGTTTGTAAAGTAATCGATCCATGGGCAGGTTCTCACTATGTAGAGTACTTGACAAATGAGATCGCACAAAAAGCTTGGAAACTTATCGAAGAAGTAGAAGAGCATGGCGGTATTGCGAAAGCAATTGAAAAAGGTATTCCGAAAATGAGAATTGAGGAAGCTTCTGCCAGAAAACAAGCACGTATTGACTCAGGTCAGGATACAATTGTTGGTGTAAATAAGTATATTTCAGACGAGAAGACTGAAATCGACGTATTAGAAATCGACAACTCTGTAGTTCGTGAAGGTCAAATTGCTCGTTTAAAGAAAATGAGAGAAGAGCGTGATGCTGATAAAGTAAATGCAGCACTTGAAGCTATCGAAAAGGCAGCAGTAACAGGTGAAGGCAACTTATTAGAATTAGCAGTTGAGGCAGCAAGATGCCGTGCTTCTCTTGGTGAAATTTCAGATGCTATGGAAAAAGATTTTGGTAGATACAAAGCTACAATCCGTAATATCTCAGGAGTTTACTCTCATGAGGTAGCAGGTGACAA
>NZ_JABANE010000239.1 GCF_012844305.1 Flammeovirga aprica JL-4
CTTCCCTCCGAGGGGCGAAACAGCTTTCTTTCAAGCTGTCGGGATAGTTTGCATGCAGGGCAAACAAAAAGCCACCCTAAATTATCCAAAGGGTGGCTGATAGTAACGTTAATTTTAAAGGCTAGCTATTATTTCGTTTTTGGGGAAGAGTATTAACTATTTATTGGGTATTTATATATTATCAACTTTATATAGATAATAATCAAAGTGAATGTATCACATTTACTATTTTTAATTTTCTAACCTCAATTCTAAAGTGGTTTTAGTTCTTATTTTCTTCTTAGATAGATACTCTGAATTGCTGTAAATTCTTCTAATAATACTTTCTGTTCCAAATGTGTTATCAGTCACTTCCATCACCATATTGGTCTTACTGTTGGCTAATTCAGGGTGTTGTTGCAAGACTTTCTTATTCTTCTGTTTTAATAGCTCAGGTCTTCCTGCACCCAGGATCCAAATATCATCCACAATCACCAAGTAAGTTTCATCATTACCGAATTTTGGATGCGTTACAAGGTAAGTCTCCTTATCAATTTTGGTCAAATAGTCCATCTCATAAGATAAAGTCTGAATCAACAGTTTACCTTTCTCAGCGTTAGGCATTTTAAAGGCCGCCTTAAACTTCAAATCACTCGATTTCTCTTTGTTAAACGCTATAAAACCTGTCTGGAACACTTTTAGAAAGTCATCCCCCATCGTTAAAATCCTCAATTTCATCTCTCCTTCACTTCTCTTCGGTTCTGGAGACAGATGATTGACAATTTTGTCACGTAACCACTCCATATCAAACCCATAAGTCAGCCAACTTGTGGCATCACTAGGGAAATACTGAAGGATTTCTTGGTCGATTTTGACCTTTGGACTTGGAGACGCCTGAGTGGCTAAGTTAGTGATATTGACTTCTTTTTTATTAATGTCCACTCCATACCAGCTTTCCTCCCCCTCACTCACTTGATTCAATGCTTCAAAAGTTTTAAAATACTCGTTCGCACTACTTGCTAAACAAGCACTCAAAAGGTTCTCATCATAGCCTAAAACAACCGATACAGGAATATGTGTCTGATCATTGATGTAAGTAAACACTGGCAAGTGATTAAGCTCCTGAGGGACTTTCACGGCTTTCTTGATATTATTCGGTTGAAGGACATCCTGCTTTTCTTTATTAAATACTGCTGTCATATAAGGTTTTACAAAAGGCAAATCCTCCTGATCCAATGAGTCTACATAACTTCTATAATCACTATAAGAGATTTGATCTGTTGTCACTTCTCTGAAAACTTTTTCACTCAAGGCATTATATGACTTATTGATAAAGCCTTGTTGGTAAAATAACTTAAGCGTCCAATACTCATCTCCTTGATGTAAAAAGCCATAACGGCAATAGGTCCTTGGTTTATTTGGCTCTTTTTCTAAATCAATAAACTGACCTTCTTCCTTTGATATAATAAAGTTCGATTCGTCTATTAATTCGTATATTTTTTTACTTGTAACACCTTCGGATAGTTTAAATCGAACAGTCAACATCACATGAAAGGAATCTACACTATGTGTGTAAACCATCATATCATCTGTGAATTGATTTATCTCCTGTAAGTCTCTAGAAAGTTCCTTCTCTATATTTTGATATTGAGCGACATGTGCAGAATTATAATACATCAAAAAAGTTAGGTCCTTAGACGGAATGTACTCTTGTATAGGGTTATCCTGTGCTTGCACAGCGTAATGTATTATTAAAACAAAAAATAGAGTGATATACTTCTTCACGTAAGATTATTTAATTGGGTAATTAATTAGGTAAGTACTTCGCAAGGTTTTCGTACACTATATGATGAGACTGTGGATAGTGATTTTATTTATTCATTTCCTTGTTAGTACTGATGCAAAAATATAGAGGGGTAAAATACTTTACAAAAGCGATTGATAAATGTAATGATTTAATTAATAAATGAAATTGGAAAGAAGAAATAGCGTAGCCGTTGTTTAAAAATCATCTTGCACTAGCTATCTATTCTTTTAATGCTCCATTAAAAATATCTCCTCAAACTCCCAATGAAGAATGTAATCCATTCAATTCCTATTTACACCTCCTCAGAGTCGCTCTAACACCGTTTTTTCACTTCAACTATAACTTATTCATTAACTAATAAAAAACCGCTTAAAACTCCTCTAGAGGGCTTTTTAACAACAATCTGCTTACAACTCTAACTGATTATTTTATAGTGGTATAAAATAATTAAAGTTTATTTTATAAACATTTTTTTGTTTATTTTTTAATCATTAATTATATTTGAACTGTAAATTCCTATCTCCATTATTGACGTACTTCTAATTACCCACAGTCATTGCACTGTATACTGTAGAATTGAAAATTGATAAAGAGATGGGAGAAATTGAAGAACTGCACTTCGATAGAGAAGGAGAGAAATTTAAAGAAGAGTACTTGGAAGCTACAGGTTTTCCAAGTCCAGCAAAAGACTTTGCGGAAAGCGATATTTCTGCGGATGACATTATAGAAAGGGGATACAATACTTTCTTCTGTAAGATGAGTCGGGATATTCCGGAATGGCGATTGGCAACTGGAGACTTTCTAGTCGTCGCCAAAGGAGAAGATTTAAAATCAGGAGATCTGTTTATCGCTTATATCAATAATGATTTTAGAATTTTCAGAATGGCTAGTGAAGGTTATTGGTCTACACCTTATTCTATTTCTAAAAAAGAAATTAAAGTGTGGGGCAAAGTGACGCACAGTATTGTGAAACTGAAAAGATAAGTTTTTGAGTTAAGAATTAAGAGGGAAGAATGAAGAATGCTTGTGTGTACTTCCCTAAATAGGGTTGACCGTTTTTGTTCAACATTCATTTAATCTCAGCGGACAATTAAGAGCCT
>NZ_JABANE010000024.1 GCF_012844305.1 Flammeovirga aprica JL-4
TAGATATGTCAAACAATCTAATCTAGCTTTGTTGATTTTGATCTGTGAATTTATTTTTTCAAACAATTTCGTATATTCGTGTTGACTTTCCATAATTGATAAATTTTGTATGTCGAAATTCAAATTTAATCAATTTCATGGAGAGTCATTTTTTTGTCATATACTTAGAATGGTTTTATTAAAAATGAGGATTACAATATTTATTTAAAGCAAAAAGATGATACTAAGAATACTTGGCAAATTACAACTTATCCTTTTTATACAAGTAATGATTCAATATACATTAAGAAGGAGAGATTAATAAGTCTTTACGGAAATCCAGAACATATAATTGATAGTTTGCTTGATAAGAAATTTTTAAAAGAAAAAGCTAGTGTTAATTACGATAGTATTAGTGGTAAATACTTTATAACCAACTTGAAAAATCAAATTTTTGTTTGTGAATATTTTAATGAAAAAACTGTTCATATTTCATTTAAGTATTAAACCAAAAATAATATGAATTCGTATTATTTATTTTTGTCTTAGTACTTAAGGAAAAAACAGAGAATAATAAGTAAACCTTCCCCACTATTCAGACTACAAAACCTTAAGCCTCACTTGGGACTGACTGAGATCGTCACCCTTCTAAAGGTGAGGTGTTCACCCTTATAAGGGAAGGGATCACGACATGTAAAGGGTAAAGAGGTGTACCTATTAAGGGTGAAGAGTGTCACCTTATAAGGGAGGTAAGTCTATTCGTCTTTATGACTGTTTTAGTAATTAATACATTGTAAACTAAATTAAAGTATTTAGAAATCAGGAAATTTCTGATGATCTGAAAGGCACGAATGACGCTTAACATTCGCGCCAGTGAGCTTTCTACTCTATTCTATTCATTGGGTAGTGCTCCCCCGGCCTTGAATGGAAAAGAGTTAAGAATTTCATGTATTGAGCCGTTAAAAATGATTTTCTTGTTTGAGCTTTAGCGAGTTTAAAATCATTTAGGCGATAGAAATGGAATTTAGCTTTTGACTTCTAAGCCTTGACTTTTTTGCTTCGTTTTTGTGTTAAGACAAAAATGAAGAAGGCGATAGCTTGGAAGTAGAACATAAAAGCTTGTAGAAAAACCGATTGAAAGTTGACGGTAATTCAGTTTACAGTGTAATTAATAAAAAGACTTTAATTACAACGCTTTCACTTGTCTAATTCCTTATGTTAGTCCTATTCTTAAAAGTTTTACCGCTATGTAGAGACGTATCATCAAAATTCTGATCTAAAACACTTCCCCGTGTGTGGCGGCAATAATCTTTTTTGTGGCAGTATCCGAACCTTTCAAAACTTGTATAACGATATTGGTAATGAAATTTTTACCAAAAGACTGTTGTAATAATCGCCCTGCTTTAAGCCTTGTGTGGAAGCTGGCTTTCCATTGTTTTGCATATTCCTGATTCAATTTGTTCCATGTGATTTCGTGATTTAAAAATGCATCTAGAAGTGGGGCGATGATGACACTTGCGTGCATTGACATACTCATGCCATTGCCAGAAAGGGGAGGAATAATGCCGGAGGCGTCACCAATCATGGGAATGTTGTTTTCTATAAGTTCCTTTTTAGAGAAATCGATTTGAGCAATGCTTAAAGGTCTATCCCAAAGTCGGGTGTAAGTGAGATATTTTTTGAGAAAAGGATTTTTTTGAAGGACGTTTTTTTCTAATGCTTCAATACTTCCTTCGCGATGGAATACCTTTCCACTGACCATATAACACATACAGAGCACATCATTTTCTACTTTCGAAAGACCGCAATAGCCCCCTTCAAAGTTATGCAACTCAATTTTCGTCTTGTCAAAATCACCCGTTAGATGGTATTTGACGGCTACAAAATTATTGAGTCTTGATTTACTCTGTTTGATATAAGAACGGTTCAATTTCTGATCGAGATTGGAGCGCTTTCCGAAGGCTCCCACTACGCTTTTTGATTGATAGGTCTCTTTTTGAGTGGTGATTTCCCAGGCTTCATTAATCTCGTAAATAGCTTGAACGGTGGTTTTAGTCAGTACTGTTACTCCTTTCTCTAGGGCTATTTTATATAATGTATTGTCTAGTAAATAGCGACTGATACCAATACCTCCAGTGGTCAGCGGACTTTCCAGGTAATTGCCATTAGGAGCACTGACAAGGAGGTGGTTGATTTGTGGCAGTTGTAGTGCTTTGTCATCTACACCAATCCGTCTTAGGAAATCCCAAGATTCTGTGGCGACGTACTCACCGCAGACTCTATGAAAGGGATAGTTTTTCTTTTCCAGCAGCAAAACTTTCCAGCCAAAATCTGCCATTTGAATACTTAGGGAAAGCCCCCCTAATCCACCGCCGATTATACAAACATCATACATTACTTAAAAAATTAATAGCCAGCGGAAAGCCCATTTCCAATACAATTTGTAATCGGTAATTTGAGCATTTTCCATAATATCTTGAATGTCTTTTTTAGAGAAACTTCTTGCTACCGAAAGGCAGGCATCGTTCTTTACCAAGTAGGATCTTGAGAATACTTTAGTCAGCCACTTTATACTATAATACGCTAAAAAATGACGGTGTAGATCATTCATAATACAGCCTTTTGATGCGTATTTTTTGATGTTGGAAAAAAGTTCTGAAAGTGCTTTAGAAGGCAAATGATGACAGAATAAACTGCATACAATAATGTCAAACGAAGTGCTTTCTGTGAGATAGTCTCTATAATCAGACTGTACAAAGCGAATCGGCAAACCTCTGCAGTTTTCTGTTGCATATTGGATGCAATCTTCTTTCAGGTCAACGCCTACCAATTCTAATTTATATTCCCCTCGAAACTCCTCATAAATCGCTTTTAGCGTATCTCCACCACCGCTTCCGATGTCTAGGATTCTTAAAGTCTGTCCCTTTGAGGAATTTTGAAGAATTTTTTGTATCCCCTCAAAAACCACCTGATATCCTCCTAAATAGGTGTTGATAAAATCAAGTTCCTTGAGGTTTTGATATAAATCGGGTGTAGGGATGAGAGGTTGGTCAAGTAGTTCTAGTTCATTGGAACGTGCTTCTAAGTTGATCATTTTAAAGTTTGTTTAGTGTCATGGCTTCCATTGTCAAACCGGGTCCAAAGCCGGCAGAAAAAACAGGTCCTTTGTTCTCGTTTTTCGACATCAATAGCAATACAAAAAGAATAGTGACTGATGACATGTTTCCATGCCCTGCTAGTGTATCATAAGAAGCTTGCATCTCCTCTTTCGGAATCTCAAGTACATTGCCGATCGCTTTCAGGATTCTCACACCACCAGGATGAAATGCCCACTGTAATTTTTCTACTTCCAAGCCTGTCTGTGCGACCGCCTCGGATAACATATTGGCTATTTCACTTTCAATCAGCTTGGGAATATAATTACTCAATCTCATTTGAAAACCTGTAGTACTCAGTTTCCAAGCCATGTCTTGTTCTCCGCTTAAAAGTAGTTTAGAGAAAAACTCACCCACCTCATAAAGAGAAGGAATCGTATCATCATTCGACATATAAACTGCGGCAGCACCATCTGCAAACAAAGTATTGGCGAGAATATTATCATCGTCTTTTTCATTTTGGAAGTGAATAGAACAAAGTTCAACGTCAACGATTAACACCCTTGCATTTGGATTGCTTTTGCAGATTTGATCACCAATTCTCAATCCATGGAAAGCGGCGTAACAGCCCATAAAGTTGACGGTTGTTCTGATGATATTGGAAGGAAGGTCTAATTCTTTCATCAAGGCAATTTCAAGACCGGGTGCTGATAACCCTGTGCATGAGACAGTAATAATGTGTGTAATTTCTTGAAGTCTGCTTTCAGAAACACATTTTCTCACGGCTTCCACACCAAGTTTTAAAGCCTCTTGATCAAAAAGCGACATTCTGTTTTCAATCTGAGGCGTTTCTCCCTCTAAAAAATAATCATATAAGTTTTTGATAACGGAATGCCTTGTGTCAATGCCACTGTTTTTGGATATCAAACTCATTAATTTTTTCTCTCTATGTTCCTCCTCCTTTAAAGTGGATTGCATAAATTCCAAAATGTCTTTTTGGTCATATTTTGTTTCTGGTAATGCTGTTGAGATTTGATGAATATAGGTCATGTTTAAACTTTAGAGTGTTAAGAGAGAATGTTATTAGAACAAAGAAAAGTCAAGATGGTTTTGAATTGCAAAAAATATGTAACAAAAGTTCATACAAAAGGCAGATATATTATTCATTCGCATTAAGTTATGAAAACTTGCTTCATTTTCGTCTTTAAAAGTGCGTATCATCCATATTTGAAACCAAAGTAAAAGCGGTAACAAGAAAAGGATGTAAGTAAGGAAAGAGCCTTGTTGCAGGATTTCAAAATAATAAAATAAAAGCCCGCCTGCGATACCGAAAAGTACCATACCGAAATAAAATGTTCCCTTTATTCCTAATAGCATACTGATGCTTTGATCTCCACTTTCAGCATCCTGCTTGTGCTGATAAATCTGTGACATAGGGTAAGCTCCGCCAATCATAAATGAGGTAGCAATGGCAGGGTAGATCAAATCGGTGGAGAAAAAATCAAAAGCTGTTGTGCTGATGCCTTCGCTGACCATCCAGAAGGTAACAAAGCCTTGAAAAATAAATACGGTAAGGAAGCCCGGAATAGGATATTTCTTCAAACGGATGCCTTTATAACTATAGGCCCTCGACATTAAAATATAAGCCACCATAAGGATGGTGAATTTAGTATTCAATAAAAACAAGGAGATGTTCACCGCCATAAAATCCATGGCCAACGTAAACCAGAAAAGTAAGTTGCTGGGCAGGGGAGGCTTCTCAATACCGCCAATACTTTCCGTATCTCTATCCATATAACTATTGTATCCATTGCTTGCAGGGTAAACCAAAAGGTGCAGTATGAGAAAAACAATACTTGCGTTGGTCCAGTTAATCTCTTCAGTTTGGCTGACAGCAAAAAAATAAACAGGCATCAAATAAATTGAAAAAGGAATTCTGAGAAGAATAAAAGTGTTTTTAATTGTTTGTTGGTCAAATTTCATAATAATTTGTATTCTTTAAACGCACAGTATAGGTGTGTTTGAACTACATTTTGACATATAAGTACATGGAAAGAAGAAAAGCTATAATAATCTTTTCATTTTCGTTTAAAAGCATGTTTGGAATTTTTACTAAATGAGATATTTCAAACATGCTCTAAGTACTTATAAGTTATAACATATAACAACAATAAAAAACAATTCAGCTTTTTGATTGTTTACTTAGTATAGGTTTATTTTTTAATAATGAAATATTTCACATTTACAGTCTTTTTTTTATTGGCAAATCATATTTTCGCTCAGGATAATGAAGGCCAACGTTTTTTGCAGAGAGGAGATACGATTTTTCCAATAGAATTAAGAGATCTGAAAAATAAACCTTATGTCACTCCCGGAATTGGAGAAAAGGTATTGCTGATTTTTTATCCTGACCCAGATAATCCCCATCAAAATGATGAGTTTGTCACTGAAAGTAAGCAATGGAAGTTCCCTTTGGATGAATTTCTAGCTTATGGTATTGTCAATTTAAAAGATACACCGTTACCTAATCCCATTATTCGGTTTATGTTGAGAATGCTTCGGAAACGATCCAAAAGAGAAGCAAATGCACTGGTTTTGACGGATCCGAAAGGTACACTGCAGAAAGAGTGGAATACAGGAAGTTGTAATAATGCGATTACAATATTGCTGGTGGATAAAACAGGGGAGGTGTTGTTTTTCAAAGCAGGCAAACTGACTAAAGAAGAAACCGACTTTGTGATTAAAGAGATTTGTGACCACTTGACTACTTGCCACAAAATGACACCTGAAGAAATGAAGGAGTTTGAGCTGGATGATTAGTAAAGGGTATAAAAATTAAAGGAAAAAGAAATTTTGTATTAAAAGAAAAAAAGAAAGTGCAATATTAGATGAACTGAAACTTTTTATTACATAAACCATTTATTTATGGACACTGTTGACAACGTTACAGAATGGGTAAATGAGTATTCTGATGAATTGTATGCATGGGCTTTAAAAAGGACTCAAAATGTACATTTGTCAGAAGATTTGGTTCAAGATACTTTTGTTGCAGCTTACCAATCAATAGAACGTTACAAAGGGGAAAGTTCTCCCAAAACATGGCTTCATTCTATTTTGAAACACAAAATGCTGGATCACTTTAGAAAAGAAAAGGTGAAAGAAAAATATGAGAATCAATCTGCATTTTTTCAGAAGAATGAATCATGGGATAAACACAATAACCCAACACTTTGGTCCACAATGGATGTGACCTTGCTGGATAACCCAGGCTTTAATGATGCCTTAGCGTCTTGTTTGGACAAACTGCCACAGAAATGGAAGACTGCAGTTGTCGGCAAATACCTTACCGACAAAAAAGCTGGTGATATATGTAAGGAACTTTCGATCACAACGTCCAATTATTGGCAGATCGTTCACCGAGCAAAGTTAAATTTAAGAAACTGTATTGAGCACAATTGGTTTCAGGAATAACCCTTAAGAATTATGTTAATATCTTGCAAAAAAGCCACTGAATTAATCGAGAAGAAAGACATCTTCGGCCTTACGAAGAAAGAGAAATTCTCGCTAGATATACATGTATTTTTATGTTCAAAATGCAAAAAATACGAACGACTATCTGAAGAGCTAGATCACACTTTAATGCACTTTTTCAACTCTAAAACAGATGAAGAATTGAAGTTGACAGAGGAGAAAAAAGAAAAAATTAAGGAAGTGATAAAAAAATAATAATTTTTTCTGTAAGGTTTTTTATTGTCAAACGACTAATAACTGAATTTAAAAATGGAAATAATTAATTGTAAAACTAAGAAATATATATACCTAATTATCAATCAAAAATAGGCTACACTTTTATAAAGGTAGCCTTATTTTTTGTCTTATCTTTTTGATTCTTAGCTTTTATCTTCTTTCGCTAGAAGGTAAGCCCCCGCATGAAGCATCTCATAAATCACATAATAATACCCTCCAAGTGGATGGTCTTCATCGTATTTATCTGCCTCATTGAGCATTTCAAAAGCGGCCTCAATTACTCTTTCTCTATATTTTCCTGAGATATATTCTTTCGCAATTTTTGCAGCAGCCTCGTGTTCTGATTCCTTTGACAGGTCTTTGTACTTTTTGAGAAGTACGGCAATTTGGTCATTCATGGAGCAAAGGTAGAGTTAATATTATTCTTATCAAATTGGTATTTAACTACGAAATACTTTAGATTTGAATTAAAATAATGCTTTTGGGTATTTACAAAATTCTTCAATTTTTAACTTCATCAAGTAGTCTATATTACTGCATTTGGACTTCTTGAAAATTAAGCTATAAGACACTGAATAGTATCACCTTTTATTTAACTAAACAACAACTTTAACTAAATATGCGTAGCAAACTATTACTGTTATTTTACTTTGTAGTATTGTCTTCTTTAGCTCAGGCTGAGGAATTTTCACATGGTGTACCCATTCTACAATACAAGGCACTCATAGAATTTTATGATAGTCTAGGAGGAGATCATTGGAAAAGAAACGAGAATTGGAAATCAGATCTTGACGTATCAGAGTGGTATGGAGTAGAACTGTCAACTTTTATAGGAGAAAATGGTGAATCTTATCAAGCAGTATCCACAATAGCGTTCTATTCTAATAATGTTAGAGGTCATATCCCTTCTTCAATAGCTGATATCAAAACTCTTCATAACTTAACTCTTCAGAGAAATGATATTTTTTCTATTCCAAAATCAATTTATACGATTGAAGGTTTATATTCTTTAAACCTATATGGAAATAGGATCAGCTATCTTCCTGAAATGCAAACAGGGCAATGGGCTTATTTAGAACGGCTAGATTTACAAAATAACCTTTTATCATTTGAAGATTATGATAATATACACCTTTCAAATATTGATGAACGTGAGGATATTAAATTGTATTCTATCTATGATGACTTTAATGAAGAAAGGGCTTTGTTTGCTACTTATGACATTGTCAATAAGCAAATAACACTTTCTTCAAAAATTGGAGGAGAAAATTCACAATACAAGTGGTATAAAAATGGTCAGTTAATTGAGTTAGCTACTGAAAGTATCACTTACAACTATGAGGAAAATTTAGGAGTAGATTATTATTGTGAGATATCCAACAGTGATTATGGTGTGGTGCTTACCACCAAGAAGCATAAACAAAGATTGCCTTATAAAATTACTCTCACAACTACAATTGATATTCAAAACTTAATAGACCCATATTTTTATGTATCTGGTCCTTTTGAAGATCCTTTTGTAAGAATGGAAAAAACAGACAATGGTTATGAGTGTTGGGTTGAACCCACTTTTGATAATTTTGATATTGCTTTTATGTATTTCAAGGATAATTATCGAAGAGAAATATCCCAATTTTTAACTGTAAGTACTTCTTCATCATCTTTTTCTTCAGATAATTTTGAATGGAACAATTCTAACGAAAACAAACTAAATGTACCTCCTTTGGAATTGAGAGCATGGGATAAACTTAGAGCTAGCTCATCAGGAGATTTGAACAAAGATTTAGGAAGAGAATATCTTAATGATAATTTTGAGGAAAAAGACATTTATGGTCATGAGTACACAAAAACAGATAACCTTAAACTGCCAATAGGGGGGAAAGTTTCCTATTTGGTATTAGGTGACTATATTAAATACTTGCCACATCTAAAAACAGTTAATTTATCTTCTTTAGCGTTAGGAGATATTGATGGAAATGCTTTTGAGACTTTATCTAAATTAGAATCAATAACATTTACAGATATAACATTTAATGGTAACTGTATTCAGAAATTACCTGCTCTGCCGTCTTTACAGAGTTTAACATTTGACGGTGCTGATGGATCAATATTTCTAAGTAATAAGTTAACTCACCTTGAAAATCTAGAAACACTCAACATCTGGAATTCTAGGATAGGAAGTATTGAGGGTGATTTGCCAAAGTCATTGAAAAACTTGATCATCAATAATTCTACGGTAGAAAACTATAGTTTTTTAGAAAATGCAGTAGAGCTGATAAAATTATCATTGTTGCATCAAAATCTTACGGAAATACCGAAAGAGACTTATAAAATGCCAGAATTGTATTATTTCGATGTATCATATAATGCCTTGGACTTAAAAGATTATGAAACTTTTGTTGCAAATTCTGAAAAAGATGTCAATAGGATTTTAATTACGATGAGTAATCAGAAAAATCTTTCAGGAGCTATCAGTTATAAATTTGATTATGATAGTTTACATTTAATTGCTATCGTAGATCCAAAGTTTGCCGATCCGGATAAAACGATGTATTCATGGAGAACAGCTAAAAGTAGTTATTTTAGAGCAACTACAGATACAAACATGGTAAGAATACCTATGAATGTAGTCAACTCAGGCTATGATCTTAGTGTATCTTTACACCATAAATACAGAACGAAAATTGTAGTGGCTTCTGAAGATGAGAAAATGAGAATTCCCCAAGTAATTGTGGGCCTTCCTGCTAATGAATTTACGAATGATCTTGGTGAACTTAAGTTAAGCGGAGATTTTGATGCAAGTGTTGTCAAAGGAGAATATGATGAAAAAACGAATCATTATTACTTCCGCTATTCAACTTTAAAACAAACGGATACTTATAGTTTTGTGCTGTACCTTGATCAAAACACAATCAAGGAAGAAGTCAATCAAGAAGGAAATCTTTTTGAAAGATTTCTAATAAAAGAGGGTGTGTCAAATAGTGATACTGTTTTTGTGGCATCTATTCAAGGCTGGTCTGATACACTTACATATGTTGGTGATTTGCATTTATCTTCTTACCGTAGACTAAAACGATTATACTCTCATTTTGGCTTATCAGAATATTCTATTTTTGATAATTGGTTCTCAAAGGAAGACCTGAGTAATTGGACTGCCCTTGAGTTTACAGACTTTGAAGGAGGTGATGGAAGAATTTACAAAGATGTTTATGGAATTGGATTTAATTCTTTGCCAGAAAATTATGACAAATTTCACGGTGATTTGCCTTCATTTATCGCTGATTTTAATCATTTACATCATTTACATATGTCTTATCAATCGATTACTGACATATCTCCAGTTATTACTCATAAATTAAGTTCTTATCAGATAAATTTGTACAGATGTAAGATAAAGCCTTCGACCTATAAACGTATTTATGAAGAGAATCAGGACCTCCCTTTTTTTGACGCTATTAGTTTCAGAGGTCAGAGAGGGGATTGGGAAGAGTATAATATTCGAAAAAATAGTTCAGACTCTACATTTGTTTATTCAGTAAGTGATCAATTAGATATTGATGAGGAATCTTTTGAATATTACTGGGATTACTCCCCTTCATTATCATCTGAGTATAATAAGTCTATTGAAAAGAGCAACGCTAACATTGGGGAGGCGTTTAGTTTTAATGTCAAACATACAAAGTCAGATAGATATTATTACACTCTTCCAAGGGTATTACATAACGGGATTGAAAAAACTATAATTATTCCAAGATCAGTAATGGATCCTGATACCTTGTTTGCTGAAGGAATCATTAATGAAGGTGCCATTCCTTTGGCCTATGATAAAGCACATAACAATTGGTATTTCTCAATACCTGAATATGTAAAACAGTCAGAAATTCTATTTGTGACCAAAAAGGACAACAACGCTTCCTACGAATTAAATGAGAATAATACATACAATATCAGAACAATAGATTTGACTGTTGATAAAGATACGTTGTATTTAGAAAGTCTTAATTCTTTTTCTGAGCCTATTTTTACAGATTATATGCCAGTACTTGAATATGCTTACTGTCAAACATTGATGGAGGAACTTGGGAGCGATAACCTTGAAAATCTATTTAAATATTCAAACGCAGCTTTATATGTAAACCGACATGAATATGTTATTAATAACCAGAAGTATCTTTTTACTTTTTCAATTAATGATAACGATGGAAAACTCAAACGAATTCCTGAAGGCATAAAATATTGTGTGAGGTTAGAAACGATTACATCTAGGTATTCTAAATTAAAAGAAATACCACCTCTTCTTGCTACTTACAACAACCTGACTAATATTGATTTTTATAGAAATAAACTCACTTTTCATGAATTAAATAAGTTGAATACAAGGCATGTAAATAGCTCAATAAAAGAGATGCAGTTGGACGGTGATGCCTTTCACCTTATTCAAGTGGGTGATACTATAAAAATTGAGGAAGGATATCAATTCGACCCTAAAACAATTTTCAGATGGAAATACGAAATAGGTTCTTCCACTTTGAGAATAATTGAGACCAAAACGCCTTACGTTGTTCTTGATAAAAATGAAATAACAACAGAGCATTCTCATTATTTATCTCTCAAGTTACTAAATGAGGATAACTTATCAATTCAATTAAAATCTGATCGACTGCGTTTAGAGAAAGATATTGTAAATGATGTCGAAAGGTCTTTATTTTCCACTTTTTCACCTTTTCCAAACCCATTCAAGGATCGCATATCAATCGATCCTCATTTTAAGGTGATTGATATCTATACTGTTAATGGACAGCTTGTATATTCTTCTAAAAATTACAGTTCAATTGATCTGAGCCACCTTCAAAGAGGTGTTTATTTCCTTAAAGCAACAAGTGACAACGTGACTAAACAATATAAAATAATAAAAAAATAATGCTGACATTTTTATCAAAACAGTTCACCAGAAGGTTTCTCTTTTTTATACTTATGGTTATTATTTTTTCATGTTCCAAAGATGACAATGAAATATTAGAAGAAGAGAAAGAAGAAGATAAGGTTGAGGAAGTTATTCCTACAAATTTTAAACATTATGGTATTAATCGTATATCAAAAGATACGGTTCATGTATTATTCGAAATAAATGATGAGTTTCAAAGAGAAGTAAAGGAAGTAGGGGTACTTTTTTCTCAGGATAAAAATTTTAATATAGAAGAAAGCTTAAAAGTGACACTTGATACCACTTCTGGTTACCCAATTCAAATGTATATGTTGAGCAAAAAACATGATTTTGTAATGGATAATGAGATCTATTCTTTAGGTTTCGTGAGAACTGATAAACAAGTTTATTATACAGATACAATAGTCAATCCCTATCGAGCTATTTATTTTTCAGAGATAGAGAGTTTAAATAAATCATCTTATAGCTGGGGAGATTCTTTAGAGGTAAATTATAAAGCAGGGTTAGATGAAATAGTATTGATGAGAGGAAATAAGTTTTTCGATCGCGATATAGACCATGAAGGTAAATACCAGGGAATTATGGAGACAGATGAAATAGATCAAACAGGTTCATATTTCTACTTGCTTAATGGAGGTATGTATGAATCGAATAGGGTGTATTTTGATTATAATAAGCCTGAGGTCTTTTCATTTTCCCCAGAGAAAATTTATGGAGGAGAGACTGTAATAATAGAAGGTGAAAATTTCGGAACCAAAAACCGTACGACAAAGCTTTTTGCAAATAACAAAGAAATCTCAGATGAGTATAAGATTAAACAAACTAATACTAGGATTGAGTGTATCATACCTGGAAGGATAGATGAAAGGTTTTTACAACTGAAATTAGTAGTACATGGCCATGAATTTTTATTGGGAGAACCGTATGAAATTCCTTATGTGAAAATTGATTCGTTGTCATTATCTACGCTTACAGAACAAGGATATTCGGTTTCTATTTATGGAAAAGGTTTGGTTAATAATAGCGAAAATAAGATACGTCTTTTTGTAAATGATGAGGAAGTACCGGAAAATTTTTATGTTGTGGACTATTCAGTAGAGAGGATTCGTTTTGATTATAAAGATTATCTGATAGGGGATAAAAACCGTTATCTGAATATTCCAGAAAGAGATTTAAAGATAAAGGTGAAGAGAAATGAAACTTATTCTAATGAATTTACAATTCCATTTAGGCATAAAGGATACTTTACTAAAATGAAAGATTTTCCTGGTGAAGCAAGGTGGGGTGGAGTTGCTTTTGCTATCAATGGGAAAGGTTATTTTGGTTTGGGGGCTACTTCAAAGAAAAGCGGTTTTAAAAAGGATATTTGGGAATATGATCCAACAGCAGATACTTGGACAAAGAAAACAGACTTCCCAGCAGAAGGCAGGACTAGAGCTTCTGAATTTACGATTGGAGATAAAGCTTATTTAGGTTTGGGCACACATGATTTCTATATGTTTAATGATATACCGAATGATAGAGATAAGAACTTTAATGATTTTTACGAATATGATCCTGCATCAAATACATGGAAAGAAATGACCAACTACCCAGGACATCCAGCTTACTCAGTAAGTGCTTATTCAGATGAAAGTAGAAAACTGGGTTTTCTCGCTTATGGTTTAAGAGGTGTAAAAACGAATAGTACTGTTCTCAACGATCATCAGAATAATGAAGCGTGGGTTTATCATCAGTCGACAGATACATGGGAAGTGATGTCACTTTTAAATGATAGAACAGTTGGTAACAGTGGGCCTTCATTAAACTATTTAGGTATGCAAATGGCTGTTATTGATCAAAGACATATTATTCCTCTAAGAGCAGGTGGTGCACTTAGTGAAAAAAACGATGATAACATTTATTTTGGATTAACTGCTCGCTTTACAGGTTTTCATGGAGCTTCAGTAGTAATGAATAATAATATGTACGGTTTTTTTGGCAACTCTTCTACTACTTACGAACCCACAAATTCATTTGGGTTGATGTATGATGGTGATACTCATAAATCAGATAAAAAAACGACAGAGATGATAGAACATGGAATGGGAATCACAGCTTTTACTATTGATGGCAAAATATATCTTTTGGGTGGATGTGTAATGAGTGAAAATAATGTAGAAGTGACCAACGAGGTCTGGTGTTATGATCCTAATGGGTTAGACTAAGAACATGTTTGATATATATATCAGAAGTGAAAGTTTTCCTTATTAGCTTGTGAGGAAATTTATTTCTTAGAGAATTATAATTCTCTTTTAGAAAAAATTAATAAACTCACATTCTGAAGGGTAATTTTACTTAAATAGATATTTAAAACATGCTCAAAATACAGATAGCTCCCGTAAATATATTGACTTTCATTGGAGCTATTGTTTTATTTTTATCACTTCCTGCAAGAAATTTCCCCCACATTCAGAAGTATTTATATCATCTCTTTGTACTACTTAAAACATTCTCATACTTTTGCACCATAATTTAGAAATACTCATAACAAAATAATGATTACAGTTTCAAACTTAGGAGTACAATTTGGTAAGCGTGTGCTCTTCCAAGACGTAAACCTTAAATTCACAGAAGGTAACTGCTACGGTATCATCGGAGCGAATGGTGCAGGTAAATCTACTTTCATGAAAACCCTTTATGGTGCACAAGACCCAACAAGAGGTAGTGTGTCTATCGGTAAAGGTGAAAGACTATCTGTATTAAAGCAGGATCACCACGAGTTCGACGAATGTACTGTGCTTGACACTGTAATGATGGGTCATGATGAATTATGGGCGATCAAAAAAGAGCAAGAAGAACTTTATGCTAAAGAGGACTTCAACGAGAAAGATGGTATCCGTATTTCAGAATTGACTGAGCGTTTTGAGGATCTTGATGGATGGAATGCAGAGTCTGATGCAGCCAACTTACTAAGTGGTCTGTTTATCTCAGAAGATTTGCATTACTCTACAATGGCTAACTTAAGCGGTAAGCAAAAAGTACGTGTTCTTTTGGCACAAGCTTTATTCGGTAAGCCAGATAACTTATTACTTGATGAGCCTACCAACGACTTGGACCAGGAAACAATCTCATGGTTAGAAGATTACTTGGCCAACTTTGACAGAACGGTATTGGTAATTTCCCATGACCGTCACTTCTTGGATTCAATCTGTACTCAAATCGTAGATATTGATTTCCAAAAGATTTCATTGTTCTCTGGTAACTACTCATTCTGGTACCAATCATCACAATTAGCATCGCGTCAGCAAGCACAGCAAAACAAGAAAGCTGAAGAGAAAATCAAAGAATTGAAAGAATTCATTGCTCGTTTCTCAGCAAACGCCGCTAAATCAAAACAAACAACTTCTCGTAAGAAGATGTTGGAGAAATTGAACGTTGAAGAAATTCAGCCTTCATCAAGAAAATACCCTGGTATTATCTTCACTCCAGAAAGACAAGCAGGTAACAACATCTTAGAAGTAGAAGGCTTAACGAAGTCAATTGACGGCGATGTAGTTTTCAAAGATGTTGAATTCAATATGCAGAAAGATGATAAAATCGTTTTCATTTCTAGAGACCCTAGAGCGATGACGGCTTTATTTGAAATCTTAAACGAAAATGATACTGATTTCGAAGGTGAATTCAAGTGGGGTGTAACAATCACTACGGCTTACTTACCTTTAGAACACGGTGAATTCTTCGAAAATGACTTGAACTTAGTAGACTGGTTAGGTCAGTATTCTCACGATACTTCAGAAGCATTTATCAGAGGTTACTTAGGTAAAATGTTATTCTCAGGTGAGGAAATCTTCAAGCAATCATCAGTACTTTCTGGTGGTGAGAAAATGCGTTGTATGATGTCAAAAATGATGTTGTCTGATGCCAACTGCTTGATCTTAGATTCACCAACCAACCACTTGGACTTAGAGTCGATTCAAGCATTGAACAACTCATTGATCAAATTCCCTGGTAACTTGTTAATGTCATCGCATGACCACGAAGTAATCCATACAGTTTGTAATAGAGTAATTGAGTTAACGCCGAACGGCATCATCGACAGACACATGCCGTATGACGAGTACATCAACTCTGAGCAAATCAAAGAGTTAAGAGAGAAATTATATGCGAATTAGCATTTAAGTGCTAGGACAAAAGTGATCGAGTGTTTCTTGCACCATAGTTAAAACTATGGGCAGGTGATAGGACAACCTGATCAAGACTAAAGTCTTGAAGGTTGGGAACGAAGACAACACTTTAGTGTTGTTGGAGTCAATATCACTAGCCCATGACTTCAGTCATGGTGCACGTAATTATTGTTCCATTTATTTTTGTCCTAGTACTTAGTTATAAATCTTATACAAAAAAGCATCAAAGTGGAAATCCATTTTGATGCTTTTTTTATGAAGAATGCATGTGTTCTAAAAACTATTTTACGTTATTCTTCTTAATTATCTCTCTAGTTTAAATTGAAAGCCAATGCAGTAATATCATCTTGTTGCTCAGTAGCAAAGTTTTTATCGATGTATTTCTGAATTTTTGCAGTCCAATCTTTTTCATATTTACCATAGAAATCCTGACAGATCTCTAAGAGTTCACTTGTGTCTTCAGTAGCACCAATTTTTGTTAGCCCATCAGTAAACATTAAAACAACATCATCAGGAGAGATAGGGTATTCTACATCTTTGAAGTTCTTGATCAAATTGAAGCGGTCACCAATAGGAGCATCGGTATAAGGGAGCTCTTTAATTTCACCTTCTTGAACTAAAATACATCGTCCATTCGCAGAAGTATAAAGCAGGTGGCTCCCTTGAAAGTAAGCGATAGATAAGTTGATTTCATGTCTGAATTGCTCCTTGTCCTCAATGGTATTGTTGAATTGACTGATTAAATAATCATGCAAGTTATACAAGAGAAGACTTGGGTAATAAGGCAATTCTTGTAAAGAATCAAAATAGCCAGAAATCACCATCGTTAATAAGGTGGCACTTATTGCGTGTCCTTTACAGTCGCCCACTACTACCAATGTGGTTTTATTATAATCATTGACATAGAAAAAATCACCACTGATTGATTCTTTGGGCTTATAAATTAAAGTATGTTCATTGAAATAATCCTTTAATACATCATTATCAGGAAGTGTGATTTGTTGTATTTCAGAGGTATATTTCAATGCTTCTTGGATAACAAAAAGATCTTGTTCTGCTTTTATTCTTCGCTGCTCTTCCTCCAATGCAGTTGTTTTTGTTTGTGCCAATTCAAGCTCATGTTCACGTGTAGAAATCAACTCTTCCTGTTGTTGACGAAGTTCTTCTTCCTGTTGAATGATTTCATCATGATTTCCCTTAAGTTCCTGTTCTACCTTATTACGAGCTCCTTCATATTGAAGAATAGTCCAAAGCGTGTCCGTACTTGACCCGATCAAAACTAATGTTAGATAGATGTTATTATGAACAGGAGCAAGTTCAAGAGGAGGGAAGGGTGATAAATGATAGATAGAAGTCAAAGCCAAGACAATTGCAAGGCATAAGATAGAGAAGGTGTAAATAGCTCCAGTTCTGATATCAAAAAATAGGAAACTAACACACATTGTAGGAATGTAAAAGAAAATAACCGGAGATATAATTCCTCCTCCCATAAAGGAGATAACGGTTACAATTGTAGTAAGTAATAGAATTTGAACATGCAATATCCATGTCCATTGTTGTGATTTTGAAGCAAACAAGACGATACCCACCTGTATTAATGATAACATCGCCAGAATTACTACTTCTGTCTTTAAATCTAAAAATACAAATACCGCAATGAATGCGATCATAATGGCTAAAAACACACGGCTTTTAATCCTGAAAAAGTTATATAAATCAAATTTCATGAATGAGCGTATTAAAAAATTGAATCGGAAAAAGTACTATTAGCTTCTAGATGTTTATAGACTACTAGAAAATGTCTTTACAAAAAGTGGAAAAAATATAATTCTTATAGCATTGTTGTTTGTAGCGTTACTTGAAATAATTAAAAAAATAGAATATTCGTTGTCATATCTTGCTATAAATGTAATAATATAAAGCTATTGTTGTATAATTCTAATTCAATTAATATAACTTAATAAATGTAAATGACTGAAATTCTAAGTATTAAATTTATATTACAAATTAATTATGAACTCTTATTTGTCATTTTATTTTGTTTTTTATCATTAAGGTGAGACGATTTTTCTATTATATCTAACTAAGTAATTACTGTTTTTCAGTTTTATTATTATTGTAATGATACTATTTAGGACGTGTTTGATATAAGGCGTAATAGCCATTTTTTTAGTTAAAATACATTACTAATAGGGTAAAATAGTGCATGTTTTGATGGTTTCTTATTGATAGTTTTGTTGTACTATTATAACAAAACTAATGATGAAATGAATACGCGAACTATCTATCTAATCAATCTTCTATTTCTCTTTATTCTGCCCATTTATAATGCAACCTCACAGCCTATTACCATAGACGCTAACATGTTGTATGGAAAAGTGCATTTTACAGTTGGACAGAAGAACTACCCGGAAAATAATGGGGCAACTATATGCCCAGAGAAATTTCATTCACTGGGACGAACATATAAAATATGTTATTTCAGATATATATCCACAGTCTTCTCAATTGAAACAGTAACAACTACAGATATTGAAGACAAGGTCTACTTCAACAATCATTCAGTCAGTTTTGATGAAGATGGTTTTAGACCTGTAGGGGATAGTGAAATCACCTTCCTTTATTATGATGGACACATCCCTCGAATAAAAATCAATTACTATGAATTTCAAATTCAAAGTACAACTGATAATTCGGGATATTTTCATAAAAACCAAGTGGGAGTCATAGATGATTATGATTTAGATGTTTTGGATATTGATGGATATATAATCCTACCAAACGCAACAGATATAATGCATAATATTAATGAAATAATTTGTGTGCAGAATTATGTTGGAAGATCAATTACGGATGACCGTCCTAAGAAAGTAGGGTCGTTATTACGGGTTCCTCAGTTTTTTATAGACACTAATCAAGAATATTACTGGGAGTTGAAGAATGCAAATGGTTTGGTGGCGACCATTGAAAAGAAAGAATATCTTTCCGAAGAAGAATATGCAAACTTTCATCAAATTAGAGTCGTTTCTGAAAGTTTTGCTTCAAAGTTTCATATTCATGAAGACGGAGGAGTATCTTATGCTTTGAATGAGAAATTGAAGTAGTAGGCAAATAATTGACTATAAGTACTAAGACAAAATTATATAACACTAATTCATATTATTTTTTCCGATTACTGCCTTTCAAAATCTTTAAATAGAACCACTATTTATACGTTTTTGAGCGTTGTACTCACAAAAAATAACTAAGAATTAATTATCATTTATTTTTGGCTTAGTACTTATATGAAATAAAAAGCATCAAAATGTACTCATTTTGATGCTTTTTTCATAACTAAAATCGAGTTGGAGAAGGGGCTTTTGTACTTAAAATTTATATTCCAAACATGCTCTAATGCAGTTACTTTGATACATAATTGATAATCGATTAAATTAGTCTTTGAATTTAAACCAAAGACCTCTTGAAATATGATAGTCAAAGGAGATGAATCTGATCCACTTTTATTCTTTAGTTATTTAGCCCAAAAACTAAATGGTCATTGGGATGGCGAAGAGTTTTTGGCTGATAATGCTTTGGGGAAATTAAAATCAGTAACCTTTGGTTATATGAACAGTCTTTATGTTGGGATTACAGAATTAGAGATGAAGGAGGAGATGGTGTTTGAAAATAATCCTGTCTCAGACCGTCAGTTTGTGAGTGTTCGTATCGGTAAAATTGGTGGTTTTAATCAAGAACACTCTCAAGAGCAACAGAAAGACAGTATTTATATTTATAACAACCTCCAAAAATTTAAAATTGTATACCCTGCTAATACCAAGATGAGCTGGTTTTTTATTCGTTTTCCAAAGGATATATATGACTTGCTCGGAACGGATAAAACTTCAGATTTTTATCAATTAATTTCTAATCCCAAACCTTGGTTTTATTACAGCCCAATGCTTCTGAATATAGAGGTTTTGATTAATGAAATGTATAATGCATTGCATGATAAAGTAGTAAGAAGGGGGCTGTTTTTATCCAAGGCTATAGAAATAATTACAAGGCTACGGGAACATGGAACGGTGCATAAGTTAAGTAATATTGCATATGATATTCACCCTGATGATTTGGACGTGATGTTGCAATTGAAAGATGAGATTTTGGCGGATTTTACTAAAATGCCAAATGTAGCTCAATTAAGTGAGGAAAAGGGAATGAGTAAATCCAAATTACAAAGAGGGTTTAAGAGTGTTTTTAAAATGCCGATACTGCAGTTTTTCAATTATCAGAGGGTACTAGAAGGGCAAAGAAGAATACAAACAACACATCATGATTTCACACAGATTGCTATTGAATTAGGCTATACTGACTTGTCTCATTTCAGTAGAGTGTATAAGCAATTTTTAGGGAGAAGACCTTCAGAAGAAATCCGGAAAAGACGATAGTGGTGCTTAAACTGGAGTGATAAGTACAAATTCAAAATTAACTATGATTTATTTTTTGATTTAGTACTTAATGGAAATGGTTTTGATTTCGAAATAAGTTCAAATAACAATGTTAACGTTAGAAGTTGATTTTTAATTGGATTCAAAGCTTAAAATATGATTTTAGGTATTAAAACAATATCTTTAAAAAGTCAAAAATAACTATGTATTACATGTTTAGGTAGAATACTATTACTATCGAAATAGGTGATTTACCAATTATAATTTGATCCTTAACACTGAATTTTAAAGCATCTAAATCTTCAATTCAAAACCATTAATTATGAAAAGTATATTAACTGTCTTTCTCGCAATCTTCACATTATCAACTTATGCTCAGACAGAAAATAACAATGAACCTTACGAGTGGCCTTACAGTATGCCCATTTGGGGTAAAAAAGCAGCCGATAAAGGTTATAAAATTCAATTGCCTTATGGCTTGAATGTCAATTATGTATATAATAGAATGGACCTTGAAATTAGTTCCTTTGATATGTCTATTGGTGATGATCCCAATTCAACGCTCAATCAATTGATCTCAGAATATGTCACCTTAGAGAATCTAAATTTCAACAACACCATAGCAAGAACAAATGGTATGAACTTGAGAGGTGATGTATGGATATTTCCTTTTCTTAATGTCTACGGAATTTACACAAACAGCACCGGTACAACTGAAGTCTCATTGCAGCCAAGATGGTTTGATGATGAGGGGAATCTTGTAATTTCTCTACCAGAAATAACCAGTATTGTGGATTTCTCTGCCAATTCTTATGGATTTGGTTCTACGATCGTCGGTAAAATTTATAAGGATTATTTCTTTTCTGTAGATGGGAATATAACTTGGTCTCACTCTGAACTACTTGAACAACCTGCTGTATTTACAGTTATTTCTGCCCGCGTTGGTGATAGAATTCTTTTTAAGAATGGAAGTACGCTTGCTTTGTATGTGGGTGGGATGTATAGAGGTTTTGTCAACCAAAAAGGCAATAACGGTAATATAGCTATAAAAAAGGCCTTGCCGAATTTGGGGGCAGAACTTTTGCCTGAGATCGATCGTCGTGTTGCAGCCAATAATGAAGAAATTGAAAGTTTGAATCCTAATAACCCAGTGGATAAAATTCAAATTGCTAAACTAGAAAAGCAAAATGAGATACTGTTGGGAATTGGAACGGCTGTAGAAGGGTTACTTTCTTCTGATGTGAATTATGGTATTCAGAAAGATATTATCAATCACTGGAGTGTTCAGTTTGGGTTTAATTATGAAGTCAATCAAAATTTCACGTTAAGAGGAGAGTTTGGAAAAGGGAATGGAAATGATTTTGTAATGATGGGAATGCAATATCGATTTGGAATCTAAATGATAAAAAAAATAGCTCAAGGTATCATTCCTTGAGCTATCCAACAATCAATCTATTTTAAAATAAAATTACTTCGATACGGTATTATACTCTTCAATTAAATTTAGTGTTACACTTTTAAGTTGTCCCGTATATTTTGAGTTTTTTACCTTATATTTATCTGTAACCGCAGTTCCAGAATCTTTACCAACATCCAATGTCTCGTCTAGAGAATAAAGGTTAGCTACCGTTTTTTCAACTCTTCCTTTTCCGATTTCTTTTCCATCAGCATAAAGTGTGATGGTAGCAGGAGTGTATGGTTTTTTCTCATCCATAATCACTGTTGCTTTGATAGTCTTTGTACCGCTAGGAACCTTAGCAGAAGATTTGATAGAATATTTATCGACTGAATTACAGTATTCGTAGTAAGCATTACCACTTTTGTCTACTCTTAATACAAAACCTGCAAAACGACCACCTTGTGTAATTAATACACCTTGATCACCTTTTTTATACCCTTCTAAGTTGGCTTCCAATGAGTGAGATTGGAATTTAGTAAATGGCGTTGCACCTTCAGGAATTCTCAACCCATTTGGATAAGTAAATGTAGTCAACCCAGCAGTTAATGAAGGTCTGAATGACGATCTGAATCGCTCCGTTCTTCTGTCATCAATTGGTAAAGCATTTCCTTTTGCTGCTTCAGCAAAGAATAGATATTTCATATACTCCAATTTTTCAGGCATTTCTTCAGCAAGGTTTTCCCCTTGGGAGAAATCATTACTAAGGTTGTATAACTCCCATTTGTAATCAGTGATTTCAATTTGTGCAGTAGAGTTCGATTCCCAAGGGATGTTTCTCATTGCACCAGCCCACCATCCGTCATGATAGATTCCGATGTTACCCAAAATCTCAAAATACTGTGTAGTGTGCTCTTCTGGTGCTGTTTCATTATTAAATGAATAAGCCAAAGAAGTACCGTCAATTGGTTCTTGGTGTGCTCCATCAATAGTTTCAGGCATTTCAAAACCTGCTAACTCCAAGATCGTAGGAGCGATATCCGTAACGTGAGAGAATTGTGTTCTTACCTCACCTTCGCCTTTAATTCCTTTAGGATAAGAAATAGCCATTGCATTACGTACACCACCTAAGTGAGAGGCTACTTGTTTGGTCCATTGGTAAGGAGAGTTGACTGCCCAAGCCCAAGCAGCCGGCATATGATTGAAGTAATCTTCAGAACCTAAACGATTTGTTTTTACGGCTTCCACTTTGTCTTCCCATTTCTCAGGAATACCGTTAAAGAATGCCATTTCGTTCAATAAACCTTCTTGACCACCCTCAGCAGAAGCACCGTTGTCACCTGCAATGTAGATAAAGATGGTATTATCCAATTTTCCCATTTCATCTACCGCATCATAAAGACGTTTGATTTGTGTATCCGTATGCTCTGTAAATCCAGCAAACACTTCCATCATTCTAGCATATACCATTTTTTGTTCTTCATTTAATGAATCCCAAGCAGGTAATGCATCTGGACGAGGCGTCAAAGTAGCATCGGCAGGAATAATACCTTTGTCTTTCATATTATTGAAAGCCTGTTCACGATATACGTCCCAACCTTGATCGAATTTTCCTTTGTATTTTTCAATATACTCAGCAGGAGCTTGGTGAGGAGCATGAACGGCACCTGGAGAGAAGTATACTAAGAAAGGCTTATCAGGAGCAACAGCATTTACAGACTGAATATAGTTGATGGCTTTGTCTGCCATATCAGTAGTAATATGATATTTTGAACCGTCTGCATTTGTTTCAGGTGCTGTAATTCTTTTTCTATCTTCAACAAGGGCAGGGTGGAATTGATCTGTGTCGCCACCAAGGAAACCGTAGAAATAATCAAAACCTAAATCATTTGGCCATCGGTCAAAAGGACCTGTAAACGAAGCCTCCCAGTCAGGAACATTGTGATTTTTACCATACCAAGAAGTGGAATACCCTTTTTCTTGAAGTACTTTGGCAAACGTTCCTGTTTCTTTAGGCATTTTCATCGTATAACCATCATTACCTGTACCAATTTCCATAATAGCTCCTGTTTCTGCTTTATGATGATTTCTTCCAGATAATAATGCCGCTCTTGTAGGAGAACAAAGTGCAGTAGTATGGAATCTTGAATACGTCAAACCTTTATTTGCGATTTCATCAAATGCAGGTGTTTCGATTTGACCACCCATATGTCCCATTTGAGCATACCCAACGTCATCCAAAAGGATTAATACAATGTTGGGAGCATCCTGTAAATTATTTTCTCTAAAGTTGAGTTGAGCAGGTGCAGAATCTTGTGACTCATGCACTGTAAGCCCTTTTACATTTTGTGCTTTTATACTAATTGGTAAAACAACCGTGATTAGCAAAGCAGATAGTATTTTGTGTAATTTTCTACTTGTAAACATACTTTTTCGATTTGTTGATGTTACAAATGTAGAGTCTGATTGGGGCGGAATGATAGCATGTAAGAGTCATTCATTGGTATAAAAGAGGCGAAATTATGTAAGGTAGTTAGTGGTAAATCAAGATTAATGATTCAATACTATGCTTATTGTACAAGTTCCTCTACCATTTTTAATTATCTTGTAAACCTAATTTTATAGTTAATCATGGAAGACAATTTACTTGAAATAAGTACTGATGAAACGAATCCTGTTTCATCCTACGAACTCATCAAAAAAGACTTTGGAGCTAGCGTTGATGGCAATCATTTAAGACTTGAAAATGATAAATACGGTAAGCTTGACATGATTTATTATGAGTATTTTCCAAAACTGATTTGCGGGGTTACAAACCTTAAACTCAACGTACCAATTAGAATTTTAAATAGTACTGACAAGAAGGAGAAGTATGTAAGTATTAGAATTGGTAATTCAGGTGATTTTACTTCTGAAACAAAAAAGAAATCTACTTTGATGAATTCCTTATATGTCTATAACAGTAATCAAGAATTTAATATTGATTACCCTGTAGATCAGTCTATAAGATGGTATTATTTGAGGATTCCAGTCCATTTTATGGATAAGTTTATCTATTTACCAAATGATGCATTAAATGAGCTTATTCATAAAGACGAAGCATGGTTTTATTATGATTCCTTGACTCCAGATTTAGATAAAATAATCTCGGAATTGGATTTTTTTATACAAGACCCTGTTATGCAAAAAGGAATACTTTTTTCAAAAATGATAGAGGTATTAAACATTCTACAGAAGCGTTCTTATGAAAATGGGCTTGAAAATGTAGTGTATGGTGTCCATAAAAATGACTTGAATTTAGTGTTCAGGTTGAAAGATGATATCCTCTCAAACTTGAATGAGGTTCCTGATTTAAAAGTATTGGTGAAAAAATATGGAATGAGTGAATCCAAGCTTCAAAAAACTTTCAAAAAAGTATATAAAAAACCTATTCTACAATTTTTCAATCATCATAGGCTTGAGGAGGCACAACGACAAGTGATTCAAACAGAGAAAGACTTGAGCCAAATAAGCTTTGAATTGGGTTTTACAGATTTGACACATTTCAGTAAAAGGTATTATTCAAAGTTTGGTGAAAGACCTTCCGTAACAAGAAAAAAGTCAGCAGATAATCCACTGACTTTTAAGTAATCTATGTTGTTACAAAAACTTCTATTTTGAAGCTTGCGTATTATTGTACTCATTAATTAATTCAAGCGTCACCATCTTGAGTTGACCAGAATAATCTGAGTCTTTAGTTTTATAACTTTGGCTTACAGGAGTTCCCGTATCTTGCCCGATGTCTAATGTCTCATCAAGAGAGAATAAGTTTGGAATTGTTTTCTCCACACGTCCTTCTCCTAATTTCTTACCATCTGCAAAGATTGTAATAGTAGAAGCTGTGTAAGGTTTTTTCTCATCCATAATCACTCTTGCTACTACGTTTTTAGTACCTACAGGAATTTTTGATGAAGTTTTAATACTGTAAAAATCAGAAGAATTACTGTATTCATAATGAACATATCCTGCTTTGTCTACTCTTAAAACAAAACCACCAAAACGACCACCTTGTGTAATCAATACACCTTGATCACCTTTTTTATAACCTCCGTCAAGAGAAGCATCCATTGTATGTGAAATGAACTTCGTAAATGGAGTAGCTCCTTCAGGTAATCTCAACCCATTTGGATATTGGAAAACTGTCTGTCCAGCGGTTAAAGAAGGACGGAAAGTACTTCTGAAACGTTCAGTTCTACGGTCATCAATAGGAAGAGCATTGGCTTTTGAAGCTTCCGCAAAGAACATATATTTCATGTATTCCAATTTCTCAGGCATTTCTTCTGCTAAATCTTTCGATTGAGAGAAGTCGTCTTTAAGATTGTATAATTCCCATTTCATGTCAGTGATTTCAACATGAGCAGTAGACCCTGATACCCATGGAATATTTCTCATGGCACCTGCCCACCATCCATCGTGGTAGATACCCAAGTTACCACCAATTTCAAAGTATTGAGTAGTATGAATTTCTTCAGCATCTTTGTTGTCAAAAGAGTACACCAAAGAAGTACCTTCTAATGGTTTCTGAGCGTAACCATCAATCTCCTTTGGCATCTCTAATCCAGCCACTTCAAGAATTGTAGGGGCAATATCAGTGATGTGTGTAAACTGCTCTCTAACTTCACCTCTTGCTTTAATTCCATTAGGATAAGAGATTGTCATTGCATTTCTAACACCACCTAAGTGGGAAGCAATTTGTTTCGCCCATTGGTAAGGAGAGTTGACAGCCCAAGCCCAAGCGGCAGGCATATGATTGAAGTAATCTTCAGTACCTAAACGATTTGATTTGACAGCTTCAACTTTATCTTCCCATTTTTCAGGCATTCCATTAAAGAATGTCATCTCATTTAACATTCCCTCTAGACCACCTTCAGCAGAACCGCCATTGTCGCCTGCAATGTAGATGAAAATGGTATTATCTAATTTGCCCATTTCATCAATAGCATCATAAAGACGTTTGATTTGTGCATCAGTATGTTCTGTAAATCCGGCAAAAACTTCCATCATACGAGCATAAACCATTTTTTGCTCTTCATTTAAACTATTCCACGCTTGTAAAGATTCCGGGCGAGGAGTCAATTCAGCGTCTGCAGGAATTAAGCCTTTTGCTTTCATATTATTAAATGCTTCTTCTCTGTAAACATCCCAACCTGCATCGAATTTCCCTTTGTATTTTTCAATGTACTCGGCAGGAGCTTGGTGAGGTGCATGTACTGCACCAGGTGAAAAGTAAACAAAGAAAGGTTTGTCTGGAGCAACTGCATTCACAGATTGTACATAGTTGATGGCTTTGTCTGCCATATCAGTTGTTAAGTGATAAGGAGATCCATCTTCATTAGTTTCAGGAGAAGTAATTCTTTTTCTGTCTTCTACAAGAGCAGGGTGGAATTGGTCTGTATCTCCACCTAAGAAACCATAGAAATAATCAAAACCTAAATCATTTGGCCAACGATCAAAAGGTCCCGTAAATGAAGCTTCCCAGTTAGGAACATTATGGTTCTTTCCGTACCAAGACGTAGAATATCCTTTTTCTTGAAGTACTTTAGCAAAAGAACCTACCTCATTTGGAATCTCAGTTGTATAACCTGAATTACCAGTACCTAATTCCATGATAATTCCAGTCTCAGCTGTATGATGGTTTCTACCTGTCAATAATGCCGCTCTTGTAGGAGAACACAATGCAGTAGTATGGAATCTTGAATAAGTCAAACCTTTATCTGCAATTTCATCAAAAGCAGGCGTTTCAATTTGTCCACCCATATGGCCCATTTGAGCATATCCAACATCATCTAAAAGTACCAATACGATGTTTGGAGCTTCTGTTAAATTATTAGCTCTGAAGTTAAGTTGTTTTGTAGGAGAATCTTCCGATTCATGTACTGTCAGCCCTTTCACATCCTGAGCTGAAGCCATAAAAGGTAGTGCAGAAGCTATGATAGCTGTACTTAATACCGATTTGATTTTTCTATTTATAAACATATTGATTGTTGTTGTTGAAGCTCAAAATTAAGAGGAGATGTACTTTTTTTGTTGTTATGTTTCAATATTGAATTGGTACAAAACCGTTTTCTATTGTTGAAGGTGTTTATCTAAATAGAAAAGAAAAGTCATTTGAATTAGGGTATCTTTTGGGTAATTTGATGAAGACCAATAAAACTATCTCCTATGAAAATTGAGCTAAAAAAAGGACTGTTGAGACTTCCATTAATCTTATTAATACCCCTTGCATTTGTAATCTTTCTGCTATTCAACCCCTCATTTTTTTATAACCGTGAAACTCAAATAGAAAATTATACTATATATCATCAGCAGGAGTTAGATCCTCAACTTGGAAGGCAACTAGCCAAAGTTGATTCAATGTTGAGAAAAAGTGAACTGTATGAAGAACGTCTAGATTTAAAGATCTGTTTGAATGAAGGTGCTGTTTATCCCCAAATAATGAAAGCATTATGGGGAGATGCTTTTGGGTGGGGTATGTCCAATATTGTTGTGATTAATGGGGAAATGGATCTAGCTCAAAATATAGTAACTCACCATGGATACCAATGGAATTTAGAACAACTTTTACTTCATGAACTGACGCATTGTTTACAGTTTCATACATTCGGTTTATGGAATTCTAACCCTTTTGCTAAATATCCAAAATGGAAATGGGAGGGGTATGCAGAATACATTGCAAGGCAAGGAAAAGGCCAACATTCTCTACTCAAAAACATGGAAAGAATAGAAAGTGCAAGAATGGTTGATCCTGATGAATGGGGAGTTTTTTTTGAAGATAAAACTGTTGCTCCAAGGCAGTATTATGATTATTGGTTGATGGTACAATACTGTATGGAAGTGAAAAAAATGTCTTATCGGAAGCTATTAAAAAAGAAAATTAATAAGGAAGAACTTGAAGAAGAGATGATGATGTGGTATGATTTGAAGGTGAGGAATTGAGAGTCAATGGTCTAGTTGATTCAAGAAAATGATTTTAGAAGATAGGGTATTTAAAGTTGAATTACCCTTTTGAGATAAATAACAAATCATTTAAAAGTTCTCTAAGTGCTACTTTATCAATTCATGGATTCAAGAGAATTTTTAGATGATTTCATTAATTATCTAATCTGAAATTACAATGAAATCGACTTCTATTCTGATCGAAAAAACAAATTTGTTTCAATCAAATAACTCTTCCATTTCACTTCATTCTTTAATTAGTAATAATTTATTAAGGAAAATAGTTTATCAATTTATTATCTGCTTTTTCATGTTATTTAGCTCTAATATTTATGCACAGGAATCATGGGATTTTAAAACTGATAAACAACTTCATTATGGTGCGGGACTAGTTATAGGAGCAACAGTCTACACTTCGGCTTATAGTATGGGAGAATCTCCAAAGAAATCATTTTATATTGCTATGGGGGCAACTGCATTTGCAGGTATAGCTAAAGAGTTTATGGATGAAATTTCATATGGAGGGTGGAGTGATGCTGATTTAGGATATACTTTACTAGGTGGGTTGACATCAGCTGGATCTGGGTATTTGGTTACTAAGTTTATAGAAAATAGAAAAAGAAATCGGCGAATAAAGTTGAGAAGAAAATTAATGATATAAATGAAATACCTTGTATAAGCTGAAAAGGTACATTCCCTCATATTTAATAACTTAATTATGAGGGAATGTATTGTAAATATAATTGTCTACTATTTAGAAACAGAGCTAGCTTTAACTTTCACCAATAAGAATCTAACACCCCATCCTGGAATATTGTCACCTTGTTGGAAAGCACCTTTATTATCACCGTTGATATTTGAAAGATAAACTCCCTCTACTTTATCAGAAGCTGTCCATTCTAAAATAGAATCACCCGCATTAGTATTCAAGACTGTCAATAATACATGCTCTTTGTCCATTGGTCTTGAAGCAGTAATGATTAAATCATTGGCTGTTGGCTGAATAAATGCAGTGTAGTTATCATTCTCGTTTTCTGAGATTAAGATCGGTTGAGCTACTGCCATACTGAATTTCTTCGCATCAGTAGAAACATAAGCTCCGTGAGGTCTTAACATGAAACGGAATGAATGCCATCCTTCCTGAGAAGCTTTGTAATTGGTTTCCCAATAGTTGTTCATCAAGTAAGCGTAGATCGTTTGAGTTGGTTTTACTTCTTGCACCCAACCATACGATAATGCATCTGTAGTGATTTCACCCAATTCAATCATTGGAGCATCAGGAGTGACCCAAGTTACACCATGATCAAGGTTAGAAACATCAGCATAACGTTGTACAGTGAAGTAATTTTTACAAGAACCTTGTAATTGCTCTTTTTCAGGAATATACTCACCAAATGGAGCATCAATTCTTACTGTACCATTTTTTACATTGAATGGGAATGCAATATGAACACCTTCAGGGTCGTAAACGTTTGTTTTATTAATTTGATTGTCGATAGCTACTACTTCAGAGTAGGCATTGACTTCAAAAGTACGTTTCCATTCTTCAGTACCAGGAGCAGAAGAACTTACTTCGATAACACTGATCAATTCACCTTTTTCTAACCATTTAATTTGAATATCATTAGCAGTTGTAAGCGGTGATTTAGGGCTTCTTCCAGCTACATAATAGTAGTCATTCAATCCTTTTAATTCAGAGTTATCAGAAAGTTCTTTCTTTCTTACTTTATCATAAAGTGAAGCTACACTACCGTTTTCAGCATTGATTTCTAATTTGATGAAATCGTTCTCAATAGTATTATCAGCTATTTTCAATGCTTTTTGACCTTTACACTTTTTGCAGTTTTTACAGTCCTTGCATTTCTTACACTCTTTACTGCATTTCATTTCAGCAGTTGAGAATAATTCCAACTGACCATAAGCTGGTAAGTGATCCACATAAACAGCCAATTCACCATTACTCAAACGCTGAGTAGGGTAGTATTTTCCATCTTGATCTACAATGTAATCACCATTTGAAGTTTTTTCAGCACTTAATTTTACTAATTCCGAACGGTCCCAGTTCAATGTATTGGTCAATAAAATTCCTTTCGTTTTTTCACCGATAGCCAATGCTCTTTCCAATAACTCATCAGCAATTGAATCCGCTTTGATAGCGAAAGATTGTTTTACTGCCCATTGAGAATGAACGAAATCAGCTTCAGGCTCTGAGATAGAGTTATAAGCACCCCATGTATGTTCGTTGTATAATAAAACATATCTCCATGCTTGCTCAAATGTTTCATTTGGAATATCAGCACCGTTCAATGACATAATTGTCATGGCTTGAGAAAGTTTCTCAGAAGCGTTTCTTACTAATGCTGTTTCTGCAGAAGTTGAACCTGCACCATCTTCCCAATAAGGAGTGAAATCACCTTTTACTACAGGAAGTTGATCGCCATATTTATCTTCAAAAGCTTTGAATGATTCAGTTGTAGTAGACAACATCACTTTAGGAGTCTCATATGTATCATTCCACTCTTTTACTGTTTCAGAAATACCCGTATCAACTGGACCATTATCTGAACCTACTGTATAACGTAAAGTGGTGATGTCATAAGGATATGTTCTCTCATTCAATTCATTTAAGTAATCAAAAACAGACTTTGGTGTCAATAATACTTTCAAATCTGTAAAACCTAAACCTGTATGGAAGTGGCTATACCCTTTTTCGTGTACCCAAACCATTACTTTTTCCTCTCCAGAAGGTGATGCCCAGTAGAATGGACGGTCACCCCAAGTAGAGATAGTGCCACCAATTCTATGGAATACGTTTGTACCTGCTGAAAGATACTTTACACCCGAATGTGCTAAAACAGGAACTAATCCCCATGTGTAACCCGGTACATCAGTGATCATTGCAGATTCCATAGGAGCGCCTGTTTCATTCGCAACTTGTAAGGCATCAAAAGTAGATTCTACCAATTCTTGCGGATTCGATAAACCTGTCAACATATTACCATAAAGACCATTCAATTCAATAGAACCATCTTTTACAGCTGCTAAAAATGCGGCTCTTTTTTCCGGAGTAACATTTTTCAAATAGCTTTCAACAGCCCACATTACTTCCACACTCCATTTGAATTGAGACCCTTCAGGGAAATCAGCTGTCTTTTTGCTCATCATTACAGCATCATCCAGGTTTTTCCATTGCATTTTCTCTACTTCATCTTGCGTATGGGTGTATCCGATATCAACATGCGAGTGGTGCAATAGATAAACAGTATAAGGTTTTACAGGTTCTACCTCCAATATTTGTTCATCCAATACTTTTTTACCTACAGTTACTTTCACTGGAATAGAAGTATTTTCTTCTACTTTTGGAATATTTACTCTAAATACATTGGCACCCACATTTAGCGTTACTTTTTCTTTTGATTTACCTGCTGTAATTGTTGCTTGTGCAGGATCGCCATAGTGTAATATCGTTGCTCTTAATTGTTGTTTTGGACCTTTGTCTGATTTTATGACAGCAGGTTCTTGTTTCCAGCTTACATTGCCATCAACACCATACTTGAACATCATAAACCAGCTTGATTTACCAATAGTAGGAGCAACCACTTTCATTTTAACAGGTTTTCCCTTTGGTAAGTCAGCCGTTTTAATTTTCAAGAAGCCATAGCCAAACATATCACTATAAGCATCAATCATTGTCCCTTTGAACGTCAATTTTGAGCCATTAGGACCATCAGCAGTTACATCTTGAAGAATACTTTCCTCTGGGGCTGTAAAAGTGAAATATTTTTTATCATTAATATAGAAATCAAAATCATATTGGGCTCTGTCAATATCAACACCCATGATGACGCCATATTCCACATATTCGCCATCGTAAGAAGTTGGAACGGCTTCAGCTTCCCATTCCATTTCATTTTTTCCTTCAGAACATCTTACCAACATGGCTTGGTTGGCATCTTCCTGAGGTGATTTATAAGGCATAATATCACCTTTAATATAATCGGTGTAGCCTTTTAAGAATAATTTATCTTGTGCATAGCTAAGTTGTGTTGTGATTATGCACATTAGCACAATCATTAAATGTCTGTAGTTAAGTTGATTCATTTCAGTTAATCATTAAGTTTAAACATATGGACATAAAGATGGTGAATCGTGTGTAGAAAATACATTTATTATATGTTAAGCAAGAATTATTAACAAAAACTATCACAACCGATTTAAATATGAAATTGAGAATTTTTAAGTCTTGAATTTCAATATTCATAAAAGACTGTTCTATAGTGTTTTAGAGTTTATGTATTTTCAATTTTAAATAATATAACTCCTATAACAATCCACAGGTTGTATTTATTAAGAAAATAGAAATCATTTTGTGGCCTATGAACAATTGTTAACTTAGAGGAACGTAAATAATAGTATTGCGTGATAGGTAATACTACACTGGTCAGAATATTTTAAGATTAACTAAATAGTAATGAGGATTTTAAAAAGTGCATTTATACTTCTCACTTTAGTACTTTGCTATGGGTGTACTGAAGAAAATAATGAACATAAGTTTACAGCTAAAGAAGCAGTGAAAGATGAAATGTTGCAAACACTTAAGGTGGATGTTTCGGCTGCTGAGAACAGAGTTGTGACTTATACCAATAAAAGAAGTGCTTATTTCCAAACACAAACACATATCTTAAATAGCGAATTATACAGCTGGTTTAATGGTTGGAATGTTGGTCAGAAAAGAATTTTAAGCGATTATGATTTGACTATTGATGGTCAGCCGTTTGATCGTGCGAATGCAAAAGTGGAAGTTTTCCCTCATTATATTCAAAGAGCCACTGCTCAAGGTACTGAGCGAGTAATCCTTTTTGATGATCAAGATGTAATTTATGTTGATTTCCAAGGAGTCAAAGGCAAGGAGACAAATCTTACTGTTACTGGTGATCAGATCAAATTAGAAAGCAGAGACAAAAATGCGTCTTACTTTGTGTCTTCAGAATCTGAAGATCATTTTGTGGTTGTTGCTCCTTCTCATAATGAGAAAATAGACAAAGACGGAAATGCTAAAGTGACAGCCTCAGGAAAAGGTGGTTTCTATATTTCTTATGCTAAAACAAAAGAAGCAGGCCTGACATTAATCCAAGAAGCAAGAACAAAACATGGTCAATGGTTCCAGGAGCGTACAGACCGTATGACTAAGTTGGTGACTGAAAATACAGCAATCAAAACAGAAGATCCTCATTTTGATAAAGCCCTAATGTGGTTGACTTTGACCATGGATGAAATGGTGACGCACCAAAGAGGTTACGGTATTTATGCCGGTATTCCTTGGTTCAACGAGTACTGGGGTAGAGACACATTTATTTCATTGCCGGGTGGTACATTGGTTTTAGGTGAAACGGATGTGGCAAAGAAAATCCTTCTTTCATTTGCTGATGTACAGGACAAGAAATCAACTTCAAAATATTATGGTAGAATTCCGAATATCGTAAAAATGGAATCATTGAACTACCACACCACTGACGGTACGCCTCGTTTTATTTTTGAATTATTAGATTACATCCAATATTCAGGTGATAATTCATTGATCAAAAAAATGTACCCTACAGTGAAAAGAAGTGTGGATGGTGCATTGAAAAACTGGGTAAACAAAAAAGGTTACTTAACACACGAAGATGCTGATACTTGGATGGATGCGAGAAGAGAACCGGATCACGTTCCTTATTCACCAAGAGGTAGTTACGCCAATGATATTCAAGCCTTATGGTTCAAGCAATTGAACGCGGCGATCTACTGTGCAAAAGAAACAAATCATATCAGCGACATGAAACGCTGGCAAAAAGTGGCTGACAAAGTACAAGCCAACTTCAATAAGGATTTCTTCGATGATTCACACGCCTATATGGCTGATCGTATTGATCACGATGATCAACCGGACTTCCAATTCCGTCCAAACCAATTATTTGCAATGGACTTTATGACGGATGATGTGAAGAAAATGGAATTGACACGAGAAATCTGGGAACATTTAGTATACCCTTGGGGTGTTGCTTCTTTAAGTCAAGAAGATCCGAATTTCCACCCTTATCACTTAGCGTGGGAGCATTATCATAAAGATGCCGCTTACCACAACGGTACAATCTGGCAGTGGAACAATGGTTATGCTATGCAGCGTATGATTGAAAGCGGTCAGCCTGATATTGCCTTCCAACTATTTGAAAATATGAATGAGCAGTCATTAGATATGGGAGCTGTAGGAAGTATGAACGAAAACGCTGATGCTTTCCCACATCCAGGTGAGACTTACCCTAAACTGACAGGTACTTACATGCAAGCATGGTCAAATGGTGAGCAATTAAGAGTTTGGTATCAGTACTTCTTAGGTTTAAGACCAAACGCGATTGAAAACATCATTACATTGGCGCCTAGAATCCCTTCAAAACTTAACAACATTTCTTACAAAGAGAAATTAATGGGAGGTACTTTGGTAGGACAGTTTGAGCGCCAGAAAGAAGTGGAAGTTTATACTTACACTATGGAAGGAGAAGATGTGAAGTTCCGTTTTGAACATGCATTATTCCAACCTATCAATATTGAGGTGAAAGCAGGTGAGAAAGTGAAAGTAACAAGAGATCAGAAGGAGTTGACATTAACGGTATTTGGAGTTGATGGAAAACAAAGAGAATTGAAAAAAGAACATTTGGATGAAACATTGGCAAGCCGTCAAGAGCAATCAAATAAAATCTTTGAAGGAACTCAATTCTGTAAACCTTCTATGGACAAGGAATATGAAGCAATGAAACAAACGTTTCAGCAGAAGTAATTACAAATTCAAAAAAATATTATAGTTGATTTTGAATTTGTACTTTAATTAAAAGAATTCCACTTAAGGAAGGCCACTGATACACATCGGTGGCCTTTTTTTATTTTTGAAAATAAGTGTTAATTTTATCGAAACTATAAGCAAATATTTATCTAGCTAGACCGATAAAATGAAAACTAAAATAAAAGGCAGAAGAATTGGCTTTACTCAACTAAAACTCTTAGTACTAACATTCTGCATTTGCGAAACTATTTTCTTTATACAAGTAGGTTCTGAAGTTGAGGAAATTTTGTTTTTTCTCATCATTCTAATGCCTCCAATACCGTTTTTACTTCTTGGGAAAAAATGGGCAAAATGGGTTGTATCTACCTTGTTGGTTCTAAATGGGATTTTCCTGTTTTTTGGAGGATTTGATATTGGACTATTACTTCTTGAAATAATAGGAGCAATTAATATCACAATTGCAGTTTTTCTTCACACTTTACCTTCTATGAAATATGTATTCGGTAGTAATATATATTCCTTTGAAGATAACATAGAATACGATGAACCTTTTGATAAAGGTTTGGAGATAGAGGACGAAGAAGAGGTAGATTATCCTTATTTGGCAACTAGAGTGAAAGCGGCATTTATAGACAGTATGTTGATGGGAATTTTATTAATACTCGTCTTGCAATTATTTTCTGATGGAAATAATGGACTTGAAATATTTATTTTCTTCTCTATTGTTGTTTTTGTCTACGAACCTGTTCTCCTAACATTATACGCTGCTACAATAGGTCAAAAACTGATGGGTATTACAGTGAGAAGAAATACAGATTTCAATAAAAAAATCAATTTATTCAGAGCTATATTGAGAGTCCTAACTAAATACACTTTGGGTTGGTTGTCTTTTTTTACAATCAATTTTAACAAAAAACACATGGCAATTCATGACTTTGCAGGAGCGTCAATTGTACTGAATGTTAATACCTCAAAAAGTGAGGAATCAGAGGATGCGATGATGATAGTGAAATAAGTGAAAGAAATAAACTAATTGTTGTTGCTGTATTTTAACCTCAAATATAAAAGTGTTATAACTTGAAATATTACAGAAAAAAAAAGTGAACCATCATTTCTACTTTTGGAATAGATCAGTATCTCGATGAAATGAAAAAATGAATATTCTATTGTGAATTGGATACTGTGCTTTTTTGTACTTCAGTACAAAGTCAAAAATAAATTATAGTTAATTCTGAATTTGTACTTATATATTTAAGTTAAACCATCATGATAATTAAGGTTATAAACACAATTGTGTTATGTCTTGTAGTGACACTAACAGTCAATGCTCAACTATTGGAGGTAGATAAAACTGAGGGGAATACCAAAACTCAGATTACCCAAGAATGTAGCATTATTGAAAATGAAAACATCGCTTATATTTCTTTTTCAAAAGTATCTGATAATAATAAAACAGAATGTCAGTTAAAAATCTCGATTTCATCTCAGGATGGTGATGAATCATATGATGCAGGAACGGAATTCGTTTTACATTTAGAAGATGGGAGTGAGATCCGTATTACAAATCTAGAAGATGTGGAATATGAATACGATATGAATCAATTTATATGTATGATTAATCACAAGCTTCAAGAAGAGGATTTAAAGAAGCTGCAAAACAACAAAATTGTAGATATCAAAGGATATAATTTGGATGGAGCAGTAGATCAAATGGCATCTTTAAAAATTCAAGAATCAGTGAGATTGATTATTTAGGAAGAAAATAAATATTTTATCTTCATTTGAACAGGACCTTTCATTCATTTGGGAGGTCTTTTTTCATTGTCAAAAGTTTTTAGTTAATTGTCTTTTTTAAAGTTCGATTTTTTTATTGAAATGACTATGAAACAACTACTACTTATACTACTCCTATGCTCTCTTTTTGGAATAATCCAAGCACAAGACAATCCAAATATCTTATTGATTATTGCCGATGATATGGGTGCTGATGTGACGCCAGGATATGGTATTGGCAGGAATTTACCTACTACACCCAATTTAGATGCATTGAGAGCCTCGGGTGTGACTTTTACCAATGTGTGGGCTACTCCCGTTTGTGCAGCGACGAGGGCTACAATCATGACGGGTAAATACGGAGTAAATAATGGCGTTCCTACCGTACCTGGAGAGTTGAGTACCGACCACAAAACTATTTTCACACAGCTAAAAGAACAAACCAATAACGACTATGTCACTTGTTTAGTGGGGAAATGGCATTTGGGAAAAAGTAATGATTACGACCACCCGAATGAACATGGAGTGGATGAATTTATGGGTGTGTTGAAATCCGGAGTGGCTGATTATTATAGCTGGAAAAAGGTAGAGAATCAACAGCAGGAAACATGTAATGAATATGCAACTACTTATTTCACAGATTACGCCATCAATTGGATCAATAAACAAGAAAAGCCTTGGCTGATGTGGCTAGCCCATGTTACGCCTCATACACCTTATCAAATGCCGCCAGAAGGAACCTATTCTGAAGGCCATACGGGTTCGGCCGCCATGAAAACGTATCTTTCAATGATAGAAAATATGGATTATGAGATTGGTAGACTTTTAGAAAATATTCCTGATGAAGTATTGGCAAATACGGTCGTTATTTTTGTTGGGGATAATGGTACTCCTCCGAATTTAGTAGAAGGTTATAATCAAGGAAAAGGATCTTTATACAATGGAGGAGTTCATGTACCAATGATCATTTCTGGTAAAGGGGTCACGCTTCAAAACAAAGAAGTAGACGAGCAGATCAATGTGTGTGACTTATTTGCTACCATGGCTCATTTTTCAGATGAATCAATCGGAGAAAAAGGAGGTTTGTACAACAGTTTGAGTTTTAAACATCTTCTTTCAGGTGATGAAGGTACAGTCAGAAAATACAATTATATGGAACTCGGTGTAAAAGACGGTTTCCCTGATGATGCTTACACTATTCGAGATTCACAGTTTAAAATGATCCAATACCTTGATAATGCTAAAACTCAGGAATTATATGATTTAATAGATGACCCTTATGAAACCAAGAATCTTTTAGAAGGAACGTTGACATCTACACAACAAGCACGACTATCGATGCTTGAGGAAGAAGTGAACCGTATCAGAACAGGTTGGTCTTGTAATGATGGTATCTTAAATGGAGATGAAATTAGTATTGACTGTGGGGGAGATTGTGGTGATTGTAATGTAACTTCTATTCCAGACTTTTTGACTTCTGAAGCGTATGCTGTATTCCCAAATCCTTTTGAAGATCAATTGAATTTGAGTTCACTAGAAGTGAATGCAGAAGTGACCATTAAGGTATATAATTCATCTGGTCAAAAAGTGGATGAAGTGCAACAGACAAGTGCTTCTAATATCATAATTGATACAAAGAATTATCAACCGGGCATCTATTATGCTGCTGTGCATACTATTGAAAATCAATCTAAAAAGGTGTTTAAGCTCATCAAAAAATAAAATTATTTCCACAGGTATAGAGAGCATCTATATCTGTGGGTACTTTAATATATTATAACCCTTTTCTATTTCAATATTAAACCTAATACCACTAACTTAGAAGGGAGCATGAAATGAGTTTAAATGGGGAGGCCTTATCCTCAGCTAAACTATACTCTATCAAAAAATATTTGCTGTACGAATTATTTTTTGAACTACTAAAGCAATTAAATTTTATATATGAGAGCAGAAAACTTAAACGAAACGAACAACGCTTTTCATCTGACCCTTGAGATTGTCAACGAACTATGGACAAAGACCTACAACACTGACGGAAAACCTGATTGGTCCCATATTTTACCTTATTATGATGATAAAATCTATTTCCGCGATTCTATTCAAGAGATAAAAGGAATGACGGAGTTTAAGGCGATGACCGAAAGACTTACCAAACGTTCAAAGGACCTTAAAATGAAATTGGTGAGAGTCATTCAGAAGGACAATGATTTCTTTTTGGAATGGGAAATGACGATCAGTTATAAAAAATATCCAAGTTCAGTGATGTACGGAGCAAGTCGCCTAACAATCAATAATAACGGGAAGATTATAGAGCAAAGAGATTACTACGATCTATGGGGTGACATATTTGATAATATTCCACGTTTCGGTAAAGCGTATAGAAAATTCATGAAAAAAAAATTTGGGTGATCATGAAAGAAAATGGAATAAGATTTTGGAAATACTTCAGAGAATATGAGTGGTCAAATGTATATTCTATGTTGAAAAACAATAGAAAAGACCCCAAAATATGTTCATCGGAGTGTAAAGGGAAGTTGGTGGTGATCACAGGTGCAACTTCAGGCATTGGTTATTTAGTGGCCAAAAAATATGCTTCAATGGGAGCAAACCTACTTTGTATCAATAGAAACTTAGAAAAATCAGAGCAGTTAAAAGCCGAAGTTGAAGAACAATATCAAGTGTCATGTGATTTTATGTTAGCCGATTTGAGTAATATGAAAGATGCTCACTCAGTCGCAGAGAAACTAAATCAGATGGATGAACCTATTGATGTAATTATTCATAATGCAGGTGTTTTCTTAACCCAAAAAGAACTAACCAATGAAGGCATAGAAAAAGTATTGATGGTACATCATATTGCACCTTTTATCATCAATTATAAAATTAAAAATAAACTTAAGGCTCAGGAAAAAGCTAGAATTATTTTTGTCAATTCTGAAGGACATCGCTTTGCTCCTTGGGGTTTAAGATTGGATGATTTGAACTTCCAAAAAAGGAGATATTCAGGGTATGCAAGTTATGGCTCTGCTAAACTTGCTCAGCTTTTATGTATGCTGAAGTTTAAATCCTTTTATGAAAATTCAGGAGTGATTATCAACGCTATGCATCCAGGGGCTGTTAAATCAGACTCAGGCAAGGAAAATGGAAAAGTGTATCAGTGGTATAAGAAGAATATTTTAGATCGAAACTTAAAGCCAGCAACTGTATCAGCAGAAGCACTTTATCATTTAGGTGTATCAGAAGAAGTAGAGAAGATCAATGGAAAGTTCTTCAACCTGACTACTTTGGAAGAGCCAACTCCTCCAGCATTGGATCACGAAATAGCAGAACTCTTATGGAATATAAGTAAAACGATGGGTAGACTGAATTAAAATGGAGACTTCAAAATATGATGCTGTAATTGTAGGCGGAGGTATAGCGGGGCTTACTTCTGCGGTGTATTTAGCACGAGCAGGAAAAAAGATTGTGCTGATTGAAAAAAATAATGAGTTTGGAGGCTTGGTTAGTTCTTTCAAAAGCAATGGGTTTCATTTTGAAGCAGGGGTTAGGGCATTGGAAAGTGCGGGTGTAATATTACCTATGTTGGATGATTTGGGGATTGAAATAGATGTAGTGAGAAGCAAAGTTTCTGTAGGAGTGGAAGATCAAGTGGTGAGTATTGAAGATGAAGGTTCAATAGTTGAATATCAGAAAATGTTGATTCATCTTTTTCCTGAAAGTCAATTGGAAATAGAAGGTTTTATTTTGGAGATGAAAAGGGTGATGAAGCACCTTGATGTGTTGTATGGAATTGAAAACCCTGTCTTTAAAGACTTGAAGAGAGACGTGAAATATATTTTCAAAGAATTGTTGCCTTGGCTTCCAAAGTTTTTGCTGACTGTCAGAAAGATCAATAAGTTAAGCGAGCCTGTTGAAGCCTATTTGGAGCGGTTAATTACCAATCAGTCTTTGAGAGATATTATTTCACAACATTTTTTCAAAGGGACTCCTGCTTTTTTTGCAATGAGCTATTTCTCTTTGTACTTGGATTATTTTTACCCAAAGTTAGGAGTAGACCAATTAGTAGAGAAGTTAGTAGCAAAAATCAAAGAATACGGAGGAGAGTTGATCACTAATACCATGGTGACAGATATAAATGCCTTTGAAAAATATGTGATTGATCATAATGATAAAAAGTACTTTTATGATCATCTGATTTGGGCTGGAGACTTGAAAAATCTTTATGATCATATTTCAATTGAGAAATTGAATTCCAAAACACAAAAGAACTTCAATGCAAAGAAACATGAATTTGATGCGACAAAAGGAAGTGAGTCTGTATTTTCACTCTACCTTGAAGTCGATTTACCTTTGAGTTATTTCCGTAACATTTCAAATGGACATTTCTTTTATACTCCTAAAAGGAAAGGCCTCAATAAAATACATCGGGAAGAATTGAAAGAAATACTTTTGAACTGGGAGGAGATCAGACGTCCAGTTTTATGGGATTGGGTGTATCGCTTTTTGAATTTCAATACTTTTGAGATATCAATTCCAGGTCTAAAGAATAAGGAACTAGTACCGCCACACAAAACGGGATTGATTATTAGTTTTATCATTGAACATGAGCTTTTTGTCAAATTGAAGAAAAAAGGGTGGTATAAAGCCTTTGTTTCAAAAGTGGAAAACACAATCATTCAGTCTTTGACCAACTCCATCTATCCAGAACTTTCAAGAAATATAGAAAATCAATTTTCTTTTACACCTATCAGTTATAAAGAGCGAATTAATAGTTCTGATGGGGCAATTGTGGGCTGGTCTTTTGAAAGGAAAATTCCTGTGCCTCATAAAATTCAAGACTCAGGAAAGGCAATTTTATCACCCATTCCAGATATTTTCCTTGCAGGCCAATGGGCTTACAGTCCTGCAGGTGTGCCAATGTCTATTTTGACTGGAAAAATGGCTTCCGATAAGGTTTGTTCATTGAGTTGATGCATTGAAAATTCTTCTTAATGTGAAATCAAAATCGTATTTTTAGAGAGAAATATATAACCATCAAAAAATAATTTTATAACTATTTTCAACGAAAAAATGTCAAATCAAAAATTAACCATAGTTGCAAAAATATTAGCAAAACAGGGAAAAGGTGAATTTGTGAAGAATGAGTTGCTAAAATTGATTGAAGTTACAAGAGCTGAGAAAGGATGTATCAATTATGATTTGCATCAAGATAATGAAAATGAGAACTTATTCTTGTTTTATGAAAACTGGGAGAGCCGTGATTTATGGCAACAACATATGGAAAATGAACACCTTGCAGAGTACATGAAAGCTACGGAAGATGCTGTGGAAGAATTTACACTCAATGAGATGACGCATATTGCCTAACCTATTTGTCTCACACAACAACAATAGCAACTTTAATTTATAAGTTGCTATTGTTGTTTATAGATAGACATCTACTAACTTTGCACCATCAAAATCAGCAAGGATTCATTATCTAAACTCATAACAAACAAACTTAGTATGATGTACACTATTGAATACATTGAATCAGAAATTAAATTACTGAGAGACCAACTGTCTAATCACGCACTATACAAAAACTTAAGAGAGGTAAGTGATATCAAAATTTTTATGGAAAACCATGTGTTTGCCGTATGGGATTTTATGTCTTTACTGAAAGCATTGCAACAACAGTTGACAAATGTTGAATATCCATGGACTCCAAGTCCGAACCCTACAATAGCAAGGTTTATCAATGAGATTGTATGTGGAGAGGAAAGTGATGTGAACGAACTAGGCGAACCAAAAAGCCACTTCGAAATGTACCTAGATGCAATGGCTCAAGTGAATGCTGATCCTTCAAAAATGGAGCAATTGATAGCTTTCCTTAAGGAAGGAAAATCAGTAGATGTAGCATTAGAAAGAGCTTCTGTTGATAAAAGAGTTGCATCATTTGTTCGATCTACTTTTACAGTAATTGACACACATCAGACTCATCTTATTGCTTCTGCTTTTACATTTGGAAGAGAGGATGTTATTCCTGATATGTTCTTAGAAATTCTAAAAAATGCAGAAAATCAGGAACAATACAATAAGGTTGTATACTATCTGAAAAGACATATTGAGTTGGATGGAGATGAGCATGGCCCATTGTCATTAAGAATGATTGCAGAACTATGCGGAGATGATCAAACAAAATGGGAGGAAGCATTAACCACAGGAAAAAATGCTTTACAAAAACGAATAGAATTGTGGGACGCTATCAATGATCTTATCTTAGCTCACCAATCAAGTGAAGTTTTAGTATAGCGTTTATTAATGACCAATTTCAAAAATATTGAATACCTGAAAGAGGGGAGTGACAGACAGAAAGAAGCCTATAATGCTTTGAGAAAATATAAAATTTTCGAACGTCTGAAATCTTACAATCCCCTCTTGACAGGAACTATCCCTATCAAAATAGATTTACCTGAAAGTGATCTGGATGTGATTTGCCAATGCGCAAATTTAGAGCATTTTGAGTCTTTTTTGGTCGAAGAGTTTCAAAAAGAAAAACACTTTCAGCTTACTATTTCAAGTAAAGAAAATACAGGAGCTGTAGTTTGCAGTTTTATGATTGATGCTTTTGAAGTGGAAGTTTTTGGTCAAAATAAACCAACAGAAGAACAGAATGCTTATCGACATATGTTGATAGAGCATTATTTATTAGAAAAAAACGGAGAGGCATTTCGTCAGAAAATAATCGCTTTAAAAGAGGAAGGATTAAAGACAGAGCCAGCTTTTGCAAAATTGTTGGGATTGGAAGGAGATCCTTATCAGACATTATTGAAAATTGAAATCTAAGTTTTTGAATACCTTAGTACAAAGTCAAAAATAAATCATAGTTAATTTTGAATTTGTGCTTAAATACATTTATCACATTACACTATTCCAAAACATGCATTACCTATCTACCAATGAAGTGAAAGAAATGTGCTACAACAGCACTTATCATATCAAGGATTTTTTATTAGATCAGAAAGAAGTTTTTCCTTATCATATTAATGTCCTTTTTGATCAAGTAAAACAAGGTAAGGTGCGTCATGAAGGAATAACTGCTTTCGTTAGAAAAAATGCCTCACGATTGCATTTGGTAAGCAAAGAATGTGATTTGCTTTCTTGTACAGCTGAAGGATTTCCAATCAAGATACCTCAATTTCCTCATTTCAGAACAGCAGAACATCTTTTTCAATCCATTAAGTTAGATCCTGAAAAAGGAGATGAAATAATTGAAAAACAACTGTTGATTATTGATCAAACTTCTGGAATAGGAGCACAGCAAGTAGGTGATCGTAAAGATGATATGAGAATGTTTTGGCGTTCACCTTGGATCATGAAAGATTGGGAAATGAGAGATCTTCCTTTTGAACAATACAAAGAAAAACACTGGGAGGCTCTTACAGCAATAGTCAATGGTAAGTGGTATGCCTTGCTGATGAAATTGGCCAACAACCGAAAGGAATTTGGGAAGGTATTATTAAAAAATGGAGCGGTGAAACAGTCGCCGATTGTTGAAATAGAATTGGACCAAAACAGTTCAAATACTTTCTGGGGGACAAAAATTCAAAGTAATGGTATGATGCGAGGGTTGAATTTAGGAGGGAAGTTGTTATCAAGATTAAGAGACCTTTATCGTTTGGAATTGTTGCAAAAGAAGGGCACTTTTAATTTATTGATAGTCAAGCCACCTTTTAATGTTGAAATCATTGGAGGACCAATACCTGAAGTGGATTACAACGAATAATTAACTATGGATCAAAAAGAAATCAATCAGAAAAATAAAGCAATTTGGGAGGCAAATGCCAAAGTGTGGGACGAGAAAATGGGAGAGAAAGGAAATGACTGGCACCTCCATTTGATTGCCCCTCCTACGGACACACTTCTAGACTTACAACCTGATGATCATTTATTAGATGTGGGTTGTGGAAATGGAATTTTTGCAAGGCGAATTACGGAGAAGGGATTCAAAGTGACAGCGTTTGATTTCTCCGAAGAAAATATCAAAAGGGCAAAAACACATGGTGGTTCAGTTGATTATTTTGTAATTGATGCTACTTTGAGAGAGGAGCTACAAACTTTAGGAAATAGTTTTGATAAGGTGGTGGCGAATATGGTTTTGATGGATATGCCTGACTTAAATCCTTTATTTAAGTACGTATCTGATGTATTGACTCTAGAAGGATCATTTGTGTTTTCTATTCAACATCCCGCCTTTAATTCTGAATTTGTAGACTTTCAAGAAGAAGGTCTATTGATAAAAAATTATATTAAAAATAGTACTTCAAAAGGGGTAGCCCTAGAAGAACAGCCGGAAGAACAGTTTTATTTCCATCGTCCTATCAGTGAATATTCCAAATTAGCATTTAAGTACAAATTTGTGATAGATGCTATTGAAGAGCCTGTGTTTGACAGAGGTGATCTGTTTTCAAAAATTCCACCTGTTATCATTTTTAGATTGAGGAGAAGATGATGTAATATATGTGCTAGAAATCTATATTTTTCAATCTGTAAACGATAGGGTGTAACGGAAGTTTTATATTTTGAACTTTAACAAGAGTATTTGAACTGAAATACTCTATTTTGATTGAAAAATGAAGGTCAGTATATGATTATTCTTATTTTTTGTATAAAAAAAGCTATCGAAATCTGAATTCGATGGCTTTTTTATTTTTTATTAAAGGAATGTTAATGTAAGTTAGTGTGCAGATTGGTTATTTTATTGATATAGGTGCACAATTAAATTACGTAATTCTACTGACTTTTGTAGGAAAGTGCACACTTATCTCAAACGCTCAACACATTACAAACTTTATACGGAATCTATGCATATTCATATTATTTGTGTGAATACAGGTGAAGAAAACCCTGACGATCATTTAGAATTAGGCTACATGATTTCAGATGCTCTACAAGTGGCATTGAAAGAAATGAAGTCACAGAATATACAAGTCAACGTTTCCTTTGGTGATAAAGCAAATGAAGAAGCTGATATCGCTATTTGGTTTGTTTGTGAAGCATCAGATATTCCTTTAACCGTAAATAATAATCAACAAAATTATAAGCTGTTCCTTAACAATTTAGAAGAAGAGCATCAACCTGAAGCTATAAAAAACTTACGCTCTTATCACCTTTCAAGATTTGATAACAGAATCGGTAAAGAAGTCACGCTTTCAATTCCTTTATTAGAAGGTTATAGAGTGTTTTATTGGTTGGTGATTTCCGATTTAGCCCTTGATATTTACGATGCCTTCAATCAGCATCATTATTCCAAGCAAGTTTTTTTAGGAGATACTTCTGATGATTTGAGAATGGAAAGGTTGCTTTTGAAAAGGGATCTTAAAGCTTTTGGTTTTGATATATTACCCAAAAAAGATTACCCGTGCCATACAGATTCAATGTCACAAATACAATGGGAAGACCTCAATGATGTAGAAATTGCAATACATTTAGCAGGAGGAAGGGAAGGTGAGAAAATAAATCATGATGCGTATTCGTTCTTAGAATGGCAAGAAAAAGTCACAGAGACTTACGTGCTTCAAAATGAGAATAAAATAAAGAAGTTTGTATGGGTGCCACCCACTGTTCGTTTCTCAACAGATAAAAGAAAATTTTACATTGAGAAATTACTGAAAAATGTAGATGAACATGAGGCAACCTACACTTTTAAAACGGACTTAGAAAAGTTCAAGACTATTCTTCATGGAGAATTGAGCACTTACAGTAGAGGAGAAGATCCTAGTTTGAAAGACGATTTTGCTGCTAAGAAAGTGTACCTTATGTGTGACATTGAAGATACGGAGCACTCTGAAATTCTCGAAAGTAGGTTGTCGACTCTAGGGTTTGGCATTTTAAAATTGGGGACAGGACAGGGTGCGAAAATGATGAGAAGACAACATCAGAGACATCTGCAAGTTTGCAATAGTACTATCATATTTGTTGACAAAGCACCTGATGATTGGATTTTAGCCAAGTTACAAGACAATTTACGCGCTTCTGGTCTGGGGAGAAAAGAACCTCTTAATACCAAAGCCATTGTTGCTACTAATTATGGAATTGCATCGAGGTTATCTAAAATTTTAGACGGTAATCCACTTTATAAATCTGTCGGTATCTTCGTTTTTGACGATGTAATGATTTCCGATGATTTGCTTAGTTTTTTATCCTCTTTTTAACTTTATTGTTGTAATTTAACGTTTTCTTTACGTTTACTTTCTATGAATTCATTCTCATCCACAAATACAGACGCTCAAAGGCTAGTCTTGGGGGGACAGTTTAACCCTTTCCCAGGACTAAGACCGTTCCGTACGGATGAAACTTTCCTGTTCTTTGGTCGTGATGGACAAACAGAAGAGGTATTATGGCGTTTAGAGAAAAATAGGTTTGTAGCCGCTCTAGGAGCCTCAGGTTCTGGTAAGTCTTCTTTGATTTATTGTGGTCTAATCCCTGCATTACAAGGGGGATTTATGGAGAAACAAGGTTCTTTATGGAATGTTTCTACCTCAAGACCCGGTACAGACCCAATTAAAAACCTTGCACTTGCAGTATTACAGTCTACTACAACTTATGCTGAAAAATCAGTAGAAGATCAAGAATTACTTTTGAATGTGGCGATAACAATGCTACTGAGTAGTTCAAAAGGACTGGTAAACCTTGTAGAGAGGTTGCAAAAAGATGAAGGACACAATTTCCTAGTATTAATAGATCAGTTTGAGGAACTTTTCAGATTCTCTAGATTAGAGTCAGAAGACCTTTCTATGGGGATGGCTTCTGCATTTGTAAAACTATTAGTTGAAGCCACAAAGCAGAAAAAAGTTCCGATCTATGTAGTGATGACAATGCGTTCAGATTACATAGGTGACTGTGCAAGATTTCCAGAACTTACCTATCTCATCAACGAAAGCCACTATTTGATTCCTCAAATGACGAGAGATCAAAAGAAAGAAGCGGTGTTAGGACCAATGTCTGTTGGTGGGGCTAAAATTTCTCCAAGATTATTACAAAGACTCTTAAATGATTTGGGTGATACTCAAGATCAGCTTCCTATCATGCAACACGCATTGATGAGAACTTGGGAGTATTGGAGTTCGCATTCAGATGATAATGATGAAGTCGATGTCTTTCATTATGAGGCCATCGGTGGAATGGGAGAAGCTTTATCACAACATGCTGATGAAGCGTACCGTGAGCTATCTGAAGAAGAGAAATTAATCTGTGAGAAATTATTTAAGGCATTAACGGAAAAAGGAGACGATGGTAGAGGTATCCGTCGTCCAACAAAACTTAAAAATCTAGCTCAAATTGCTGAAACGGAAGAGGGTGTTGTTATCAGTGTGGTTGACCGTTTTAGAAGTTCAGGAAGAACTTTATTAATGCCTGATCAGAGTGTAACTGTGATCAGTGATACTGTTGTAGATATTTCCCACGAATCGTTGATGCGTGTATGGATACGTTGTCGTGATTGGGTGGATGAAGAATATGAAGCTGTAAAAATATACAAACGCCTTGCTGAAGCCGCATCAATGTATCAGCAAGGAAAAGCAAGTTTATGGCGTCCGCCAGATCTTTACATTGCCATTCAATGGAAAGAAAGATTCAGACCAAACCTAGCTTGGGCTATTCAATACGAACCGTCTTATGAAAGAGCGGTAACTTTCTTGAAATCCAGTCAAGAAGAATATGAAGAAGAGCAAAGAGTAAAAGAAAGGTTACAGAAAAGAATTGTCAAGCGTACCAAAGTGATTGCACTCGTTTTAGCGGCTGCAACTATTGGTGCGATTATGCTTGTAATTTTTGCTCAAATGAAAGCAAGAGATGCTGAAATAGCGGCGATTCAAGCCACTGAGTTTGGTGAAAAAGCGAAGGAAAGTGCTAGAATTGCTGAGGAGCAAAAGAAAAAGGCCGAGGCACAAACAGTACTAGCGGAGCAGGCGGCAGACGAAGCGCGTAAACAGACAGAAATTGCACAAGCAGCAAAAGATTCGGCTGATTATCAGAAGAATGTTGCATTAAGGCAGTCTGAGAGAGCACGTCTAGCTTTAGTAGAGGCGGAGAGACAAAGACAATTGGCTGATGCTGAAAAAGATAAAGCCACATTGAATGCTAATATTGCAGATAGAAAATCGAAGGAAGCTGAGTTGCAAAAAGAAGCGGCAAATCTTGCGAAAGCAAATGCTGATACGCTTCGTTTCCTTTCTATTGCACAGGCATTAGCCGTAAAATCACTTCAATTAAAAGATCCGGAGCAAAAGGCATTATTAGCCTCTCAAGCTTATGGATTCAATAAGCAGTACAAAGGGCTTGATCCAAACCCCGATGTATACCAAGGTTTGTATCAAGCAGTAAAAGGCTTCAAAGGAGATGATTTTAACTTGATGAAAGGTCACAAAGATTATGTGAGAACATTGTTTTTTGACCCGGAATTAAACCTTTTATATTCAGCAGGTTCAGACGGTGCTATTCATAAATGGCAAAATGGTAGTTTAGAATCTGAATTGATTGCGGAAAATCAAGGTGTTATTCGTGGTTTGCTCGTTTCAAAAAACAAAGGAAGAGCGGCTATTTACACCGAGCAAGGTCAAATGACTATTTTCAGCTATCCTGAATTTAAAGAATTGAAAAAAGTCAGTGTCTCAAAAGGACAGCTTTGGACAGGTTCATTTGATCAGTACGGCGATAGAGTATTTTTGGCTGGGCAAACACAAAAAGTGTATGCAGTGGATATGGAAAGTTTTGCCGTAGCAAGCTTTGTGAAAACTACTTCAAGAATTACGAAATTACAGGTTTCTAATCTGGATGGAAGTATATGGGGGATGTTAGAATCTGGAGCCGTGATGAAATGGTGTCCTGATGGTGGCTGTGATGAAACATTGGTTTATGCAGATCAAAAAATTACAGGTACAGCCCTAGCATTTTCTGACGATGGGAAAACTGTAGCTTTAGGTTTTGAAGACGGTAAATTGATCCTTTGGGACCGAATTACTGGTACTGAGATTGATAACTTGCAGGGACATGACACACGTGTTACTTCCCTGAAGTTTGATAATGAACGCAAGCGACTTGTAAGTACAAGTTTAGACGGATCAGCCAGAATCTGGAATATTGAAAAAGGTAGAACCAATGAATCGCCAATTATATTAAATGATTTAGGAGCTTGGGCTTCTGAAGCTTCATTTGCTGATCATGGTAAAACATTATTTGTAGGTACTTCAGGACATGATTTGAGAAGATATGAGTTGGATATTCCATCATTATCTGACAATGTGTGTTCTTTAATGCCTAGAAAAGAAATGACGCAAAAGGAGTGGGACAGATATGTAGGGGAAGGTATTGACAATAGAAATGTTTGTAGTGGATTGGACATCAACTAAATTTTTAGACTTTGTATTTTTTTAAAACTTCAATCAGATTTTTTTTATTTCTACTTCTATTTACGCAAACCATAGGAAGTAGTATCGCTCAAAGTTGTGAGGAATTATATGTGCGTGCCAATGCCATGTATCTCGAGGGAAAACTCTTACAAGTGCCTCTTGAGTTGGAAGAATGCATCACTTTAGGTTATGAAACGGAGGCCAAACAAACAGCAGCAAGAAGGCTTGTAATTTTATCCTATCTCTATTCCGATAAATTGCCAGAAGCAGAAGAGGAAATGCTGAACCTTTTGAAGGAATACCCCGAGTATAAACCTGCTAAAGCGGATCCAGCGGAATTAAAAAAGCTTTACGAAAAGTTCAGAACAAGACCCATAATGACTTTTGGTATTTTGGCAGGCTTGACTTACAATCAGGCATTTGTTGATCAAACTTATGGAGTGGGAAAAGAAAGTTTGCATGAAAATGTACAGTACAATCCAAAAGTAAATTTCAAAGTTGGAGTATCCTTTTCTTATTTACTCAGCAAGCAATTTCAACTTAATATATCGCCTTCTTACGAGAATATTACTTTTGAAACGAATGAGAAAGCATTGGATTTTTCTTCTACAGTGATGACGGAGAATCAATCTTGGCTCCATGTTCCTGTGATATTGAGATGGGTGATTGCTCCCAATACACAACTCAAACCCTTTATAGGAGTAGGAGGAGCAATGAGGTATTTACTTTCCGCTAACATTGAAGGTGCTCAATCTTTTGATGAAAGCGGTATTGCAGATATTGAACCTTCACCAATTGACATCAAAGATCAGCGAAAAGAAATGCTTTATGAGGCAACCGCCCAAATTGGTTTTCAAATTAAATCAAGGATGACACATTGGGATATTTTTGCCACTTATACTTATGCTTTATCAACTTTCAATAAGCCTAATACTAGATATGATAATCCAGAGCTGATTTTCAGTTATGGTTTTGTTGATAATGACACAAGGTTAAATGTGTTAGCACTAAATATTGTATTTTCTTATGATTTCTATAAACCTAAAGTACTTAGGAAATACAAAAATATCGACTAAACAACTACAAGAAATTATGACAATGCGTTTTATACCAATTTTTTTATTGCTTAGCTTTTTTCTAGGATGTGAGGAGGTAGATTCCTATAAATCTGGAGAAACTTATATCAAATTTTTCGGCACATCAAGTAAGGAACAGGGAGTTGATATTATTTCACTTTCAGACGGCTATTTATTGCTGGGAAATACAGAGTCTTCTTTATCAGGCTCTTCAGTAATGCTTGTGAAAGCGGATAAAAAAGGAAATGAAGAGTGGCAAGCTGTATATGAAGGTGATCTTAATGAGGATAAAGCGGTAGGGATGATTCAGCTGGAAAACGACAATATTGTTATTCTTTCCAATAGAAATGATACTACTGGAATATTGAGTTACACAAAACCTGATGGAAGTGACCTTAATGAAAATGAACCGATTGTTTTAAAACCTACTACAGAAAATATTCAAGTCAGATATAATTCCATTGAGCCTTTGACAGAAGGAGGTTTTCTTATTGTTGGAGAAATCAAAAACCCTCAGAATGAATGGGATATGTTGAGTATGAAGTTGGATGACAATGGAACGATTATCTGGGAAAAAGTAGAAGGTTATAAAGGGGATGAAGGCTCTGATGATTTAGGGAATGCATCTGCAGAAGATGGCGCTCAGTTTTATTACCTATTTGGTTCTGTAGATATCCTCAAAGTAAACAGTAGTTCAGAGGAGGTTGTTGTCTCAGATATGCGTACTGTTAGTGTAAACCGTTTGGGTAATATTGTTTGGGATAAACAGGTTTCTACTTTTGAAAATGAATATGGAGTGGCCATTAAAAATTATAATGGAGACTTTTATATTCTAGGCCGAAGAGAGTCATCTGCAACAGATAAAGATATTATTTTTTCACAATTGGATGCCAATGGAAATGCAGGAGCACTAATCGAATATGGAGGTAATGGGATTGATGTCGGTAATGACATGATTATCACTCCATCGGGCATTTTTATTACAGGAAGTTCCAATCAAAACTCTGGAAGCGAAGATATTTTAGTGCTTAAATTAAACTTCCAAGGGGAAGTAATATGGCAGAGCACTGCAGGTTATGAAGGTGTGGATTTCGGGTCCAAAATTTTGATTGAAGAAGATAATTCTATTGTTGTTGTAGGGACTGGATTTTTTGGAAACAACGATAAAATTTGTCTTTTAAAACTAGACGAGTCAGGTAATTTATCAAAACTATAACTTTTTTATCTTAACATACGTTTACAAAATAGTTGAAATTATTTAACTTAAAGGGAACTGTTAAGATCTTTCTATAAATATTGCTTTTTTCTATACTTTTATTTTACGCTCACAACTTTTTTAGAAGGTCAATCACCCTAAATGACAGACATAATTAAGCTACATACTATGAATAAATTTAGTCTACGATTTCTGATCCTAACACTATATATTAGTGTGTTTTTTTTTACTGCATCAACCATAAATGCACAAACACTTACGCATTCAGATAATACTTATTTTAATGCAGGAACTACTGTCATATGGACATTAGAAGAAGAGTCTGCAGGTGATTTTACAGGAGATCCTTTTGCTTCGGACTTTGATCTCATTGTGAAATCAGGTGTCGATGGAAGTATTTCTTCCGAAGGATCTTCTTTAGTGAGTGTAGCCACTGTGGTATCTACAAAAGAGTATACAATCACTATTGATTTGACTTCTTATTCTTTATCAAACAATGATGAATTTACCCTTTATTATGAAAATGAAAGTTTTGAGACAATAATATCTCCTAATACCTATATTTATGATGATGAAGACCCTGATAAACCTACTTTCGAACTTCAGTCTACATCACTTACTGGACAATTTGAAAGTAGTGTCTACTATACTACAGAGACAGAACCTATTTTTGATGTCACTGATGTAGAGGAAGGTCATGAAATAGAACTATTCGTAGGTGCAGACGATTCACAAGATATAGAAGGTAGTGCTTCAGCTACAGATAATACACTAACAGCTAAAACTCTTTCAACCCCTGCAGTATATACCTATTATGTAGTTGTAACAGATGAAGCAGGAAATACAGTAACTTCTGATGATATTGTAATTGATTATGCCGATGTAGAAAATCCATTGCCAGTTGCAATTACTGATTTGACTATTGATAATAATCCTGAAAGCTCAGAAGATGATGTGACAAAGAATGCAGATGTTGACCTAAAGTTTGATGGACTGACTGTAGCAAGTCCTGAACATGAACTTATTATATTAAACAGTTCCGATGAAGAAATTGCAAGAACTACTGTAGATGCAACTACTGAGAATATCATATTACCTACTTTGGCAGATGGTACACATACTGTTACTTATTATTTTGAAGATATTTATGGTAATGTTTCGGATGAAACTGATTTTACGTTTACCATTGATACAGAAGCTCCTTCTATTTTATCATCAACAATAGCAACAGGATATGCAACCAATACTCAATTGGCAGTTACACCAGATGGTGATGCCACTACAGATGATGTTACAATAACATTTGAAACAAGTGAAGAATTAGCAGAGTTGCCAAAAGTAGAATTTAGTTCTGATTTTCCAACCGTAAATAATCCTTCAGGTAATAATTTTAACGTCACTAAATCAGATTTAGATTTATCATCTTATGCAGCTGTACCCTTTGAAATAACAATAAAAGATATTGCTGGCAATACAGCTACAATTACCACCACCACTGACGGTTCGGTGGTTTATACTTTTCCTGATATCGTCAATAAAATTCAAACTTCAGATGCGTTAGAATATTGTGATGCATCTTCTTCAGTCGCATTTACAAAAGATGGAGAAATTACAGGAGGCGATGATAGCTATACAATAGCATGGGAAGTAAATATTGATGATGCAGGTTTTAACTCTATTGGAGTTATTAGTGAGGAGTACACAGAAAATGCTACTTTATCGGCAGGAACTTATGAATACCGCAGAGTAGTTTATTCTCAAGGAATTGCTTTTCCTTCGAATACATTAAAAATAATTGTTGAAGATAATGCTATTACCAATACGATCAGCGGACCATCTCCTGCTAACTATTTCACAAGTACAATAGCTGAAGATATTATTACAATTACAGGTAATACAGATCCTGATTATACCTATGAATGGGAATACTCAACGGATGGAGAAAATTGGTCTACAATTGCTTCTGAAACAGGAGAAGACCTTACTTATGGAGAAGCAATAAATACTTTAGGCGATCATCATTTCAGAAGAAAAGTGACGGATGGTCCATGTATTTCTTACTCTGATGAAGTAATTATTAATTTATATGATCCTATCGTTAATAATATACAGAATGACGGAAACGCAGTGTATTGTTCTGGGGCTCCGGAAGTACAGTTTTCTACTGAAGTAGCTGTTTCTGGTGGCGATGGATCTTATACTTATGATTGGTGGAGAAAAGAAGATACAGGCTCAGATACTTATGCTTCATTAGGTGTTGATACAGAAAGCTTAACGGATAACTCAAGTTTGTCAACTGGTACTTACACTTATAAAAGAACAATAACTAGTGCAGGAGAAACAGTAGATTCAGATCCAATTACAATTACTGTTTATGACGAAATTACTGGGAATACAATAGTAGTTCCAGCAAAAACAGTTTATAATGGAGAAATAGCAACAGGTACTATTCAATTGAATCCTGGAACTGCATCTGGAGGTGATGGAGCATTGAAGTATCAATGGCAATATTTCTCAGGTTCTTGGCAGGATGCAGATGCTTCAGTTAATTACACACATAATGCTACTGTATCAGATGGTACTGAAATAAAATTCAGAAGAATTGTAACGGATGATTTAGGGGAATGTGAATCAATATCAAATGAAATTACGATTACTTCACTTCCTGCAATTCAAAATACAGTGGCAGTAGTTGGTAATAGTAAATACTGTGAGACTTTCTCAAGTTTTGAAATACAAAGTACGGCTTTGAGTGGAGGTGATGATGAATACACGATAAAGTGGTTCAGAGAAAAAAATAATGAAGGAGCTAATGAGTTAACAGGAGAAACCAATCCAAATTTTATTGAGACAGAAGCTTTAACGGCAGCTACATATACTTATACACGTCAAGTAACTTCAGGTGGAAATACAGAGACATCTGATCCTGTGGTTATCACTATTGATGCAGTTCTAGTAAATGAAATTAATGATATATCACCAAATATCTTCTATGATAAGATTCCTACAACTTTTGTTATTAGTAGTAAAAGTGTTGCAGGAGGAGATGTTAATAATGCCTTTGTTTGGGAAATTAAGGTTGATGAAAATAATTGGACTGCAACAGCTATTGTTACAGAAGATTTTAAAGATTACACCGAAATCACTGCGCCTGGAACTTATAAATTCCGAAGAAAATTAACTTCTGACCAATGTGGTGATTTATATTCAGATGAGGTTACTGTAGTGTTGTACAGTTCTCTTCAAAATGAAATTGAAGTAGATGGAGGTGTTTTAGCGTATTGTGAGACTTTTTCAAGCTTTGAACTTAAATCGAAAACATTAAGCGGAAGTGATGGTGATTATACTTTTGAATGGTATAGAGAAAAGAATTCTGAAGGAGCAGTTAAATTGGCAGGTGAGATGAATTCAAATTTTATTGAAACAGGAGCATTAACGTCTGGAAAATATAAATATACTCGTAAAGTGATTACAGCATCGAGTGAATTGACTTCAGCGGAAGTTGAAATTACGATAGATGCCTTAATAGAAAATGAAATAAAAATTCCGCCTACAGAAATAATCTATTATGATAAAATTCCAACCACTTTTATTATAGAAAATCAGAAAGTAGGAGGAGGAAACACTGATGATGGTTATACCTATGTTTGGGAGAAGAAGGAAGGATTAAACAATTGGACAGCCACAGGTATTACAACACAGGATTTTTCAGGATATGGTGAGATCACTACACCTGGAGTTTATAAGTTTAGAAGAAAGGTGACTTCTGGAGCATGTGGGGAATTATATTCTGATTCCTTAACTGTGAATCTTTATGAATCAGTCCAAAATGCAATTGCTATCAGTGGTGGTAATAATATCTGTGAAGGTTATTCTAGTTTTGAAATAGAAACTTCAACATTAAGTGGAGGTGATGGTAATTATACTTTTAAATGGTATAAGAAGATTGGAGACGGTGGATCAGAAGATTTGATGGGAGGTGAGGAGAATGAAAATCTCATTGTAACAAATTCAGAGTCAGAAGGGAAATATACTTATTTCAGAGAAGCTATTTCAGCAGGTCAGACTATAAAATCCACAGGTGTAGTAATCAAAATTCAAGGAGCATTAAAAAATTCAATTGATGATCCAGTAACAAGTGTTTATTATGGTGAAATCCCTGGAAATGCTATTGTAATCAACAACATAGAAGTGGATGGTGGAAATAATACTTACACCTATGACTGGGAAATATATGATGGAAGCAATTGGAATTCAACAGGTATTAGTACACAGAATTTTTCAAATTTTAGTGTTAAAATAACAACAGCCGGTGAATACAAGTTTAGAAGAAAAGTAACTTCAGGAAAGTGTGGTTCTTCTTATTCAGAAGAAAAGACTATTATACTTTACCCTATTATTTCGAATTCTTCTATTACCCTTCAGTCTGCAGCTGAAACATGTATTGGTAGTCAGATATTTATAGCAGGAACTACTCCTAATGGAGGCGAAGGAAATTATACCTATCAGTGGTTGAAGCAAAATAATGACGATGCAATGCCATCTTTCTCTCCTACTACTGTAACTACACCATTTTATTTTGATGATAATGTTTCTGAGGCAGGGAACTTTACTTTTAAAAGAGTTGTTACTTCAGGTTTGATTAATGACGATGCCCTGAATAATGTTGAGGATGTGGTTGTCAACGCAGCTCCTGTAACTCCAACTTTAATACCAACAGACGGTTCAAGTTACAGTAATGGTGCACAGGTAAAAGTAACATTAGATATAGATGGTATTACTACTTTTTATTGTTCTGGAAATGGAGTGGTAAGCAACGGCGATGGCTCCACTAACAATACTTTCTATCCTGCATTGGCAGGGTTGGGTGACCATACTATTACCTATCATATAAAAGTAGGTACTTGTATCTATACTCATACTTCTACGATCAGGGTATATGATGGTTCCCAGCCTTTTACGGAATTATCTTATGATATCTGTGAAACGGGTTCTAGTATTGATATTGATATGACTGATGGAACTAAAGTGAATGTTCCTGATGAGATCAAGAACAATTATAAATTGATAGAAACGGTGTTGATTGATAGTAAAGGAGACCCGATTTTCAGTTATGGAAATAGTAAAAATTTCACATTTAAGCCAACGGATGGATTAGAAAGTGATGATGTAGGAACGTCTAAATTGATCACCTTAAAAGCAATTTATCTTCATAGCGATCCACTAAACGGTGGAATAAAAGACCTATCTCAGGAGATATTATTAACTTTTGAACCTACTCCTCCAATTATCGAAGATGGTAATGTTTTTAATTATTGTTTTGATGGTGAAGCTATTCGCAAATTGAAAACTGTAGATGCCATTGGCGTCATTGAGTGGAGAGAAGTAAAAGGGGGTGCTGTTTTAGAGACTGGATATGAGTTTGATCCAGGGATTGTGAAAGACGAAAGTAGTGATATTACAAAAACATATTATGTCACACAATCGATTAATGGGTGTTCAAGTGAAGCGGTTGAAGTAACCATCAATAGTTACAGACAAACAGAAGTACCAACATTAGTAAATCCAGGTCCATTTGATATATGTGAAGGAGATCCAATGCCAACGCTTGAAACAGATACAGGTGATAATATCAAATGGTATTTTGAAGGTGAATTAGTAGGAGATCAATCTACTTTCATTTCAGATATATCAACAGAAGGAATTGATAAGAAAGACCCTAAAAAGTTCAAAGTCACATCAACAGTAAATGATTGTGAAAGTGATGAGGTGGAAGTAGTAGTGAATATTATCCCCAAACCATCATTACCTGAAGTGGCTGGCCCAGTAAAGAATTATTGTGCAGGTGCTGTGGATCTAGATGATTTAATGGTGAAATCAGATGGTCCTTCAACATTTACATGGTATAGTGATAGTGAATTAAAAAACGTAGTAGATGGCTTTACTTCTACTAATTTAGAAATTCCAGATGCTCCTGCCTCTGTTGATGGTACACAAACATTTCGCTATTGGGTAGTGAAAACAAAAGAAGGATGTAATAGTGATGCCCTTCAAATCAGTTATGATATTTATGAAAACCCTCCTGTACCTACTCTGGTAAAAGATGTTTTTGATATTTGTGCAGGAGATAGCCCTGAAAAAATTCAGACTACAGGTTCTACAGGTACTATATATTGGTACAAAGAAAAACCAGAAGAAAAGGGATATGAGGGCCCTAATGCTTTGGTTGATGGAGCTGAATATACTCCAAACTATGTCACAAGTGTAAGTACTGATGTTCAATATACTTATTATGTAGCTGAGAAAAGTGGTAACGATTGTTTTGGACCGTCAAAAGAGATTACTGTAAATGTTTATGCATTACCTGATGAGCCAACAATTCAGTCAACAGTTGAGGAATTAAAAGTGTGTTCGGGGGAGAATCTTCCAACGATGAAAGTATCAGGTGAAAATGTAAAATGGTATACAGCGGAAGATAAGGTGAATTCTGTTTTTACAGGTGAGACTTATACTCCGATTTTAAGTCATAAAGTAGTAGCAGATTCTACAGTCTCTTATTTTGTAACTTCAACTTCTTCACAAGGCTGTGTAAGTACATTTAAAGAGGTGATTGTAGAAATCAAAGCATTACCAAATTCTCCTCAGCTTGTTGGAGCAGTGCCAAGTTATTGTATAGATGAGAATATTGCTGATATCACTGTTACGGGTGAATCAAATGCTATTTTTGAATGGTATACTAGTGAGACATTAGACATAGCAACAAGGATAGAAGATAATAATGCAACACTTACATTTACTGAAAAGACTGCAGAGGTAACAGAACTTGACTCAATTCACTATTGGGTTACACAAACTACTCCATTAGGATGTGCAAGTACACCTTTAAAAGTAAGTATTCCTGTTTATCCTACTCCTAAAGCTCCTACTTTAGCAAGTACTAATATCACTTATTGTTATGATGATGACGACAATGATAATGTTGACCCAATTGAGGCTACAGGAGAGTTTGATAATATTACTTGGTATTTGGATAGCAGCTTGAAAGTAAAACTTCCTAACAGGTTGCTGACTCCTGATAACAGGTTTTTACCAATAATATCGGAGTTTAAATTAAAGAACGAGGATAAAACAGTCACTTTTTACGTAACAGATAAGAATGATATAGGATGTGAAAGTGAGCCTACAGCAGTAAATATTACAGTATACAAAGAAGTACCATTAATTGGAGATGAATTACCTGAGGAAATTAGTTATTGTGCGGGTGACGTTGTTCAGCCAATTGTTTTGACTGCAGGAGAAAACCTTAAATGGTATTCTGAGGATTATGAAAAAGTGGCAGAAGGTTTGATTTTTATTCCAAATATTTCTACTGATGTCACTGAGGAAGAGTCTGTTTACTATTATGTTACACAAACGATCAACGGGTGTGAAGGTGCGGCTCAGGAAATAGAAATAGAGGTGAATCCACTTCCAGATAATCCATTTGTTGATGGTATAGTTCCGCTTTGTATAGGAGAACTTGTAGCACCTCTGACAGCTTATGGTGAAGATGGAGCTACTTTTAATTGGTATAGCAATGAGACTTTAACCAAGGAAGTGAGTACTGCACAGATATTTGTTTCTGACAGTTTAGCACCTGAAGTAGACGAATTAACTTCGATTGATTTTTGGGTAACACAAACTTCTGAAGATAAATGTACGAGTGCTCCAACAAAAGTGAGTATCCCGGTTTATCCAACTCCTGCTCTTCCTACTCTTACCAAAACAGATTATTACTATTGTTATGGCGAGGAAATCATGGAAATGGAAGCAGTTGGAAGTAATGTAGTATGGTATAATGAAGATTTTTCCGAAATAGTAAGTAATAATAACAAGTTCAAACCTACATTCTCACCAGCAGAGTCTACAGAAGAATATGAACTTATTTTCTTTGTGACTCAAAAGAATGATAATTACTGTGAAAGTGATCCACAGTTGGTAACAATCACTTTACGTAAGGAAACATTGAAACCTGTTTTGGAAGATATTTACTTTGAGTATTGTGCAGGTGAAATTATTCAGCCAATATCTAGTACAGGTGAAAACGTGAAATGGTATTCAGATGAAGAATTGAAAAATAAAGTTGGTGATGGTTTGACATTTGTCCCACAAGATGACACGAATGTTACTGAAGATACACCAATTAGCTATTATGTTACACAAACAATAGATGATTGTCCGAGTGAAGCTCAAAAAGTGGATATAATAATTTACAGTACACCTGCAATTCCAACAGCAGATGCTATTGATCCTTATTGTGAAGGCGATGAAATTGCTCCTTTAGAAACGAATGGAGAAGATGGTGCAACATTTACATGGTATAGCAATGTATCTTTAACCAATGTAGTAGGAACAAGTAGAATAGTAGATTTGGGCATCACAGCCCCTGCATTCACTGAAATCACAAATTTAGAATATTGGGTAGTACAAACTTCTAAAGAAGGTTGTGAAAGTGAACCGTTAAAAGTAAATGTTCCTGTTTATCCTACTCCAGCAAAACCTACTATTGGCAAAACAAGTTATGAATATTGCTATGGTGTAAGTATTGATGAAATGCAAGTAGAGGGGGACCGTGTAACATGGTATGAAGATGAAAAGTTAACGCAAATTGTGAAAACAGGTAATGCTTTCAAACCTCAGTTCATTGCAGATGAATCAACGAAGGATTACATGTTGACGTATTATGTTACTCAGAAAAATGAAAATCAATGCGAAAGTGAACCAGAAGTAGTAAACATTACGCTTTATAAAGAGACAATTGCTCCAACTTTATCACAAACTGCTTTTGAATATTGTTCTGGAGCTATTCTACAGCCAATTAAAGTTGAAGGTGGGGTTAATATAAAATGGTATAGTGATTCAGACTTAACAAATCAAGTAGGAACCGGTAATACATTTACCCCTCAGGATGATACAAATGTTACTGACGATGAGACTATTAATTATTTCTATACTGAAACCTTAAACGGATGCGAGAGTGATTATCAAACTGTAACTATAATTATTTATAATACCCCTACAGCTCCAAGTATTGTAGGTGATAATGTCATTAATTATTGTTCGGGAGATGAATTACAGCCTATTCTAGTGTTAGGACAATCTGATAATTTAAAGTGGTATGCTGATGAAAATCTAAGTGAGTTATTGTCATCGCACAGCGAGTTTACACCAACTGTAAATAATGAATCTACATCCGTATTGTCGGAAGATTATTATGTGACGTATACTCGAAATAATTGTGAGAGCCCAGCAACTAAAATTACGGTAAATGTAAATCCTTTACCTGTAATTAGTTTGTTAGGTATTACGGATGGAGATGTTTTCTGTAAAACTGATGCAAGCCCTGTGGTGCAAGCATTACCTTCAAATGGTACATTGACATCATCAACTGGCGTTGTAATTAGAAATAATACTGAAATATTATTAGGGAATTCACCATTAGGAAAGCATACCCTAAATTATACAGTAACGAATGAAAATAATTGCGTTGATTCATTGTTGATCAGCTTTACAATAGTAGATGCACCTAAAGTGAATTTCTCAGAAACAATACTTTGTGATTCAAAAGAAGTGACATTCTATGATGAAACGTCGATTCCAGCGGATGATAATTTAACAGAGATTCTAGAGTGGAGATACAATTTTGGGGATAATGAAGGTGGTGTAACTTTATATAGTGCCGAGGAAGCGAAAGAGTATACACATACATATTCAGCAACAGGGAATCATGATGTGACACTGACCATCATTACCAATCAAAATTGTAGTGAAATCAGTTATGAAAAGACCATATTTATCAATTCTCCTCCAGTAGTACAATTTGAATGGTCTGTTTCTGAGTTTGGTAGTGAAATGCAGTTTAAAGAACATTTAGAAATTGTCAATAAAGATCCAATTGAATACAGACACTGGGATTTTGGTGATGGTACTTCGTCTACAGCAATGAACCCTAAACATCAATATACTGAGGTAGGTTCTTATTTGGTGACCTATGAGGTGAGAACTGAAAAAGGTTGTTCAAATATTCTTCAGCAAGAAGTTTATGTATTACCACACCCAGTGTTATTGACTGAAGATGATTTCTACTTCCAGAACTTTGATTTTGATGATGGAGATTGGAAAGCAACAGCCAACAATACAAATATCAGTTGGGAATATGGCATTCCAATGACAACTAACTTCAGCTCTACTAATAATGCATGGGTCACTAATTTAGACTCTACATATTTTGAGAATGAAGAATCTTTCTTGAACCTGCCATCATTTGATATCAGTGGTTTAACAAAACCGATGTTGTCTTTTGATATGAAAATTGATATTGAAAACGGTATTGATGGAGCTATTCTTCAGTATTCATTGGATTCAGGTCAGACTTGGTACTTATTGGGTGATGTAGAAGATCCTATTAATTGGTACAACAGTCAATCTATTCTTGCAGATCCAGGTAATCAGATCTTCGGAACCAATACTTTATCTAAAGGTTGGACGGGAACAAATGCGACTTATGGATATGAAAGTGGTGAGTACCTTTCTGTAAGACATCAATTAGATAATTTCATAGGAGAACAGCATTTACGTCTTCGTTTTGCTTTCAAATCAAATTCAGCACAAGAGTATGAAGGTCTAGTGATTGATAACTTCTTCATTGGTAACAGACAGAAAGTGGTGTTGATTGAATCAATGACAAATGCCGCACAAGAAGCAAGTAATAGAGCAATGTCTTCATTGGGAGAGCATTTAGCTACGATGGAATCAGATGTGTTAAGTATTAATTACCACATTAATTTAGAAGGCTTTGTAGATGATTTGAATAAAGACAATCAAGAAGCTTCAAGTGGTAGAAAGTTCTTCTATGGTGTAACAAATGCACCTCGAACAATTGTAGATGGTAATCTTGGTGCAGAACCAAAGCATACAGATGATTTCTTGGAAGAATTCGAGAATAATGTTTATCAAAGAACCTTACTTGATCCTGAGTTTAGTATTGAATTGAATACGGATAATTTAGCAAATACAGGTCAATTAGGGGTATCTCTAACATCACATGGTACTTTTGATGCTGCAGACTCAGAAATTCTATTACATATTGTCATGATTGAAAAATCAATTTCAGGTGTTGAAGTGACCAAAGACATTTCTGAACATTTGAATGTGATGAAATCAATGAGCCCAGCGCCAGGTGCAGAAGGAACCAGTTTCTTTGGAAGGTCTTGGAATGTAGGAAGTACGGAAACAGTATTTGTGGATTGGGCAAATGCTAGTGTTTACAACACGGAGAATGTAGAACTAATTGTATTTGTACAAGACAACGTTTCCAAAGAAATATTCCAGGCAATGTCGTATCAATTAGACCCTAGTTTATTGACAACAGGTATTATAAATAGTACAGAACTACCGACGGATTTAGAATGGAATATCTATCCTAATCCAGCAAGTTCTGTGATTCAAGTTTCAACTACTGAATTTATCAATCAAGGAGGTTGGGAGATTTCCAATATCAATGGACAAAAAGTGAAAGAAGGAACTTTCTCTGGCAATAGATATTCAGTAAGTGTGGAGGATTTAGCCTCTGGCGTTTATTTGATTCGCAACACAAGCGATGGTAAATACCTTCCTAGAACATTACGATTTGTTGTAGCGAAATAAGCACTGGTTTTACCAAAAATAGAAAGGCCTCTCAAACAATAAATTTGAGAGGCCTTTTCTTATTTTTTTCTTCTCATTCCACCAGTTCTCATTCTGGTTTTGTAAGAACTGTTTTTCTGGAAAGTTTTTTTCCTTGGAGGAGGAGCTAAATCTTCACTTTTTATTTTTAGCAAAGGCAACAATTCATTTCTTTTTAATTCAATGACACCACCAATCGGCAACTTTTCAATTCGGAGGTTTTGAATACTGATTCTTTTTAATCTTAAAGTAGGAAAACCAACAGAAGCAGTCATTTTCCTTACTTGTCTGTTTTTCCCCTCATGAATTGTCAATTCAATAAAAGAAGTAGGGATATTTTTTCTAAAACGTACCGGAGGATCTCTATCTTCCAAGTTTTTTGGCTTTTCAACCTTCTTACACTGTGCCGGCAGGGTTTTATATTGCTGTTTATTGACAGAAATTTCCGTTCCTCTTTTTAACTTCTGAATTGCTTCTTCAGTAATATCGCCATCCACTTGTACCAAATAGGTTTTGTGGTGTTCGAATTTAGGATGAAGCAAACGGTGGTTGAGTGCTTTATCATTAGTGATGATCAAAAGACCCTCGCTGTCTAAATCCAGTCGCCCCACAGGGTAAACATCAGAAGGGAAGTTCCCTAAAGATTTTAATGTTTTCCTTCCATCCTGATCAGAGAATTGTGGAAGTACCCCATAGGGTTTATTAATGATAAAGTACCTGTATTGTTGCATAAAATTATTTGAAACTTGGTATACCTGTTATTTCAGCTCCCAAAATTAATAAATGAATATCATGTGTGCCCTCATAAGTGATCACAGATTCTAGATTCATCATATGTCTCATGATAGGATAGTCACCTGTGATACCCATTCCGCCTAAAATCTGTCTTGCTTCTCTGGCAATTTTCAAAGCTATCTCAACATTATTCCTTTTGGCCATGGAAATTTGTGCTGTAGTCGCTTTCCCGGCATTTTTGAGCTGTCCAAGCCTCAAAGCTAACAATTGTGCCTTTGTGATTTCTGTTAACATCTCCGAAAGCTTTTTCTGTGTCAATTGAAAACCACCAATCGGCTGATCAAACTGTATTCTTTCCAAGGAATAATCTTTAGCAGTTTCATAGCAGTCCATTGCGGCACCAATTGCTCCCCAAGCAATCCCATATCGAGCATTGTCAAGGCATTTCATAGGGGCGCCTAATCCATCTTTTAAAGGTAAGATGTTTTCCTCAGGAATGATCACGTTGTCAAAAACGAGCTCACCTGTAATACTTGCTCTCAATGACCACTTATTATGAATTTCAGGAGCCGTAAATCCTTTCATCCCTTTTTCTACGATCACTCCTTTTACTCTTCCTTCCTCATTCTTAGCCCAAACCACAGCAATATCAGCAACAGGAGAGTTGGTAATCCACATTTTGGCACCATTGAGAACATAATGCTTACCTTCCTTTTTTAAAGTGGTTTCCATACCAGAAGGGTTAGAACCATGATTAGGCTCTGTTAATCCAAAACAGCCTAAATATTCACCTGTGGCAAGTTTGGGTAAAAATTTCTTTTTCTGTGCTTCAGATCCAAACTCATGAATGGGAAACATCACCAATGAGCTTTGAACAGAAGCCATAGAGCGAAGACCAGAATCCCCTTTTTCTACTTCTTGCATGATAAGGCCATAAGAGATGTAATCCATTCCACCACCACCATATTCTACAGGAATAGCGGGGCCAAAGAGTCCCATTTCGCCAAACCGTGAAACGAGATGCTGAGGAAAAGATGCTTTTTGAGCATACTCTTCTATGATAGGCTTAACGTTTTTCTGTATGAAGTCTGCCGTTGAGTTTTGAACAAGAACTTGATCTTCAGATAGCAAGTCTTCTATAGCATAAAAGTCAGTGTTCATATTGTGTTTATGGTTAGATTGTTATTTGATATTCTAAAGTTACAGCATCAATTTTTTATTGAAAGGATAAGGTCATGGTTTATTTAGAAAATGTAAGGAATATTTGAAGGAATAATGTAAAAAAGTAAATAACCTTTCGTAGCTTCGTGTTTTATAAAAATTTAGAATAAAAGTAAAATTTATAAATATGGCATTTGAAGTAGTAGGCAAGATCGAAAAGATCATGGATACAGCACAAGTGACAGCAACTTTCAAGAAAAGAGATTTCGTTCTTTTAATTCAGGAAGGAAGCTACCCACAATACATTAAGTTCCAAGCAACACAAGATCGTTGTAATTTATTGGACAGCTATAATGAGGGTGACGACATTGCTGTTACATTTGATTTGAAAGGTAGACCTTTTGATAAAGGTGGTGAGACAATTTATTTCACAAACCTTGAAGCATGGAGAATTAACCCAGCTTCTCAAGCTCAACCTGCTGCAGCTCCTCAACAACAGCAACCTACTTATGGTTCACCTGCTCCAGCACAAACAAATACGCCTCCACCACCACCGCCACCGCCAGTAGGAGGTGATGATATTGATGGTGACTTGCCATTCTAGTAAATACATTTCAGAAATTGTATTTCGAAGCTACTTTCTAAATAATAGAGGGTAGCTTTTTTTATGCTTCAATAGAGCTGTTTCAGTCCTTAAAAAAGACGTTTCAGTAAAAATGACTGATTGCGAAGATATTATTGGCGTTACATTAAACACGAGGATAAAGATTTCAAATAAACAGACAGTTTTTATAAATAGCTACAGAATAGAGGTAACAATAGAATTATGTAGTATAATAAACTCAGATTAACCATTGATATTATTATAAGCATTAATTTCCATGACGAATCAATAGGATTTTCCTGTTGATTCGTTTTTTTTATGTCCAATTTTTAGTGAGTAAATCAGCGTTTCAAAAGTACCGGTAGAAGCACTTAATTATAAGCAAATACCCCTTCTTTTTAAGTTTTAACTTAAGACGTTTCATTCCTGAAAACAGTCGTTTCAGCAAAAAATGATATCGCTTTCCCTTAAAAAAGTCGTAACATAATATACGAGGATAAAGAAGTTAAAAAGATAGACAGTTCAGACAAATCATAATAATAAACTCAGAATAGCATTGATATAATATATCAATATGTATTTATTTAGTTTTCTCAACGAACCAATAGGATTTTCTTATTGGTTCGTTTTTTTATGTACTAAGCCAAAAATAGTTAATCATTAATACTTAATTATTTTTTGTGAGGACGACACAAAAAAACGAATGAATAGTGGTTCTATTGATTGTTTTTTAAGGCAGTATTCGCAAAACAATAAAAAGAATTAGTATTAAATAATTTTGTCTTAGTACTTATGCTTTATAAAAATCTTAACTTATAAAAACAAAAAACGAGAATTAGTTCTTCCTATATTGCACTTCAATTAAAAATGTTCAAATGCAAACAAAAACGACATATTCTAATCGATATATTGAGATTGTACAAGTGATGGTGAAATACGGTTTTCAGAGTTGGTTAGTCAATTCGAGTATTTCCCACCTTATTCCTAATAAAATTTTAGATAAACACCTTGAAGTATCAAGAGAACCTATTGAAGTCAGGTTTCGATTGGCAATTGAAGAATTAGGACCAACCTTTATTAAGTTGGGGCAGATGTTGAGCAATCGTGCAGATTTAATTCCAATAGAATATGTAAAAGAACTCAAGAAGCTTCAGGATGAGGTAAAACAAGATCAGTCTTTCAACGTGGAAGAGATGATAAAGGAAGAACTTGGAGAGGAAGAGTTTGAAACTTTTACGAAGATTAATGAAAAACCATTGGGTATTGCATCAATAGGGCAGACTTATGCCGTAGAAAGAGATGGTAAACCTTTGGTGCTAAAGGTAAGAAAACCATCAGCAAGTGCGACTGTCAATGAGGATTTAAGAATTATTCGCTCAATTCTAAGAATTGTGGTGAGGTCGAGCAGGAATATCGCCAAAATGGACCCGATGCGTCTGTTTGATGAATTTGAGATCACTCTAAAAAATGAATTGAATTATTCTATTGAAAAAAGAAATCAAGAACAGTTTTATAGTTATTTTAAAAACTCAAAAACTACCACAGCACCGAAAGTCATCAAGGAACTCTGCACAGATAAATTACTGTGTATGGAGTTTGCCAATGGTACGAAGATGAATGATTTTATTGAAACGGCTTCTGAACAGCAAAAAGAAGTGATCAGTAAAAACTTAGTCAAGTCTTTTTTCCAGCAGATTATTGAGTATGGCTTTTATCACGCCGACCCACATCCCGGTAATGTTTTTATCACAAAAGATTTAAAACTCTGTTTTATTGATTTTGGAATAGTTGGGCATTTATTAAAAGAAGATACTACTGTAATAGGCGAATTTCTGGAGGCGTTTCTTTCAAAAAATACGGATAGAGTGATTCATTCTATTAAAAGAATTGCACTAACCCATGAAATCACAAAAGAAAATAGAAAGAACCTTCAATATCAACTGCATGACCTTTTCCAATTTATAGATCAAGATGTAAGTACAATACCGTGGGCTAGCTTTTCTGAAAAAGTAATGACAATAATGTTCAGTTATAATATAAAACTGCCTAATTACTTTGTTACTTTAGCTAAAGCATTGGCGTTAGTTTTGGGGACCGCTTTAGAGATCAACCCAAAAATGAATCTTTTGAAGGAAATCAAACCCTTTATATTAAAGTATCAAATGCACTTTCTTACCTCAAAAGGACAGAGAGAACTTTTATTGGATCTAGTATATGGTATACGTGATTTCAAAAGCTTTCCGGCAGATATAAAAGAAATCATCGCTCTCATCAAAAAAGGGAAGATTGATGTGATGATTACTTTAGAAGAAACACAGCCTATATTGGATTCCTTTAGAAATGGGATCAATAAACTCACTATAGGTATAATTATAGGTTGCTTATTGATTGCTTCTTCCTCTATGGCTGTCGCAGAGAATGCCACCTTCATTAATAAGTTCGCTATTGCAGGCTATGTAATTGCAGGTATTTTGGGACTGGCACTTACCATTGATGTATTCAAAGACCTATTTAGAAACAAGCCAAAAAAATAAGTTGTAATAAATAAAGGGCGAATTCAATTCGCCCTAAAGTCATTCTACACAATCTTCTTCCAAACGCTCAATCTCTATTGTAATATGTTTGATCTTATCTTTCTTGATAATTTCTCTCACCTCTTTCTTTATTTCAGCACATCGGCACATATCCGTAGAATTTTCCACTACAAGATGAAGACTCATTATATTAAACTCACCATCCAATGACCATAAATGAAGGTCATGAGCATCTTCAACATTATTGATTTTCTTCAAATCATCGATGATTTCCTCCTGATTGATATTATGGGGTGCAGCCTGAAGGAAAATAGGGAGAATGCCAATCAGGTTTTTAATAGCATTATAAAGGATAAAAGAAGCGATTCCCAAAGAGAGTAATGGATCAATAATAGGAATATCATAAAAGTTCATGATTAAGGCCCCAATTAATACCGCTACCCAGCCAAGGGTGTCCTCCATCAAGTGAAGCATCATTACCCTTTGATTGGCGGAATTTTTATTTCCAAATAATTTAAACACCGCCATACCATTTACAGCCACACCTATAAAGGCCATCAACAACATCCCTTCTGAATGCACTTCTTCAGGTTCTATCAGACGGGGAATAGTCTTTACTATAATAAGTATAGAACCGGAAGTAAGGACGATGATATTAATAATAGCCGCTAAAGTGGAGTACCTTCTATAACCATAAGTATAGGTTGTATTTTCTTTTTTGTTAGAATACCGTTCAAAGAAATAACCAGCACCAATTGCCAGTGTATCTCCTAGGTCATGAACCGCATCAGATAAAATGGCGATGGAGTTGGTATAAAAACCTCCGATAAATTCAAAAATGGTAAATGATAAGTTGAGGAAAAAAGCCCAGCCTATATTCTTGGTAGAATCATGATGTTGTCCGTGTGAATGATGGTGGTGATGTCCCATATTATGATTGGAATAGTGTAAAAATCGCTGAAAAAAATTAGTCTCAAAGTTCTCTAACTTCAATAGTCTAACCAATTTACTAAATAAAAATTAATGAAATAGCGTATATATATGTTCGTTTGTAGGAAAGCGAATTTTCGCGTTTTGATTCTTTACGCTAAGTGAGAAAATTCATTTCTTTTTTTTGATTTATATGTAAAAAGTACAATAAAAAAAGGGGCTTTTTTTGAAAGTTTTTTGCATATAAGTGTTAATTAACTGCGTGTAAAATAGCTATTTACGTATAATCATATGTCATCACGAAATTTTAGTGATGACGATCACTGAAATAGATTTCTACTACTTTCATATTTGTATCATCACAAAGAGATAATCTTATAAACTTTCATATTGTATGGGATATTCATCGCCAAAAGAGATTTTAAGTAATATTAGAGGAGGGGCACTTCAGAAAGGAAATATGTCCATTCAACAATTGTTGGTCTTCGGATTTTTAGGAGGAGCGTATGTAGCCTTCGGATTCTTATTAGCCATAATTGTTGGAGGAGGATCACCTGGAATTGCAGCTGAAAACCCTGGTATCACAAAGTTTCTGATGGGTGCAGTTTTCCCAGTAGGACTAGTTTTAGTAATTATTGCAGGAGCAGAATTATTCACATCAAGTACTGCAATGATGACCGTTTCAGTTTTCTCAAAAGATCAGTCTTGGGGAAAGCTAGGGAAAGTTTGGGGATTTGGTTACTTAGGTAACTTTATAGGATCTCTATTTGTGGCTTACTTCATCACTACATTAACAGGAGTGGTTGACGCAGAGGTCTTCCATAACTCATTAATCAGTGTAGCAGAACATAAAGTGGGTAATCCTTTTTATAAGACTTTCTTTAAAGCAGTAGGGGCCAACTGGCTAGTATGTTTGGCGGCATGGCAAGCATACGCTGCAAAAGATGTGATGGGTAAAGTAATCGGAATCTGGTTCCCAGTAATGACTTTCGTAACCTTTGGTTTCGAACACTGTATTGCCAATATGTATGTGATTCCGGCGGCGATGTTTAATGGTGCTGACATTACTTGGTCAGATTTTATCATCACCAATTTAATACCTGCAACGTTAGGAAACATCGTAGGAGGAGCCTTCTTTGTAGGGACAATTTACTGGTGGATGTTTGTGAAGCCAGACATGGAAAAAGAAAATTCACAGCTTAAAAAAGATTTGAAGGACAGCAAAGTTGCTAGCTAGAGAATTTAAGTTGATTTAATTAATAAAACTAAACATAGACATCTGAACGTTAAAAATACCGTTTAGTGTAAATGTAGATTGTAAAGAAAAACCAAAATAGAAGAATGGAAAACGCTGTATTAAACTCTCAATTAAAAGGAACAAAGTGGCAAAACGAAATCAACGTTTATGACTTTGTAGTAAATAACGTTACACCTTATTATGGAGACGCTTCTTTCTTAGCGGAAGCAACTGAGGCAACTAAAAAGCTTTGGGATATCTGCTTAGCAGGTATGAAAGAAGAAAGAGAAAATAATGGTTGCCGTGACATTGACACGGATACAATCTCTACTGTAACATCTCATAAAGCAGGTTACATCAACCAAGAATTAGAAACAATCGTTGGTTTACAGACTGATGAGCTTTTAAAGCGTGCTATGAAGCCTTTCGGTGGCTATAGAGTAGTGAAAAACGCTGTAGAAGAAAAAGGTAAAACGGTTAACCCAGCTGTAGAAAACGTATTTAACTATGCAAAAGATCACAACAACCAAGTGTTCGCTGCATATGATAAAGAAATTAGAACTTACCGTTCATTAGGTGTTTTAACTGGTCTTCCTGATAACTATGCACGTGGTCGTGTAATCGGTGACTACCGTCGTTTAGCACTTTACGGTACAGATCAATTAATCGCAGCAAAACAAAAAGATTTTGCTAACATCGAGGAAGGTTTAAGCGAAGGTTCAGGAGCGGACATCGCAATGAACATCCAATTACGTGAAGAGATTACTTCTCAAATTTCTGCATTGAAAGACATCGCTGAGATGGCTGCAATGTACGGTTTAGACGTAACTCGTCCTGCTGAAACTGCAAAAGAAGCTGTACAAGCAGTATACTTTGCTTACTTAGCGGCTGTAAAAGAGCAAGATGGTGCTGCAATGTCATTAGGTAACGTATCTTCTTTCTTAGATATCTATATCCAAAGAGACTTAGAAGCAGGTACTATCAATGAGGTTGAAGCTCAAGAATATATCGACCACTTCGTAATGAAATTACGTATGGTTCGTCACTTACGTCCAGGTGCTTATGACGAGATCTTCGGTGGTGACCCAACTTGGGTAACTGAAGCTATTGGTGGTCAATTCCACGACGGTCGTACTAAAGTGACTAAAACTTCATTCAGATTCTTACAAACACTTTATAACTTAGGAGCATCTCCAGAGCCAAACTTAACTGTACTTTGGTCAAAAGATCTTCCTGAAGGTTTCAAAGATTTCTGTTCTCAAGTATCAATTGATACTTCATCTATCCAATACGAAAATGACGATTTAATGCGTCCTAACCGTGGATCAGATGACTACGGTATCGCTTGTTGTGTATCTTACCAAGAAATCGGTAAAAGAATCCAATTCTTCGGTGCACGTACAAACTTACCAAAAGCATTATTGATGGCAATCAACGCTGGTCATGACGAAAACAAAAACGTATTGACAGTGAATGGTATCGATTCAATGGCTAACGATGAGTACTTGGATTACGACAAAGTAATGACGCAATTCAAGAAAACAATGCAAGAGGTTGCTCGTGTTTATGTGAAGACGATGAACATCATTCACTATATGCACGACAAGCACTACTACGAAAAAGCACAATTCGCATTCTTGGACACTGATCCAGGTATCGATATGGCTTACGGTGCTGCTGGTATCTCTATCATTGCTGACTCATTATCTGCAATCAAGAATGCTAAAGTGAAGCCAGTTCGTGATGAGAACGGTTTAGCTGTTGACTTCGAAATCGAAGGTGATTACCCTAAATATGGTAACGACATCGATGATGTAGATAACATCGCTAAAGAAATCTCTCATATCTTCTTCACTGAGTTAGCGAAGCACAAAACTTACCGTAACGCTGTACCTACAATGTCATTATTGACAATTACTTCAAACGTAATGTACGGTAAGAAAACAGGTGCTACTCCTGACGGTCGTAAGGCTGGTGAGCCATTTGCTCCAGGTGCTAACCCAATGCACGGTCGTGATACAAACGGTGCTGTTGCTTCATTGAACTCTGTTGCAAAATTAGACTACAATGATGCTCAAGACGGTATCTCAAATACATTCTCAATCGTTCCTAAGTCATTAGGTTCTGAAAGAGCTGTTCAAGTGAAAAACCTTGTAACTATGATGGATGGTTACTTCGCTGAAGAAGGCGGTATGGCTCACCACTTAAACGTGAATGTATTGAACAGAGATACTTTAATGGATGCTTATGAAAATCCTGAGAACTATCCACAGTTAACAATCCGTGTATCTGGATACGCTGTGAATTTCATCAGATTATCAAGAGCGCACCAATTAGAGGTGATTCAAAGAACATTCCACGAGTCTATGTAATATTGACTGGGAATTAGAAATAATAAGAGGCTACTTCGAAAGAGGTAGCCTTTTCTTTTATACTTTAATAAGGTATTTTAAATGAAGAATGAAGAATGAATATACTTTCTAATATTACTTTACTTTGGTAAGCTTACTTTTATTATCAAATGGAATCTCACAATTTGCAATACGCATCAACTTCATTCTTCTTTCTTAACTCTTCATTATTATAAGTTGGTATGAATAAGAAAATTGAAACATATATCTATCAAAATGTAGAAAGGATTCACCTGATCAGAACAATGCTTTTGGTGGGGATAAGTTTTATTCTTGTTAGTGTATTAAAAATCCCTCATGGAACATGGGTGTGTATTACGGCAATGGTACTCATTGGGCCTATACCAGAATTTGGAGGTATTATTCATCGTATACTTCAAAGAATATTAGGGACAATAAGCGGGTCAATATTAGGCGTAGCCACCTTATTATTATTTAAGGATAATCTACCTATACAAACTTTCATCATACTAGGCACTATTCCTTTATTTGGATTATTTGTCTTCAAAAAATATCCTTATGCTTACTTAATTGGAGTGATGACATTAATAATTCTTTTAGGTGTGAATGAGAATGAAAGTATCGAAACGGCTTTGTGGAGATCTGGAAATATTATTTTTGGTGGATTGATTACTTTAGTTTTTGCATTAATTTTTCCTGTCAGGGGAGTAAGAGAATTGAAATTTGAAATGGCCAATGCTTTAACTTTAATTTCTAGAGAATATAAAAGTGTTGTTAAGGGTGAACGTGCTGAGGAAAACTATCTTTTAGAAATCAGTAAAATTATTTCTTCTATTCGGAAACAGAGAAAGATTATTGAGCATGTAAAAAAGGAAAGTAGTCATTTTAAGCATAGATCAAAGGAATTGGAAGAGGCAATAGTGATTTTGAGAAGAATGTCTGGTATAATTGAGTTGTTGAACACTTCTACATTTGCCTCAGAAATTGGGAATCAATACATCTCACAGCTTTATTCCATGCATGAAAAGCATCAAATATTCACTTCACACCTTGATAATTTGATAACTCAGCTTACTGAAGATTCATTCACTACTCCTATGCAAGAAAACCTTAGACTTACTTCAACTAGAGAAGAATTAGAAAATCTCAATGAAAACAATCAGGATAATCACACCCCTTTAAGCCCTTACAGTTATGTATGGCTAAATTATCAATTTGGACTTCAGGTATTTTTATTGGAAGAAAAAATAGATATTCTGTTTAATAGAAAATAATTAAGATGGTAATCTGATTCCTTTCTCCGGGTGTTTACCCACAAACTGACTCAAATAAGTTTTTATTTTAAGTGTATCTTCCTCAATGTTACCCGATGGGATTATATACTCACCAAATACAATTCTTTTAGTTTTGAAGCACATACCCACCATATAGATTGGGACATTAGCCCCTATAGCAATTCTGTAAAAACCAGTTTTCCAGTTATCATTATACGATCGCGTTCCTTCAGGAGTAACGGCCATAATTAATTCTTCTCTTTGATTGAACTGCTCAATTACTTGATCTACCAATCGTGTATTTTTCGTTCTAATGACAGGAATAGCACCTTGAGACTTCAAAAATCTACCTAATACACCTTTGCAGAGTGTGCTTTTAATGAAAAATTTTGCTTTAATTCCTACTATATCACGTGCAGGCACACCTACCATAAAATCCCAAAAACTAGTATGAGGCCCCACAACAACAACCATTTTTTTTACATCTTCAGGTAACACACCTTCCACTTTCCAACCGGCTAGTTTAAATAGCCAAATCCAAATCGTTCTCATTTTGTTAACATTAGAAAAGTGCTAAACTATCACTAAATATTGATAACTCCGACTTAAAAGAGGGTTTATTAACGAAATAATTGTACTATTAAGTGTGTTTAGGTCACTTATAACATCAAGATAATGTAAAGATAGCGACTTATTCTTGTAATATTAGATCTCGACTTTTGTGATAGAATTAAATGCTGAAGTAATGAAGAATCTATCTTTAAAATTAATAACAGTAATACTTTTTAATATTTTTGTATTTGCTACTAGAACGAACGGACAAACAAACACATTAAGAGGACAAGGCAGTGACACAATGCTCCCTGTAGTTGAAGCTTTGGTAAATACCTTTTCTTCTTCAGGGTCAATTGATGTTGAAGGAGGAGGAAGTTCATTAGGTTTTAGAGGATTGTCAGATTATGCAGTCCAATTTGCACTTTCATCAAGAAAAGTAAAAGTAGGAGAAAAGGAAAGAATTGAAGATCAATACGATCACTTAATGGAAAAAGTGATTGCCTTTGATGCCTTGTCAATTATTACACACTCTTCAAATCCTGTGAAGAAATTATCAGTGCAGACTATTGCGAAGATTTTCAAAGGAGAAATTACTAATTGGAGTGAAATAGGAGGGAAAGATATTCCTATTCTAGTGGTGACAAGAGATGAGAACTCAGGTAGTTTTGGTTTCTTTAAGTCAGAGGTAATGGGCAGTGCACCTATGCGAAAAGGAAGTGTTGAAGTGCAATCTAACTCCGCCGTTGTGGAAAAAGTAAGTGATGAAGAAGGTGCTATTGGCTATTGTGGTATCGCTTATGTTGATGAAGTAGTACAGCCAATATCTGTAAGTATCAATAATAAGGATTATGTGTATCCTTCTTTCAGAAATGCACTACAGAAAATCTATCCTCTTTCAAGACCTCTTTATTTATATTATAGAGATTCAGAAAAGAGTACTGTTCAAAGTTTTGTGAAATTTGCACTCTCAGAAAAAGGGCAACAAGTTGTCGCTCATAAAGGATATATACCAGCTTTTTAAAACTATTTCCATTATGAAATTAACTCCTCAAAAAAGGCAAGCTAAGAGTATTAAAACAAGGTTAGTTTGGTCATTTGCTACGAACTTATTGATCATTAGCGTGGTGTTTTTTGTGTATGCTTATATCAAGAACACTACTACCAACGCCGAAAACGTTGTGAATGATCTTGCTGTTGTTTCTAATAAAATCCAAAAAATTAAATCGGGTCAGCAATCTTTCTTACTTACCGAAACTATCAATCCTACTTTCTACGAGACCAAACAAAATAAGTACATCAACAAAAACAAAGAACTGATTGCTGAAATCAACCAACAGATAGATGCTTTTTATGTCAATGATTATGTAAAAAGGGCCAATGTGATTATGCCTTTGCGTAATCTTGAGAAATCTATTGCTTTGTATCACACTACTCTGGATTCTTTAGTGTCTGTTCAGCTTAAACGAGGATTTAAAAGTTTTGGGGTAGAAGGTGATATGCGTCGTTCTGTTTATAGTGTAATGAACTCAGGTTATGCATTGGATCAGGTGAAGATTCTATCTTTAAGACGACATGAAAAAGACTATATCTTAAGAAAGGATAAAGCCTATGCCGGAAAACTTTCTAAGGTGATTGAGAAGCTGAAAGTAGATGTTGATAGAACAGTTTCTGATAAATATGGAAGGGTGTATCTGAAAGGAGCATTAGATAACTATGAGCAGTATTTCCATAAACTGGTCGCTTTGGATGCTCAGTTGGGCTACTTCGGAAATGCGGGTATCAAAGACAATTTGAATGTGTCCCTGAACATTATCGAAAAAGATATCCATAATATTTCAGAAGTGGTGAAAGAGTACGAACGTTATTGGCAGAATATCAATTTGATCCTGCTGTTTGTTTCTGCTTTCAGTATTATTTTAGTCAATGCTTTATTATTGTATTACCTCCTGAATCGTTTAGGGAAACCTATTAATAAATTATCAAAATCGATTCATCAAATTGTTGAAGATAAGTTTCAAGGGAAAATCTATACCATCAATACACAAGATGAAATAGGTGATCTTTCAAGGGACTTCAATTATGTGTTGGAGAAAATGAGTGAGAGAAGTGATGAAATCCTTCAGCAGAAAGAAGAATTGGCCACTACTTATGAAAAAATAGACACGATCAGACAGATCGGTAATAAAATCAGTAACCACACCTCTGTAAGTGAGATCATAGAAGAATTCAACAGAGCCTTGAGTAATGTGCTGGATTTCTCTTTGTTTATGGTGGGGATTGTCCATGAAGATAAAATGCATTACCAAGGGTATGATAAAGAAGGTCAGTATTATGAATTAAAACGATCTCTTCTTGATAACACACACTTGGGTGTAACTTGTTATAACTCTCAGGAAGCAATCATTTGTGAAGATTTCTTGGGAAGTACTCCTAACCCCTACAAACACTTATTACCTGTAATTACCCACAAAAAAGCAGCGTCATTGATCTATCTTCCATTGACTTCTTCTACAGGAAAAATTGGCGTTTTGGCCATTCACAATGACAGGCCAAATGCTTACACTGACGTTGAGATTAACATGCTGGGAAGTATTGTGGTGTACGCTGTGAGTGCATTGCAAACTGCAGTTAACTATGAGGACTTGGAAACGCAGGTGTTGAAGAAAACGGAACAAATCAACAGACATAGGGACGAACTGATGAGCAGTAATTTGTTGCTTCAAGGGACGCTGGAAGAGCTAGAGAAAAAGAACTCACAGCAAACAAGCAGTATTCAATATGCAAAAAGAATACAGCAAGCATTGCTCCCTAACATCTCAATGATTCAGTCGAAATTCCACGACGCTTTTGTATTCTACAGACCGAAAGATATTGTCAGCGGGGATTTTTACTGGATGGAAAGCAAGGGCGATTACACTTATTTGGCTGTAGCAGATTGTACAGGTCATGGTGTTCCGGGTGCGTTTATGTCTATTTTGGGTAGAGAGATATTATCAAACCTTATTAATTCAAAAGAATATATGACTCCTGCTCAGCTTCTTGATGAACTGAATGTCAGAATCAGAGTAGTGTTGCAGCAGGAAAAAATGAACAATAAGGACGGTATGGATATTGGTATCTGTGTCATCAATAAGAAAAAGAGACAGTTGACTTTTGCTGGTGCACATCATCCTCTTTATTTAGTGAAAAAAGATGCTGTAGGGCAACAGGAAATAGAAGTAGTTCCAGGAGAAAAACAGTCGATTGGCGGACATGTATTCAAGAAAAAAGCCTATCAGAAATTCACAGATCATGTGATAAAATTAGATGATCCTAATGCTCAAATTGAATCTGTATACATGTGTACTGATGGTTATCAGGATCAGTTTGGGGGTGAAAAGGGACAGAAATTTTATAAGAAAAACATGAGGAAACTATTTCTGGAAGTATCCGAAAAACCAATGTTTGAGCAGAAATCTATTATTGCGATGACAATCAATGAATGGATGCAGGAAACTGAAAAACAAACGGACGATATTTTAGTGATTGGATTCAAATTGCCTCCAATTCAATTTGTGGGTAAAACGCTAGAAGATAAGAATGTAAAAGATATGTTGGGATTGGTATAACCTTCGAATTCTAACAACATGTATTAAAGCATTGCCCTTTTTATAATTTATCTATAATTTGTGCAACATGCTCTTGAAAAGACAGTGATAGTGTATTTATCACTGTTTTTTATTTTATTATGATGCAATTAACAGAATTGTATTTTTCAATCAGCGTTATTTGTTTTGAGTTTAACAATAAAAACTATGATGAATATTAAACCAACAAACTTCAGATATGTACTGCTATTAGTATCTGGTTTATTGATTACAACATTATCTCTAGCACAAGAAAAACAACAGAAAACAACAACTTCAAGAAGTGGAGGCTCTTATTCTGCAGGCCATGCGTGGTTTTTAAACACAGGATTTGGTTTTAGTAATCATGGCATTCCATTTTATATTGGTGGAGAATACACCGGCTTTCATCCTGACATTTCAGTAGGTGGGGTTTTCTCTTATCATAACCGTTGGGACAACCATAAAGACCGCTCAGCATGGACACTATCAGCTGTGGGTAATTACCATTTTAACCGATTATTAAATCTATCTTCCGAGTGGGATGTATATGCAGGAGCCAATGTTGGTTTTTATGGATATAGTCATGCTAACACTGGTTTCGGTGGAGGTATTCAAGTAGGTGGCCGTTGGTTTATAACGGACTTAATTGGGCTGAATCTTCAATTTGGAGGAGGAACAGTTTCCGGAGGTCAGTTTGGCGTAACGTTCAGGTTATAATAATACCTGCTAATTTTGATAGAGCACTTACGGCAGTAGATCATATAAAGAAAAAGCGGATTCATTATCGGATCCGCTTTTTCTATTTATTATATTTCTTCCTTTCGCTGATACTCTTCCAATGATTTTGTTGGTGTGATTACCGTACCACCTTCCCAAAGGTCAAGTGAATTTTGTTGTTCTCTCTTCACCTTTACAATTTCTTTTTCTTTCAAATTATTATATTCACTTTCAGATATTTTTTCGCGGTCAAGCACCAATATTTCCCTCGTTTCATCAGAACTCATATGCAGGTTGGTTTTTATCTTTATCTCTTCCAGTGTTTTATCAAACATAAAACGTTTCTGCTTTTTTAAAAGAGAGAAATTTCTTTCTAAGGAGAAGTTTATCTTTTTTTGACTGTAGATATATTTCACATAATAACTGCTTTCACCTTTCTCAAAAATCACCCTCATCTTTTTGTAGTTTTCAGAATAGCCAATACCCAAAAGCTGAATGTGTTTGCCTCTTTTTCCAGGTGCGTATTCAATATTCATTTGAAGTATAGCGAAGGTCTCAGAAGAAACGAAGATCGAGCCTTGAAAATTCCCACCCTTAGGCGTAAAGGAAATTTTATAAGCCACATCATCATCGATCATTGTTGCCCCTTCCAGTTCGTATTTATACTTTCCTTTTTTGGTGACAAACTCCATGAAATCACTATCAATGTCCATTACCTGATCAAAAACTTCTTCTATGCTGATTTTGACATACTTTGTTTTAAAATTGTAGTGTAAGGAATCAAAAACATCTGGGTTCTCTAAATTAAGAGAATCAGAACTTGCCTCTTCCTCATCTTTTAATTTGGTACCAATAATACCCGACTTTATTCTATAATAAACTTTATCCTCATTAAAAGAGCTCTCTATATCTTCCACCAGAAAATTGAGTGTATTTTCCATTTCTTTATTGATTTTCTGAAGAGAACTCTCCTCCAGAGAAATAGATTTTTGATTCACTAACTTATGCTCCTCCTTGCCTGTATACCAAGTGTGTTTACTGTCCATATAATTGATAAATTCATCAGGAAGCATTTCAATAATTTTACGGCTTTTCGCTTGATCAATTCCCTCAAAACTGGATTTCTTTAATCGAATAGGGTCATCTTTATTGACAGTGGTCCTATGAAAACTATGGACAAAAAGGTTTTCTTTCACATACTCTTTTTTATAATTTTCAGCAAAATTCTCTTCCACTTTATTCATAATGTCTTTCACCGAAATATTTTTTGATGTAATCACCACTTCCTCAAGATTAATCACAAGAGGCATCAATTCAACATTCAAATTTGTACCCTTTTGAAGATCTTTGACCAGAAACTTTTTTGGCGTATAACCCCCATAGCTAAAGGTAATAGAATCAGTAGGATTGAGGTTTGAAAGGTTGACGGTGTAGTTCCCCTCAGCATTGGATACAGTACCTGTCCCTTTTTCTGAAAATAAAATATTAGTAAAAGGGAGAGGAGCTTTTGATTCAGCATCAGTAACTTGACCTTTTATGATTTCTTGAGCGAAAAGGCTTTCAGAGCAAAATAAAATAAAGAAAATGAGTACTGTTTTTTGTAACATAGATAGTTTGTTATTTAAAAGTATGATGAGATGGTGAATAATCTGATTGTTCAGAAATGTAGGTAATCTCTATTCAGCTTGACACAGTAACAAGACAAATAGTAAAACACATTATTGAATATAAGATTTTTTTGTGAAGGTCCGCTCATTTTTCATTAACATAAATAATATTAAACCAAAAGAAAATCTTTCTTGCAACCTTTTGACTTTAATGTTGTCTTTTTATATTGAAGTCCCACCGGGGAAACTATTATTATCTATATAATGCTATTCTTTTGAAACACTATTTACTATTTGTTACACTCTTTTCTTCACTATCACTCTCTGCCCAATCTTTAAGTTCAAATAGAAACCACGAAATTGATAGTTTAAGGAAAAAAATAAAGCAGCAAGAAGTCAATGAACAATATGTGAAAGACCTCTTGTCTCTCTGTAGGCTTTATAATCAGAGAGACTTAGATTCTGCCCTTTACTTTGCAGATCAAGCTATCAGTATGGCTTTGCAGATCAATGATCAGGAAGACCTCCAAAAAGCGTATCATCAGAAAGGTGTAGTGCATTATTATCAGGCAGAATACAGTGAAGCGCTCAAAGACTATTTTGAGTCATCAAACATTGCCAAGAACCTCGGTGATACTTCAGCATGGAATGTATCAATACAGAACCTCGGGAAGGCTTATGAGGTGCAAGGAGAGCACGAAAGGGCCTATGATTACTATCAAAGAGGATTAGAACTCCTCAACGATTCCTCTTCCGCTCGTCTAAGAGCATTGGCTTATAGCAACATGGCTAATATCCTTTTTTACAAAGAACAATACGAGAAATCACTGGCATATCATAAAAAGGCCATTAGTATAAGGACAAAAGAAAATCAGAGAAATGCTTTGGCTTATTCCTATAATGATATCGCAATCGTTTATAGAACAGTGGGTGAAATAGGACAGGCATTAAGGGCTTACAAAGACTCCTATAACATTCTGAAAAAGTCAAATGATCAAAGAGGCTTGACTTCCGTAGCAAGTAATATTGCGGGGCTTTATATAGATATGAACAAATTGGATTCCGCTTTATATTATGCTCAAGAAAGTTATGCATTAGCGACAGCTATTGAAGCAAGACATGAGTTAATGGGAGCCTCTTCACAGTTATCAAATCTGTATGAAAGAAAAGGAGACCATAAGTCTGCATTAAAATATGTACGTCAATCACATGACCTGTATGATAGTGTTTTTACGCAAGAGAAAATGCGTGAAGTAGCATTGTTAGAAACGCAAGTGAAGTTCAATGAACAAAAAGCCAGAAATGAATTGCTGGAAGAGCAAAGAAAAGCACAGGAAGCAAGCATGGATAAACAGTTAGTGGTTACAATCTCTTCTTTGGTGATTTCCTTTCTTTTGATTGGTGTAATTATGGTATTTATCAAAGAACGTTTAAAACAACGAGAATTGACCAAAAGACTCACCGCGGCCAACGAATTACTGCAACACCAGCAAAGTGAATTAGCCCTCCGTAATGTAGAAGTAAAAGAACATAATGAGTTGTTGAATAACCTGAATGAAGAAAAAAATCATTTGATTGGTGTCGTAGCTCATGATTTAAGAAATCCTTTGACTTCCGCTTTGACCCTTTCACAGCTTTTGGAAGTGGAATTAGAAGGAGACAATCAAGATTGTGCAAAAGGAGTAAAAAATGCCTTGCTGAGAATGAACGAAATGATCACTAGAATATTAGATGTGAAAGCCATAGAAGCAGGGCATATGAATTTAAATATGAGTTCTTTTGATATAGATGAGGTGGTGGAAAATGTAGTGGAAAACTGTGAACATACAGCGGAGAAGAAAGGGATTCATATCATACAGAAATTGAAGCCCGTTACTGTTTTTGCAGACCCTAACGGTGTAAGACAAGTACTTGATAACCTTCTAAGCAATGCTATAAAATTCTCACCCAAAGACGAGAAAATTGAGGTGGAAGTAAAGGTTTGTAGTGAGGAACAAGCAAGTGTCATCATCAAAGATAATGGTCCAGGTATTTCCAAAACTGATATGAAGCGTATGTTTGGGAAATTCCAGCGTCTTTCCGCAAAACCCACAGATGGGGAGTCTTCCACAGGTCTAGGGTTGAGTATTGCCAAAAAATTTATTGACGCCATGAAAGGCGATATTGTATGTGAAAGCGAAGAAGGGAAAGGTAGTGCTTTTATTGTAAAAGTACCATTAGACATCAAAAAAAGTGTCGCTTCCTAGCCACTTACTTTTTCGTTTTTGCAACTCTGCTCGGGTTATTCGCAATAAAGGAAGACCATGATTTCTTCTTAGAAGTATTCACACCATTCTGGAAAATATGTGTAATAGCCACGCCCAAAGCATCCGTTGCATCAAACAGCGACTGATCATCAATTTTAAACTTCAATAGCTTCTCAATCATATTGGAAACTTGCTCCTTAGAAGCATTTCCGTTCCCCGTCACCGCCGCCTTAACTTTTTTAGGGGCATACTCCGTAATCGGAATATCCCTCATCAGCGCCGCCGACATCGCTACGCCCTGTGCTCTGCCCAATTTCAATGCCGACTGTACATTTTGCCCCACAAAAGGAGCCTCCAAAGCCACTTCATCCGGAGCATACTCTTCCAAAATAGAAGTAATACGTTCATGTATCTTTTTCAGTTTCAACGCATGAGAAGAGTATTTTTTCAAATGAATCACACCATACTGCACCAACGTTAGCTTTTGTCCTTTGGCCAAAATAAGACCATATCCCATCACCTGCGTCCCCGGGTCAATTCCTAATACTAACTTTTCTTTTACAGTGGCTAACATATCTCTTCTCGTCTAACTTTATAAAAATACAAAGTAATGGAATTTAGCTAGAAGTTCATTGGAAGAGGAGTGAAAACTTGTTAGGGAGTTGGTAATGGTTTTGGAATCAGTGGTAACTATAGTAAGATGCATCTACTCCAAGCACCTAAAATCAAAGAGTTGCCCATTTATGGCTCCAACCGTTTAGGGCAACACAACGGTAAAGGCGCAATACATCAATTGGCTTCTTATAAAAGGATTTACGAATACGCCAATCACTTAGGCAACGTTCTAGCCACTACACATGACAATGGTATATCCTTTCACTTTCGGATTACTTCCCATTTGGTCTAGCCATGGAAGATCGTTCTTTCCAAGAGGCTGATTATAGGTATGGGTTCGGAGGTCATGAGAAAGACGATGAAATTAAAGGAAATGGAAAGCATTATGATTTTGGAGGATATGGCTATGACCCGATATTAGGTAGAAGGTGGAATGTTGATCCAGAATTTAAACAAATCGCAGGACTTTCCCCATATTCTTATTCTTTAAAAAATCCTATAGTATATAAAGATCCAGATGGTAAATTACCAATTCTCCCGCTTCTTTTAAAAGCAGGTGCTAATGGAGCAACTGATATGCTTACTCAAGCGGCAATAGCATATTTCTTTGATCCAAATGTTGAGACCATCAATCAAGCTTTTGAAGTAGTTAATTGGTGGCAAGTTAGTAGATCTGCTGCTGAGGGAGCTATGCCTTGGAAAGTACCTGGTGGTAAGTTTGGTAAAGCAGCAGCTACTGCTTCAGGTGATGTATTAGTCAATGCTTTATCTGCGGGTTCTAACTATTCCAAAGAACAGGCATTACAAGACTTTGCTACAGGTTTTGTAAGTAATCTTGCAGGGGATGCTTTAGGGGAGTTAATATCGAAATATGGTTCTGGTATTGTTGCAAAAGGACTTTCTAAAATGGGTTTTGATGATAAAGCAATAGAGAAATATATTACAGGAGCGGGAACAACATGGAAAGGTCGAGCTGACTATAGTGATCTTGATTTAAATGATAAGAAAGCACATATTAGAGGAATTGGAAAAAAATTCACTGAAGATCAAAAAAATAAGGTTAAAGCAGTGAATAAAAAACATAATAATGGATATTTAAGAGATGATGAAACAGGTGACTTTTTAGTACCAGGAGTAAGAGGAGGAAAAGATCCATTCCAAGCAGAAGTTGATCATATTGTTCCAAAAAGAGGAAATCCTCAGGGTACAAATCACTTTAGTAATGCTCAGGGAATTGGTAAAAAACGAAATGGAGAATATATTAATAAACAGAAAAAGTAATGAATTTTAATGATGAAAAAGAATTAGATAAAGCTATTTCAAAAGAGTGGAATAATAAAGTGTCAAAAATTATTGATTTTTATGTAAAAGAAAATAATAAATCCATTTTAGAATACTTATTTTTTAAATTAAAAGATAAATCTATTTATAGCAATGGTGCTATCTTAAGTACACTCGTAAAAGGGTTCTTTAGGTTAAAAAGAACATCCAAAGATGAATTGTACTCCTTTATTCGAATTATGGGATATAGAGGATCATACTGTTAATGAGTCGTTACTTAATGTATTAGGTTATGATAAGGTGGTACCAAGTGAAGATGAACAAAAAATAATTATTAAAAAATATTTTCATTTTGGTGATGATATTGATAACAGGTATTATTCAGACCCTAAATATGGTTTAGCAGCGGCATGTGCAGGCTGGAATACAAGCATTGTTAAAGATTTTTTAAATCACTGCTTAACAATGAACGATGTACCTCTTGTATATGTTTCTAAATATTCTTTAAAAGGGCATTATGTAAAATTAAGATAATACCCCTCCTCATTGTTCTAATTATCAAGCTGTTATCGTCATTGCGAACTATATTATTGTTTAAGTTTCCGAACTTAAAACAACAAATTAAGCCAATCTACCCCCAAATAGATTGGCTTGTTTCATAAAAAAGAATTTAAAATCCCTCACTACAATTCCTAAAATAATAATTTCCCAACAAGCATTAGAAATAATTTTATTCTTAACTTTACCTTCGGAAATACCATCATTTCCTTCACGAAAAAGTACAATAATGAAAAATGATTTAATACGTTTTGATTGGGCAATAAAACGCCTCTTAAGAAATCAAGCGTATCATGTAATTTTAGAAGGCTTTCTTTCTGAATTGATGCAAGAAGACCTTACGATTGATAGTATTTTAGAAAGTGAAGGAAACCAAGAAACGGCTTCCGATAAATTCAATCGCGTTGATATATTGGTAAAAAACCAAAAAGGAGAATATGTGATTATTGAGGTACAGAATCAACTAGAATACAATTACTTTCAACGTATGCTTTACGGCACTTCAAAAGTACTTACAGAGTATATTTCATTAGGAGAATCTTACCAACATGTCAAAAAGGTTTACTCTGTGAATATTGTGTATTTTGATTTGGGTCAAGGAGCCGATTATGTCTATCATGGCAAAACTGATTTTAAGGGCATTCATCAAAAAGATAAATTAGAGTTATCAGGCAAACAGAAAGTGTTCTTAGGAGAGGAAAAAACGCCCTCTGATTTATTTTCTGAATATTACATTATCAAGGTGAATCAATTTGACGATGTGGCAAGAAACACGCTAGATGAATGGATTTACTACTTCAAAAACAATGAAATCAAAGACGACTTTAAAGCGAAAGGACTAGAACAAGCGAAAGAAATATTGAAAGTAGATAAGATGTCAAAATCCGAACAAGTAAGCTATAAGAATCATATTGTAAATCTTATGGATGAAGCCAGTAGGGAGCGTACTTTGGAAATGGAGGCGATAATTAAGGAAAGAGAAATAGGTAAGGAGATAGGTAAGGAGATAGGTAAGGAGATAGGTAAGGAGGAAGGACTCAAAGAAGGAAAAAAAGAACAGGCTATTGAAACAGCAAAGAATTTACTTCAAATGGGCTTATCAATAGAACAAGTAGCAAAAGGTACAGGTTTAACAATTGAAGAAATAGAAGCATTGAATAAGAGGTAGTTAGGGAAGTCGTGTAATAAAGAATCAAACAATAAGTAGTTTTGATGCCAACAGCGCACCAAAATCCACGGTCAAATACCTTTATGATGCACAAGGCAATAGAATTTCAAAACAAGTCATTGCTTCTAAAAACCCTAAAACTACCTACTATGTGAGGGACTCCTCTGGCAATGTAATGTCCATCTATAAGGTAGATGCATCCACACCAGCACCTAAAATCAAAGAGTTGCCCATTTATGGCTCCAACCGTTTAGGGCAACACAACGGTAAAGGTGCAGTACATCAATTGGCTTCTTATAAAAGGATTTATGAATACGCCAATCACTTAGGCAACGTTCTAGCCACTACCCATGACAATGGTGATATCCTTTCACTTTCAGATTACTTCCCATTTGGTCTAGCCATGGAAGATCGTTCTTTCCAAGAGGCTGATTATAGGTTTGGGTTTAATGGTAAGGAAGGTGAGAATGCTTTTAATGGCCCAGGTGACAGTTTTGCACATTATGATTTTGGGGCAAGGATTTATGACAGCAGGATAGGTAGATTTTTATCTATTGATCTTTTGTGGAAAGAATATCCATTCTATTCTCCATACATATATGCATCAGATAACCCAATTTTATTAATTGATAATAATGGGGAAGGACCTGAACTTCCACCATTATGGGTTCAGGCAGCAATTACAGGGTTTAATAATAACTTTTTTAATGCCTTAATTTTTTCAAACAATACATCTAATGCAGAATTGTATAGATGGGTAAAAAGAGGAGGATCAATCAATGATTCCGAATTTAGAAGGTTTAAAGGAGTTTTTGGAGAGGCGATCATTTATGAAAAAATTCGAGATAGAGCAAGAAAGGCCCAAGTATCAGTTATGAATTCGCCTGTTTCTCCTGCAATTCCGACACCAGCAATTTTAGGGAAAAGAGTGAATTTTGGCATACCTTACTGGAATGCTTCAGAGGGGAAATTACTTCAAGTAGATGTTACAAGCTTAAAACTATCTGGTCACTTTGAATATGGACCGTTTCTTGCGGATATTGGTTTTACTGTTCAACATTATAATTTTGCTGGAAATTACTCTCAGGAAGTCCCTTTTTTATCAAAGAAAACCAAATGGTGGCGAATAAATTATGAGGTAAAAGCTTTAAGTTCTAAAAATACAGTTCGAAATTTGTACGATATGATTTCAAAGGGTATTGACCAAACAATTTCAAGGAGTGAGAGGAGTAATGATATAGGAGTGTTGGTAGTTGATAAAGAGGCATGGGAAAAAGTGGCAAATGATAGACAATATGGTCAATTGTTGCAATCAGAATATGAAAGGCTTACAGCTCATGAGGATGGAAAACAGAAACGTTTCTTACAATTAGAAAAAGATTTGTCAAAAAATGCTTCGAATGGAGTAATGGGGGTTAAATCAAGAATTGAAAAAGCTGATAATAATCAATGATGTATTTTCAAAATGATTACGGTTTGTCTGTTTTAGAGAAGAAAGATCTAGATAAGTATTTTAGTCTTCGTGATGATATACTTCTTAAACAGACTAATATTGAGGAATTAAAAAGAAATGCTGCACATTTATTTTCTTTAATAAAAGATCTCAAGTTAGAGGAAAAAAAGGCTAAAGAAAAATTGTTCATAGCATCTTTTGAGTTGGAAGATCTTTTACAGGATGCTTCAGATGACTATAGGACTGTTCTACAATATTTATTTTATTGGTTGTCATTGAGGTATACTAATGATCAATCTCTATTTTTTTTACACCCTATTAAAACTTATCCATTTTCATACTTTGAAGAAAATGGGGTTGAAATCGAATCATATTTGACTAGGGATAATGTAAAAGAGTTTGCAATTACGGATTTTGAGAATGACCTAAGTGATAATTTTATTGTATCTCACTTTCCCAAAAAATTATTGGAGTTATTTGAAATAGAGCCCCTCCCTTCCAATATGTATAATTATTATATTGTAATACACAGATACGACTTATAAAAAATGGATACTATAAGAATTGGCTTGACTTTACAAGGATATTTAATTTTAGGTTTTATTTTTCTTGTTATTCTTTTTTTTATGTTCAGAAAAAGAATTTGGAAAAAGAAATGAATCCCCCATTGTTCTAAGTATCAAGCCGTAGGCGTTACTTAGAATGATCCAATTGAATAAGTTTCCCCACTGTTTGTAATATTAAGCCTTTAGGCGTCATTACGAACTTTCCCACAGTTTAAGTTTGTAACTTATAACAATAAACCAAGCCAATCTACCCTCACGTAGATTGGCTAGTTTGTATAGTACAATTAGCATTAGAATGTAGTTTGAAATAAGCATACCCCGCATAAAATCAATCCATTTTGTAGTAATTACGCATTAAAGCCATGCAAGTGCTAGGACTTACACCATGTACGTAGTAGCACTTACAGTGTGTAAGTCCTAGGACTCGCACACCGTACGTCCCGGCATGTACAGTGTGTAAGTGCCGGGATGTACGATTGCAACAAAAAGGACCTATTCACGGGAAAGAGGGTATCATAGTAATGGGAAAGAGTTTCCCGTTCCAGTGCAAGTGGATAGACTCCCATTATAGTTTGGTAGTGCTCCCCACAGCATCAAAACCTTGACATTTTACTTCGTTTTTGTGATAAGAAAAAAGAGAAAGGGGCTTTTAAAGCAGAGCATAAGAGCTTACAGAAAAGTGCTAAGGCAGAAGGAAAGGGATATTTTTAATGAAGAAATGAAAGTTACAGGTGAAAATTTACCATCTTATAAAATTACTTCAAAAGGCGAAAAATACTTAAATACCCATAACCCTGATTATCTGAGATAATGTTCAATTGACTAATTTTTTTTTGAATTTAAATTCATCATTTAATAAAGAGATGAAATTAAAGAAAGCTGAATAATCCACAGAATTGATACCTTGCTTAAGATATTGCTCTGAGTAAAGTTCAGGATTAGAGTATATTATCTTTCTTTTTGCATTTTTTGTAAGAGCCTCAATTATATAATAGTTTCCATCGCCAAAAAACACTGTTTGTTTAAATGAATGCTTTTCAATAATTCGTTTATCAACGTCGTCTTGTGTTGGAAGATTTAAGTAATCTTTTGCTACTATTTCTTCCCATGTGTTAGACCAATTTCTAGTAAAAGTAATTGCTCTAAATTGGCTATTAAAGTCAAAATGTGAGGGACCATAAAAATTAAACTGTGTACTTTCTCCTCTCCAACTTCCATCTTTAATTCTTTGGATTTTTAAAAAGGAATGATCACCACTATGCAACAGTCCATACCATACTCTTATTTCTAAATCAACAGTGCTAAAATCGGGCCTGCGAATATTTAAAGAGTCACAAAATAATTGACAAGAATATTTAAACTTTTTTTGTTTGGTAACAGCAAAATTTTCTGAGGTTTTACATTGAACCATCATAAAATCAATAATTATTAATAGTAGAACTCTCATGACTAAATTTGTTTCATCTCAAAGGCCAATGAGATCAGCTGTTTGAGGTTAGTTTTTTATATTTTATTATTCTGATGTAAGTTAAGAGCTTTATGTAATGGTAGGGTATTTATGATAAAAAAATATTGGTAGGATGAATGAAATGATACCGCCAGCTAAACACTAGCACTAGTTTGGGGAACTTTTTAAAAAAGAAGCTAAATAACATAAAAGACAAATTAGTAACTTAGCTCTGTTAAAGTGAACTATACCTAAATTTGTTTCATTGTTGTACTATGCAATTCATTAGATTATTATTTTCAATATCTTTATTTTTATCGTGTTTTTTCAGTGGGACATACCAAGAAAAGAAGTGAGAAAGATCTGACAATTATATATTAAATATGGAAAATTACATTGAGACGTTTGTAAACGCTTATAATAATTATTTGACACTTGAGATGAATAAATTTGATGATGTGAAATTAATTATTAAAACTGATTATGAAGGTGATAAGACGGCAATTGAATACTTTAGAAATGGTTTTGACTTTCCGGCGAAATATGGATTTGTTGATTTTACTTTAACATTTTCAGAAATGGATTTTAATAATCAATATTACCACTTTGCTAATCATAATAACTATAATTTATTTTATGTATTAGATCGCCAATCAGGGGGTGTATATCTTTTGGATCTATCAGGAGAAATTAAAATGTGTTGTGGTATTGATGCAGAATCTTTTTTTCGTTCAATGATAATCGTTATTGAAGCTGAAATACAAAAAAGCACATTAGGTGTATATGAACTCGATAGCTCTATTGTTGACAAATATTTCAAGGAATGTCTTGCATTGAATAATAATGATCCGTCAGTATCTGAGTTCTATGATTTAATATTATGTGTATGATCTTTGTGACTGTTTGTAAAGTTAAGTTGATGCTTTTACTTATTTAGAGTTATGATTTAAATGTCTTTCTAATATCACCTAGAATAGAGCAGTCAATAAAAAAATATACAAGAATAATGAGTCAATTAAAATGTAAATGTGGTAACGTGATCTCTGATGTGTCAGATAGCTTACCCTATAAAGGTGAGATAATACCAGATCGAGCTTTTTATAATTTCTTAGATAAAGTAGAAAATTTTATTGAGACATTAATTGAGGCAACAAAGTCAGGTAAAAGGATTGAGTGGATCAGAAAGCATTTTTCATCCCTTTCTTATCCAGAAGATTTAGATGACACTCAAATGTTATGTGATATTCATGGCAACTATTATTCAAAGATTAAAAAAGATATTTATCAGTGTAATAAGTGTAACCGTCTATGGATTCAACAAAATAATACGGAGACATTTATTTCATTTGTACCTGAATCTGATGGTGATGAATGGAGTAATGTATTGCTTCCTCCATCTACTTAATTTTTAGTAAAATATGGAGTGTCAACTTAAAATGTTTGTAACTTATTACAATGAAAAATTCAATTTCAAGATCAAATGAACTCTCAACTCTTCAATATAAAACATCAGATATGTTATTTCTGTGATACTTTTATTTATAAAATATAGTTCAGGGAATAAGAAATCAAAAGATGTTTTAACTGGTAAAAGAAGCAATTTAGAATATGTTGGAGTGAGCTATTCTTCTCTAGTAAAAAACATCTATCCAATATACCACTGAAATAGTGATAAAATAGGTTGCTTTTTGATCGTAGAAGGTGTGAGTTATAGCCATTATGAATTGTTTTTAGTTAGTTATTTCATCAAATTAAGTGGTCAAGAAGTTGAAAATGTAGTGTTTTTGTATTTTAAGTCTCAGACATGAATCAGTGTGGAAGTTCTTAGTGACACCTTTCGGCTTAACACAAAGAATAGTGAGGGATGATCATATTCACAGTGGATTAAATCATTAATTTTCAATCATTAAATATTTGAATATGTTTATATTAATAATAATATCTCTATTTTTCAATGTGAAAAATTATACACAAAATGATTGTGTTTTAAACCTGAAAAATTATCATGTTAAAGAAATTTCTACCGGTGAAATAAATGTTATAAAATTTAACTTCAAAAAAGAGGAAATACATAAAAAAGGGTAGCACACTAGTTAAGTGTTGTTAGTCATCAAAAAATAAAATCCTGATTAAGTAATTTGTATTACAATGCAAATAAACACTCAGGATTTTTGTTGTGTAAACGAACACTGCCATGCTCGAGGACACTACAATAAAGGTAATATAATTGGTCATAATTTTAAACAAGGCCGATTAAAATGTAAGGAATGTGGTAAAACTTTTTCGATAA
>NZ_JABANE010000240.1 GCF_012844305.1 Flammeovirga aprica JL-4
TTTTCCTTTCTATAGAAAGTTTCATTGTTTTCCAATCTGTATAAAAAGAGTTATTAATCAGGGAGTCAATAATTTTTTTTAAATGCGGTACATTCGTCGCAACCTTAAGTATTCCCGTCATTCCTGTGTGTAAACTATTCATGTCACATTTTTTTATATTAACACTAATTTTTCAATTTCTCCAAATTCGTTCATGAACCATACTCTAAACTCTCCTTTTTTCAATATCTCATCTGCCAATTCATCACCTAATTCATCTCTCAAAACTCTTAATATTTTCTTTCCAGCCAACACTGCAGCTTCCAAAGCACTTTTACCACCTGCTTCAGGTAAAAAGAGATAATCTATTCCCTTTACTTCAAAATTAGAAGGATCAATCAAAGGAATATTCTGTTCTCTGATAAAGTTAATCAATTCGCCATAAAGGGTGTAAAAAAACAGGTTCATCCTTTTCTGACAAACCTGTTTCCAATCATACACTATTAGTACCTAGGTACAAAACGGTCTTTTCCTTCTGGACCTTCATAACCTGCCTTCCTCAGCTTTATACGCTCTGCCCTAATATAACCAAAGAATTTCCGCATCATCTCTAGATTTTCTTCCTTGGTCTTTTCGAAAGGATTGTCATAAATCTGATAGTCGAAAATATGGTAGGGTTGTCCATCTATCCTTTTTTGGAGGTGCCTTTTCTTAAAAGCTGGGGCATTCTCCAACATCTCTATAGTATAATCATCTTGGAATTTTAATTGTCCTGTTAAATACTGCCAATAGACTGTACCATATGAAAGTCCAGTTTTAGGGATCTTATATTTTCTTTCAAAGCTATATATACTTGTTCCATAGTCAGGATCTTCTTTTTCTTCATATTCTACTGAAGCTGAAAAAGAAATAGGATAACTGACCGCCGATAATTTTCCTTTGACCATATCTACAAATTTATTTGCTTTATTGCCTTTTAAAAATTGTTCTTCCAATTTAAAAGCTATTCCAAATTGAACTTTTCTATTCCCTTGTTCTGGTTCACGTATTGAAATCACTAACCTATTAGCTCCTTCTCCGTATATTCTAATTAATCTGTAAGCAGTTAGATCTGTAAAAAAATGTTCATGTATCCGATGAAGATCAAATTCAAGCCCTTCTTCTGATAAGATCTCTTCATCATTCTCTCTTCGAATACGAAGCTCCATTCTTTTCCAATCTGTATAGAAAGAGTTATTAATCAAGGAGTCAATGATTTTTTTTAAATGCGGAACATTCGTTACGACTTTCAGTATTCCTGTTATTCCTGTATGTAAACTATTCATATTACTATTTTATATTAACGCTAATTCTAATATTTCACCTCCCTTATCCATATACCATATCCTAAACTCTCCTCTTTCTAATATGATATCAGCTTCTTCACGCCCTATTACCTTCTCTAATACATCATCAATTTGTTTTCTCGCTAATTTTGCTGCCTCCAAAGCGCTTTTACCGCCTTTTTCAGGTAAAAAGAGAAAATCCATACCCTTGATCTTAAATTTCGAAGGATCAATCAAAGGGATATTCTGTTCTCTGATAAAGTTAATCAAATCGCCATAAAGGGTGTAAAAAAACAGGTTCATCCTTTTCTGACAAACCTGTTTCAAATCATACACTAATTAGTACCTAGGTACAAAGCGGTCTTTTCCTTCTGGCCCTTCGTAACCTGCCTTCCTCAGTTTTATACGCTCTGCCCTGATATAACCAAAGAATTTCCGCATCATCTCTAGATTTTCTTCCTTGATCTTTTCGAAAGGGTTATCGTAAATCTGATAGTCGAAAGTATGGTAAGGTTGTCCATCTATCCTTTTTTGGAGATGCCTTTTCTTAAATGCAGGGGCATTCTCCAATACCTCAACACTGTAATCGTCTTGAAACTCTAGTTGTCCTGTCAAATACTGCCAATAGACCGCACCATAAGAAAGTCCTGTTTTAGGAATCTTATATTTTCTTTCAAAGCTATATATACTACTACCATAGTCAGGATCGTCTTTTTCTTCATACATAACTGTTGCTGTAAAGGAAATTGGATAGATAAACGCTGACAATTTACCTTTGACCATATCAGCAAACTGATTAGCTTTTTTACCCAACAAATATTGTTCTTCTAACTCAAAGCTAATCCCAAATTGGACATTTCTATTCCCTTGTTTGGGTTCTAATATTGTTATACGTAACAAATTATCTCCCCCCCCATATAATTCCATCCTTCGATAGGATTCTAAATCTTTAAAAAGGAAATTATATATTCTCTCTAAATCAAATTCAATATCATCTTCCCAAGAAATATCATCATCACCCTTATTTTTCCAATCAAAATTCATAGTCTTCCAATCTACAAAGAAAGGGTTATTAATCAGAGAATTGAAAATTGACTTCATATGTGCTACGTTAGTAGCAATTTTCATTACACCTGTAACTGTTGTACTTAAACTATTCATATTATCTTTTTGTACTTAATAGTAATTCTTTAATTTTACCCTCTTTGTCCATATACCAAATTCGTATCTCTTTTCCTTCTATTATTCGTGTCGCAGTATTTGCACCAAATGATTCCAATACATTGATAATTTGCTTTTTCGCCAACTTTGCCGCTTCCAAAGCACTTTTACCTCCTGTTTCGGGTAAAAGGAGATAATCTATTCCCGTTAATTCAAAATTAGAAGGATCAATCAAAGGAATATTCTGTTCTCTGATAAAGTTAATCAACTCGCCATAAAGGGTGTAAAAAAACAGGTTCATCCTTCTCTGACAAACCTGTTTCCAATCATACACTATTAGTACCTAGGTACAAAACGATCTTTTCCTTCTGGACCAT
>NZ_JABANE010000241.1 GCF_012844305.1 Flammeovirga aprica JL-4
TTAACGTATTGACTTTTATTATTTTCCATAATAACGATTGTTTTAGTGTATCGTTATTTCAGGACTTCACAAAACTTTAGGATAAAAGATACTCGTTTTTTTGGTTTGGTAGGGCCTTTTGTCAATTTCCATCTTTATGATTTTGGAAAACTTTATATAGATGGATTGAAGGTTGATAATGATCAACTGCCACCTGTTGACTATCGTTATAAGATCGATTATGGTTTTAACTTAGGTTTGGGAGTACACCTTGATAGGTATTTGGTGATGTTGCATTATGATTATGGTTTTGATAGAACAATTAAGAATCAAGAGCCGTTTACAGGGACGGAATATGAATCGACAATTGAGAATAACAATGCTATAAAACTGACTGTGGCTTATAAATTGAAAAGCTGATGCATTTAAATTTCGGGCCTTCCTCTAATTTTATTATTTTCAGAATTAATTCAAAAAAAGCGAATACCCAAAATTAATCAAAATGAAAATTGCAGTAACAGCGGCAAGCGGTCAACTAGGCACAGCGATTGTCAATGCACTCAAAAATGAAATTGGAGCTGAACATGTAGTTGGCATTGTCCGGACACCTGAAAAAGCACAGCACCTCGGTATTGAAACCAGAAAAGGAGATTACAACAGCCGAGAAGAGTACAATGAGGCATTGAAAGGAATTGACAAAGTATTACTGATTTCTGGAATGGGAGATCCCGAGGCTAGAATTCCACAACATAGAAATGTAATTGAAGCGGCCAAGCAGAACGGGGTGAAGAAAATTGTTTATACCAGTATTGTAGGTGTAAGTGATGGAAACTCTTTTAGCCCGATCGTACAGAGTAACCGTCAAACGGAAGAGGATGTGAAAAGCTCGGGTTTGGACTGGGCTTTGGGACGAAATGGAATCTATATTGAGCCGGATCTTGAATATGTGGAGACGTATAAAAAAGAGGGTGAAATTAGAAATTGTGCAGGAGAGGGGAAGTGTGGTTACATCAGCCGACCAGAATTAGGGTATGCCTATACAAAGATGCTTCTAGAAGATAAACACAACGAACAGACTTATAATTTGCTTGGGGATGCGATTACACAGCAGCAATTGGCAGATGTAATCAATGAAGCTTATGGAACGCAAATCGCCTTTAACGCTGTCTCTGTTGAGGAATATACTGCAGAGCGGAAAAAGGAATTAGGTGATTTTCTAGGAGTGGTAATAGCTGGAATTTATTCTGGTATTAAATCTGGAGCCTATGAATTAAGTTCTGATTTTGATAAGGCGGCAGGCAGGCCACCTTTAACAACATTAGAAATGATAAAAGCATATCAGAAGTCACTTTAAATGATATTTTTAGAAACCCATGAACTTAATCATGGGTTTTTTCTTTATATTAGTATTCTGTAGTTCAGATTAAAATGAATTGCTACCGTTAAAAATGAATCAGTTACTGAAGCTCAAAACAACTATTAAATAATCTGACCAATGAAGAAAATAGCACTTTTATACCAGGCTCAGCAGGCGCCGACTATAAATGGTATAACAAAACCAATGAAAGAAGGAGGATATTCTGACAGTGGGGCAGACATTGCCTTTGAATTATCTAAATACGGATTTATCGTCATTACTCCCCAAGCTGACCCTAACATTGAACATGATTTAGATTGGGTTTTTCCTGATACTGAAGATGGAATTCTGGCGGCTATAAATAAAGGGGCAAATACCTTTTGGTTGAATACAGTTTTGTATAAAAACCATCCGATAGAGAAGTTTATGGATAGAAAAATTAAGCTTATCGGACAACAACCTTATCATGTTGAGCTATTTGATGATAAATTTTATACAAACAATCTTTTGAGAAAGCAGAATGTCCCAATTCCTGTGGAACAACGCATTTCCAGAGGAGAAAGTTATCATGTAAATGCCCAAATACAATTCCCTTTAGTCGTAAAACCATTGAGAGGAAGAGGTAGTCAAGGTGTATGTAAGGTGGAAAATCAAGTGGCATTAGAAACAATTTTAAATAATATGTTTACTTCCAAAAAATATGGCAGTTCAGTTTATGTCGAAGAGTTTTTGGAAGGACAGGAAATTACAATAACCGTTATGCCTGCAGGTGATTATATCATTGACCATAGAGAAGTGGAGTATGTCCGCCCGTGGTGTTTGCCGGCTGTAAAAAGGTTGAATCATAAAAACGGAATCATTCCTTACAGCGGAGAAGAGGCGGTAGTCAAAAACAGTATGGTATTAGAAGATGAAGAATTGTATTCAGAGTCTATTTTTAAAATCTCCCAATGCTGTAGAAAGGCAGCTGAATTCCTAGAAATTAAGGCACCTATTCGAATAGATTGTAGAGCAGATAAAGAAGGCAAATATTATATTTTTGATATTAATCTGAAACCCAACATGACAGGTGCTTCAAGACCTCATCGTCAAGATCAAGATAGTTTGATAATGTTGGCGGCCCGAAAAATAGGTTGGGATTACATTGACTTATTAAAAAATATTGTCTCCCAAAGTTGGAAAGCAAAATCTAAGGTGCTTATTTAGAGGCACCAAAAACTCTTCAGAAATACGATAAATTATTCTTGAAGAGTTTTCTTTTTATAGAATAAGCAAACAACAATGATTGACTACCTAATCATATTCAGTACTATGTTATTTCATTTTTTTTGCTCTTTTTATATGAAAACTGAATTACATTATACTCTACCCGATGATAATTGGATAACTTTCTAAAAAGGAAGAAAAGTTGTTATTTTAAATTTCCTAAGTACTGAGACAAATTAAAATATAAGCTATATTTATACCCTAATTATGGGTCGTAAAACAAAAGTTATAG
>NZ_JABANE010000242.1 GCF_012844305.1 Flammeovirga aprica JL-4
CAACCATCACTTTAGAACGCCTTGAAAAGAGAGGATATATTGCGATGTCAGACATCTACAAAAAGTTAACCGAACGGTAATCAACCGCCGTATACGAGGTCCGTACGTACGGTGGTGTGAGAGGGTCTCCGCTAGGCTAATCGCCTAGCGGCGCTCTACTCGATTGTGGGTTTGTTGTTTGTTGTTTATTTTTTATTTTCTAAATTCTTTATTTAACCAACATCTCATATACATTGATTCAATTTTTCCTAGCGGATAAAAAATTGTGTATAATGTATGTCCACCGTCCAGACACTCATCTGTTCCATATTTTTCAGGATTATTATTCCATTGGTTTCCTTTCCTGATTTCTTGTCTTAATTCTGCAATATCACTATAGAAATATCCTGTTGTGTCAAAATGATTGATCAATATTTTTTTAGTCTTTTTATATTTCTTATCCATCAAGTCTTTCCGATATAAAAGCAATGTATCATTTATAAAAATCTGCACATAGTCAGACGGACAGCCTAAACAAATAAAATCATACCCTTCGGTTAATATTATTGTATCGTTAGGGTAATTTTCAAGAAGGTTCTTCAAATCATTTTCATAATCTCCACGATATTTTTTCTGTATTTTCAATTCGGCTTTCATTCCTTTAGCAGTCTGAAATGGTGAACCTTTCAGTGATTTTTTTTGACTTCTATCAATTCTTGTATTCAAATCACTCGTTACCGAGCAACTTGTAAAAAGGATTGTCAATATTGTTAAGCTAATTAGTTTCATTCGTTTTTTTTACAATAACCCACAACGGTTTGAATATGCATAGTGCGGGATTTTAAGACACTTCACTACCAAATCGCCACAAATTTCAGTAAATATACAAAAGTTTAATTAGCCAGAAGACCCGCATTATGTATATTTATTGTTGTACAGTGTTATCTCTTTATCTTCCTATTTTTCATACATATATATCATCCAATTTTGATAATCCAGCCCATATAATTCCATTCGTCACTGCATTCTCCTTATACTTTAAAAAATCAGCGATCAGACTTATTGGGTCATCCATTCCTGGAAGTTTATTGTACTGTGATAATTCTCTTGCTATCAATCCAGCTGAAATGATAATCAATGCCAATCCAAATAATCTTAGCTGATTTCTTTTAATCTTCAATTTTATAGTCTTTTGATATTTTCTCCGAATTGCTCAAAAACTCTCTGTTGTTTCTTTTTCAAGTCTGTACTTAATATTTCAACTAATCTATCAACTTGCTCTTTGTTATCCACTTTTATATATGACTGCATAATCCCACTATCATATCCATGCAATATTTCGATAACAATCAAAGGTTTGTCAATTATAAAATTGTCATTAGGAAACTTGATATTAGAATAAACGGTATCAGTCCTCAAATACAAAGTGTCCAAAAATCCATTTGCGTTTAAGGTATCAACAATCCGTTTTCTTACTTCTGACGTCGTTACTATCTCAGTAGTCAATTGTTTTTCAGTCTCTGAGTTATATAATGGGGGCTCTGAGAGTATACCGTCCTTAACCAAATCTATCAAGTATAATTCGTTTTTTTGCTCCAACTGATTTGAATAAATCGAAATGATTTCAGGTTCAGAAGAATTTATCAATTCATCTTTGAGCTTTTCATACGTAATCGTTTTTTGAGCATTCGTAGTCAAAAAAAGTCCTAATAATATTATGGTCGTTATTATTCTCATGTTTCAGTCTGCCCTAATGCTGTACAACGACTTGGGCATGGTGTCGCAGGCGGGTTGCGTCGCAACCGACCTGTGCAAAATGCCCCTTGTTAGCGAGATTTACATTTTGAAAAGTCAACCTCATAATAGCCATTGGATCTAACTTTTATACCTTTTATTGTTGCAGGTTTCCAAGGTTTTAAAGTTTTCACAAATTGAATTGCTATTTCTTGACAGTGTTTATTTGTATTCCTATTAGGAAACACAAAAAAGTTAGATGTTTCTCCAAATTGATTCACTTCGAAGCCTACTATTATTTTATTTTTCCGATTAATCCACTTAAGTGAATCAGTTTTTTTTTGTAGAAATGTCGAATCTGGTTCACAATATGTAAGACTAGACTCAATTAGATCTAACTCTTCTGAATTTGATAGTAAGAGCTCACTATATTCGTCTGTCCATATAAATTTTTCATCTTTCCAAATTTCATTATACAGTATATGAGTATCAATTAAGTTAATCGAATTAATTTCATTACCAAGCTTTTTCAATTTTCGAATTAAATCGGTACTTCTTGATATACCTCCAGTTCTCGTACATAAGTTAGTTCTAATTTCGTATTCCCCAAGATTATTAAATCTTCCGAAAACAATATACAATGAATCAATATCAAAAGAATAACCACATGAACTACTGTAAGATTCTGAGACTACTGTCATCTCGTTTTTAAACTCCCCTTTTAAGGTTTCAAATACTTCAAAAGTCGTTCGGTTTTCATATCCATCTTCAGTTGAAACTGTTATAGCTTTTCCTATAAAGATTACTGCGGTTTCATTTATTTCTTTTTCTAAAGTTTCAATAGAACATTCACAGCCAAGTACCTTAAAATAAAACGTATTTGAAATTAAGAACAATAAAACTATTCTATTCATACTTTTCATGATTCTCGCGTAGAGTAGAGCCTGATAGCTCTCTCAATTTAAATAATTATAAATGTAATCATTTTGAGAAAACTATCAGA
>NZ_JABANE010000243.1 GCF_012844305.1 Flammeovirga aprica JL-4
TAGATATGTCAAACAATCTAATCTAGCTTTGTTGATTTTGATCTGTGAATTTATTTTTTCAAACAATTTCGTATATTCGTGTTGACTCTCCATAATTGATAAATTTTGTATGTCGAAATTCAAATTTAATCAATTTCATGGAGAGTCATTTTTTTGTCATATACTTAGATAAAAAATATTAAACTAAAATTACCCCTTTTCTTCTGTCCCAGTACTTATCTCATCAACTTTCGACATTTTCATCTCATACCCTCTTTTAATTTTATCATAATGCCCACCGGTAAAAACACAAGAAGAAACACACAAAGAACAGCCTCTTGAAAAGGGTTCCGCACACTTTACGGGATCAATATAAACCCTGCCTCCATTTTCATTATAATGAGGTGTTTTGTAGATCGCCTGAGCAGGACATTTTTTTATGCACTTATTACATGAATTACAGAAATCCGCAATCCATCCATGTTCATTGTTTTCAGGAAATGGAAGATTTTCAATATCCACAAACACAGCTGCCAAACGCATACAAGGACCGTATTCGGGTGAAATCAGAATTCCGTTGTTGCCTACAAAACCGAGTCCTGCGTCTTGTGCGGCAGGTACTGTATTAATATCTCCTCCAAAAGCTGGACTTGCATGGCAATTATACCCTTTCTCTCTCAGAAAATCAGCAATTTCATTTACAGCTATTCCAAGCCCATCGTACGTACGCATGATCTCATTCATATTTTCCTGCCCCGGCCCTTTCGCCATTAAGCCCTTGTTCATTTCCATAGTCAAAATAATAGCATTGTCATACAGTATTTCGAAATCTTTAAAGATATGATTGGCATTCACTTTGGTAAAACCGATGGTCGAAATCCCCAATTCATTGGCCTTGTTTTTCAGTTCCTTCAAATGTTCCTCCGTAATCTGCCTCTTCCCTAATTTTGGGTTGAAAATGATACTTTTTGCACTCTTCCTCATATTGATCATGATGGACTTGAACATATCAAACAAAGGTCCTATCATTTTCAATTTTTCAGTAATCGTACCGTACTGCATTTCTAAGATAGGAACAATAATAGGCAGTCGCGCATCAGGTCCGCTTTTGATCGTCTGATCCTCTTTCTTTATCCAAGTGGAGACACTGATAAAACTAGGCGGTCTTCTAAATATTTTATATAGTTTCATGATAACAGGTGTTTTGATTTTTAACCATTTGGTTAATATATAAAACAAAACTAGCCTGCATTTTTCTTTTTCCTTTTGACAAAAGTCAAAAAATGCAGGCTTCGAGTGAAACTACAACTTACTGATAGATGCTATTAGGTACTAGTACTTAGAAGAACATAAAGGTCCGATTTTACAGCTTCTGAGTATTTTCTTTTCCAACTATATTTTCAAACTCAGAACCATCTCCCAAATAGTCAAGACGCATCATTCTCTCCATTTCAAATTCAAGATCCCAAAGCTGTATTTTAGGTTCACCATCAGCATAATTATTAGCAAGTACCTGATAAAGCCCCCTATCATTCTTAATCAATTTAAAAAATGAAACATTTTCTAGCTCTGCATCTATAATAACATTCCCATTACATAAGTCGAATGATTTTATCGAAAGTGTTTTACCATTTTGGCTATAACAAAACACCTTTTTTTCATCCTTTATCGGAATTGTTTGATCGAAGGATGTTATATCAATTTCTTTTCCATTAATAGAAAATTCACTTTTACTCAAGTCTATATAATTATCATTACATAACAGTTTACTTTTAGAAGAGTCTGTACATGCAGTTAAATAAATAAGAATAAAAAGAATTGAAAGTTGACGTTTGATGTTACTCATAATTTTGTGGTTTAAAGCACGTTTGAAACATCTCTTCTAATAAGAAATATATTTCAAACGGCTCTTAGTTTTTATAATTTGTAATACTTATTGAATAAAATATGCAACTCCCTAGAGAAACATAATACTGACTAAATCTTAATAAATTTACCATTCTCTCCAAATACATATCGATACTTTTTCTTTCTAAAATCTATTAATGACCCCATATGACCCGGTTTACTAAAAGTAATGGTCTGTGCTATCTCATCTTTATAAACCTCACAATCTGTTACTTCTTTGAAAGACTTATCCATTACCTCGATATTAATATAATCGGTCATTTCTCCCTTTGAATTAAAAGATAAAAGAACCCAACCTTTTGGATAGTCAAAAACAGATCCTACTAGATCTTCCACCCCACTACTCGCCATTACCCCCATATAACCATTAGGGAGCATCATGGTAAAATGTAGCCTCAAAGGGTCTTTGAATAAAGAAAAGAAACGTTTTGAAACTTCATTTTCTTGGATATTATCAGTGAGTGTTTTAGAAGGATAATATTTTAAGAAATGGGCAGAATTTTTAAAGATACTATCTTCGAAAGATTCAAAATGGGGTATTTCCCTGCCAAGCTTATTCAACTTTTGATTTCCTTCAAAATAACTAAGGTCGCTTAAAAAACAGCTATTAAGGCACATCAATGTGAATATGCATGATATTGTAATTCGTAATTTTTTCATAGTTGCTTTGTTTTTATATCAATTTTAGTTTTCATTACTTCACCTCTTCAAACTTCCCTTCACCTGAGTTCCTCATTGGGACACCCTAAAATTAAATAGTTGAGCCAATTCTTTCTGATCCTCATGTAGAATAAGAGTTTTTTCAATTATCATAT
>NZ_JABANE010000244.1 GCF_012844305.1 Flammeovirga aprica JL-4
TTTACCCTAGTTTTAAAAAGCAATTTACCATCTTAGATAAATACAACACTATAAATCTAAGGTTTTGTCTTAACACAAAAACGAAGCAAAAAAGTCAAGGCTTTGAACGCAAAAGCTAAATTCCATTCCTCTCGCCTAAATGATTTTAAACTCGCTAAAGCTCAAACAAAAAAATCATTTTTAACGGCTCAATTCATGAAATTCTTAACGCTTTTCCCTTCAAGGCCAGGGGAGCACTACCCAATGAATAGAGTAGAATGCCCACTGGCACCAATGTTAAGCGTTAGCGTCATTCGTGTCCTTCAGATCATCAGAAATCTCCTAATTTCTAAACACAATAAATAACGAGAATTTAGTTTACAATGTAATAAGTCAAAAATAATAGGCAATAGTTGATCAATGAGATGTCTTCCCAAAAGCCCATAATTTCAATTATGGGTCTAAGAAACAGAAGTTCATAATTGTTTGTAGTCTGTGATATGGTTGTTATGGTGATTCGTCAGCCACAAGGCATTGTGGCTCCACAAAAAGATATCACCTGTAGAACCGAAATGCTTAACACGAACCATTTTTCTTAACTCTTAATTCTAACCTCTTCCCTTAATACTTCCTCTCATTCACATCCAAGAACGATTTGTGTTATTTTATGGGTAAAATGATGATTTTTTGGTGGTTAAAATAAATAAAAGTATAAGGTTGGACGTTTATTTTGTAACTAGACTTTTTAAGCGTGTTGCAAACATGCCCTTACTTAATGTGATGAAAAGAAATGAAACTTTATCAACGACTACTCGGACTTTTACTACTGATATTACTAGGATGTGATGCTACTTATCAGAAAAATACTGATACAGTCAGAAGCAAACCGAATATACTCTGGATTTTTGTAGAAGACCTCTCGCCCTATATGGGTTGCTACGGTGACACCATCAATAAAAACCACACCCCGGTATTAGATCAACTCGCTGAAGAAGGTGTACTTTTTGAACGTGCTTATGCTACCGCTCCTGTATGTTCTGCCTCAAGGTCGGCAATGATTACAGGTAAAATGCAAACGACTACGGGCACTCATCAACACAGAAGCAGTAGAACTACAGACGGTGAGGTAGTGCCTGAAGAATTGAGGATTTACCTACCTGATTACATCAAAAAAACGGTACCTGAACTTATGCGTGAAGCAGGTTATTTTACGTTCAATAGCGGTAAAGATGACTATAATTTTCATTATGATAGAAATGTTCTTTATACCGTAGGTACTGCAGATCATTACAAAGCGGGAATGAACGGCTGGCAAGGCAATAAATCAAGGCATTATATGTCGCTGACTGAAGATACTTGGAATGCACGTAAGGATAAAAATCAACCCTGGTTTGGTCAAATTGAGCTGAAAGGTGGTAAAACTAAAGGAACTGAACACATCAGAAAAGGTGAAATCCTGGGTATGAACGATGTACCTTTACCTCCTTACTTTCCTGAAATTGCTAGCCAGAAAAAGGCTTGGGTAAAACATTATAATGCCATCCGAAGCACTGATGTTGAAGTGGGTAATATATTGCGTCAGCTTGAAAAAGATGGAGAGCTTGAGAATACCATCATCTTCTTTTTCTCTGATCATGGCAGTAATACCTCATTGCGTCACAAACAGTTCTGTTATGAAGGTGGAGTACATATCCCTTTGATTATCAAAGGCAATCATCCTTATTTAAATGCAAAAGTCCGTAGAAATGAACTGGTTTCTACACTTGATATTTCAGCTACAACCCTAGCTATGGGCGAGGTCAAAATCCCCGACTATTTTGATGGTCAGAACCTATTTGATGATAAAAATAGAGCAAGGAAATATGTAGTCAGTGCCCGCGACCGCTGTGATTTTACCATAGATAGAATCCGTTCTTTAAGAACCAACCGATACCGCTATATCCGCAACTTCTTCCCTGAGCGACCTATGATGCAAGCCGGTTATCGTGACCGTCAACCCATGGTAAAAGATATGCACCGCCTTCATCAAGAAGGAAAACTAACTGCATATCAAGAAAAGCATTGGTTTGGTGAACGCCCTACTGAGGAACTCTATGATTTAGAAAATGATCCCCACCAACTGTACAACCTCGCTACTATAAATGACTTCAATGATATTCTTCTCAAACACAGAACTCTACTCAATTCATGGATCAAAAAATCAGGGGATAGAGGTGAACTGCCTGAAGATACAGTCCAACTAAAAGCCACTTTTGAGCTTTGGAAAAATAGAGCTGTATTTAAAAATGCGGACGTGAACCCTGAATATGGGCAGTTTTTGGAGTAATTGAAGCTTAAACGAGATGAGTTCTCTATACCAGAATTAGTGAATCTATTCACCAAGATTCCTTCCCATAATATTAACAAAAAACCTCGCTTTCTTTTCAAAAGCGAGGTTTTTTGGTTGGTCTCCTTATCAATTGCTACTGAATGATCAGTTTTTTATTTGTTATACCTGATTCAGATGCTATACTA
>NZ_JABANE010000245.1 GCF_012844305.1 Flammeovirga aprica JL-4
TCATCACATAGATTGGATTTAAAGGGGAAATCACTTAGGACATTAGAAACAAAAGAGTAATATTAATTTATTTTTCAATATCTTGCTAATAGCAATTTGAAAGTGGCACAATATCAGTGAAATGAGTGGCACAAGATGAGTGAAATATATAGGTGGTACAATCATCTGTCTTTTTTTATTCTTGTAACATTAAACAAATATAGTTTTATTTATCGTTTCAACTCTCTTACTTCATCAATACTCAAACCAGTAACGTTTGCAATTTGCTCTTCCGTTAAGTTCATTTTGAAAAGATTTTTAGCCGTTTCTATCGCTTTATTATACTCTCCTTCTTTTCGTCCTTCAACCAATCCCTCTTCTCTTCCAATTTTTTTCCCTTTTACCAAAGCCGTATCTAAAGTGTTAATATAATCGATAAAAATCTTAAGATCCTCATCATAAAGGGATTGTTCTGACTTTGGTAAAGCAGTATACTCCGTGATATTGAATACTTTTTGAAAAATATATTCCTGGTAAATTTTAGGCTGTTCTGAAAAACTGTCAAGGTGATTTAATAGATATACCCACTTTTCAAAATGATCATGAAGATCTACTTCTGCTTTCTTAAACTTCGGCAATTCTAAATACACAAATTTGATCTTCTGATGAAAAACATCATTATCATCGTCTTTCATTTGAACAGTGTGATGAAATCTTTCTTTTGGACTAAATTTAAAATCCATCAAACTGATTACATAAACTGCCTTTAGTTCATAAGCCCAAGTTTCTCCATCTCGTTTCCCTTTTACGGCTTGTTCTTGAATAGGAAAAGTAGAATAATAGAGGGTTCGGTCTTTAAAATGAGTTTGAGGTGCTCTTTGTAATTCAACGATAAATTTCTCACCCTGTTCATTTTCACAATACAGATCAAAGATTGCTTTTCGATCTGTTTCATGTCTTGCTAGTTTTTCCGTTGATTTGTAAGTCAAATCCTCAATTTTATCTTCTTCAGGAAGTACTGTATTTAAAAAATCAATCAGAATATCTTTATTCTGCTCTTCTCCAAATAACTTTTTGAAACCAAAATCAGTAAAAGGGTTTATGTATCTTGAATTTGCCATAAATCAATATCTCAGTTTTTTTTACAAAAATAACAAGTTTAATGAATTCATTTTAGAAAAAACAATACAGAATTACATCAACTTTTATTTTCATACTACTGATTTTCAAAAACATCCAAAGCAGGCAATGCCTTATTCCCAAAATCAAACAACGTCTGATTCTCCCAAGAGGAAGCATCTCTAGCTTCAGGACCTTTCCAAGCAATCAGCTCTCCTCCCCAATAGCAAAACCCTTTAGTGATTCCCTTTTGTTCTGAAATTAATTTGATTTGAGATAAGAACTCTTTTTGCCCTTCTTCCGTAGCTGGATAGTCTGTTGGAATAATTTGTTCATCCGAACCGATAATATTATTGGTCCAATCATTCCAACCTAATGTAAAAGGATAAGCCATTTCGGCAATCAACACTTCTTTATTGTATTTAACTGACAAACTTTTAATATTAGCATCTAAATCGGTTAATGATTTTCCATGCCAATTTGTATAGTAAGACAAACCAATATAATCAAAGTCCAAAGCTTTCATTTTATCAAAAAACCAATCAGCCCCTTCATGTCCTGCGATGTGCAACATAATCTTCGCATCACTTTTAGTTTCTCTTGTTGCCTTTATTCCTGACTTCAACAGCGTAAGACATTGTGCTTCATTAGAGTGTAAATTTCCTTCAGGATGAAGCAGTCCATTATTGATTTCATTACCAATTTGAATATAGTCTGGCTGAATTTTCTGAACGATATCTTTCGTGTATTGGTATACCATTGTATTTAATTCCTCAAAAGACATATTTGACCAAGCTTGAGGTTTTTCTTGTTGCCCTGGATCAGCCCAAGTATCAGAATAATGCACCGTCAACCAAATTTTTAAACCAACGCTTTTTAACTCATTTGAAAAAGCTGTCACTTCCTCCAAGCCAGAATGATTGTTTTCAGGGTCAACCCATAATCTCAAACGAATTGTATTTACACCTTTTTCTTTCAAGTGCTGTACAAAGTCAACTTCCGTCCCTTCTAGATTATAAAATTGATGATTATAGGTCTTGATCTCAGGAAAATTTGAAATATCAACACCTTTAATAAAAGTATCTTTATCTTCTATGGGAGTTTGTTCTTCACTAGAGGATTTACATGAAAAAATACTAACTAATAATAGTAGGGTAATAATAGAATTTTTAAGCATAGATATGGATTAATAAGTGCTTTCTTAACTTGATTCATTTCACAACTAAAGCATTGTAATCAACAATAATTACAATCTTTCAATTGACATTTGTACTAGTTTTCTAAGATCTTCTTTCAGGCTTCCTTCTTCTTCATTTCTCTTATGATTAAAACAAGGAAAATTGTATTTATTTTGTACAATTTCTTCCAAAAGAGATAA
>NZ_JABANE010000246.1 GCF_012844305.1 Flammeovirga aprica JL-4
ATTTTGATCCAGTCCCATTCTACCTTTTGGGGTGTTTTCTGGCCGATAGACTTTCTAATTTTCTCTATTTTTACTTTTTTGATAGCTCCATTGTAAAATCCAAAATGCCTGATTCTTCTAAAGCCCTTTGGAAGCAAATGCATGCTGTATCTTTTGATAAAATCTACATCAGAGAGTGTCATCTCTTTTTTCTTTGCACCGGTTCTGTAATCCTTGTAAGAGAAGGTCACTTTTCCTTTTGAGTAATTCAATAACCGGTGGTTTGAGATGGCAGTTTTGTGCGTGTATCTTCCAAGGTATTCGATGATCTGTTTAGCACCTCCCAAAGGTCTTTTGGCATAGATCACCCATTCTTTTTCAAAACAACTTTTCGCTATACTTTGGTCAAAATACGTTTTTGATGTATCATTCTTTCTTATTTGACCTACAAGTTTGGCCCTGAACATTTTTGCTAATGCCTTTGCCGGGAAAAGGTACTTTCCCGTTTTGTCACTGCCCATCCAATGTTTACCATTGTAAAGAGCACCTCCTGGAATAATGCAATGTAGGTGAGGATGCAGACTCAAATTTTGTCCCCAAGTATGAAGTACTGCAATCATTCCCATTTCTCCATCCAAACTTTTGCTTCCGAATGTTTTGACTGTTTCCCAAACAACTTTGAAAAACAGATTGTACATCAATTCAGGTTCATGCAGAAAGAGGTCATTTAATTCATGAGGCACTGTAAAAACTGTATGAAAATAAGGCACATCCAGCACTTCCTCCTCCCGTTTCGCAATCCATTTTTCCCTGTAGGTTGCCTGACATTTCGGGCAGTTTCTATTTCTGCAACTGTTGTATGAAATTCTTACTTCACTGCACTTTTCACAGTAGTCGATATGCCTTCCGAGTTTAGCCGTCCTGCAAAGTGTCATCGCATGCAGATCGAATTTCTGTCTGCTGAGAAAATTAGTAGAAGTCCTCCAAAACTGTTGCTGATTGAGAATGTGACTGATCTCAACTTTTGGCTTCATAGATCTTGTCGAAAGGCGAGAAGGAATTTGATCTTTTGACGGCTGTAAGATTGATATACTCCAAGGTAGTTTGAAGCGATTCATGCCCGAGCAGTTCTTTTAATGTAAAAGGATCCATTCCCATTTCGACGCAGTGGGTGGCGTAAGTGTGTCTTAAAGTATGTGTAGTGACTTTTTTGTTAATCTTCGCCGCCTTCACGGTTTGCTTAAGCATTCTTCCAATAGAAGTCGTCGCTATATGTTTTTGAGATCCGTATCCTTGGAAAAGCCATATGTTTGGATTTTCAGTCTCAAGGTATTTTTTGATGCCAACTTTCATATTTTCAGCAAGAGGCACCACTCTGTTTTTGGCATATTTGGTATCTCTGACATAGATCGTCATTCTTTGTAGATCGATATCAGCAATCTTGAGCTGAGCGACTTCTCTAATTCTTAATCCAGCCGAGTAAATCAGTGTAAACATCACCCTGTACTTCAGCAAGTCAGGTATTTTAAAAATGACTTTACATTCCTCAACGGATAAGATATCAGGAATCGCCTTTTTCTTTTTCAATACCGGAAGCTTGATGTTTTTTTCTTCCCTTCCGGAATATTTAAAGATATATCTCAGTGCATAAACATAGTGTTTGAAAGCAGTATAAGAAGTTTGCTTTTTTTCTTTGAGCTGAAGCAGATAATCATTAATTTCATCATCGGAAAGTTCAAGAGGAGTCTTGTTAAAATGCAAAGCAATTTTAGCAATAGACTTGATGTAGTTATCAAAAGTAGACTTTGACTTTCCACTTAGAGACATGTTACGATATACTTCGTTGTACATCTCTTTGAAACCAGGAACAAGAAATGCTCTGTCTAGTATAGTACCTGTTTTTTTTTCATCTTACAAAATTTAAGGTGTTATAAAATTTTAGGTATCTAAACTTAGATCGCCCTAAATAGTAAAACGTACTTCTGTTACGGTTAACTGATTTACATTAGTGTAAAAGTAACCAAACAACCAGATGTATTATGATCAATTTTGAAGGTTTTGACGATAGAACATTTTATTCAACATTTCAAAAAGAAGAAGATTGTCTTGAATATTTATCGACACTAAAGTGGAGTGATCATTACAAATGTAGGAAATGTGAACATACAAAATATATGAAAGGTAAAAAGTTGCATTCTAGACGTTGTCAAAAGTGTAAATATGATGAGTCTGTTACAGCTCATACCCTATTTCATAAGCTGAAATTTTCAATTCTAACTGCTTTTGAATTCATATTTAAAGTTAGTTGTGATAAGAAAGGCATGTCCACTTTAACTTTAAGTGAGAAACTGTCCTTGAGTTATCAAAGCTGTTTAAATTTCAGACGTAAAGTACAATATTCTATGCAAAGTAGTTTACAGCATCCTTTGAAGGGGTATGTTGAAGTAGATGAGTTTGCTGTAGGTGGGTAT
>NZ_JABANE010000247.1 GCF_012844305.1 Flammeovirga aprica JL-4
CTGCACAAACTGTAAGAGTAGAAGGTAATAACGTTGTAATTTCAGGTTGGATCTGAATTGTTTTCTCAATAATTGCCCTTTACACACTAAGGTGGTAAGAAGTACTTTCTAAAATAAATACAAAAAAACACCCCCTCTTTTCTACTTAGACCAAAGTAAAATAGTGGGGTATTATTTATTTTGTGTAAAATAAGTTACAAACTTTTTCAAAAAAATAGTTCATGGTGATGCTCCTGCTTAACATCTAGAATAATATGGAGAGGAATAAAAATAGAAGTATCAAACTTTTCTTTTCATAGCTTCTCTCACTGCATGATCAGCTGTTCTTGTTGTTTCTGGCAATCTATATTTTGATGCTGAAAATAAGACCCATTCACATGCGATGTTCAAATTAACTTTATGGCCAATTGATACAAAAAGAGGTTTAGTATTATCTTGGGTGCACAAAACTTTTCCTACGACCTCATCTTTGTCTATCAATTCTATTGCATTTCCTCTTTTTAATTCAAACGACGTATCATAGTTACCAATTAGACGTTTTTTTGCACATCCAATTGTAGGAATATCTAATTCAACTCCTAAGTGACATGCAAAACCAAATCTACGAGGATGTGCATAACCTTGGCTATCGCAGATAAGTAAATCTGGTTTTATAGATAATTTCTTAAAAGCCTTCAGTACAGGAGGTAATTCTCTAAATGAAAATAATCCTGGTATATAAGGAAAGGAAACATTTTCAGTATGTAATACAGTTTCTTTCAATTCTAATGTATTGGCATCAAGTATTGTAATAGCGGCTATTACTACTTCTCCATCTTTTTGATAAGCAACATCTACTCCTCCTATATATTGAATTTCTGATGGTAACTTATTTTCTTTTATTACTTTTGTGGCAAGCTCTTGTTGTTGTATTATATAATCCATAATTAAGAAATTTCACACCAAACCCCCATCATACTATTATGCATGAATTTAGTATACCATGTTACATAACCTTCGAAGTCCTCTATTTCAAAATTATAAATTAGATCAAGATTTTCTTCTTCAATAATTATTTCAGTTAAATATGGTTTAACATTCCAATTATCATAAGCTTTTAAATTTTTAGAAAAATATTTTATCTCATTTTGGGATTTAGTAATATGTGTATGAATATCATTCATTGTTTGATTTTTGAACTTGTCTTTAATTTCATCTATTCTATTAATAAGCTTTTTAGATAGTGAAATACTTTTAATACCAATTTCATCTTTAAGTGAAATTAATGAATAATATTTAGGTTCTTCTATTTCATCAAATTGTGAATAATACTTTGGTTTAAATAATTCAAATTCAAGATTCTCACCAAAAAGGTTCACTTTAACAGACATATTTTGTTATTTTAATCATTACCAATCATTTTAACTTTATCTCCTAAGAGATAAAAACAATTAGGACACCTTTGCATATTCTTATCATTAATATTTTTTACATAAATCAAAATATCAGTTGTTTTATTATGTTTTTTAAAAAGCTCATTAGCAACTAATACTTCGGCATGAGACCCTGCTAATGCTGCAGCTGTAATTTTTTTCGTGAAAAAATTTTCATCTTCATATGATAGAAGTTTTGTAAAAAGTTGTCCGTCACGTTTTTCTCCATTTAGGAAATCAAAACGAATTAAATTTAGATAATGTACATGTTGCAATAATAATGGATGCAAATTAGCTAATATACCTTGATATCTCAACCTGTGATCTTGACTTTTCAATTTATTTACATTTTGATTATATTGTAACTCAATGTGATTATCCCCATTAATATTACCTCCTGCAACACACTTGCTTTTATTGGGGAATGGTGGACTAACAGGAATATCGTTGACTAAGGATACTATTTTTTTCTCTCTATCATATTTACAATTATCTAACACTTCATTTTTATCTCTTTCTGGTATTCGTTTATATACCATCGATAAATAATAATTCTTATGGTCTCTCCAATGTTCAACTATAGAAATATGTTCAATAAAGTATTCTAATGCCACTTCTTTTATTGCATTGAAATCCTCTGTAAACTCAAAGACCTTATCTTCATTTAATTTATAAACCTCATTCAATAATAAAACCCCATCCGTTTTTTTTCTTATCCTATTATTAAATGTAATGCAATCTATGTCCTTCCTTGCATTATGTTTTGAATTTACGAAGAAGTTCTCCCAACTACTCACCAAAGAAGTATCACCCTCCATCACCTTCTTCAATTCTTCATCACTACATATATCATCAATAACCTGCTCTTGTTTCTTTTTCGTATCAAGTTCCATAATACGCCAATTCAGACGTCTGCTTATCTTACATGACTTTGTATCTATGTCTTCTAATTCCTTATCACCCAATTCAAGAATGGCTAACGCTAATACCACTCCTTTAGCTATCGCTAATTC
>NZ_JABANE010000248.1 GCF_012844305.1 Flammeovirga aprica JL-4
GGCACAATGGCGTGTGAATTTTTGGCACAATATGAGTGAAATGGGTGGCACAACGGCGAACGGTGTATCCACACTTTCACCTTTCTCCTTGTTAAAGACTTCTTTTCTTAGCTTAATTCCTGCTGCATCATAGGTATACTTTACTATCATATTCCCCTTTTTAACTTCAACAGGAAGGTTCAAGTGATTGTATTTGATTGTTCCAATGCCTTTGTTTCTATCTTTGGTAAGATTACCATTCTTATCATATTTATAATCTATACCGCTTTTATGTTGTACATCAAAGAAGCTATGGTCATTGTCCCTCTTTTTGGTAAAAGGAGTACTACCCTATTTAAATAACAGAAAGAGAGTGTATTTCATTTTTTGATATTTTGCTTTTAATCATCTTATCTAAGTCTATAGCTTATTCAACAGGAAAATTCAGAGTGAAGCTAGTCTGATCAGTGGGAAACTCAGAAAAATGACAAAATCAAAATTTTATTGAAGTTCTTCTATCCAATGGTATTAAAAGTAACTTATGTTTGAATGATAAATTATGTTCTTCGATGTCAGGAAGTTTTGTTAAATAAAAAACAAAAATATCGCTTTTATTTCCTATTGCTTTAATAGTTATTTTGTTGTTTATATCAATTTCAAATTCTTCAATATAATTCAGATTTTGATTATTTTGCTCACTTGAACGTATATAAACACTCGTTTTAGAACTCCACGAAATAAAATCCTATTTCTGTTGAACCGTATTGTATATAAGAATAGCCTTACCTTTACCATTAAAAATTTTAGGTTCCTCACTAAAGTTCACTTTTAATATTTGATTAAATTCTTCCTCAGTTGGAGAGTAATTCCAATCTATATTATCATATCCTTCACCTTCATATAAAAATGCCATTTTTAAAGAAGAAAAGTAAGCATCAATATATTTATCACTTGTAATAAAAAACGAAAGTAATATCAAACTAATGGTCATAATAAAATAAATATTTTTGTTGAGAAGTTATAAGGTTTCCAAATTACAAATAGTAAGTAAAAAATGGGCGCAGGTACTCACCTTATAATGTGACACTCTTCACCCTTAGTAGGTACATCTCTTTCCCCTTTACATGTCGTGATCGCTTCCCTTATAAGGGTGAACACCTCAACCTTAGGAGGTGATAATCTCTACCGGAAAGAAATTCGTAAAATTCCTTAATAACTTTCTACATAAGAATAGATAAACGTCAATTTTAAATGTATTAGTTATCCAAAATTGAACTTTATGTTTTAACCTATTTTTCTCTTTTATTGAAAAAAAAGTTGAAAACTTATTCTACAAGATGGTTCTAAGAAGTACCTGCCACTTGATACTTAGAAAGTGGAGAAGCTTATCCTGATTTACTTTTTAGTATCTTCGTTATTATCTAATATTTCACTTACATTTCTAGAGTCATTGAATTTTAAATACATAATAAAATAATTAAATGCAATTCCAAATGAACCAATTATCGTAATTAAATAAATATATATTTTAAAAATAGATACCGTAAAACCGTAAAACATATAGACTATTAAACAACTTAATAGTATAATTACTAGATTTATAAGTAAAAAATGTCTTTCAAAATAATTTTTTTCCAAAACAATATCTTTAAAATTTTGTTTACTTTCTTTTTTACATTTTGGACATTTATATAGAAAATTTTCGCCATATATATTAAATAGCTTTTTTCTACTAATAAATTGTTCTTTGATTTTTATTGCTTCAAAGTACTTTCTACAATAAATTACTCTTCTCATATTCCGTACATAATTCTTTTAAAGATTTTGCAGCTTTTTTCATATTCCCATACTTTTTTACACCTCTAGATTTTAAAAATCTATGTCATGGACTTTTGGATACTAATTGCTGTTTCACCTTTAACTTACCAACAATTGCCCCGCTTTTATAGAATAGTCTAACCTAATCAGAATTCATCTTTGTTGGTTTTAAACTTTGAGATGCCGCATCACTTAAAAAATCATTAAGTACTGTCCCTAACACTTCAAAGTATCCTTTTTCAATAGCAAACCAAAATACTGTTTTTGATCCCCATTTCTTAAAACTTGGTTCAGTATAATTGTCAAGAGTAATTGGTTCATACATACCATCCTCTTCTACTCCTTCTAAATGTTGTCTTATTACATTACTTTTAGGTAAAAAAAATTGATAACGAGTGGAGTGTCAACATTTTTAAACTTCATTTTATTATTTAGAAAGATAGTTTGCTTACTCTACCCGATGATAATTGGATAACTTTCTAAAAAGGAAGAAAAGTTGTTATTTTAAATTTCCTACAAAATAAAACAAACAACTTTTCATGAGCCTTAACTCAGTAGCAAATCTACGAAAAACATTTGATGAAT
>NZ_JABANE010000249.1 GCF_012844305.1 Flammeovirga aprica JL-4
CTATGACCATTTTTCACTATATCGTTGCCTTCACAGTGAGGACAACGTATTTCTTTGTAATGTCTCATATACATATAACAAAGAATCAACCTAAATCATCCATTACCAGTCATTTAATAGTAATTATTCTTTTAAGATTCTCTCAATTTCATCCAAATCAAGATCAATTGGTTTCATTGCATCTAAAGTGGCATCAAGTTCTCTTTCGTACCTTAACTCCTTATTATTTTCATATTCACCTCTTTCACGTACCTCTTCCGCTGTCATTCTTAATAACCCTTTTTCAGGATCTCCCTCATGGGTTATCATTTCCTTTAGCTCGTTTTTTTCACCCTTTACAAAGTAAGACAATGCCTTCATGACTTTATCCATCGGAAAACCAATGTTGCCCGCGAAATAATGGTCTTTATCTGAAATAGGTAGTTTGTCATTTGTATACACTAAGGAGAAAGTATTAAAATCCCAGCCTTGTATGTAAAGTTCATGATCAACGTCATTCGTCAAGACTAAAAGGTCCGGTTCGATATCAGTGGTCCCTTTACATTCAAAGTCCTCTTTCATCTGATACATCGATTTATTCCACTTGTACTTTTCGATAAATTCAACGATTTTATCAAATGCCATACTTTTCATTCGGGATTTATTCCCTTCGTAATCTGTAAAAAAATATAGTAAATTCTCCATGTTTGCTAAATTTAAATAGTTAATTATTCTCTTTTTATAGCAATTGCACCAACCTAAGTTGACTCTACTTTAGACGGACCAGAGTCCCCCCATTAATATAGTTTACTAGTTGTCAATAGTTTGAGCTAGCAATGTAGTTGGTATGATTACAATCTTTTAAAAATAAATTGAAGAATTAATATACCGTTACTCTCAATTCACAAATATAAATTCTTCATGTAATGCTAAAACAAATGTACCTAAATCATCTGCCATAATCAAAAACACATTGAGTATTACTTTTAAAATTAAATGTACTCTCACAACAAACGATTCGAAATTATTTATTCAATGAAAGAAGACTCTAAATCAATTGATAATAAACCCTTTCTAGTTGTTAATTATCATCTTTATAACTGGCTTCAATATCTCTTGCCTATAATCTTCCTCATAATCACAATTCCCCAATACCACTACCCCAATGTTCTTTTCTGGAACCATCAACAACAAACTTCTAAACCCCTTATCACCACCAAAATGTCCTATTACTTTATGGCCATCTATTTCAAAAATCTGAAAACCTAAACCAATATGGGCATACACTTCTGTTGATGGGTTTTGCATTTGAGCGTAGAAAGAATTCTTTCCTTTTTGTAATTGCTGAAGAAAGAAAATCATCCATTTTGACAGGTCATAAGCTGATGCATTTAGCGTACTGCTAGGTGCATGTTCTCTTGTGTAAGGATAGGTGTTACGAACTACTATTTTAGAACCTTTTTTAGTATGAGGTTTCACGCTCAACTCACCACTTATTTTAAAATACCTGAAATCACTTTCGGCCATTCCAATTGGTTTTAAAATGGTTTCAGCAACATAATCTTCAAACAATAACTCCGACTTTTGTTCTACTATCAGTCCCAATATATCATAACCCAGATTACTATATTTGTATTCCGTTTTTGGTGGAAATTTTGTTTTCAATTTTAGGTTAAGAATATACTCACTCAAACTATTATCCTCTTGATGATTATTTTCCCAATGATAGTTTTGAATATCAGGTAATCCAGAAGTGTGGTTTAATAAAGATTTCAGGCTGATTTGTTCTACTTTTTTGTCAGAGTAATTCAATGACGTTAGAAGGTCCACCAATCGGTCTTCCAATGAAATTTTTCCGTCCTCTACTAATTGCATCACAGCTTGTGCCGTCAACAGCTTACTAACAGAAGCGGTGTGAAATACCGAATGCTCTGTTACTTTTTGATCCGTTCCTATTTCTTTTACCCCATACCCTTTTGTATAAATGATCTCTCCATTTTTTACTACACTAATACTGATACCCGGAATTTTATATTCCTTCATTTTCATATTGACGATGGAATCTACTTGGGGTTTGAAATCAGTATTTTGTGCTTTTAAGATTGGAATAAAGAAGAGCAAAAAGTTGAATAGGAAGAGTAATTTCATTTTTGAGATTGTTGAAGTTAGAACTGTAGAGCTTAGTTCTTATATAAATTGATAAGTACCAAGACAGAAGCAAATGGAACAATAATTACGTGCAGGGGCTGTCTCAAAACTACTTTTTGTAAGATTAATCATTATGTTTAAATTATAACATAATGATTAATCGCTATGCAACCAA
>NZ_JABANE010000025.1 GCF_012844305.1 Flammeovirga aprica JL-4
TCTTCCCTCCGAGGGGCGAAACAGCTTTCTTTCAAGCTGTCGGGATAGTTTGCATGCAGGGCAAACAAAAAAACCTATTGAGTAAACTCAATAGGTCAAAGTGTTATGTATAATATATGTCTTTATTGGTTAAGGTATAATATCTATAATGAAACCGCTAGTGCGATTGCGAATCCTACCGCGATAACCACTGTTGCAATTGTGAAATTTTTCATGTCTATAGTGTTTATATATGATTAAAACTATTTCTCTTTTTTTGTACTTCAAATGTATATCTTACCCTTATTATTACCAAACTTTTTTTAAAGTATTTTTTACACTTATTGAAAGATGTTTTTATAATTTTTCAAAGAATGAGCTTTATTTTTAAATTCTTAAAAACAACCCCTTTAAATATTTTCAATAACACATAAAATAAAGTGTAATTAATACGGAAAAAATAATTTCATAAAAGTTGAAAAAAGTTGTTTTTAAGGCAAAAACAGAAGGTAAAATTGGCTATAAACGCCCCTCTTGTTGGGCTCTTTTTTTTGATCAATAAATTATTTAATCAATTATGGAATAATGCAATCTGTTTTTTTTGTTTTTAAGAAAAAAAGACCGCATTTTGGATGTCCATATTTTTTAACTTGGTTCATGAAAAGGAACCGAGACCTATACTATTAATATTATGAGCAATTTAACTGTGCTTTATTGGTTCATAAGTACTAAGACACCTAAATTGCTTTATAGACTCCGAAAAATTTATGAATAAAAACTCAATTATTCCATTTGGTAAAACTAACCTTTATGTTTCTAGAGTTGGATTGGGATTGGCAGCGTTGGGAAGACCTGGATATATAAACCTTGGACACGGAAGCGACCTTAACAATAACTACGATATAGATGTAATGCAAAAGAATGCGGCAGAAGTGATGGACATCGCTTTCAAAAATGGCATTCATTATTTTGATACGGCTAGAAGCTACGGTAAAGGAGAATTATTTTTAAAAAGCTGGCTGGATCAGCAAGAAAATACATCAAAATTGGTGATCGGTTCTAAGTGGGGGTATGAATATACTGCTGAATGGAACGTGAAGGCTGAACACCACGAAATTAAAAGTCATAATATTGACCTTCTAAAAAAACAATGGGCTGAAAGCGTCACCTTGCTGGATGATCATTTGAATATTTACCATATTCACTCCGCTACTTTAGAAAGCGGCGTTCTGGACAATGAAGAAGTCATCCAACAGCTTTGGGATATAAAAGCTACAGGTACAGTCATTGGGCTTTCACTAAGTGGTGAAAAACAAGGAGAAACGCTTGAAAAAGCTTTGAAAATACAAAGAGAAGGAGAACACCTTTTCCAATCCGTACAAGCTACTTACAATATTTTGGAAAGGTCAGCTTCTAAAATGCTGGAAGAAGCCGCCTATCAAGGATGGGGCGTTATCATCAAAGAGGTGGTAGCCAACGGACGTCTGACAGATAGAAATGAAGAAGAGGATTTTAAACCTTTCAAGCAGAAACTGACTTCAATTGCTCAAAAGCATGAGGTAGGAATTGATGCAATCGCTATGGCTTTTGTACTATCTCAACCTTGGGTTTCGGTGGCATTAAGCGGTGCTTCTACACCACAAATGCTTTTGGATAATCTAAAAGGTGCTGAAGTGCAGCTCGATATGTTTGATCTTCAAATGCTGGATGAAATTTTTGAAGAAAGTGAAATCTACTGGCAGAAAAGAAAAGAACTAGATTGGAATTAATTGATAATGTTCTAACTTTACAAGTACCTATTAATGAATAGATTTAATAGGTACTTAAGCATCTACAACTCCAAAACAACTTTTTAATTGCTCAGAAATCTAAAGACAGCAATAGAAAGCAACCTAGAATTACTTAACTATATCTATATATCAAGACCATTAAACTATGAGAAAATTACTTTTTTTCTTCACACTATTCATTATCGCATTTTCAGTCGATGCCCAGAAAAAAAGCAAAAACAAGAAACCTAATATTCTTGTGATATGGGGTGATGACATAGGCTGGGCCAATATCAGTAAATATAACCACGGCATGATGGGGTATCAAACTCCAAATATTGATCGTATTGCCAACGAAGGGGCTATGTTTACAGACTGGTATGCTCAACAGTCGTGTACTGCCGGAAGAGCCGCTTTTATTTTAGGACAGCATCCTTTTAGAACTGGTTTGCTTACCATTGGTATGCCTGGCTCAAAACAAGGCATCAAGGACAATCAGCCCACTATTGCGGAGTTATTAAGACCTCTGGGATATACTTCTGGACAATTTGGTAAAAACCACTTAGGAGATCAGGATGAGCACCTCCCTACTAATCATGGTTTTGATGAATTCTTTGGTAATCTATACCATTTGAATGCTGAAGAAGAACCAGAAACTTATTACTATCCTAAAGATCCTGAATTCCATAAAAAATTCGGCCCACGTGGCGTCATTCACTCTTATGCTGATGGTCGTGTACAAGATACAGGTCCTTTGACAAGAAAAAGAATGGAAACTGTGGATGATGAATTCACACAAGCCGCACTTCAGTTTATTGAAAAAGCACACGAAGAAGGCAAACCATTCTTTGTATGGTTAAGTGCTACGAGAATGCACGTTTGGACCCACCTGAAAGAAGAAAGTAGAGGTGTAACTGGTATTGGTCTCTATCCTGATGGGATGGTGGAACACGATAAAAATATAGGTATAGTACTGGCAAAATTAGAGGAGCTCGGTATTATTGACAACACCATGATCATGTACTCTACAGATAACGGTGCAGAGAAATTCTCTTGGCCTGACGGTGGTTCTACTCCTTTTGCAGGAGAGAAGGGAACAACTTGGGAAGGAGGTTTCAGAGTACCTTGTGCGATTCGTTGGCCAGGCGTAATCAAGCCCGGTACTATCGACAATAACATTTACTCGCATGAAGATATGTTACCGACAATCTTAGCCGCTGCAGGAGTTTCAGATGTAAAAGAAAAACTTTTGACAGGTTATAAGGCTGGAGACAAGACTTTCAAGGTACACTTGGACGGTTATAATCAAATGAGTTTCTGGAAAGGAGATATTGATAAAGCACCGCGTAATGAGATCTTCTATTTTGATGCGGCTGGAAATCTGAATGCTTTAAGGTATCAGGACTGGAAACTGCATTTTGCTATTATGGAAGGTGCTATTAATACCGCCTACAGAAAAACTCCTTCATGGCCTATCCTTATTAATCTGAGAGCAGACCCTTATGAAGTCTCTTACAAATCAGCCTTATATATCCGCTGGTTTGCAGATAATATGTGGACTTTCGTTCCTGCTCAAGCCTTCACTGCAAAGTTCTTAGCTACTTTCAAAGAGTTTCCTCCTGTTCAAGGTTCCTCTTTGGGTATCGATAAAGTGTTGCAATCGCTACAGACAACACCGAAAAATTAATACATAAAGTGAACCGACCAATAGACCTCCTCAATTAAGTTTGTGGAGGTTTTTTATTCTGAAATCCTATTCATCAATTATTTTATTTAAAATCTTATTGGCCAACGGAGCAGTATAAATTCGTGAAGAGGGACCTCTTTTTTATCATCAAAAAATGTTAAATCAACACCGAATCAAAACAAATGTGAACTCTACCACATTTCATATGTAGATACTTCCGTAACATTGTATTCATAGAATAATACAAACCTAAATAAAACATTATGAAAAGGATACTCGGATTACTTACATTATTATTAGCGTTAAGCAGCATTACATTTAGTCAGGATATGGAGAAGAAAACAAAATTTAACCCTCTTACAGATTTTGAGAAATATGTTATAGTTCACAAAGGAACAGAACGACCAGGAACTGGTATTTATAATGCTCATTTTGAAGAAGGAACCTATACCTGTAAGAGATGTGATACACCACTTTATAAATCAGATGATAAGTTTGACTCCCACTGTGGATGGCCAAGTTTTGATGATGAAATTGAAGGTGCTGTTAAAAGAGAAACGGATGCTGACGGTAGAAGAACTGAAATTTTATGTGCCAACTGTGATGCACACTTAGGTCACGTATTTATTGGTGAACGATTGACAGACAAAAACACGAGACATTGTGTCAACTCAGCATCATTGAATTTTACGCCTGCTGAAGAAGAAAAAGCAGCTGAAACAAACGTAGCTATTTTTGCCGGTGGATGTTTCTGGGGAGTAGAATATTACTTCGCAAAACTGCCAGGTGTTATCAGTACATCCGTAGGCTATACGGGAGGCGAAAAGAATAACCCTACTTACAAAGAAGTATGCTACACTGATACAGGACATGCAGAAGCTTTGGAAATCAAATATGATCCCAATAAAGTTTCTTATGAGGAGTTAGCAAGGTTATTTTTTGAAATTCATGATCCTACTCAAGTCAACAGACAAGGTCCTGATGTTGGAAAGCAGTACCGATCAGAGGTGTTCTATACTTCAAATTATCAGAAGGAAATTGCTGATAAACTAATCAAGGAATTAGAAGATAAAGGGTACAATGTTGCTACTAAAGTAACAAAAGCGTCCACGTTCTGGGATGCTGAAGAATACCATCAAATGTATTACTTCAAAAAGAAATCAAAACCTTATTGTCATATCAAAACAGAGAGATTCTAATAACGCTCAAACTAACCAGCCCATGGGACTTTTAATTCCATGGGCTTTTTTATATCTTGATGGTTATAAGTACTTCTAACTAAATAAATATAAAGTGGATTTAAAGCATTTGATTGTCAATTGCGGCAGTGTAAAAACGAAGCATTTTGGTGAAATCTTAGAGCAGGATAAATTAGAATATTCTATTGTCAACATTGACAAACTTACGGACGAACATCTGAAAAATGCCGATAAGATCATCATCAGCGGTGCTCCTATTTTGCTGACAGAAGTAGACCCAAAACCCTATTTAAAGCAATTTGAAATATTAAAAACTCTTAGCACACCTGTTTTAGGTGTATGTTTTGGCCATCAAATTTTGGGAATACTTGAAGGCGGGCAAATTAAAAGAACAGAAGAGGCTCGAAGTCTGGAAACAATACATCAGTGCGGTCCTTCACCTCTGTTTGATAGTATCCCGCAAGACAGTTCTTTTGCAGAAGACCACTGTGAAAGTGTTACGTTGAGTGAGAATTTCAAATTATTAGCATTTTCTGATTCCTGTGAAAATGAAGCCATGCAACATAAGCATTTGAATTGGTGGGGAGTACAATTTCACCCAGAAGTGTCCGAAGAATATGGTACTTTACTAATGAAAAATTGGTTAAATCTTTGCTCTTCGACAAATAAATAATTAAACCATTACAAGATAAAAACTGTGCAAACTGTATATAAATTTGCCTCAATCGTTCTTAGTTTACTTCTATGCTTTAATCTGACAGCATTCAGCAGTGTGAAGCAATTGAGCATTAAACAGGGTATGAAAATGGAAGATAGTGCCAATAAAGTGGAAGTACTATCAGCAATGGCTTTATTGGAAATAGAGAAAAATCCTTCATCGCAAAAGGAACCTTTTCTTTTAATAAATCAAGCAATACGCACTGCCAAGAAGATTTCTAATAATCAATCTCTGGCAATGGCGTATAACACCAAAGCAATTATTTTCAGAGAATTTTCTACCTTCTCACAGGCGGTGAGTTTTCATCAGAAAGCCATAAAACTATCTGAAAAATCTACTCAGGAATCAGATAAGGTCAACTTCCTGCTAGACCTTGGTGCCACTTATAGGGTAAGCCTTGATTTTGAAAACGCCAAATCCTCTTTTGAAGAAGCACAAGCTTTATCTAACACTCTTCAATTGCCTATTTTAGAAGTGATCTCTTATTTAAATATTGGTTTCCTGTATACTTCACTCGAAATTCAAGATGAAGCACTTCCCTATTTTGAAAAAGCAGAAAAGATAGCAAGTGAAAACAGTATTAAAGATGCCTATATTCTTGCTATTATTGGTAAAGGAATCAACTATTCGTTAGGAAATGATCCTGCTTTATCAAAAGCTAAAAAATTCTTCGTGCAAGCTGTTACAAGTAGTAAGAAGAATGAGAAAAAGTATTTCGAAGGTGTTTCCAGAATATTTTTAGGTAGGACCTATTTAAGAATGAATAAAATCAGCGATGCTTACCGTCAGCTGAATTCTTCTGTTGGGTTACTGGAAAAATACAAGTACAAGCCGGTTTTGAAAGTGGAATACAGAAGCCTGGATGATGTGATGAAATTCAGAAACTTCTACTCTCAGGCACTTTCATATTTCAACAGTATAAAATATTACAGAGGAGAAATTTCTCAAAGTCAATATAATGCCGCCGTTAAAGAAGAGCTTGAACTCTTTGGAAACCCTGATCAAGATGAGCTGGAACAACTAAGAGATGCTTTAGCAGAACTGAAAAACCACTACTCTTTTCTTGACAGTATCAATCAGCTGGATGAAGAAGAAGCAGTTTATCTGTTAAAAAACTACCTTGATCAGCAGAATAATAAAATGAACTCCCTTGAGTCTGACCGCTCTTACTTGAAAAAACTATTGGAAGAAACTGAGAAAGCCGCTAAGCAAAAAATTGAGATTTTGGAGCAAAAAAATCAGCTTCAAAAGGCTTTAATTTCCAAACAGTATTGGGCAGCTGCTACTTTATTATTACTGTTGGTATCACTCGGTGTGGTGGGAAGCCTACAGTATAAAAATGCGATTCAGAGAAAGAAAACCAACCTTGAGTTGAAAGCTAGGAATGAAAAAATATCAGAACAGAATTTTGAAATCCGTTCTACTGCTAATCAACTAGAAGATGCTCTTTCTTCTTTACAGCATCAGAGTAAAAAAACAGAAGAGAGTATTCATGCAGGCTGGCGTATTCAAAATGCGATGCTTCCTGCTGAAAAAAGTTTTTCTGACTTTTTCGCTACTCACTTTGTAATGTATCAGCCTAGAGATATTGTATCTGGTGATTTTTATTGGGTAGGCCAAAAGAATCAGCAGACAATCATTGCCGCATTAGATTGTACGGGGCATGGTATTCCGGGCGCGTTTATGTCTATGATGGGCAATGCATTGATGAATCAGGTGGTCAATATTGAAGGGCTTACCTCGCCTTCTGAGATACTCGCCAAAATTGACAAGTACATCGCGCAAGCTTTACATCAGGATGAAAATGAAGATTCACGTGAAGGTATGGATGTAGCCATCTGTACAATTGCTGAGGATAAAAAATCATTGCAGTACGCAGGTGCAAAAAATCCGCTTCTAGTAGTGAAGAATAATGGACAACATGAGTTCTACAAAGGAACTAACCGTCATGTGGGTGGCAACAGAGTAAAGAACAAACAGAAAACCTACGAGGAGCACAATATTACTATTGACTCAACGGATACTTTCTATATCTATTCTGATGGTATTCAAGATCAGTTTGGCGGTCAGGAGAATAAGAAATACATGAGAAAACAGTTGATTGAGGACCTCTGCAAATGGAATCAACTTCCACTTGCACAGCAAAAAGAAAATATGATCAAGAAGTTTGACAACTGGAAAAACGGCAGCAAACAAATTGATGATATTCTGTTAATAGGCTTCAAATGTTAGGACTTAATCAATATTATATTTGGATTTTACAACGATTAACACAACAATATTTTAGTAATCGGAATTTTATTATTTCTTGCAAGTAGTTATTTAAAGCTTGAAGAAAATTTACTTTCGATTCATATAAATTACAGAGGCAATTCTTTTGAACATTGATTTGCCTCTTTTTATATTCAATTTCTAGGTATAGAGGTAAATTGACAAATACATCAGAATACTTCCTGCCAAAACAAACAGGTGCCAAATGGCATGATTGTATTTCAATTTTTCCCATACATAAAATACCACACCTAACGTATATGCTATTCCTCCTCCTATCAGCAACCAAAAACCGGCTCCTAATTCATGATATAAAGCACCTAGTTTAAAAACAGCAATCCATCCCATTCCGACATACAATGTCACTGAAATCCATTCATACTTTATCTTGAAAAATAACTTATAGATCATCCCTAAGAATGCAATCGTCCAGATGATAATTGCCACCGTCACTCCTCCATCATTTTCTAGCGAAAGCAATGCAAAAGGGGTATACGTTCCCGCAATTAAAAGATAGATACCACTGTGGTCTAATTTCCTCAGAAACTGTTTCAGTTTTTCTAATGCCACCATATGATATAAAGTAGAGGCCAAATACAACAAAATCATACTTGCTCCAAATACGCTATATACCACATAATCAAAAGGAGTGTTGGCTTTAATCAGCAGAAACAACAATCCTACAATACTCAACAATACACCAATTGCATGGGTAATTGTATTCCAAATTTCTTCACGGTCGCGGGTTAATAAATACATATCCTATAAATTTGAATGAATATTCATTTTATATTTATAAGACAATCTGAACTGTGAAGTTGTGACAATGAAGAATGTTAAAAAAAAGAATATTTTATGCTACTACTTCGACTTAATGCACCATCACAAACGCTCCCCAGTAATAAGGATCTCTGTATTCTTTCATCAAAGTCAATTGAGCATTTCTAAAAGCCTGATCAATGTCTTTGGTTTTAAACCATTGCTCATAAAATTCATTCATCAATTTTTGAGTAGCCACATCATCTACACTCCAAAGGCTCATCACTATTGTCTTTACCCCTGCAATACTAAAGGCATATTGCAAACCTGAAATACCATCACCATCCGCTATATCAGACACGCCAGATTGACAAGCTGAAAGGATCAATAAAGAGGTATTTTTCAAGTTCAATCCTTTCACCTCATACGCCGTCAGAATTCCATCATTGCCTGATTTATAAATGTCCCTTACAGTTTTATCATTGTTGGAGGAAATTTCGGTAAAGAATAAGCCTGATTTTAACAGCGGGTTTTGAAGAATTGGATTGATCAATTCATCAATATAAATACCGTGTGTGGCAATATGCATGATTGCTGGAGAGGAAGGCAGTTTTTTGATATTGTTTTCAGTGGCCTCATTTTCATAATAGGCATTTACATTCCATCCTCTGCTTGAAAATAAAGCCTGAGTATTTTCAAGTTCTGTTTTTGTTCCAGGAAGATTCTCAAGGTAGAATGAATACTTCTCTTGATCTGAAGCACTGTTACCAGTTGCCTCTCTCACCCCTAAATCTTCCGCATTTCCCTCAAAAGATGGATTACCGAATAAACAGATATTATTATTTTTAAAATTGGATAATTGTTTTTTCGTTCTAATATCCGATGTGCTGATCACCAAATGAATATCCTCCTCTTCAATCAAATATTTTTCGGTCACATCATTATATAAAACATTCAAATTAATGGCATTATAGATACCATCTTTACTTAAATAAATAGTCTCAATATCTTCTTCCCATTCTTCTAGTCCCTCCTTGATTGGTTTCCAGTAATACTTATAAGAAGAAACTTTTTTAGTAGTATTTTTTTTATAAACCAACGACCTTCTTTTAGGTTGGATTTCTTTGGTATATATACTGAACAAGTCATTTTCTAGTAACTGAGCATTGCCAATAGGGATGAACTTCGGCAGTTTACAATCTTTAGAAATTGCTATTGCCACATAAAATTCTGAAGTTTTATCTATGGTTTTTAGTTTTATAATTTCAACAGCTACCTCCTTCTCTTTTAGGTGACGTTGTATTTCCTTCCATGAGATATACTCTGATACATTCAATGAATCCTCATCTGAATTTGAAGCAAAAGTCAATGATTTCTCCAAGTTATTTATTCTATCCGTGAGCATGTAAGTATCTATCTTCAAGTCATTACGCTCTTGAATGGAAAAGAAATTAGCAGTAGCTAACTTTGATTTTTGCTGATTGAGGTGTTGGTTGTAGTTCGTAAAATTCATCTGACGTCTGTATTTGCCCAGACTTTCAATTTTCTTTTTCCTGACAATCGCCTCATTCAAAAAGTACTTCCTATAATTGATCTGAAGATCATAGCACTTTTCTACCATCAATCCCGACTTATAACCTTCGGGCATTGACATCAAACTGAAAAAATATCGGAAAATGCCTGATGTATGATGCACATAATTGATCTTTTCATCTTCACTTGTAAAATTGAGCTGTGTATCATATTGATTCAAACGGATATTGACACCTCTTATCGCTAATTCCCTTGCTTCTTCCCAGTTGCCCTGTAATGCTTTCACATAAGCAATTCTTCCTAAAAACGCAGGGAAATAAACGGATTCATCTGTGAACTTTCCTTTTAAAACTCTATACTCATCCAAGGCTTTATCTAATTCACCTTTTTTGATATAGATATTTCCCATATAATCGATGATTTGAATTTTCTGAAAATGCAATTCCTCAACCCCGTGTTTATTAGCAAAGTCAAGTGCTTTTCTAAAGTAGGTAATCGCCTCATCATATTTTAAAGCATCAGAACAGAGACCTCCCTTCAAAGTATTGGTTTTGATAAATAAGGGATGTTTTGGATTGACAAAACGAGTAAGCGTATCCTCTATATTTGTAATCTGCATCATCGCTTCCGTCTCATCGATCAGTTTCTCATACCACTGAGCAGACAAAAGTGTTAATTTCAAATCTAAGTAAGTCACACTTTTATTTCTTCCTCTTTTTTCTAGAAAGTGGACTTCATTTTCACATAAACCTATTGCATTCTGCAACCTGCCCAAAGTGATAAAAAGCTCTGTCAGGGTCACAATTGCTTTGCTGTAATGCTTGGTGAAAAAGACTTTCTCTTGTCTGACAATGGAAACCAATTCCATCAATTTAAGCTCAGCATTGATATAATCTCCATTGATAAAACAAAGGTCGCCTTGTACTCTCAGATAAAAGAAATACAAATCTCTTCTAGTAGTATTCTCAATGCCCACACTTTCGAAATACTCACTTGCACTTTCTGCATCACCTTTTTGTAAATAAACATCAGCAATATTGAGCAATACTTCAGCCTCTAAATTGACATATTCCTTATACTTGCCTAAATATTTTTTAGCGATCTCAAAATAAAGAAGAGCGTTATCTAAATAGCCTGTTTCTGCAAGAATTTCACCCATCTTTAAGGCCGACATTACTGTAGCAATATGATTTTCTCCATAGTACTCCTTCCTATGGTTGTATAATTCTTCATAAAATGTATAAGACATTTTATATTCATTATCATATAAGTAATGTTTTGCCAATGCCTCCAGTAAAATAGAATACAAAGGACTTTTCTCCCTTTTCTTTTCTATGAGATCATTTTGAGTCTCTTGTAATAATACAAGTGATTTTTCAGGTTTATACCAATTTATATAAAGGTGTGAAAACTGAATTTTCAACCATTCAACCGAGATCGTATTAGCAGTTTTGCTTTTCATTAACTCTTCCTTATTCTCTTCTATAAATTGAAAAGATTTCAGGAAGTAATCTTCACTTTTCTGAAATTCTCCTAAATGAAGATTGAGAATAGCTCTATTGATATTGCATAAATTATAGTCAGGATGTTGTTTTGAAAGCGTTTTATAGTAGATCATTTCAGCCTCATTGAGCAAAGGGAAAGCGGCAAACTTGTCGCCTAAATTGATCTTGCAGAAAGCGAGATAATTGAGTGCTAATGCATAATCAGGATAAAGCCACCCAGAAGAAAGATTAATTATTGCAATGGCTCTTTCCAGGCTTTTTACAGCATCAGTATATTCATAATAAATAATATTGAGCTCAGCTTTCACCAAAAGAGGAATAACTACTTCAATCGCTTCATCACCATATTGATCTTCTGTGTCTTCAAGCCAAGTCGTCACTAGGTCTTTGGCTTCCTCTATTTTACCCTGATCTTTTAAAACATTGATTGAATCAGGCGTTATTTCATGAACTGCATAAGAAGTCACCGGCAATAGAAAGGCGCCGATTATAAGTAGAAAGTAAGTGGTAAGTTTATACATCATCTAAAGTTATAATTAGGTATCGTTTCTTAGGGGGAATACAAAGTTAATAACTTCAAACACAACTTGGGCTACAAATCTTTCTTTTAACAAAAAAAGACTGCCCTTTCGAACAGTCTTCTTTTATATATTTGAATGTATGGATTAACCACCGAAGTCGTCAAATAATACATTTTCTTTCGGTACACCGAAGTCTTCAGTCATCTTAATTACTGCTGCGTTCATCATAGGAGGTCCACAGAAGTAGAATTCGATTTCCTCTGGCTCGTCATGCTTACCTAAGTAGTTGTCAATTAAAGCTTGGTGAACAAATCCAACGAAACCATCGCCTTCTCTGTCAGCCATGTCTTTCTTAGGCACCCAGTTATCTTCTGGAAGTGGCTCAGACAATACTTTGTAGAAACGGAAGTTCGGGAATTCATCCTCGATCTTCTTGAAATCCTCTTCGTAGAATAACTCACGACGAGAACGACCACCATACCAGAACTGTACCTTACGGTCAGTTTTCAATGTGTGGAATAAGTGGAATAAGTGCGAACGCATTGGCGCCATACCTGCACCACCACCTACGTAGATCATCTCAGCGTCAGTCTCTTTGATGAAGAATTCACCGTAAGGACCTGATACTGTTACTTTATCACCTGGCTTACGTGAGAATACGTAAGAAGAACAGATACCTGGATTTACGTCCATCCAACCGTTTTTCGCTCTATCCCAAGGTGGAGTCGCGATACGGATGTTCAACATGACAATGTTACCTTCTGCAGGGTGGTTAGCCATTGAGTAAGCTCTGAAGATCTCCTCATCGTTAACCATTTTAAGATCCCAAAGACCGAATTTGTCCCATTCTGGTTGGTATTCGTCTGGTTTCTTACCCATACGAGGGTGAGCAGTGATATCGATATCCTTGAAGTTTACAGTTACTTCAGGAACGTCGATTTGGATATATCCACCTGCCTCGAAATCAAGTGTCTCACCTTCAGGAAGCTGTACTACGAATTCTTTAATGAAAGATGCCACGTTGTAGTTAGATACAACCTCACACTCCCATTTCTTAATTCCGAAGATTTCTTCTGGTATTTCTACTTGCATGTCATTTTTTACTTTAACCTGACAAGCAAGGCGGACATTTTCATGTTGTTCGGCACGGCTTAGGTGACCTACTTCGGTAGGGAGTACATCTCCACCACCGTCTGTAACGCGACATTTACACATCGCACACGTACCACCACCACCACAAGCAGAAGGCAAAAAGATTTTTTGCGCTGAAAGTGTCGTTAAAAGTGTTGAACCCGCAGCAACAACTACTGGGTTTGACTCATCACCGTTTAAAACGATGCTTACGTCACCACTTTGAACTAACTTCATCTGTGCGAATAGAAGTACGAAAACCAAAAACAGGATCAAGACCGTAAAGGCCACAATCGCTGCAGGTACTACTACTGATAGTTCCATAAATAAAAATTTGGAAAGATAAGTTTTAAAATTTCCTTAATCGGCTACAAATATAAAAGCCTTCTTCTCTAATTAAAAGTAAAACAGGCTATAAATATTCTAAATAAATGATATTAAATCTTCCTTTGTTAAATTGATATAAAACAGATGAAAATTCATTAATACAGAATACTAAACCACAGCAGTATTCTATCATTCATTTTTGAATTTGTACTTATATAACGTTTTGTTTAATTACTTCTGAACATCCATTTGAAAATTTCTGCGTAAGTAGGCTTTTTGCCATAAGTCAGCAAACCAATTCTGTAAATTCTGCTTGCGACCCAAAGTGAACCTACAAAACCTACCATCAGTGTTACCATGGAAATAAGCACCTCTGTACTAAAACCAATAAACGGCAATCGTATCATCATCACAACAGGCGAGGTCAATGGAAATACTGACAGCCAGAAAGCCATGGTTCCCTGCGGGTCTGACACTATACCTCCTGAAAGGGATATGGCCAAAATCAATGGCATCGTCACAGGCAACATAAATTGTTGTGAATCTGTTTCATTGTCTACACTTGCACCTATGGCGGCAAACAATGAGGAGTACATGAGATAAGCAAAGATGAAATAATAGATAAACACTAGGGTAGTTGTAGCAAAATCGAAATCACCTATGGTATAGTATAACTCCGTAAATTTATCTACTTCTACTGGAGGCTGTACATTGCTGTCAATTTGTGCAATTTTGTTTTGCTCAAACTCTTCGTAAGGAATATCTACAAAAGTGGACAATGTACTTACGGCAATAATTCCCAACATAATCCACAAAAAAAGCTGTGTTAGACCAACGGCCCCTACGCCAATGATTTTTCCTAACATCAATTGGAATGGCTTCACAGAAGAGACAATCACCTCTACTACTCTACTTGTTTTTTCTTCCAACACGCCCTTCATTACCATAGAAGAATACATAAAAACAAAAAAGTAAATCACCAATCCACCTACAATGCCAATCACACTTGAAATCCCAACATTACTATCAGACTCCTCTCCATCGCCTGTGAGACTGACTGTTCTGATAGGGATAGACTGATCTAATATTTTAATTTCCTCTTCCGTCACTCCTAATCGTGGCAGCCTCAATTCCTTTACTCTTCTTAATATCCTTTGCTCCAGTTCAGAAACAGCTTTTGCTCCCAAACCTTTGGATTCAAAAAGTACAACTCCTTTTGTATTATCGATTGTAAAATCTTTCGGTATAAATAAAAAGCCATCAATTGCTCCGCTGTTCAATTGCTCTTTACCATGGTCCAACCCTCCAAAAATTCTCAAAAACTTAAATGAAGCGGTATTATGGTCAAAATCATTTTCAAAAAGACCTGATTCATCTACTACCGCTATTTCTTTCTGATCGCCGTCAGAGATACTTGCCCAAATGATGATACCGTAAAAAGCAATAATCAACAACGGTCCTAAAATAGACATGATGATAAAAGAGCGCTTTTTTACCCGGTTCAAGTACTCTCTTTTTATTATTAATAAAATCTTGTTCATACGTTTACTGCTGTTCGGTAGTCGTTTTAATATTCCCGTTTTGTACTGCCTCAATAAAAATATCATGCATACTAGGAATATTTTCCTGCATACCTAAAATAGTGCTTTGCTTGGCGGCTTCTTCTAGCAATTGATTTGGAGAAGCATCAATGAGGCGTAAAGTTTGTTTATAACCGTACAATTCTTTTTCAGTAGAAGCGATCACTTTATGAGGCGTTGTACTGATGACCACCTCTTTTTCAGTGATCAAATCAAATTGATGATTTCTGTACGCATTCTTAATATCAAACTGCGTTCCTTCCAATACTTTTTTTGATTTATTGATGAGAGCAATACGGTCACACAGCTGTTCCACCGACTCCATTCTGTGTGTAGATAAAATAATAGTTGCCCCTAAATCTCTTAATCTGAAAATCTCATCTCTGATCAGTTGCGCATTTACAGGGTCAAAGCCCGAAAAAGGTTCATCAAGAATTAATAGTTTGGGCTCATGTATAACGGTGGTGATAAACTGCACTTTCTGTTGCATCCCTTTTGAAAGGCCTTCTAACTTGCTTTTAGACCAAGCTTTCAGTTCCAAACGGTCCAGCCAAAAGTTCGTCTTTTCTTTAGCCTCTTTTAAGGACATTCCCTTCAGCTGTGCCAGATACAAAATCTGTTCAGCTACTTTCATTTTTTTATAAAGCCCTCTTTCTTCTGGCAAATAACCCATTCTAAAAACATCCTCAGGCTTCAGAGGACGGCCATCAAAATAGATTTCGCCTTCATCTAATGAGATAATTTGTGTAATTGATCGAATCAAAGACGTTTTTCCTGCTCCATTAGGTCCAAGCAAACCATAAATACATTGCTTAGGAACAGTAATAGAAACGTTGTCCAAAGCGGTATGATTTGCATATTTTTTCGTAACACCCTTGATTTCTAATATATTCAATTTTTGGTATAGTATTAATATTGTAATAATTTATTGTACGCAAAATAAAACATATTCTCTTAAACGACCTATTTTTATTGAAAGATCCTCAATTCTGTACATCAACTAGTTCAAGTTCAGCATTTTCAGTAAATTGCAGTAGCTTAATGATTCAAAAGGTGCGAAAGGCACCGCCTACTATCACAGTCTTTATAGAGACTACAACTACTATTTATTTAAACCTAATTTTAAAACTATTATGATTAGATCAATTAAATCGCGCTACCACTTTAAGCGCACAGAAGCTAAGCCTAAAGTCAATAGAGAATTAGAAGGCTTTGACATCAAAATCAACAGTTCGGGAGAGATTGAAAGCTCTTATACTGTAGATCAACTCAATGAATTTTTGAATAAAAACGTTTTTGACAAGAAACTCAAAAACACCAACGAGTAATCAATAATGATTGTGATAATTTTTAATTATCCGTCTTTAATATATCGCAATAAAAGTCTTTCCTGAGCGGGAAGGCTTTTTTTGTTTTCATGGTTCTGGATAAAAAAATGAGACTCAATGCATTCCCTCCTTCACTAACTACAACCTCTATCTCATCCCTCATTATTAACATAATACAAAACAACCTTCTGATATTAAAAACCCTACTACTACTCCCTTAATAATTACAAATAAGATCAACTCATAGAAAGTAGCACCGTTACTAGAACTGTATTAAATGAAAAAAACTCATGAAAAAGATTTTACAACTTTCTATCTCTTTTGTACTAATAGCTTTCACAACTATTTCTGTTCAAGCTCAAGAAAAAAGCACTTTAAAGAGAGGTGACAAAATAGAAAAAGTGGATATCCGTGATTTGAACAACAATGATGCGGTAACGCCTGGTATAGGAGAGAAAGTAACATTAATCTTTTATCCTGATCCAGATAAACCTTCACAAAATGAATATTTCATTGAAGAAGTGAAAAAATGGAAATTCCCAGAGGATGAGTATTTAGCTTATGGTATTGTCAACCTTGCTGATTCTCCTTATCCAAATGGTATTATCCGTTTTATGACTCGTCAAGTAAGAAAGCGTTCGAAACAAGAAGCGGATGCCTTGATTCTTACGGATCCAAAACGTTTTATACAAGATGCCTGGAATACGGGTGATTGTAATAACACATTTCCAATTTTGTTAGTGGATGCTGATGGAACAGTATTGTTCTGGAAAGCAGGAGAATTGACAAAAGAAGAAGTAGATTTTGTGATTAATGAAATCAAAAACAGTGTTTCAGAATCACATAAATATACTGAAGAGGAAATGGCTCAGTTTGCTTTATAGTCCATTATCATATATTTCTCAAAAAGGAAAAAGCCTCACTTTTCGGTGAGGCTTTTCTTTTTATCTACCAATTTTAATGTCAATTGGCTTAACCATATCTTAAGAAGTCTTCCCATCTTCTAATCAATCGCTGCATATCTTGAGGGATTTCAGAGTTGAATTGCATCCACTTTCCAGTTACCGGATGTTCAAACCCTAGAGATTTTGCATGCAATGCCTGACGAGGACAGATCTTGAAATTATTTTCAACGAATGTTTTATATTTCCCTGTACTCACTCCCTTCAGAATCTTATCACCACCATACATGGAATCAGAAAACAAAGGATGACCTTGATGACGCATATGAACACGAATCTGATGAGTTCTTCCTGTTTCAAGCTTACATTCCACCAAACTCACATAACGCATATCTTTCAATACCTGGTAGTGTGTTATGGCGTGCTTTCCATAAGTAGCATCATCAGGAAGAACGGTGTATACTCTGCGGTCCTGTGCAGATCTACCAATCAATGATTTAATTGTACCTTCCTTTTCTTCATCAGGAAATGTACCCCAAACCACCAAATTATAAGTTCTTTCAATAGTATGATCGTAGAACTGTTTTGCCAGATGCGTAAGTGAGTGTTCTGTTTTGGCAACCACTAACAACCCTGATGTATCTTTATCAATACGATGGACCAAACCCGGCTTGTCGCTTCCGTTGAAAGAAGTCGGCAAATCCTTGAAGTGGTATGAAAGGGCATTGACTAAAGTACCCGATGTATTATTGAAACCAGGATGTACTACCATTCCCGGCTTTTTATTGACAATCAATAAATCCTCATCTTCATAAACGATATCAAGAGGAATATTCTGAGGCTCAATTTCCTGTGCTCTTGGCTTTGGCATAAATACCATCACCACATCCCCTGCTGTCACCTTGTAATTAGGCTTCACAGGCAATCCATTGACTAAAAAGTGACCTTCTTTTAGACCGTTTTGAATTCTGTTTCTTGACAAATTAGGAATTCTGTCTACCAAAAATTTGTCAATTCTCAAGGCAGTTTGCTTAGGATCTACCTCAATGCGTAATTCATCAAACTCATTAAGAGATTGTAAGTCTTTTTCTGTAAGATTAAAATCCTCTGGCCTATAATAAAAGTCTTCCGCATCCTCCTCTTCTTTTTGAGAAGTTGTTTGACTTTCATTCATCACTGAAGAATCAGAAACTACATTATCGTTTCCAGCTGTGTCATTAGGCAGTGAATTTGCCGAATCTTTTACTTCTTCCTGAGAGGTATTTTTTTTCGACATTTCTTCGTTATTATGATGATTAATTTCTTGTTTCTTTACGTAATTGCTTGTTCCGCTCATCTTTTTTGATAATCAAGTTATAGATTAAAAGTTAACATTAATTGGTTCTAAGAAAGAGTGTTGATTTACTGTTTTGAAAGTTATAATTCTGAGAGTAAAACTGTCAATTTATACATCTCGTAACACAATACTCTTGCTTAATATAAATGAATACAGACCAATAATAAAAGTTCCCCTTTCATCTTTAATTAAAAAGCAAAATGATTTCTTATTTGAATTCAATTCATTCAAATAATTTGCGTGAATAACGCATTTTATTTAATGTACACAGTGGTACTTATTTATTTTGATTCGGAAGCTTGAATCCATTCTTAATGAAGTCAATAAACTCCTGAAAAACAGCTTTATCAGTAAAAACACTTTTTACAATCCCCCAGAATCCGCCAACTGCTTTCTGCTGTTCCATCTGCGCTTTTGAAATGGCCGCCTTTTCCTGAATCAACTGACGCTGTTCCTCTTCTTGCTTCGCTTTTTCTTCCTTCCAGTCCTCAAGAAGTTCAGTGATTTCTTTTTTCTCAGGATCAATACCTTCATAACCTACAAGGTCATTTGACTTTTTGTAGTGCTCCTGTGCTTTATCCCAAGCGCCAGTCTGCTCCTGAATCAAACCAAGGTTGTTATGAGCAATGGCATCTTCCGGATCTAGCTCAATCGCTTTTTCATAATCAGCAATTGCACCTTTGGTATCCTTCATGTGTGCCTTTACAAATGCACGGCTTGAATATCTGAATGGATTTTGAGGTTCGATCTGAATGGCTTTATCAAAATCGTGTATTGCTCTTTTGCTATTGCCCTGCATGTGCAGTACGATACCTCTGTGTGCGAAAAAGTCAGCATTTAACGGCTGAAGGTTAATCGCTTTGTTGATGTCTCCTAATGCACCGTCGAAAGCTTTCATTTTATAACGAGCCACTGAACGATGGTAGTAAGCACCAATATTTTTCTCGTTCTCTTTTAATACAGCATTAAAGTAAGACACCGCTTCGGTATACTTACCTTCTTTAATCAATTCTAAACCTTGACTATATTCTTCCATATCTATTTACGAAGTGAATTTCACCTCCAAATTTTTATCCTTTCCCTTCTTCTGATAAAAAGTTCTTTAAATACTGTTATTCTACACAAATAACAATGAAAAAGCATTTTTGTTTACATTTCTAGCTTCTCACTCAACTTTTGCATCAAGTGACTTGACACTTCAATGTCTCCTGAGTTTTGAGAGAAGAAATCTTGCATCTCTGAGATGTAATCAATAAATGAATCTCTGTCTCTAGTTTGGATGATATCAAACAGCTTGTTCATTTCATCTCTGAAAATTCTCACCACTTCATATACATATTCATTTCTCATTTGAATATCAGCGTATAGCAATGGATTCTGCATGACATATCGAGTATAAAATACGATAAAAATTCTGTAAGGAGGGGAAGCAACACTCTTAATATCTTCAAAGTCCTCGTTATATCTTGCCATTGTCTTGGCTGATACAAAAACATTGAAGTGATTTAGGCCTTGCACTAGTCCCATCTGCTTGTCATGCTTGATGTACTCAACATCTTTCACAATTCCTTTATGGTGTGTGAAAAACTCTTTGAACGCTTTTTCTAAATCTTCCGCACCGTCCACGTGGTTAAACAAAACAACGTTGCCATCAAAACTCTTGATAGAAGGACCAAACATAGGGTGAATAGAAAGATACTTTGGCAACACCTCTGAATAAACTTTTCTGAGAGAATAATATTTCTCCACTACAAATTTTTTCACGGATGTTAAATCCACCAAATACTTATCGTCTAATGAAGGAAATACTTCTTCCATCACATTTGACATGGCTGAAATCGGTACTGCAAGGATCACAATATCCGCCCAATCTGCCAGCTGTCTATTCGACTCAAATTCACTTTCTTTGCCTCTTGATGAAAACCTAGTTTCTATGCCTTGGGCTCTGAAAAATTTCACAACCCAGCTTCCCAAACCTTGGTTACCACCAACAACTCCTATTTTTTGCTTGTCTAGTTCCACAATTATCTCACTCAGATTTTTTATATTCGTTAAAATTACTTCATTTTTGAAGATTCAAACGAGATTCTTTTTGCATTCGTCATGCAAAAGTACGTATTTCATTTTTTATTTGGGAGTAGAAGCAACGGGAAGTGGCGAAATGACGATGACTTTTGATTATTTTATGCCTGTAGACTGTACAGGCGAGACATTAGATGAGTATTTAGAAGAGGCTTGGTTTAGAGATGGACCAATGATGTCTCGCTATGAGATGATTTATTTTAGAAATCATGTCTACTCCATCGTGCCCATACGTGTAGGCCTTGACGGTTTTAAGTTTTCTAAAAGCCAAAGAAAGCTGATGCGTAAGAACCGCTGTTATGAAATCAAGATACAACCGCTTGAAATCACAGAGGAAAAGGAAAAAATGTACGCCGAACATAAAGGGCGTTTCCAGTCTCCTAACTCCCCTACTTCTCTAAAAAATTATTTCTTGGAAGAAGGAAATGAAGAGTCTCCTTTTGAAACATGGGAACTTCAAATCCTTGACGGAGATAAAATTGCCGCCATTTCATTTATGGATTTAGGCAAAAATTCCATCTGTAGTATCTTGGCTCTTTTTGATCCGGAATACAGCAAGCAGTCATTGGGCATCACTACCATGCTATTGGAAATAGAATACGCTCAGATGACCAACAAGAGTTTCTATTATCCTGGTTATGTGCTTGATGAAGGTTCGGTCTTTGATTACAAGAAAAGATTAAATAACCTTTACTTCTTTGACTGGGAGGATTATACATGGCAGGAATGGGATAAATTTCAGCCAGAAAAATCTACCAATGCCATATTAAGACAAAAGCTGGGTGCTGTTCAGGAAATTGCTCAAGAGCTAAATGAAACGAAACTAGAACTTGTGCAGAATGAGGCCTTCTTTTATAATATATGGCACAATACTTTTGATGTATCTGGTATAATTCCTTCTCCTTTATATTTAGAGTGGGAATCGCAGTGGTTCCATCAGCTTACTATTAATGTTGATTTCCTCGAAGATATCCACGAACCGCTTTATGTTCTTACACATCAGCAAGAAACTTTAGAGCAATCCTACTCTGCAACGGCCATTAATGATTCGCTTCATAAATTCCAGATGCGTATCAGAAATGCCGCCATTGTACAGCAGCAAAACCTTTTCTTGCTGGAAGAATATTTAATACAGGAAAATATTGAGACCGACATTACGAAAATGTTCTCCAATGGTAATAAGCTGGATGGATTTATTGAATTAGCAATTGAAGGAAAACACCTTACAATATATATATCCTATATTCTTTCAAAAAGAGTATTTTTAATGCAGGCTTCTAATGATCTCCGCGATATTACCGTGGATACATTCGCCTCAGCTAGAGACTGTGCTATGGCCATTAAAGAATGGTATTATAGAAAAACCTTGAGTTTGGTATTATAAGAGCATGTGTGATCATCTCTTTTAGTAAAAAATATATTCCAAACGTGCTCTAAAGCTTTTCCAGAATTTTAGCACCAAGGCGATGCTTAGCTTAGTACTTGTCCATTTAAAATATTTTCAATTCTGATTGTATTTTTTAGATGTATGAAAAAAACTTTCTCTCTCTTATTTATCGTTTCCATCCTTTGTTTTTTCTCATGCGAAGAAGAACAAGGTGATCAGTTCCATCCCTCCCACTTTTTTGATTTAAGTGATTTTGACACACTCACTTCTCCAAAAGACAATTTCTATCAGTATGTCAATGGCAATTGGCTCAACAATGCTTCCATCCCAAACGATAGAGGCACATGGGGAAATTACGCCGCTTTGAGATCAAAGAATGACATCAGAATAAAATCATTGCTTGAAAAGACATACAAAGAGGGCAATTATGAGGAGAAGACCAATACAGCTAAAGCGCTTCTATTTTTTAATGAAGGGATGGACTCTGCTAAAATAGAGAAATTGAAAGCAGATCCTGTGCGACCAATGCTGAGAGAGATTATTGATATTGAGAATTTCTTTGACCTGCAAAAAGTAATTACACAATTGCACACCAAAGGTATTCATCCATTTTTCAAACCTACCATCTTTCAAGATTCTTACAGAAATAACAAACAAAGTCTCTTCTTAGAGCTTTCTGGAATAAGCATCCATAATACTGTCTTTTATGCACTTCAGGATGAAAATGCGAATAAAATGCAGGAAGAATATATGCATCATATTCAGCAGATGTTTCATATACTTGGTTACACTCAAGACGAAGCTTCTGTGATTGCCAAAACGGCCTATGCTGTAGAAGAAGACATAGCAGAACAGTACAATATTTCTATCCGCAACCATACCAACGAAAAATATTATAACTTAAAATCATTACCCGAACTGACTGACATCTGCCAGTCTTTTGTGTGGAAACAGTATAATAATGAGATTGGTATTCAGACAGACACCGTAATTGTCACCAATATCACTTACTTTTCAAGCATCGATGCTATTATTCTCAAAAACGGTATTGCAAAAATCAAAAACTATTTGCTTTGGAGAGTACTCCATCATGCAGCACCTTATCTTTCTCATGAATTTGTAACGGAAGATTTCAGGTATTTCGGCAAGAAAAGGGATGGACTTCGCGAACAGCCCGAACGATGGAAATCAGTATTAAAAGCCACAAATAAAGCTGTAGGTTTTGCCGTTGGCGAACTCTATATCAATGAGTATTTTCCAGAAGAAGCAAGAATAAAAATCAAACTGATGATTGATAATATTCTTCTAACTGCTGAAGATCATATTCAGAATGTGGAATGGATGGATAGTAAAACGAAGGAAAGTGCTTTACAGAAACTCAAAGGCTTAACCATCAAAATAGGCTATCCTGATAAGTTCCCTTCTTATGCTTCCTTAAAATTAGGCTCATCCTATTACGAAAATATTATCCTGTCTAACGAATGGCTTTTTCAGAATAAAATCAAAGCCTTCAATAGCGGAAGCAATGCCAAAAAGTGGATTATCACACCACAAACGGTCAACGCTTATTACCATACTCTTTATAATGAATTTGTGATTACGGCAGGTATTTTACAACCGCCTTTCTTCCATCATCAAGCCGATGACGCGGTTAATTATGGAGCTATTGGAGCTGTGATTGCCCACGAAATCACTCACGGTTTTGACAACATTGGCAGAAGATACAATGCAAACGGGAATGTGCAGAATTGGTGGACCACCAAAGATTACTATGCTTTTAAAGACCGCACAAAGAAACTGATTGAGCAGTTTGATCATTACGAACCTCTTCCTGGAATCACGATCAATGGCAATCTCACATTAAATGAAAATATTGCTGACCTCAGCGGTTTGGCCATTGCTTATCATGCCTTGGGACAATCTCAGGGAAGCAATCTAGATATTTCGAAAATTGATGGCTTTACCCCTCAGCAACGTTTTTTCCTTTCATGGGGTACATTATGGAGATCGAAAACACGAGTAGAAGTACTTCGTCAGAAATTAATGACAGAAATGCACGCTCCCGGTGAATACAGGGTAAACGGCCCACTCTCTAACTTCACTCCTTTTTATGAGGCTTTTGGCGTACATGAATACGATGGCATGTGGAGGAAAGAGGAAGACAGGGTGAAGATTTGGTAAGTTGTGTAAATCGTAATTGTCGTTTATTTAGAGAGTGTTTACTTAACGCTGTCTCTATTTACTTGTAGTTTCTTTTTCTAGGCGACTTCAAAGTTCTTTTTTTCTTCTTCTATTTCGACCTTCGATAATTCTGTCAATCTAATTAGAAAAATAATGTAGTTTGACATTTTTAATGAGTTAACCTTTATACCTTTTTTTCTGTTATTTGTATAAATCTTAATTTCCCTTTGATTACCTCCACCCTTTCTTTTTTTGTTATTCTATTTATATCAGTAAGAATAATCTTCCTATATCTGATACCATTGTTAAGTAAAAGTGCATTTTTCGTCAGCCTAACCTTGGCAGTCGTATAAAAAATCAACCATATACACGAAAGTCCAAACACTAAAAATCCCACTGTGAGTACTAAGAAAAATGGATGAATACTTGATAAGTTAACGTCTTTAAGGTGTAAGAAAGTTTCATATAAAAAATACCCAACTGACACCAACCCCAATACAGAAATGAGTAAGGTCAGTATATTTGGTCTCGATTCGAAAATTATTTCATCTTTAGTTTCCATATTTTGAACATATAATTTCACCTAACATTTTACTAAACTGCAAACAAGGATGTTCAATCGAAACTTGCTGTTTATTTTTTGCTATAAGTTGTTGAATTTTCGGTTTTTTGTTTAATATGATTTAGAACACGTTCATGTATTCTGTGTAAAATATAATTTGTCCAAATTTCCCAATAAATGACAGGTTTGATATTTAAAGTATACCACGTTGTACCTGATAGTTTTGTTTTATTTTTCCCAATCGCCTCTAAATTGAATTCACCTTTTTTAGAGAGAAAATAACCATTTAAATGAGGAGGCTGAATTTCCCAAAATGGATTCATTTCATGCATAGGTGTTGGTTGACTTGTTACAGAAAATGCTAACTTATGTGGCTTTTCCCATACAGTAATAGGCTCAATAAAACTACCTGTAGTAAAATTACAATATCTAACAGCACCAACTCCATTACCCTCAATATTAGCATTAATTGGATAAGAAATACCTGTCTTGAAAAGTAATTCAGTAGGTTCTGGTATAGTTCCAAAGGCTATGACTTCATTCCAGATATCTTCTATTGGAGCATTAACTATAACAGATGTGGTAACTGGTGTTAGTTTAATATTTGTATTTTTATTAGCATAATCAAAACCACAAAAAATGAATCCTAAGATAATTAGAATACCATTAATACTTTTTATCGTTGTTTTATTAATAACCATTATTGCAACACTCACTCCAATCCATTGACAAATTAAGATCAAAGGTAAGGTCATTAAAATACAAATAAGTCCTTCTATTTTGAATATTAAGATTCCTAAGATTATAACTCCCAATACTTTTAATGACAAGAAAAATAAACTTCTTTTCCTGATTTTTTCTCCTAATCTTAATATTAAAAATGAAGGTAAAAAACCCATTAAAAATGGTAGAAATATAAAAATAAATATTCCATAAGATTCTATAAAATAAACTCCAAATACTAATAACATAATAGTGTTTATTGAAGTTATCCCGATTACTTTTAGTTTGTTCATTTGATGAATAGTAAATAGTTTGCATTACTGCTAAATTATTGAGCCTATGCGTGCAACATGTGACCTGGAGGTTTAGCTACAATTTTATTTTTTTGAATCACAAAGTAAATCCTTATGATTAATCTTAAAATGTAATTAGCCGTTTTTTATTTACTTATCGGATTGATTTTCAAATCCAATATTTCAATTACTTCACAATCGGCAGAATACATTGGACCTTCTCTAAAATTACATTTTAATCCGATCATAATTTTCTCATATATGATTGGCCTTCTTTCTGGATTGATTACCCACATTCTAGCAGTTCCTTCATTCGGGACCTGTCTATCATTATTCGTTATCAGTTCCCCTGATTCATCTTCAAACTCAGGCCAGATCATATATAGATGTTTTTCATTTTCACCTTGAATTGAAAAATCACATTGAATTCCTTGAAAGGGTGTTCCAGATATTCGTCCACCATCTTCAGGTGATCGAAATTTGTAGCTGACTCTAAAATCAGCTCTATGTCCAAGCCTTATTTCGTAAGATTCATGCATATCTACTACAATTCAAAGTTTTTAGAAACCTTCAACTTCTGTGCTATTAGCTTTCCATATATATACCCCATACACAATTAGAAAATTCACCTGCAGCAAATTGTATTTCTATATTTTCTTTAACAATCTTATATATACTCAATTTATAAGATTGTCCATACTTTGGATCTTTAACCTGAATAGAATTTCCTGTATTCTCCCATTGAAAATCCCATATATTTAACTCTTTTAGCTTAAATGTTTGACCATCAATGATAGTCGCTTTATGTTTCCAGATACCGCTCATATTATTATTGCTAACATTTAGTGTACATGTTGTGCTGACAAAAACGGAGATATGAATATCATACATATTGTTCTCCGCTTTTTCTTTATTTAATCTGTTGATGAACCACAAATTCCTATATACCAATCTTTTTCAGGATTATACACAGTCCAAAAGAATGTTCCCCACCATTCCTTTCCAGCATCGAAATAAGGTGAATAATCTGTGCTCCATTTCATAATTTCTATTTTCTTCAAATCTGAAAAGATGTAGTTCATAAACTCTATGAGATATTCTCCTTGCTCTTTTATAGTCTTACCTATTTGAATAGAGAAAGGAGGTTCCATAAAAGCATAAATAAAATCACTATTCGGAGTTTCATACTTCAAGTTAAATTCATTAATCCTATTATTTATATCAATTTTATTTGTTGTAAGTTCTTCAGAATCATAATAGAAATATGAGTTTATCGTATCATTACCTTTTATTCCTCTCACAAATGGCTTTTCAAGTTTAAAGTCATAAAAAGGTCCTAAAAATTCTTCCAAGCCAATCTCTAATCCACTGTTATCAAAATTTGTTTGATATACAGGTAAAGTTTTTCGGTTTCCTTTTGATGCACTCCTGTTCCAATGGTGATTCATATCAGAATTTATCCGTTCCATTATTTGCTTAGCGACAATTAAATGGCACTCGTATTTATCAGATGGTTTGGCTCCTTCGTAATTTTCAAATATTCGGAATATGTGAAAGTGTAATACTCCTCCTTTCTTTTCAAAGTCTTCAGTTCTCTTTAGAACCTCTTCATTCCGTATTTCTTGAATATTTATGTGCATTTTTTATTTTTCAATGGCTGAGAATATTGAATAAACACAATGACATCTATCCTTAAAAAATTAGTTTGCTGAATAGATTGCCGAAAGCCTTTCACAATTTATTGGTTATTGTAATACGAAACAAGAAGTTACATCTTCTGAAGTGCGTATTTAGCATCTCTCCAATGATAAAAAAAATAAGGAGGCGAATCAAACTTTTCTTTTCAATTCACCTCCTCTATCTTTCAGAAGAAATTATTATTCCTCTTCCTCTTTATTTTTCACTTCAAAAAGTGCATCTTCCACCGCATTATAGCAGACTTCTGTCTCAAAACCTTTTCCTGCTAGGTGCTGAAGGGCTTTTCCTTTAACAAGGTGGTTCTGTTCTCCTTTGTCCATCAATTTCTCTACTTTTCTGAGGGCTATTTTCAAGGCTACTTCATAGTATTCCTCTTCATTGATTTCCTTCAGTGCTTCCTTTCCTAAAGAAGGAGAGACGCCCTTCTGATGTAAAGCCATCTGAATTTTGCGTCTCCCCCATTTATTACTTCTGAATTTGCCTCTTACAAAAGAAGCGGCATACCTTTCTTCGTCCCAAAACTTATTTTCTTTCAGCCACGCCAGCACTTCTGGAATATCTTCCTCATCGTATTCCCACTTTATCAATCGGTTCACAATTTCTTGCTGACAACGATCTTGATAGGAACAATACGCGGCTATTTTGGGTAGAATCTGTTGATAGGTATAATCCATTAAAATATTTTTGATTTATTGACTACTTTTTGAGTTACATTGTAGAACTCGTTGAAGACATTGAATGAACGGTCTCCTTCTTTTATTTTCTGTTTAGTGTAAGATCCGTCTTCATTCATAACGAAGCTGTTTACATTATCTTTCAAGTTGAAATCAAGAATGTTGATCGCTTCTTTTTTACACAATGGATCTACAATTTCAAACTGAGATTCAATTCTTCTATCAAATGATCTTGTCATTGCATCTGCACTACCACCATATACAATTGGTTCTCCGTTATTATGGAAATAGAATAATCTTGTATGTTCTAAGAAATCACCGACAATTGATCGTACTGTGATATTTTCACTCAATCCTTCACGACCTGGACGGATACAGCAGATACCTCTCACGATCAAATGTATTTTTACACCCGCTTGTGAAGCAGCATAAAGTGCATCCATCATCTTATCATCTTGGAATGAGTTGACTTTGATAACAATGCCTGATGAAAGGCCATCTTTAGCGTTTTTCGCTTCTTGTTCAATCAAATTAATAAACCCTTTTCTCATTTGGCGAGGTGCAGTGAGAATTTGGTTATAGCGTTTTGGCTGAGAGTGACCTGTGATGGCATTGAAAAATTCTGATACATCTTCACCATAAGCCTCTTTTGAAGTCAGCAAGCCAATATCTGTATAAAGCTTGGCTGTGGATTCGTTATAGTTACCACTACCTAAGTGAGCGTATCTTCTTACTTGATTGCCTTCGTTTCTAACAACAAGCATTAGTTTGGTGTGTGTTTTCACTGCAGACATACCGTAAATCACAAAACACCCTGCCTCTTGTAATTTCTTTGCTTCCTGCAAGTTGTTTTCCTCATCAAAACGTGCTTTCACTTCGAAGAGTACTGACACTTGTTTACCACTTTCTACAGCACTCAATAACGCTTTTGTTACCCTTGAGTCTTTTGCCAAACGGTAAATAGTCATTTTGATGGCCAATACTTTTGAATCATCTGCTGCTGCTTCCAACAATTCCAGCATTGTATCAGGACTGTTGTAAGGGTGGTGCAGGAAGATATCCTGTTTTTTCAAACGGTCAAAAATATTGTCGCTATCTCCTTTCTTGAAGCTTTGCATAGCCACAGGAGTAGTGAACTGAGGTGAGGACGGCTGTAAGTAAGCAAATGCTTTGTGTCCTACAATTTGCCAATATCTTGTATGATCCAGCAACACTGGCGATTCGAAGATATTGTCTTCATCTATATCAAAACGCTCCATCAAAACTTCTCTCAACAGTGGACTAGGATTGGCTGTGATTTCCATTCTCACTACCCTGCCCGTTTTACGCGTTCTTAATTTTGATTTTAATTCATTTAAAAAGTCTGTATCCAAATCATCACTTTCATCCAGTGTGAAATCACCATTTCTTGTCAATCTAAACAAGTCAACCGACTCCACTTCTACATTTCTGAATAAGCGGGTGATGTGGGCTTCAATAATTGATTCAATCGGAACAAAAACCCAATAATCCTCTCTTTCTATTTGGAAAAACTTAGGTAGGTTTTTAGGAATTTGAACGAATGAAATCTTTCTCCTATTTCCCGTCTCCTCTCTTTTGTCCGTAGTGACTACACCGAAAATCGTCAGCAAGTTCTGCAATACTGGGAAAGCATGGTAAGTATCATATACCATTGGTGTAAGCATTGGGAAAACCATTCTATTGAAGTAGGTATCCACATGCTCTTTTTCATTATCATTCAGATCTTCTACATCCAGAATTTTGAAGCCGTTATTTTCAAATTCAGGTTGCAGTTCCTCTAATAATAGTTGTGATCCCTGACTAGAGAACCCATGTATATCCTCAAAGAGTTTTTGCTTAAATTGATCTTCTCTTAACCCTGAATAATCCGTTCTTCTTTTACCGTAATCAATGTAATTATAAAGTGAACCAACACGAATCATAAAAAACTCATCCAGATTTGAAGCTGTAATTGCTAAGAACTTCAATCTTTCGAAAACTGTTCTCGAAGACATTTGCGCCTGGTACAAAACTCTATAATTGAACTGAAGCCAGCTTAAATCTCTACTGATATAATTACTACTATTGATTAGTGCTGTTATCTTCTCTTGGTTTATCATATAAGTACGGTGTATAGGATTTTTTGGATATATATGTTTTTACAGTTCAATACTTCCTTAAAAGTCTGTTTTTGTTGAAGTATTTATCCAAAATTACTATATATTAATGGCAAAAGCATTACAATATTGTAAGTTTATTGTAAAATAATTTCATTATCTTCAACTCGGAATTGAACAACAAAAAAACAAATATTTAATATATTTAAATGAAATCAATACTATCATTATTTTTATTTTTGCCTGTATTTGCCTTTGCTCAAAACTCCATTATCGTCTTCCCTTATACAGAAGAAAGTGAGTCGTTTTGTGATAACTATAATGTGTACAATACCAAAATGGCTATTCAAGCTATTGAGGAAATCTATAAATATAATGCGTATAATGTGATCGACACCAAATCACCTATGCGTAAGCTGCAAGCTGAAAACGCCTGCTATCTGGATAATAATCAAATAAAAAATGTTTTACTGGGCGGATGGCAAAGTACTTATGTGGAGGTCGCCTATCAGTTACATAAAACTTCACAAGGAAATTATTTTGATTTAGTATTGCTTTTCAGGGACGCCGCCTCTTCTGATGTGTTAGTGTCTTTCAAAAAAACATCTAAAAAACGCTACTCTTCTAATATCAAAGAATTTACGCATAACCTTTTTGAAACGTATTTTGAGGAGTTTATCGAACAATGCAACTGGGCAAAATCAAGCGGTCAAAAAGTGGACCTCTCTACGATGTTGATCCCTTCTATTGCCCCTGCGAAAAAGACGGATTACAGCAAAGGTAAAAAGCCAAAAGAAAGTAAAGGGGTAAAAGAGAAAAAGGTCACTGAAACAGTGGTAGCGGAGAATTTTCCTTTGAGTGATGTCGATCAGAATATTCCTGCTTTTGGCAAAGTCAACGAATATGCTGTTGCTGTTGTGATTGGCAACAGAGCGTATAGAAATAAAGATGTACCAGAAGTAAAGTTTGCCCGTAATGATGCTAAAATCATGAAGTCTTACTTGAAGTCGGGTTTAGGATTTAAGGAAGAAAACATCATTTATGTTGAAGATGCCACTCAAGCAGATTTCAATGCTATTTTCGGTATAAAAGGCAATCCAAAGGGAAAACTTTTTAATTATGTAAAGCCTAATGTCTCTGATGTGTACATCTATTATTCAGGGCATGGAGCACCAAATCCTGAAACCAATAAAGGTTATTTTGTTCCTGTAGATACCGATCCTTCCTTGATTCACTTCAACGGCTATTCTTTGGATACTTTTTATGAGAACTTGGGTTTAGTGCCTTACAAATCACTGACTGTAATTGTGGACGCTTGCTTTAGTGGTAGTTCTGAAGGAGGTATGCTATTGAAGAACATATCACCAGTTTTTATCAAATCTGAAAACAAAGTACTGAGAGATGAAAATGCGGTGATCTTGACTTCGGCGGCTTCAGAACAAGTTTCCTCTTGGTATAACGAAAAGTATCACTCTTTATTTACCTATTATTATTTGAAAGGATTGCAAGGTGCTGCTGATACAAATCAGGACAGAAAAGTGAGTTTGGGTGAAATGAAAGCCTATATCGCGGAGAATGTACCTTACATGGCAAGACGTTTAAACAACAGAGAGCAGACTCCTGAGGTTACTGGTGACGAGCAGATTATACTGATACAACGCTAATGAATTCACTTCTCTTTATTTTACCATTATTACTCTTACTGTTCCTCCTGTTTCAGTACATTTACCTGAGGAAAGAAAGAAAAAAACGTGTCCATTCACTTGTTAAGAATTGGGGCAAAAGTCATGAAGGGCGGTATATTAATTTTGACAGGACGAAACAGTATTTTCTAAAATCAAGGTACAGTTCAATCGCTTTTCAAGCTATTTCTGCCAACTCCATTCACGACCTTGACCTTCATGATGTTTTTCGATTTATCAACAGAACGATGTCTTCTATTGGTGAGCAGTTTTTGTATTTCAAATTACTCACGCTAGATACACCTCAAGAAAAAAATAAATTAACACCTCTTGTTCGTTACTTCAAGGAAAACAAGAAAGAACGTATTGAAATTCAACAACTTCTATCAGAACTGAAATCACCAAAAGGATATAATGTAGAGAAACTAATTCATGACCGCCACCTGACGTTGCCCTCTCATTATGAATTTTATTATTTAAGCAGCTTCGCTACCATCTCAGCCCTCGTTCTATCCATATGGTTTCCATTTTTACTGATTATCCTCATACCGCTGTTCATTGTCAATATGGGCATGCATTATTACAATAAAAAGAATATTGACAAATACAGCGAAGGTTTGTACGTTCTTTTCAAAATGATGAAGGTAAAGCCTGAACTAGAAAAATATTTTGACACTGAAATCAAGGCTATCTCAATTGATAAACTGCAACAGCTGAGGTTTTATTCTTTCTTTATTCATTTTGCCTCAAATCATGATCAAGACCCACTTGCACAGCTCGTCATCTGGAATGTTGAGCTATTGAAAATTTTTCTAAACGTGGAAGTTATTTCATTTTACAAGTGCATTCAAAAATTAGAGAAGCATAAAGAAACGATAGAAGAACTATTCCAATATATTGGCATGATAGACGCCGCTCAATCCATTGCCAATGTTCAATCAGGAGAACTTACTACATGCCAGCCTTCTTTTTCAAATCATTTTAATGTAGAAGCCATCACCCACCCGCTTATTCATGATTGTGTTGCCAATTCTTTTTCACTGGATAAAAAAGGAATGTTGCTGACGGGATCAAATATGTCGGGCAAAACCACTTTTATCAGAACAGTGGCCATCAATGCAATATTTGCACAAGCATTTGATTTTTGTTTCGGTGAAAAATATAATGCTCCTTATTTTAAGATTTACACAAGCATCAGAATAAGTGACAACCTGAGAGAGAAAACCTCATACTATTTGCAAGAGGTGAAATCCATCAAAAAAATTGTGGATGCCTCACAAACTAACACGCCATGCCTTTTTGTAATGGATGAATTGTTTAAAGGAACGAATACGTTAGAGCGAATTAAAAGTGCCAATGCTATTCTTTCTTACTTGAATAAAGGTCCTCATTATACATTTGTTGCCACCCATGATCTTGAATTGACAGCATTGCAGGCTTCACATTATGAACTTTGGCATTTTGCGGAGGTTGTAGAAAAAGAGAATGTTTATTTTGATCATAAATTGAAAAAAGGGAAGCTAAGCAGGTTCAATGCCATAAAAATATTAAAGCTTAATAATTACCCTGAAGAAATCATTAATACCTGTCTTGATACTTAAAATAAAATTATTCCCACTCTAAATTTTGTAAATTCAAGCATGCATAAGTTAGAAGGAGATGATATAACACCACAATCAGTCTATAAATATATCAGTGATATTTATGGCGGGAATTGGAATGGAGAATCAATGGTGATTGAAAATGAAAAGATCAACTGTAAAGCCACTTATTTCAATTACCCTAATGATATTATAGTAGGTCTCGTAAAACTGAAATGTACTGAACGACTTACCTATGAAAGCATAGCCACTGATAAAAAAGACTATTTGACGATCCGAATTGGATACCAAGCTGTTTTTGATGAAAAAAATAATCAAAAGGCGGCTGTCAATAAAGGGATATTTATCTATGATGTGAATTTCTTATATGAAAATCATCTCCATCCTGATATTTGGTATGAATGGTTTGCCATAAAATGCCCTATTGATTTTTTAAAGACATGGTTTATTGAGGATACTGATTTTGATGATTTTAAAAACAGAGTCATCAACAGTTATATCTACTGCCCTTTTATACCTGAGATTGAAACCATCATCCGTGAATTATCATTTTTCAATGAAGATGACAAATTAAAGAAAACCATATTTCTATCGAAGTTATTTGAAATCCTTGGTCGCTTATTTACAGTTTTAAAAGAACAAAGACCACGGCAGTTTCAAGACATCAAACTGCATCCTGAAGATTATAAAACCATGCTGGATGTAAGAGAATATATATTAGAAGATTTCAGTAGAAAGCCGAAATTAGAAGAAATTGCCAAAGAATTTCATTTGAGTGTTTCAAAACTCAGAAGAGACTTTTCTTCCGTTTATCAGACAACAGTCATGAAGTTTTTTGATCAACACCGTTTGCAGGAAGCTTATCAGCAAATTAAATATTCAGATAAAAGTATCACTGCCATCAGTATTGATTTGGGTTTTGTATCTGTGGCTCACTTTGGTACAGCCTTCAAAAAAGAATACAAAATCACTCCCAACCAATTAAGAAATAAAGACTCTACCCAAAATGAGTAGAGTCTAAATGGTGTATTATTTTAATGTAACTTCCACTAACTGAATCTCTCCAGAATAAGTGAAATCTCCGTGATAGAATTCTGATGGACTAGAACCTGTATTTTTACCCACATCAAAAGTTGATGTAGCACTGTATTGTACAGGAATTGTTCTTGGGATATCTCCCGATCCAATTACTTTATCGCCAAGCATTAATGTAACTTTGGCGGCACCGCCTCTTTGACCTGATACTTGATCATAAACTGCTTTTAATTGGATATCACCTTCAGGCAATTCAATTTCTGAAATGATATTGGTATACTTCTGATCAAAGAAATTGTAAGTATAGTATAATCGATTGTCTTTGATATAAAGTGAATATCCTGCCTCAAAACCACCGTCTGTTACCAACACCCCTTCATCAGATTTTTTATGGTTTAAGTCTACCACAATGTCATGATTTCTACTTGGTGTTCTTGGAGAAGCACTGTTGGTTACTCTTTCAGTCACACCATAATAAGTGAATTTTGTTCTTGAATTATTGATCGAAGGACGATCAGGGGTTACAATTCTTTCCACAAAACGGTCATCCATTGGATACACATCCTTAGAGGCCGCTTCACTTTCAAATAAAGCCTTCAACTCTTCCAATTTCTCAGGATACTGATCTGCTAAATCTTTAGACTGAGAAAAATCTTCTTCAATATTGTAAAGTTCCCATTTAGCATCATCAAAGTTTTTTGAACCATTCAACTGCCAAGGAATACCGTGGAAAGCACAAGCTACCCAGCCATCATGATAGATCGCTCTTGAACCTTCAATCTCAAAGTACTGTGTATCTCTTTGACCTTTCGCATGTTCCTCTTTAAAAGTATAAGCCATACTTACGCCTGACATTTCAGATTGCTCGAAACCTTTTACCGTTTTTGGTTGCTCAATTCCTGTAATTTCAAGGATTGTTGGTGTGATGTCTGATACATGGTGGAACTGCGTTCTCTTTTCACCTTTGTTTTGAATACCTTCAGGCCATGAAATCACCAAACCATTTCTTGTGCCACCAAAGTGAGAAGGCACACGCTTCATCCATTTGAAAGGTGATGAACCTGCCCATGCCCATGAAACTGCATAATGTGGCTCAGTGCTAGGTGTCCCCCATTCGTCAATATCTTTGAGTTGTCTTTCGAATGATTCTCCACCAAGACCATTGTAAGCCAAATACACATTACTTGTACCTGTCATGCTTCCTTCCGCTGAAGGGCCATTATCACCAACGATATAAATCACTACAGTATTCTCACCTCCAGGTAAACTCTTCGCTGTTTTTAAAACTTCACCAACATAATGGTCAGTGTGATCTAAGAAACCTGCATAAACTTCCATCTGACGAGCTAATACTTTTCTCTCCTCATCTGTGTATGAATCCCATGCTTCTAATACCTCTGGTCTCTCCGTCAGTTTAGTATTTGCAGGAATAATTCCCATTTCTTTTTGACGGTTGAAAGTTTCCTCTCTCATGGCATCCCAACCATTATCAAACTTTCCTTTGTACTTTTCAATAAACTCATCAGGTGCTTGTAATGGAGAATGGGCCGCTCCTGTAGAGAAGTATAAGAAGAACGGTTGATCAGGGTTGTTTGATTTCTGTGTCTTCATCCAACGGATGGCATCATCAGCTAAATCCTCTGTTAAATGATATCCTTCTTCAGGAGAATAAGGTTGATCTACAGGCGTCGTATTTCTATATAAATCCGGCTCATATTGGCTTGTTTCTCCACCATTAAATCCATAGAAATAATCAAAACCTAAACCTGTCGGCCAGCGGTCAAATGGTCCATTGGCTGTTACTTCCCAAGTTGGGGTGTTGTGCCATTTACCAAAAATTGAAGTGCTGTAACCGTTGCCTTGCAATATCTGAGCGATGGAAGCGGCATCATCAGGCCAAATACTATTGTAGCCTGGGAAACCAGTGGATAATTCTGAAATTACACCGAAACCTGCTTCGTGGTGGTTTTTACCAGTCAATAAAGCGGCGCGAGTTGGGCTACACATACCAGTTGTATGGAATCTTGTATAGGTCAAACCCTCATCAGCAAGTTTATCCAAATTGTCCATTTCTACTGGACCACCAAAAGTTGAACTCTGACCGAATCCAACATCGTCTAGCATTACTACGATCACGTTTGGCGATCCAGCCTTTGGTTTTACAGGCTGAGGGTAATCGGATTCTGACTCTGCATAAGTTCTTCCGATTTTGCCTTTAAATTCTTGAATAGGTTGGGGTATTTGTTCTTGTGCAAAAACATTTACCGATAAAAGTGTGAACATACTCAAGAGCCCACAAATCATTTTTGAAGTAATTTTTTTCATATCTGATTCTCGTTTTTCGTCTAATACAAAGGAATCAAATTGGCTTTTCTTGGGCCTTCAAAAAATGCTCAACCTACATCAAAATATGCTCAAACGACGACAATCTTAAAATATTCTACAGTATGTTATTAAGGATAAATACATTTGTTTAATATCAATCATTTTAATTAATTGAGAGTAAATTAAAAATGAGGTCAATTTTGAACGTTTAGGTAAAATGTTTGAGCTAATTGACATTGTTACACATCACACATTTTCGTTTACTATAATAAATTTTACAGCATTAAATTTTATACAACATGCCAATCGCAGTCCTTACTCAAGCTATCGTTTCTGCTATATCAATTCCAACAGAAGCTGATAACATCAATCTACATATGAAAAATGGTGATTTAATTTCTTTGACTAAAGCAGAGTTAAAAGAAAAGAAATCAACTCCTACCGATATAGTTTATAAGAGAGACAAAGAGTATCATAAAATCCCTGTTCATGAAATTGATTATGTACGCTATGAATCATTGGACACTTACGACAAGACCGTCGATTTTATTGAAGAATATAACCTTATGATACAAGAAATTGACGAACACGTTTTGGAATATTACAACACCAAAAGGTATAAGAAGTCGCGTACATCACAAACCTTTGCTGTAGCAGGATGGACACTGGCACTTACAGCCAATCCATTATTCTGGGCGGTTGCACCAATTCCTACAACACAAGCCGTATTAACGATGAAAAAAGCGGATAAAACACATGTAGTAAGCGGTAAGGAATGGAAAGCTGTGAAGAAAGCTCAGAAAGAAAAAGTGAAGGATTTAAAAGAGAAAGCCAAGATGGAAGAAGAAATGGAAATGCTAGCGAGCAATCTGTAATCATACTAAACAAAAAAAGAGTCACTCCCTAATTTATGAAAGGAGTGACTCTTTTTATAAGCTTTTAAATTGATCTTACTGTGCTATATCCCAAATGGTCAAATAACTCAATTTTGTAATCTCGGCCGCTTTATCCATCATGATTTTATCTGCATGATCTGACACCTGATGATAATCTTCATGACCACCTGTATGATACCAGAAAAATGGAATTCCTTCTTTATCGAAATTCACATTATCCGAACCACCCGCTTCACCTTGCTTGGTTTTACCATCAAACATTTCAAGGTTGATATTGTATTTCTCTATATTTTCAGCATTGATATCCCAGGTAGAAGGGTTTTCAGCATTATAGATAAAACTCACTTGATTATCCTTACTATGCCAGTCGCCTCTTCTGCCAATCATATCAAAGTTTAAATACATTTTGATCTTTGATTTATTCTCAAAAGTTCTGAGGAAATTTTTGGACCCATGCAATCCTTTTTCTTCAGCAGTCCACGCCGCAAAAAGCATTGTTTTCTTTGGTTGCACACCCGTTGCCTTTGCTGCTTTTGCAATTCCCAAAATAGCAGCAACACCTGATGCGTTATCGTCCGCACCGTTCCAAATGTAGCCTTCACGTTTACCTAAGTGGTCATAATGAGCTCCTATCATCACCAAACTATCCGGTTCAGTACCTTCAATTTTGGCCAGGACATTTCTCACTCTTTTTCTTTCCACATCACTATTTGCCTTAAAAGTCGCTGATGTTGCCTTTAAATTCACTTTATGCAGTTTACCTGTATTGAGTGACGCTTTATAAGCATTGATTTCACCTTGCTCAATAAGAGAGGCCATCAAATACTCACCCCCCATAAATAATGGTGGAATTGTACTCACTTCAGTTACAGGACTGTATAACCTTGTGTCATAAAATGAAGATAATGGTTTATCTCCCTCATAATATTTCCTGTTATCTCTAAAAGGAACATTGTGTGCATGCTGAGGTAAGTTTCCATCAGGTTCAATTTCAATAACTGCCAATGCACCATATCTGCTTGCTAATTGTTCTTTTAATTTATGAATCTGTTTCAGCGGTATATCTTTCATAGAATTGCCGATTTTCCCTTCAGTGGGAACACCCTTAAGTCTCACCCAAATTTTTCCTTTGAGCTCTTTCTTGTAGAAGTCATTGTAGTCTAAAGAATCCACTTGAATACCATATCCCACAAATATAAGATTTCCTTTTCCATTTACACTATTTGGAGAGGCTTTTACTTCAAAATCTGTATGATTTGCAAATGTAAACTCCTGACCTCTACCGTTTTTCACGGAAAAGTGCTGTTTCTCTGAAGCTTTATACTCCAACACATCAAAGGACTGAAAATAGGTTGATTTTCCATTTACAACGTCGCCAGCAGGCTCCAATCCCATAAATTCAAACATGCTCGCCAAATACTCCGCAGCTCTGTAGGCGCCCGGTCTGCCAGCTTCTCTCCCCTCCATCCAATCAGATGAAAGGTAAGTGATAGTAGACGCTACAGTGTTTTCATCGATCGCCTGCAAACCTTTTTCTTTTGGTGTTTGAGCTAAACTATGTGAAAAGGGAAAGTGAAATAAAAGGGTTAATAAAATTGTGTAGGTTGATAATTTCTTCATTTCGATAAGTGTATGTTTAACTATCGAAAGTTCGGGCTTTTATAATAAAGAAAAAATGAAAAGTAGTTAATAAAGAGAAACACCAAGATGATAGATCGTGCACTTTACATTGAATTATAAAGAGGCTGTTTGATAAACGGCTTTAACGCTATATCCTGTGAGTTGTTCAACGCCCAGCTGGAAGTTTGTAATGCTGTCATTTGAGGTAAAAAAATGATATTTTGGTTCAGCTTCAGCAAGAGGGGCAGACATCACTCTCTTGATTTGTTTCACGACAGCAGGTGCTGGATCTATCAAGTTGACCTCTACTCCTACTATTTTCTGAATGTCCTCTTTTAAGAAAGGATAGTGAGTACAGCCTAATACAATCTGATCTACTTTCTCTTGCAACATAGGCACAACCAAAGGCTTTAGCACTGCAATGGCATTTTCAGTCCCCATCATCCCCTCTTCTACCAGTTCTACCATACCATAGCCGGGCTGTACAATTACATTGATCCCCTTGGTAAACTTTTCTTTGGTCTGTTTGAATAATTCACCCGAAAAAGTACCTTCTGTTGCCAACACTCCAATCGATTTTGTTTTAGAGGCTAAAGCCGCAGGTTTAATTGCCGGTTCCATCCCTACAAAAGGTATGTCATATTTTTCTCTTAGTGATTTGATCACTGCTGCAGTAGCTGTATTACAAGCTACAACAATAATAGTAGCACCTTTAGAAATCAGAAAATCTGTAATTTTATAAGCACGTTCTATTAATGCCTCTTTTGTTTTAGACCCATAAGGAATGTACTTCTGATCCGCAAAATACAGCATAGACTGTTCAGGCATCTGTTCATAAAAGGTGTTCCAAACCGACAATCCACCCAAACCAGAATCAAAGAATGCAATCATAACTTATTTCCTTTTTCGAGGATCATTTGCATCAAAGAAATGCCATGATACTAGTACGTCCTGAATTTGTTTTGTATCAATTTCCGTCACCTCTTTTGTGTTAGGGAAATAAGCAAAAACATTATTCTGGAAAGGATAAATTCCCACCTCCACATCATAAGCCGGAACGAGATCTTCCATTTTTACGATACAGAAAGGTTTGAATTTAGAAACAGTATCTTCTACAAATGAATTTCTTACTTCAAAAGTGCTTCCTTTTGTTTTTGGCAATGAAGTAATAAACTGATAAACAGCAGCAGAATCAATTTCACTCACGCCCTTAACACTGTAGAATTGCCCTTCAAATTTCATTTGAACATTATTTCCAGGGTTTCTATCATATTGTAAATCAAAATTCTTGAGAGTCTTCCAAGAAGTTCTGAAAATAGTTTTGTCTCTCCATTCTTTTGATGGAGAAAAAATCTCTTCCAGATTTACAAATTGCCCCGGCACTTCAACAGCATACGCCTGACCATTGATTTCACCAAAAGAGGCTACATCACTTTCAGAATGAATCTTTGCTGTGATCACAGGTATATTTGAAATATAAATCGTGATTTCCTTCCCTGCATCGATGCTCTTGCCTTTCGCTTCTATGATTTTGGTTTGCTGTACCGCTTGAAATAACATGCCCACTTTTTGAGGTGCCAGATCAATATTCTGATCCATTACCCATCGGCCATCTTCCAATTTTTGAATAGAATGCCCGTCAATATCGAACTGTGTGATATCGCCGAGGTTTTCAATATTAAAAAAAGTAAGGTTTTCCGGTTTGTTTGCTGTTGAAAAATCAACAAAAGAGAAACCTATGGCCACAATAAGCAATAGGTTTACTCCAATTAATGTTTTTATTCTGTTTGTCATTTTCTAGTTTCCTTCCGTAGATTTCACATCTGCCTCAATATACAATGTGGTTTCTGGTTTTTTAGGATCGTTGGTAATAATAGTGATTGATTTTTTCACCTGACGCGTATAATTTCCAGCAGTAAAAGTGACATCCAATTTTGTACTTTCACCAGGAGCCAATGTTGTTTTCTGAGGTTTTGTAGCCGTACAACCACAACTAGCTTTTACTTTTCTAAGTATCAATTCAGATGTACCAGTGTTAGAAATAGTAAACGCTGCTGATTTTTTGTCCAACGCTTTCATCTCTCCCAGCTGTTGTGTCACTTTATCGAATTCCACAGCAGGTGAACTACCATCTTCCGCTAGACCTGAAAAGTCCTCTTTGATATGCGCACTTACATTAATACGTTTTTTAGGTGAATCCAAATCAGAAGTAGGTAGTTGGAAATATTCAAAAAGATAACCATAATCTTCTTTCATGCTCGCGTCATAGCTGATAAAAACCGTTGCCGTATCTTTAGCAGTCAATTTATCTTTAGTTCCCCATACTTTAATGTACTCAGGAACTTTCACTTCTCCATACTTTATATTTACCGGAGAAACACCTTGATTATAGATTACCGTTGAAACTGTATCTTTCCCCGTATTCAAAATATTACCTATTAATATATGTGTTGTTTTAAACCTGAGATTACCAATTTCCATCGGGTACCAATCTTTAGGACCTTTAGGTCTTGGAATTACATTTCCTTTTATCGTCAACACTAATACCTGAGGATTTCCATTGGTTCTCACTGAGATTGTTTTTGTAAAAGGTCCCGGTCTGTTTTTGGTTGAATAACTCACTTGTACGTAGCCCATTCCTTTCACTGCCACCTCTTCAGAAGACCAATTGGGCGTAGTGCATCCGCAACTTGCCTTTACACTTGTCAATTTCAAGGGTTTATTGCCCTGATTGGTAAAATCAAAGATGGTTTGAGCATCGCCATCCTCCTCTTTTATATCTCCAAAATCATGTACAAGAGAATCAAAAACGATTTTTGACTGTGCTAATAATGGATTGCTTAAGACGGTGAAAAATAAAATTGTAAAACTAATGTATATCTTTTTCATCATTACGACTAAAAATTTCGTGTTTGGTATTTTAATTGCAAAAATAAAGATAACTTTTATATACTGATAATCTTTTTTTGACGTTATTGTATTAAGCTTTCAAAAGAAAATAATAATAATCTTATTGGTTCTTAAATATTTACCAAAAAAAATAGTATTATTGGATTTAGATACTATTGATCTGCTCGCAATCTCGTGTAATATTTGACGGAAGCTTATTGATTATTAGGAATTTTTTAAACGAAATTAACGCATTATACAGAGAATATCTATGGGGTACATGGAACACTTTAGCGTAAAAACTTTCAAGCAGCAACTAGCGATGAAAAAAATATCGCTTGCATTTCAGGGAATCTTTTCCCAGGATGTTCTTGCATTGATTGGTAAAAGTCTGCGCAACACTCCCGAAAGTAGAGTTATTGCAAAACGCCTTTTTGCGATAGTAATCGAAATGGCACAAAATATTCATCACTATTCTGCAGAAAAACAATATTCCGAGAAGGATGGCAGAGATATTGGCGTGGGAATTGTAGCTATTGCAGAGGATGATCATCATTATATAATTACTTCGGGAAACTGTATAGTCAAGACAGAGGTTCCCCCTTTGATTGAAAGGGCTAATTACATCAATGGACTATCACCTGAGAAGCTGAAAGAATTCTATCGTGAGCAACGTAAGGCCCCACAGCGTGTAGGTAAGCCGGGGGCAAACTTAGGTTTCATCGACATGGTTCGTAAATCAGGGAACCCGATTGAAATTAATATAAAAGAGTACGACGAGACTAGATCATTTTTTATATTATCGGTTAGAGTTAACAAGGAACTACAAAATTAAAATAGCATGGAAAACTTCCATATAGACGGATCAACATATATTCCTAGAATTGATTTCAATGCTGAAACAGGAGTTTTAGAAATAGAAGGGGAATCGTATCACGAATATACGACAGAATTTTTTGGTCCTATTTTTAGCTGGCTTGAGGACTATTTAGAAGAGTCGGGAAAAGAAATTACAATGAATTTCAAAATGTCTTACTTCAACACTTCTTCTTCTAGAAGATTTTTGGAGATCTTGACATTGCTTGAAGAATACCAAAACAACAAGGAAGGTAAAGTTGTTGTCAACTGGTACTATGAAGAAAACGATGTTGACATGTTAGAAAGTGGTGAAGAATACGCTGATGACGTAGAACTTACTTTCAACTTGCTTCCTTATTAAGCACAGATATTATTAAACATTGAGGGTGAAAAGATGTAGATCTTTTCACCTTTTTTTGTGCCCTTAGGTTTTATATTTTTTTGCTACCGTACACAAATATATTTAAAGATATCTTTGGAAAATTGATTTAATATTTTTCTATACTTTTTCTTTTTCCCAAAATATTCAATTGCTCTAAAACCAATTTGAAATATTGAGTATTGATCGATTCTATCTTTTCTGATGAACTTAGATATATGTTTTTGATAAACAGTAGAATAAGTGCCAAATAAAAATGTAATTAAAAATCCAAGGCATACTATTATTAATAATTTACTAAGCCTTTCAGCATCTTGTATCTTGGTTTTGTGAATCTTAAACCCTCTTGATTTTATGTCCGAAAAAATTGTTTCAATACTAAACCTTCTCTTATAGTAACTTATAATATCAGGAGCATATTCTAAATCGCTTATTAAATATAGAGCTTCTTCATATTCTTTCGAATGCCAAACCAAAAGATGAACAGGTCCATATTTCTTTCTAGTAAATTTTACCTTATCAATACTAAAATAGTCTTCAGATAAAGCCGGAGCCAGATCTTTAGCTTTAAATTCATCATCTGCTTGAGCATAAAAAATACTGCTTTTCGCAGTTCGTAAAACATAAGACCAACCCTTTGATGTACAGAACTTTTGTAAGTTTATATGATCAAATTCTCCATCCCCTAAAAATGTAATCTTATTAGTACTGTTTGAGATGATATCTGCTAGCATATTCATTACTTCTAAATGCAGGCTTACGGGTAGATGCCCCTTTTTACAACGCTTAACTACCCAGCAAATAGGGATCCATAATAAAGACTGATCATCAAGGCTGTACAGCCATTACCTACTTCTGATCCATCAATAACAAATGTCAGATCTAATGAAGAATGAAAACTAGATAAAAGCTTATGAATAAAAGGAAGAAAGAAAGTTTTATGATCTGTATATTTACTATCTAACATACGTTTACACTTCTTGACCTTACTTTCTTTATCTATTGAGCTTTTTAAGTTCGCTCCCATTTTTTCCAAAGAACAGTTCCCTTTTGATATGAGGGAAAAAACGATCAAAGATAGTTTTACAACTCTGTTATTGTGTGACTTTGAAGTGTTATTTGATCCACATAACGTAGACTTTAAGCTTTTTTTATATCTTTGTATTTCATGAAAAAAGAGGAAAATTTAAGTTGTGATGGACTATAAAATTGGAATCTCTTTTTTGCTTTTAAAGTGACGTATGTCATTAATTAAAAAAGTGTACGGTAGAAAATATATTTTATAAACGTCTCTTTCGAATCACAATTTTTCAGCTAAAAACTCTAGTTGTGCAACGCATTCTTAACACTCTGTAAACTAAATTATCATCAACTTTTAATCAGTATTTCTACAAGCTTTTTAATGTTCTTCTTCTCAGTTTCATTATCCATTGATGAAATATCTAGACTAGGTATTGAAATCAAATGTAATAGAGCAGAAAGTTTAATAGTGTGAATGTCAACGTAAATTAGATTTTAAGTACTAAGTCAAAAATAAATCATAGTTAATTCTAATATATTTTGTGTGAGTACAACGCTAAAAAACGTATTAATAGTGGTTCTATTAAGAGTTTTTTGAAGGAAGTAATCACAAAACAATAAATAGAATTAGTATTATATAATTTTGAATTTGTACTTATATAAAAAAAAGCTCAACCCCTAAAAATTAAGAGAAGAGCCCCAATATAACTTCTAATTAACTAAGATTTTATTAATCTTTTAATAACCTGAGAAACTCTTCTCTATAGGAAACATCATTAAACTTACCTCCGTATTCCATGGTTACTGTTGAACTTGTCTTGTCCTTGACGCCCCTTGATGAAACGCAAAGGTGTTCCGCATCCACTACCACAATGATACTTTCCGTTTTCAACGCTTCCTTCAGTTCGTTGTAAACTTGAAGAGTCATACGTTCTTGTACCTGTGGGCGTTTGCCGTAATATTCTACTATTCGATTGATTTTTGAAATACCTATTACTTTACCTGAAGAAATATAAGCGATATGTGCTTTTCCTACGATCGGTAAAAAATGATGCTCACATGCTGAAGAAAAAGTGATATTTTTCTCAATCAACATCTTGTCATACTGGTACTTATTATCGAAAACTGACAATGAGGGTTTATTTTTAGGGTCTAATCCTGAGAAAAGTTCCTTTACGTACATCTTTGCATATCTGTAAGGAGTACCCTTTAAACTGTCATCCGACAAGTCTAATCCCAAGGTCTTCATAATTCCTGAGAAGTATTCCTGAATAATTTCAATCTTCTCTTCATCACTTTTATCAAAAGCATCTGGAAGCATTGGTGTATCAACGCTCGTCATGATATGATTATCCCCTTCCAATTCAATTTTTAGTTGCTCTTCCTGTTCCATCTATTCCATTCCGTCTATAAATTGTAATTTGTTTTCCTCCAAATCATAGCTTCTGTAGAAGCATGCTTTTCTGTTTTCCCCTTCCTGATTGAAAGTATGGCAAACGCCACCACCCATCAGTTTTACCTGATAAATGATAGCGTCTTGGTCACAGTCCACCATTATATTCATAATTTTCAAGTAGTTGCCAGAGGTTTCCCCCTTAGTCCACAATTCATTTCGTGAGGTAGACCAAAAAGTCGCTTTCTTTGTTTTGAGTGTGTACTCAAAAGCTTCTTTATTGGCATAGCCGAGCATCAGAATTTGCCCCGTACCAAATTCCTGTGTTACGACGGGTAATAACCCACCTCTTTTTTCAAACTGAAGTTGTAGGACTAATTCCTCTTCCAAAGCTACTTTTGAACTGTTTTGCATATTTTATTATTGAATGTTCAATACGAATTTTAAATCAAAATCAGTATCACCATCATTAAAACCTGATGTAGAAGTTTTCACACCTGGCTGATGCTTTAATACTACTCTAAATTCACCAGCGGATACCGCTGTTGCTGAAGTTGTCCATTCTGTAGTAAGACCTACAGGATTTCTATTGTTATCTTCATCTTTATAGTTAATAGCATCTGAAGCATTATCAATATTACCATTACCTTCAGGATTAGAAAATGCATTATTTGTGAAACCAAAGAAGAATTGGTGTTCATCAGCTTCTCCAGCGATTTCCTCACCTATGTCTTCACCTGGCTCTTCCAAGTTGTTCATGATTTCATAAGTAAGCAAATAAGTTTTTCCAACACCTAAGTTGATTGCATCTTTAATTTCTAAATCTTTAAGACCTGGGCCATCAGGATCTTGAGCAGTAGCTGTAACCACATCAGTGCCATCAGCAGTGTTTGTGAAAACCAATTTCACATCCGTAATCACTTCCAATTCGTTTTCTTCTTCTGGTACCACTTCGTCTTTATCACAACTTGTGAATAAACATCCAGAAGCTAGTAGTGCAACAAGACTGTACTTTTTGAAAAAGTTGATCGTTTTCATTTGTTTTTATTTAGCGTTAAAATTATAGTTGATTGAGAAGAGGAAATTCCTTCCCATGTCGTCAGCGAAGTATCTAAACTGATTTAGATAGTTTCGGTAACTAGTGTTAAATACATTTTGAACAGAGAGATTAGCACTCAATTGATTCACTTTAAAACCAAAAGAAGCATCTAGTAGAAAGTAGCCTTCAGGAGCAGACATAAAGTCAAAAATTTCTGTTTCGGGTGTTACCACTTCATCCTTCTCAAGTGTTCTGGGAGCTTGGAACTGATGAAATGTATAACTCGGTTCTACTGACATATAAGCTGACTCAAAGAACCAGAAAGGTTTTATAGACCATTTTAAGTTATAGCTTGTTCTGATCGGTGGCTGATTAATGAGAGGTTCATCTCTTTCCACATTTTTAGACCATAGATAACTCAACCCAAAAGAACCATCCAATTCTTCTGACCACTTCTTTTGCCAAGTAAAATCAGCACCAATAAACAATGAATTGGATTGGTCAAAGAAAAAACCGGGCATTGGTCCCCTTACCGTTCCTAGAGCACCATAAGGGCGTTCGTATACATAGTTTTCAATATAATTAGCATACGCAGTAACCGTAAAATCATTCGTTTTCTGATTTATATGCCACTCGTTGATCCATTTAAATCCCTTTTCAGGCTTCACTCCACTCTCACTCAATGGTGTTACTTTATCAGATTGGTATTCACCATTTTCATCGATATAGTAGCGTAACATACCAAAAGAGTATTTGTACCCATGTTGACCAAAGGCAAATAATTCCTCTACATTTGGTGTACGCCAAGCCGTACCAAAATTAGTTCTGTAAGTGATATTGTCAGTTAGCTTTCGAACATAACCCAAAGATGTAGTGACATTCACGAAAGTATAATCATCTCTGAATACATTTTTATAGACATCCCTACCTCTTACATTATTGTTTTCAGAATCCATACGAATGCCTAACTCAAAAGTATTTTTACCTTTTGTCAAGCTTTCGATAATGAAACCACTAAAACGATAAGTATTATAGTTAGGAATAAAAGGAGTGGTATCAGTACCAGGATTATTGTCGTTATCTTGAGTGAAAAATTGAAGCCCCATAATACCATCCAACTGAAGCCATTTTTTATGATTCCATTCCAATTGATAGTCCGTCGTAGTTAAATCCAAGTTTATAATAGGCTTGTGAGAGTTTCTACGTACATCATATTCTTCACGTTGATTCAGCTGTCTGCCCACTCTAAATGTCAGTTTCTCTTCATCAGAATACCACCAATTGATTTCAGCAGTAGCAAGATGATGCTGAATCAACTGATTGGGTTCATTGATATCATATGAAAATGGCCTAATAAAGTCAGGTTTATCTGCCCCGATGGCATTTTCAAAATCTTCTGCATTTCCAGTAATAGAGGCTCTTAGGATACCGAGATTTTGGTCCACAAAACTATAATAGAGTTTTACATCAAAATCATTCAGTTTGTATTTGACACCAGCATTAAATGCTTTTTCTTCTTTACCAGTATTGGTCAATGAGTAATCAGGAGCATGTCTATCTCCTATTCTCGTGTAACCTCCACCCACATGATAACTCAGGTTTTTAAAACCTTGACTCACTTCAGTATTCGCAAAATAACCTCTACCATTGGTTTGATAGCCAGTCCCTATTTTTGCTCCAAAAGATTTATTGAAATGCAATGGATTTCCTTCCACAATTATAGCACCTCCTAAAGCTTCCGGTCCATACCTTACTCCAGATGCTCCTTTTATTACCGTTACGTTATTTGCAGAAGCTATATCTATTTCAGGAGCATGCTCCGATCCCCAGTTTTGAAATCCATGTTTAAAACCATTGTTCAAAACCAAGACTCTATTTCCATAAAGACCATGAATGACGGGGAGTTGTATATTACTTCCTGTTGATGTAAATGTCACACCTTCAATACTTGATAAGGCATTGGCAAGGGATTGTGTAGGATCAATTTTTAATAATTCTCCATCCACAAAATCCTGTGCCACTGACAATGTACCGTCTATATCATTTGTTTCTGAAATAGTGACTTCATTCAATGCTACAACATCAGGCTTCATATAAATCACTGAATTGTTTTTCTTTTCTTTATGAATATCACAATTCGCATCACAAGTAGTCTCACAATAACCATTACAAGATATTACTAGGCAATTTGAAACATGACATAATCCATCTAATTGAAATTCTCCATCATTATTGGTCAATGCATACTTCTTCGTCCCTTTAATACTTACCATCACAAAAGGCAGTGCTTCTTTCGTTTCGGCATCAAGAACAACACCTTTCAATTCATAGCTACACTTATTAGCCTCCTGTGCATTAGTACCAAGAGTGACAATAAGAAATATGAATAGAAAAAGAATTTTGTTCATACAAGTTAAAATTAGTTTGTTATGAAAAGAGTGCAAAAGTGAAACAAAGCACATCAACTTTCTAGGAGTTAATTTTTAATTAATCCAGATTTGCACTAAATGCGACCATGTTGCAAAAATAGAGAATTCATTATTACAAACGCAACAATGTTGTGTTTATTTTTTTAATTTATTTTATATTTGTCGCATGAAAAACGAGCTGGACATACTGGAATTACTTTCCAAACACAGAATAAGAAAAACAAATTTTAGGATTGAGTTATTGAAGTTATTCAGTAAAAAAGAACATGGTCTTTCTCACAAAGACATTAAAAAAGAAATAGAATGTATGCCTGATAAAGTCACTATTTACAGAGCATTAGACACCTTTCTAGAGAAAGGGATTATACACAAAGTTCCTGATATTAATAATATTTCCAGATATGCATTAACCAAAAATAAGTGCACTCATAATCATCACAACCACGCACATTTTATTTGTAAAGTATGCCATAAAACTTTTTGCATGGATGATATCCAATTACCTGAAATACAAAACACCAATGGTTTTCAAATCACAAACACAAAACTGATACTCGAAGGAATCTGTGCTGATTGTACAAACTAAATCTATTTTGAACCTTTCAATTTTTGAGCTTTTACACATTATTTTTTACTCTCCACATTGTTATTTCATTATCATTTATTGCAACATTATCGCATTTACTAATTACCTTTGAGCAATTAAAGATCATGTTTTGATCATATAATCAATGCTAATTATTAACAAAAATGGTAACTAAGGAACAAGTCGTTAGTGCTCAAAACGAATGGGGAGCAGGAGTTGTAAAAATCGGATCTCTAAAAGAAAATAGACCTGAATGCGAAGCTTTTGCTAGTGAATTTTTAAACAAACTTTACTCATTTGAAGTAGGTCCTGTTTTATTCAAACCTACAAAATGTGCCGTTGAGCAATTTAGACCTACAAAAGTAGAGGCACTTTCTTATTTCATTGCTGGTGATGAGCGTGCTTGTCAAGAAGACAAAGGTTTCGCTATCAACCCTTGGACAAAAGTAAGATTTGAAAATTCTGACATTATTTTAGAAGAAAATCGTGCTATTGCTATGGGGAACTACTTCTTTACAGATTTAGATGGAAACGAAGCAAAAGTAGAATATACTTTCGGGTATAAAGTTGTAGATGGTGCATTGAAAATTGATTTACACCACTCTTCATTCCCTTACAACCCTGAGCCAGTGGCATAATGCTTAAGCATTTATACTTTATTTGCCCTACTGATCACTTAGAGTCTGTGATTGAAAGTACTTTCAGGGAAGAAAACTATTATTTTACTTCTCTTGGTAACTCAATTACTTTTGATCAGACGAAAATGGAGGAAATCAACGATTTTATTGAATCTAAAAATATAAAAGAAGTCACTTTTGTATTATCAGATACCAACACGTTTTTCAAAGAGGCTTTAAATAATCAGTTTTTTAATGAAGGAAATCATATGAATAATTTTTATCATGAAATCTCTAACCAAAAAAAACTGACTAGTGTGATATGGCAAAAAAGTGACCTTCAACTTCCTGTTCTTTCATTATTCCTTGACCGGAAAATGAAAGAACTTCAAGCTTATATCAACTATTGGTTTGAAGACAAAGTGAAAGTCAATGCTAAAATCTATAGCAGAAAAAAGAATGTATTTAATGAAATCCATTCTGAACTTTATTCACTTCGATATTACAGTCAGAATTGAAGAAAAAGTTATGAGGAAAGAGGGAGTACAACTCTTACCTCATAACTCAAATCTATTGTTTATTGACAATCGTAGCTGATGCCTGTGCAGTTGGATAAACCACCAAATCAGCAATATTTACATGTCTTTTTCTTGAGACCATGAAGTAGATAATATCGGCAATGTCCTCAGCGTATAATGGATCATAGCCTTGATAAACACCTTCGGCCTTCTCTTTATCTCCTTTAAATCTTACCTCTGAAAACTCAGTGTGCACTAAGCCAGGGTGAACTGCTCCTACTCGGATACCAAACTCATTTAAATCATAACGCATTGCTTCATTCAGTGCATTTACAGCAAATTTTGACGCGTTATATACATTTCCATTCGGATAAACGTCTTTCCCAGCAATAGAACCAATATTGATAATATGCCCTTCTTTTCTGTTTTTCATCTGCTCAATTATGGCTTTTGAGACATACAGCAAACCCTTCACATTAATATCAATCATGGCATCCCAGTCATCCACATCTCCTTCATGAATAGGAGAAAGACCATGTGCATTACCAGCATTGTTTACTAAAATATCTACTTTTTGAAAACCTTCTGGCAAAGATGCGATCTGTGAGAAAACGCTTTCTTTATCTCTGACATCAAAAGATAAAGTATGAACTTCCACCTTACCTTCTAATTGTTTTTTCAATTCCAATAAACGCTCTTCTCTTCTCCCGCAAATAATAAGATTAATACCATTTTCGGCAAAAATTTCTGCTGTTGCTTTACCAATTCCGGAAGTTGCTCCAGTGACTAATGCTGTTTTTTTCATTGATTTTTAAGTTTTTGAAAGCACATGAACGAAAGCTCCATAATACTTTCTTCCTCCGATTGAGGAGGTATGAATATATGTTCGATATAAGTATTGAATTGTAATGCTAATGTGGGATGATATTTCTCAAAAAGGTCTTGAAGGTATTTTTCTCTCATATCCCATTGATGGGTAAGCAATAGCAAATACCCCTCTTCTACTAAATTCTTTTCTATCGTTGCAAAAAGTTGTTTTTCCTTTTCCTGATCTTCAGGCTGACAATGAATTACAGCATCAAGTAAGACCACTTGGTATTGTTGATCAAATTGATAATGAAATAGATCCTCAACCACGCCTTTTATTCCCGCTTCTTTAATCTGTCGAATTCCCTCTTTAGAAATATCGACAGCAGTCACATCAAAACCCAATTGATGAGCGACAAAAGTATCTCTACCCTGCCCCGCACCCAAGTCCAATAAACTGTTTTTGGGGTCGATTTGTTTTAAAAATTCAACTAACTCAGGATAAGCTTTACCAAATGCATTTCGGGCGGTATAAAAACCATCCCATTCTTCTGCCTTAGAGTTTGTTCCCAAAATTGATTTCCGTATGATCTCCTAAATTCAAACTCTGTGCTATTCCCTTTAAAGTAGAATCATGTCCCACTAAAGAGTTTTTAAGCAACAAATCTTTCAGATCTGTAAATGCACCGATAATGGAATTTTCAATAATACAGTTCTCAATAATTGCTTCCTCACCAATCACTACATTAGGGCCAATGATTGCATTTTTAACAACTGTATTTTTACCAATTTTCACAGGTTTAATGATAATAGAGTTTTCACATTTAATATCATCCGTAGTCGTCAACTGAAAGCCCGGTCTGCCAAGCAAAGTGGCATTTGCTTCAAGCAACGAATTCCTAGCACCGCAATCATACCAGTTTTCTACTTCTTGCACCTCAAAATTACACCCTTCAGCCACCATCTTTTGAATAGCACCAGTGATGACAATTTCGTTTTGAGACGTGATATTATTATCAATTACATATTCCAAACCTTTAATAAAAGTAGGAATATCCACAATTTTATATACCCCAACCAAACCTAAATTAGACTTTGGTATCACAGGGCGTTCCACAAAACGTTTTACTTTTCCAGTTGCATCCAACTCTGCTACCCCTACTTCTCCAGGATTATCTACCTTCTGATAACCAACCACGGAATTTGGGTTTTCCAACATTTGTTGCATATCCAAATTCACAATAGAATCTCCTAAACAAATCATCAACTCCTCTTCCTTTTCAAAGAAGTTTTTGGCTACATACACTGCATGTGCAGAACCTTCTCTTGGAATTTGTACGACAAACTCAAAGTTGATCTCTGTGTTTTTATAATTTTCTAGAATAAAGGACTCTATACGGGTTCCCATATAGCCTATGACGATAATAAAATCATCAAAACCTGCATCTATAAATATATCTATAATATGAGCTATAACGGGTTTTCCTGCAACAGGCAATAAAGCCTTAGGTTGAGTATTGGTTAAAGGACGTAAGTTAGAACCTCGTCCTGCAACTGGTATTAATACTTTCATTTTGTTAATTGTGTTCCTTTATATTTCAAATATAAGTACTCAAACAAAATTATCTTTACTATCTATTATTTTTTACAATAGCAATCCTCTAAAAAAATAAAAATTGATTCCTTTTTAATGTTGTTCACATAAAAATTAATTTATCAAGTAGTTATCAACTAACTTTGCAGTAGCTAACACAAAGCGATGCTTAAATCAGAAACTATCCAATTCAATAAAATAAATAGTACCTTTTAAAATTTACATTTAACTAAAACTAAAAATGAAAAAAATACTTTACTTTCTATCACTCACTGCCGCTTTAACTTCTTGTTCTGAAGGAAATAAAAAATCCGAAAAGAAGTTGGAGAAAATCACTGCAGATGAGTGGAAAATTGCATCAACGATGTATGGTGTATTACCTACAGAAGCGATCAATGATGAAAACCCTTCCAATGAATCAAAAATCAAATTAGGTAAGATGCTTTACTTTGATACTCGTTTATCAAAAGACGGTAATATCAGCTGTAATTCTTGCCACGATTTAGTAACATTTGGTGTAGACAACAAACCTACATCTCCTGGCGATACTGGAGAATTTGGAGACAGAAACTCACCTACTGTAATCAACTCTGCATTACAATTTGTACAGTTCTGGGATGGTAGAGCGAAAGACGTTGAAGAGCAAGCAATTGGGCCTATCTTAAACCCAATTGAGCACGCAATGCCAAATGAAAAAATGGTATTAGATCGTTTGGGTGAAGTTGCTGAATACGTGAAATTATTCAAAGAAGCATTCCCTGAAGAAAAACAACCACTTACTTATAAAAATGTAGGTAATGCCATTGGTTCTTTTGAGAGAACATTATTATTCCCATCAAGATTTGACAGGTTCCTTGCTCAAGAAAGCAACTCTTACTTATTGACTGCAAAAGAAGCACAAGGGTTCAGAGATTTCCAAGAGGCAGGTTGTGTAACGTGTCATTCAGGAAATATGTTAGGCGGAAATATGTACCAGAAATTTGGTGTATATGGAAACTACTGGGAAATGACAGGTTCTAAAAAACAGGATGAAGGTAGAAAAGAAGTAACAGGAAACGAAAATGATAAATACCATTTCAAAGTTCCTACTTTAAGAAATATCGCGAAAACCGCTCCTTATTTCCACGATGGTTCAGTAGAAAAATTAGAGGATGCAGTAAAAATTATGGCAAAGCTTCAATCAAATGTTGAGATCACAGATGAGCAAGCTTCAAATATTTCAGCATTCTTAGGAACACTTACTTCTAAAATTCCAGAAGAAGTTTCTCAAGCACCTGTTTTACCATAACAAAACATTATACTATTTATTTTGAAGAGCATCTTAACGGATGCTCTTTTTTTATGCAATACAGGTTAAACTAAATCGTCAACTTTCAATCGATATTTCTACAAGCTTTTTATGGTCTACTTTCAAGCTTTCTTCTTCTTAATTTTTCCATTGATGAAAAACGAAGCAAAAAATCTAGGCTGTGAAGTCAAAAGCTAAATTCCATTCCTCTCGCCTAAATGATTTTAAACTCGCTAAAGCTCAAACAAGAAAATCATTTTTAACGGCTCAATACGTGAAATTCTTAACGCTTTTCCCTTCAAGGCCGATAAAATCACTACCAAACTAATTGGGTAGAAAACCCAATGGCGCGAATGTTAGATGTAACCGTCATACGTATCCTACAAATCGTCAGAAATCTCCTGATTTCTAAACATCAAAAATTAGAAAACTCACTTTTCAACGTACTAGAAAAGAAAATTTTCTCAATAAAAAAAGGCGTCATCGCTGACACCTTTCTTTTATATAAAAAGTACTTAGTACTTAATAAAGTCTATTACTCGTCTTTCATTTTTAGAGGCTGACCAGTAGTCTCCAATACTGCCCACCATAATGGACCATTTACATCAATTTTCTTTCTTGACGCTGTAGCCGCTGGAATTGGAAGGTAAGTAAATTGGTTATGCCAACGACCTACTACGAAATCTGTTAAACCAGCCATTGCACCGTGAACGGCATTTAAAGCTAAGTCGTTACAGAATACACTATCAGCAGGAATTGCCACCTCAGAACGGATGATATATGAAGGGTCAATGTATTTTACAGTTGCCTCAATATCTTCGCTCTTGAAGAATTTGTTGATTTCGTCTTTCAAATGAACACCAATATCTTTATGCTTGATGTTTCCAGACTTATCTTTCTTCACATCTTCATGATCAAATAAGTTTTGGCCAGCACCTTCTGCTACCACTACTAATGCATGATGACGATCCAATACTCTTTCCTTCAATGCCGCTAAGAATCCTTTCTCACCGTGCAAATCGAATTCATTTTCTGGCACTAATACGAAGTTTACATCTGGCATTGCAAGTGCTGCATTCGCTGCAATAAAACCAGAGTCTCTACCCATTAGCTTTACGATTGCTACTCCATTGTATGCACCTGTTGCTTCGTTATGCGCATCTCTTACTACCGCTGCAGCTGTAGTAAATGCAGTATCAAAACCGAAAGTTTTTGTCATGAAGTTTACATCGTTATCAATTGTCTTTGGAATACCCGCAGTAACAATTTTCAAACCTCTTCTTTCAATTTCCTCATTGATTACGTGGTTACCCGAAAGTGTACCATCACCACCAATAGTGAAAAGGATGTTGATGTTTTCTCTTTCAAGCGCATCAACCATAGCAGAAATATCCTGACGACCTCTTGATGATCCCAAAATAGTTCCACCGAATAAGTGAATATCTTTTACAACCTCTGGCGTTAATTTTTTCATTTCATGACCATACTCAGGAATCAATCCTTGGTAGCCATATTGAATACCCCAAATGTTTCTTACTTTATATCTATAGTATAATCCATTAACTAATCCACGGATTACATTATTAATACCAGGACATAAACCTCCACAAGTTACAATGGCTGCTTTTGTCTTTGATGGATCAAAATAAATATCTTTTCTAGGTCCTGCCTTTAAGAATGAGATAGGTTCAGCACCAGACTCTAGTGTATTTTTATAACTGCTTAAAGAAGCATCATATACGATTTTTCTTGACTCGTCGATGAATAATTCGTTACTAATCTCTTCTTCTGCGTAATTCTTATAAATGGGAGATACTAAAGTGGCTTTGCCTAACTTTTTGACCTCAAAGTCTTCTTGTTTCAAGTCGTTCATGAGATAGTATTATTTATTATAATGTATGTATCAATTTTTTCAAACACGAATAACAGTATATTTCTATTAAAAAAGGATGACAAAAGTAACCCTATTTCAGTAGTCATAATAAATTCATGCAACCATTAGTGATTTCTTATGTCTTTAAGGCATATACTATTATTTTCACACAATATTCATTTGTTAATTGTTGTTATTCACAACGAACAATGAGTCGCAAAAATACAATAAAAAATGAAAACAAGATTATTTATTCTTAACATCATCCTATTTTTTTCATCATTTGTTTACGCTCAAAAAGTAGACACTCGTAGTTTAAATTCTTTTGAAGCAATCAAAATCAGTGGATCAATGGATCTTAAACTTATTGCTGGTAATAAAAATGAAGCTGTTGTTCATCTTTATGGCAGTACTAAAGCTACTGATGTTATCACAGAGGTTTCTGGTGGCAAACTTTCTATCAGACCCAAAAAAGGTGTTCGCAATGTAAGAGCTGATATTGAAATCACTTACAAAGATAAAATCAATGGAATTAGCTTTTCCGGTTCATCTGATATCAAATGTGAAGGAAAAGTTTTAGCTGATAATTTATCGCTAGCAGGCAGTGGATCAGGTAGTTTCAGCGGAGAAGTTGAAGTAGAAGAATTAAAAGCAAGCCTTAGTGGTTCGGGTGAGTTAGACCTAAAAGGAAAAGCAGACACTTTCAGCGTTTCTGTAAGTGGTTCGGCAGATATCGATGCGAAAAATATGGAATCTAAAATTGTTACTATCTCAGTAAGCGGTTCAGGCGATGTAGATTGCTGGGCTACAGAAGAGATCAATGCTAGAGTTTCAGGATCGGGTGACATCAGATACAAAGGGCGTCCGGAAAGAACAAAAATTAAAGTTTCAGGGTCTGGCGACATCTCTCAAATTCAATAAAATCACAACAATATATTCATACTGGCTTCACACAAAAATGAAAACAAAACTAATTACAATTAGCTTCCTATTATTGATTTCAAATTTTCTTCAAGCACAAGACCACAATGTTCGCAGTTTGGGTTCTTTTGAGAAGATTGAAATCAAAGGAATTTTAGAAGTAAACCTTACTGCAGGTAAAAAGAATAAAGCTGAGATTTCAATGCTGAATGGGAATCAAGGTGCTATTATTACTGAAGTAATTGATGGTACTCTTTATGTCAAACCCAAAGGAAACAACGATCATATAAGAGCTGAAATTGATATTACTTATAAGAAAAAAATAAAATCTATTAAATATTCAGGTTTTACAAACATAAAAAGTAGTGGAAAAATCAGGTCAAAGGAATTGGTGATTATTGGTGGTGGAGCTGGCCTATTTACAGGTGATGTTAATGTGAAAAAGCTTACGATAAATCACAATGGAGCTGGTGAAGTTGAAATGTCTGGAAGAGCTAAATCTGTTAATGTCTCTTTGAGCGGTGCTGCTGATATTGATATGACAAAGATGCAAACAAACCATGCTGATGTTTCTGTCAGTGGGGCTGGGGATGTCAAATGCTGGGCGACAGAAGAGATCAATGCTAGAGTTTCAGGATCGGGTGATATCAGATACAAAGGGCGTCCGGAAAGAACAAAAATTAAAGTTTCAGGATCTGGCGACATCTCTCAAATTCAATAAAATCACAACAATATATTCATATTGACTTCACACAAAAATGAAAACAAAACTAATTACAATTAGCTTCCTCTTATTGATTTCAAATTTTCTTCAAGCACAAGACCACAATGTTCGCAGTTTGGGTTCTTTTGAGAAGATTGAAATCAAAGGAATTTTAGAAGTAAACCTTACTGCAGGTAAAAAGAATAAAGCTGAGATTTCAATGCTGAATGGGAATCAAGGTGCTATTATTACTGAAGTAATTGATGGTACTCTTTATGTCAAACCCAAAGGAAACAACGATCATATAAGAGCTGAAATTGATATTACTTATAAGAAAAAAATAAAATCTATTAAATATTCAGGTTTTACAAACATAAAAAGTAGTGGAAAAATCAGATCGAAGGAATTGGTGATTATTGGTGGTGGAGCTGGCCTATTTACAGGTGATGTAAATGTGAAAAAGCTTACCATAAATCACAATGGAGCTGGTGAAGTTGAACTATCTGGTAAAGCTAAATCTGTTAATGTCTCTTTGAGTGGTGCTGCTGATATTGATATGACTAAGACGCAAACAAACCATGCTCATGTTTCTGTCAGTGGGGCTGGTGATGTCAAATGCTGGGCGACAGATATGCTCAATGCAAGTGTATCGGGAGTAGGTAATATTAGATATAAAGGTGTGCCTAAAGACTCTAAACTAAATGTTAGTGGTTTTGGAGAAATCTCTTCTCTTCAGTAACTTATAATACCACAAACAAAAAGCCTTCTATCTGTGCAATGCAGGTAGAAGGCTTTTTATTTGAATTGGCTTAGTACTTATTAAAAGATAGTATAACCCACTGTAAATGCTATTGAATTATACTCTGCTTGCCAATACAAATAATTACCTAAAAGATTTTTATTTGTATAGTATTTCAGCTCACCTATAAATCGATCTGATACCTTTACTCCTAAACTAAAAGCCACATTTCTTCTTGAATTTATTTTTAAAGGGTCGTACAAATCAGAAGAATCTGCTCTCTTAAACGTAATTTCAGAATTAAACGAATAATCAAAAATATAAGCTATTCCGAAGTATAGTTTCAGATTTTCATTCAAATAAGAATAATAACGTACACCTACAGGTAATTCTATTGAGCTATATTTTACTGAATAATTAATAATTCTTCCTACAACATCTGTCGTTTGTTGAGACTTATCCCCTGTAAAAGTTTGATATGTTGGTTCAATATGTAAGCCCCATTTGTTTTTGTTGTAGGGTAAAATATATTCAAAATCTGCTCCTACTCTAAAATTTATTTGATTGTCAAATTTTATACCCTTACTACTATTACTATTTTTAATATGAAGGCCATTATTACTCAAACCTAATTTAGCTGAAATATGAAAAGAATTCTTTTTCTTTTTAGCAGTATAATCTTTTGTGTTCGATAGCGTATTACCATTGAATTTCTGAATTACAGGCTTGATCTTTCTGAGGGTATAATCAATATTTTCAACATCAGCAATAGTGATGTTATTAGTTCTTAGATTAAGGTATAGCTGTTGTTTGTAATAAGAATTATGAGCTATCTTATCGTTAGATTTATACCTTTTATAGACTAGAGGCTCAATTTCTTTACCTTCTAACTGCAGAAAAAAGCGTAAAACTTTATTATCCTTATACTGGTATAAAGAGGCTTTACCTTCAAGCATTACTTTCAAAAAGACGGTCTCTTCTTTAAAGAAAGGATCTCTTTGCTTTTTTAGATTCGCAAGGTTATTACTTGATTGATCGATTTGTACTGTTTCTTTGATATATTTAAACTCTCCCTCAATCCCAAAAGACTTTAGATCTTCAAGAGAACCTGTTTTCACCTCTGAATTTTGTGACAACTGATATTCAATCTTCTTCGGATTTTGTGCCCATTCTACATTTTTGATAAAACACTCGAGCTTTTCATCATTATTGTTAATAACGTAACCCTTTTCAAAATTAATTTGGGCAAAGGCTGAAAAAGTAAGTAGAATTGAAATAATGAACGAATAAAAAAATTTAGCCATTGAATATATTAGGTTTAAAAAATTAATAAGTAATGGAAAGAATAAAAAAGATTAGATAAAATGTCCTTTTTTTTATTCCAGGTACTTAAGTACTGTGACAAAAGTAAAGGTACATTTTATCTTATCTTTTTTATCCTACTCTTCGTTAGATTTTTATCGCGTAACTAAGGCTATGCTCTGCAAATCTGCCTTGATTAGAATAAAAAATATTAAACTAAAATCATCCCTTTTCTTCTGTCACAGTACTTAGTTTTTAGCTTAAAAAAAAGAGTTTATCACAGTCTTTTTAATATCAATTATAAATACCATGATAAACTCCAAATATATAAACATTACAGCAATTATTTTCGCATTACACTATGTTGCAATAGAATAATCTAAAATAATCAACGCAGTTTTAATTTTATTTCTTCAAAAACACCTTCCCAAACCAAGTCGTACCAATCGTCCCTAACAACACCACTGAAATAGAGCTTAATGGCATTAAAATAGCGGCAATTAAAGGTGAAAGGTTTCCTTGTACAGCATAGGATAAGCCTAGCACATTGTATAACAAAGAAACAACAAAACCTAAATACACCATCACCATGGCTATCTTTGAGAAAGATAAATAACGGTTCAGTTGATTTACCTTTTGAGCAGCTAAAATAGCATCACAAGCTGGTGAGAATTGATGAGCATCTTCCGCCACTGCAATACCTACATCAGACTGTTTTAAAGCTCCTGCATCATTTAATCCATCACCAATCATCAATACTGTTTCTCCTCCTCCCTGACTCTTCTTTATAAAGTCCATTTTATCTTTTGGCGATTGATCAAAATGCATTTCAGTCCCTTCTGGGAAAGATTTTGATAATTTCTCTTTCTCAGATGAGTTGTCACCTGATAATAAAGAGATTTTATAACCTCTTTCATGAAGGTCTGATAATAATGTATCTACTCCATTGCGAAGGGATTGAGCTAACAAGAATTTGCCATACACTTTCCCATCGATATTGACATACGAAACCGTTTGGAAAGTTTTCTTCCCTGCCTTATCTGCATTCACAAAAGAAGCTTTCCCAAGTTTAACAGCATGTCCATTGACCTCTCCTTGAATACCATTTCCTTGTACTTCCTCAAAATTTTCCACCTTCAGTTTTTTATCTAACTGCTTTAAATGTTGAGCAATTCGACTACTGACAGGGTGAGTCGATTGAGAAGTCACAGCGTATACAAGTTGTAATTGTTCTTCCGATAATTCTTCTCCTTCAAATGAAATGGATTGTTCTTTTGCTGAGGTAATCGTTCCTGTTTTATCAAAGACAATATGGTTTACTGCCGCCATTTTTTCAACAGCAATCGTATCTTTTGTATATAACCCAAAACGAGCCATTATTCGCATCGCATTTCCTAATGCAAATGGGGCATTCAAAGCCAATGCACAAGGGCAAGCTATAATTAAAACGGCCGTAAATGTATTAACAGCATGATTTGCACCATCAACAGACCACCAATAAGCACCGGCTATGGAAGCTATTATTAAAATGGCAATGGTAAACCACTTACTTAACACATTGGTTTTGGACTGTAATAAATCCTTTATCGCTTCTTCTTGGAAAGTTTGTTCATTCCAAAGACGAGTCAGATAACTTTGAGAAACTTCTTTGGTGGTTTCAATTTCTATCACACCTCCCGTCTGCTTTCCTCCGGCATATAAAAGATCGCCAGAAACTTTTCGGATGGGAACTGATTCTCCAGTTACAAAACTATAATCAATTCTCCCTTCTCCTTTTTTCAAAATGGAATCAGCAGGTATTAGCTCACCATTCTTAATCTGCAATGTATCATGAACTTCTAACTTAGATAGTGGAATGTTTTCATTGATACCCTTCACAATTCTTGTGATGGCAATAGGGAAATAAGATTTATAATCTCTTTCAAATGAAATATTATCAAAAGTCTTCTGCTGAAACCACTTTCCTATCAGTAAAAGGAAAATCAGAGCACCTAAAGAATCTAAGTACCCCGCACCAGTATCTGATAAAATCTCATAGGCTGAACGTAAAAACAAAGCGAAAATACCTAATGATATAGGCACATCAATATTCACTCCTCCATGTCTCAATGCATGCCAAGCGGATGTCAAATAATCTCTAGCTCCATAAAAGAAAACTGGAATACTCAACACTAAATTCAAATATCCAAAAAGCTCAATAAAATGCTGATCTTCTACCGTAATCCCTAAATACTCAGGAAAACTCAACATCATAATGTTACCAAAACAGAAACCTACAATGCCAAGCTTGATATAAAAAGACTTTTCTTGTGCCTTTTTCGCTTTATTTTTCTTATTTTTCTCTAAGTCTTCAAGGTTGATCAATGGTTCGTATCCTAAATTGATCAGCAGTTCCACTACATCACGTAAAGAAAGTTTTTCTTCCAAAAACGTCACATAAATCTCTCTTTTCAAGAAATTCACTTTAGACTCTGCAATTCCTTCACTCAATTCAGGGAGCTTTTCCAACAGCCAAATACATGAAGAACAGTGAATTTGCGGAAGATAAAAACTAAGGCGGGCAATTCGTCCATCAGAAAAATCAATCAACTTTTTAATAATGGTCTCATCATCTAAATAAGCCAATTTCTCTCGTTGAGATTTTCCTTTTTGTTTTACACCAGGTTGATTATTCAGGCGGTAGTAATCAGATAAATTATTTTCCTTCAAAAGATCATAAACCATATGACAGCCATTACAGCAGAATGATTTACCTTCTTCATTTTTTATAATTTCATCTGTACAGTCCTCCCCACAGTGATAACAAGTTTCTATATTTTCGTTTGAGTGCATGTTCATGTCTATAATAGATTGATACAAATTTCGTCAGCAAAATTGAATTCACAACTGACTATTATCAATTCACAGCCTCTATTGACAAATAAAAACTAAAAATTGGTATTCAAGCCTTTGGAATCCACTACTTTTGGGGTTTGAATAGCAAAATCTTAACAAAATAATGAATATAAAAGTTGGGAGTGGCGTCAAACAAATGCTTTTAGCATCATTGGTGATGACCACTATGCAGTTGATTGTAAAGGCAATTCCACAAATACCACCTCAAGAAGTCGTTTTTTTCCGAGCACTTACCTCTCTCGTTCTTAGCTATGTGACACTCAAAAAAGCGGGGGTTTACCTTTGGGGGAATAATAAAAAAATGCTTTTACTGAGAGGTTTTTTTGGAACAATTTCTCTTGTATTAGTATTTGCCAGTTTCCAGAATCTTCCTCTTGCTACAGCTGTTGTTTTACAAAATTTAGCCCCTTTGTTTACCGCACTTTTTGCCATGCTTTTCTTGAAACAACCTCTAAAACCACTTCAGTTTTTATTTCTAGGAATCAGTATTGTGGGTGTGGTTTTCTTAAAAGGTTTTGATCCTAGAGTAGATCCAGTATTTCTAACCGTTGCATTATTAGGTGCTATTGGTTCTGCTGCAGCTTATACCGTCATCGGTAAACTAAAAGGAAAAGAACATCCCGTTGTTGTGGTTTTCTATTTCCCATTTGTGGCAGTTCCTATCACAGGTATTTGGAGTTACTTTGACTGGGTTGTTCCTGAAGGAATTGAAATATGGGCGGCTTTATTAAGTATTGGTGTACTATCACAAATTGGGCAAATATTATTAACGAAAGCCTATCAATCTGATGATGATGCACTGACCGTTTCAAGTATGAATTATACGAGTGTCATTTATGGAGCACTTTACGGAATGTATTTCTTTGGAGAATTCTTCACTTTAGAAGTTATTATTGGAATGTTCCTCGTTATTTCGGGAACATTACTAAATCTAGTTTACAAACATAGACTCAATAAAAAAGGAGCTGTGTAGATGCAAAAAGCTCAATAAATAAAAACGCCATTGAAATTTAACTTTCAATGGCGTTTTTTATATGGAAAAAGGATGATTTACTCTGCTCCTTCCTGTTCTGATGATGGAGGGTTTAGCTTTACACCTCTTCTCATATAAGCAGGAATATCGCGAAGATCTTTCATATCTTCATTTGAAATATCCTTTACTGATTCAAACTTTTTGTAACTGCTCAGCTGAGGAGCTTCTTTTGGAGTCTCATCAGGAGTTACTGGACTTTTAGGTTCAGGAGTTACATCATTCCCAACATAATCGTCCTCTAAAGAAAATACTACCTTTTTAGGCTCTTCTTTTTCCACTGGTTGGGGAGCCGCTGAAGCTTCAACTTGCTGAGGCTTTTCCTCCTCCACAGGTTTCTCTTCAACAACCGGAGGTTTTTCCTCCTTAACTTCTGAAGTAGGTTTTGCTACTGGAATAGGCGTACTTATTCTAGTGCTTTGTGTACCTGACTCCCCTTTGCTAAAAAAATCGCCGGTCGTTTTGACGTCTTTATCTTCTTCGAAACCTGTAGCAATTACAGTTACGCTGATAGCATCACCCAATGATTCATCTTTAGCCACACCAAAGATAACCTCGGCCTCGTCTCCAGCTCTTTCTTGGATGTAAGTTGTCACTTGTTCCAACTCGCTCATATCCAAGTTATCGTAATCACTAACCACAAGGCTAAGCAAGATATATTTAGCATTAGTGATGTCAGTGTTGTTCAATAATGGTGAAGCAATTGCTGCTTCAGTAGCACGGATTGCACGGTCCTCACCTGACTCAATTGATGAGCCCATTACGGCAGTACCAGCATCACGCATTACTGTATTCACATCTTCAAAGTCCACGTTGATGTATGCATCTACAGTAATGATTTCGGCAATAGACTTCGCTGCACGTGCCAATACATTATCAGCCTGAGCAAACGCTTCTCTCATTGAAGAACGTCCGTATACCTCTTTCAATTTCTCGTTTAGAATCACAAGAACAGTATCACAGTGTTCTTTCAAGTCCTCAATTCCTTGAAGAGCTCTTCTTTCTTTTGGCTTACCTTCAAATCTGAAAGGCATCGTTACGATACCAACAGTAAGAATATTCAAGCTTCTTGCAATTTCAGCAATCACAGGAGCGGCTCCTGTACCTGTTCCGCCACCCATACCAGCAGTGATGAAAACCATTTTAGTTCCATTGGACAAGAATGATTTTATCTCATCTTTTGTTTCCATTGCAGATTCTCTACCAATTTCTGGTTTTGCACCTGCTCCTAAACCTGCAGTAAGTTCAACTCCTAATTGAATTTTGTTGGGTACTGGACTTGATTCCAATGCTTGTCTATCTGTGTTAGCCACAAAAAAATCTACATCATGGATTCCAAGTTCATACATGTGACGAACAGCATTACCGCCACCACCACCAACACCGACCACCTTAATGATCTTGTTAGCTGTAGGGTTGCTTGTCATATCAAACTCGTAGCTCGTATCAGCCATAGATTCTAAAAAATTTATTTATTCAACCACTAATGGGCTGCTTATTCATATCAAAAATTCGAAATGCTAAAATAATAGCATTATTTGTAAAAAATGACACATTATCCCACTTTTTGAGTAGAACATGGTCATTTTCACCAATGAAAATACAGAATTAATAAAAACAATCCAATTAAGTTATAATTTTATTGCTTAATCTTTATAATCTTCTGTATCATCATAGTCATCAATCAGCAAATCCTTCGCTTTCTGAAGGAAATCAGAGAAAATATTCTTTCCTCTTGGGCCTGAAGTTTCAGATACCTTCACTCTATCTGAAGTTCCTTCCACTTTTACATCCTGTTGGTAAATACTTCTTGGTCTTTCCAGTTCTCTTTGGTCTAATGCCTTAAATCCTGCTAAAGCCAATCCTAAAGCTGTTGAGAACTTTGGATCCTTTACTTTTTCAGAACGGTCACTCTTTCCTAGAAACGCTGTTGGATAACCAATTCTTGTGTCTAACCCTACTTTATATTCAAATAAATGCTGAATATTCTTCAATTTAGAACCACCACCGGTTAAAACTAATCCACCAGCCAATTTATCTAAATAACCCGAAGCTCTTAATTCTGCTTGAATCAGATCAATGATCTCCTCCATTCTTGCCTCAATGATATAAGCCAAGTTTTTGATAGAGATTTCTTTGGGCGTTCTGTTATTGATACCCGGAATCTCAACAACATCTGCATCATTGGTATTCACAGCCATCGACTGACCAAATTTCACTTTCAGTAATTCTGCCTGATGTTGCATTACAGCACAACCTTGCTTGATATCTGAAGTGATAATATCACCACCAAAAGGAATTACAGCAGTATGTCTGATGATTCCGTCATAGAAAATGGCAATATCAGTTGTGCCACCTCCAATATCGATGATTGCAACACCTGCTTCTTTTTCTTCTTCCGTCAGTACAGCCATACTTGAAGCCAATGGTTCAAGCATCATCTGATCGTTCTCCAAGTTACTTCTTTCAATACATTTTTTGATATTACGTATTGAATTGGAATTGGCTGTAACGATATGAAAATCGGCTTCCAACTTCACTCCTGCCATACCCACAGGATCTTTTATTTTCTCCTCACTATCAACAGTATAGTGAAGCGGCAATACATGTATAATTTCAGTACCAGGTTCGGTGATCACACGATACATATCGTTGGTCAATCGCTCAACATCAGTTACTGATATTTCGTCTTCTTGATGTGGAAGAGTGATACTTCCATGTTGACGGAAACTTTTAATATGCTTCCCTGCAACACCCACATTTACTACATTGATCTCAATTTGCGAGTCTTGTTCTGCGGCAGTGATTGCTTGGTCGATAGCCTCCGTAGTCTTAGCGATATTACTCACCGTACCATCACGAACACCTTCTGAAGTAGAATGACCTAATCCGAGTATCTCCAATTGATTATACTCATTCATTCTGCCAACTACAGCACACACCTTTGTAGTTCCAATATCAAGCCCTACGATTATCTTTTCTTCTTCCATACTCTAAACAAATTTATGATGAGTAATTAGTGGGTTTAATTTATTAAATAAGGATTATAAATCCGTAAACTATTAAAAAATCAAAATTTCCTAATATGTAGCCAAAAAAGCAAATTATTCAAATCGAAATTATTGAGAGTACGTTTTAAACTGCTCTATTCGTATTGATAACAAGCTTAGTTACATACAATTTGACCGTCATACTGCAACTTGATCTTTTTGTAGACATTCCAACCTTTAGAGGTTAATATAGTATTGTAATATACTTTTAATTTTCCTAGTTTTTGATCAAAAGCCAAAGGTTTTCCAAATTCAATGCGTTCTTTGCCTACTTGAGGATAAGCTATGATCGACATATCTCGGTTTAAATCAAGTTGTGTCAGCTGAGCATTCCAAAAACGGTCGTTGCTTAGTTTATTGATAAAATACAATAAGTTTTGACCGTAAACTTCCTCGCTCCAATATTTGTGTGACATTAATTTCTCCGCTCCTTCACCTGTAATTAATAATACACGCGCCGCATATTTTTTTGAAAGGCCAATTAACTTTCCTTCTTTATTGACATAAGTAGATTTCCCCGAAGGTGTAATCACTCTTGCAATAGGTCTATCTTGCTCTATGTCAATAATCAAGTTATTTGAAACATCACGAGAAACTTCTGCTTTCCTTACAAATTGAATAGCATTGAGAGAGTTCTCTATTTCTTTAATTGAAATTTGATTGAGGTCTTTCCGCTCCAGATTCATTTTTGTAATAGCATCCTTTACTTCTGTATCTTCCACAAAACGAGGAGCATTATAGTTGGTCACATTGATCACTAACTGTCCATCTGTAGAATAAACATTTCTTCTTGTAACTGTGTAAAGTACAAAAACAATTAGTAAGCCAATAAGTACCAAAATACTCCCAATTCCCTTTTGAGAGAACAGATTGGATAGTGATTTCTTCTCTTTCATAGACTACTCATTATGAATTTGAGCTATATCTTTTATAAAACGATCAATATTTCCAGCACCTACAGTGGCAATAACTTTACCATCATATTTCTTCACTTCTTCTAGTAAATCCTCATCTTGTACAATACGTTTATTGTTATGAAGGATCTTCCCTAGGAGCATTTCAGAATTTACCCCTTCTACAAATTTTTCTCTTGCAGGATAAAGCGGCAATAACCAAACGTCATCTGCTAAAGAAAGACTCTCTCCAAAGTTATCCGCGAAGTCTGCTGTTCTTGAATACAAGTGAGGCTGGAAAACCACAGTAATTTTCTCTTCAGGATATAAGGCTTTCAGCGATTTGATAAAAGTAGTAATCTCTGTAGGATGATGTGCATAATCATCAATATACACTTTATTTGGAGTATCTACCCACTTTTCAAAGCGTCTTTTCACTCCTTTATAGCTTTCAATACCTTTTCTTACCTCTTCAGCAGTAATTCCTATTTGTAACGCAATAGACATCGCCAGTAATGCATTGGCTACATTATGATAGCCAGGCATTTGAAGAGCTACTTTTTCAAGCTTTATTTCATTAATTTTCACATCAAAAACAAAAGCACCATTGGCTACATGAAGGTTTTCAGCATACACATCTCCACCTTCAATACCATAAGTAGTCAAAGCAACTTTACCTTGAGGAGTTAATTTCTTGATACTCTTCTCTAAAAACAGTTGTCCGTCTTGAGGAAGTTTATTGATAAATTCTTGGAAGGAAACAAAAACAGCCTCTTCATCTCCATAAATATCCAAATGATCAGCCTCACAACTTGTAACCCCAATGACATTGGGAGAAAGTTGTAAAAATGAGCGATCAAATTCATCTGCTTCCACTACTACAATATGATCCGATTTACTGTTATCACCTAACAGCATATTAGTACCATAATTTGTACTGATTCCTCCTAAAAAAGCTGAAACATTTTTACCTGCATGCTTCAGAATATGAGAAAGCATGGAAGAGGTTGTTGTCTTACCATGTGTACCTGCAATACCCACCGTAAAGCTATCATTGGTGATCATTCCCAGTACTTCGGCTCTCTTCTTCAAGGTATAGCCATTCTCTTTCAAGTATTGCATTCCTTGATGTGAAGATGGAATTGCTGGTGTATATACAATCAATACATCTTCCTTGGGTAAGGATAATAATTTTTCAGACAATGCTTCTTTACTGTCATCAAAAACTATATTAATTCCTTCTTCTTGAAGTTTTACTGTTAGATCTGTAGGGGTTTTATCATACCCTTCCACCTCGTAGGAATTGGCATTAAACCAACGTGCCAATGCACTCATTCCTATTCCTCCGACTCCTAAAAAATATATGTATGCAGGTAACATTTCTTTATTAATTCATTCTTTTATAATGACGCTCTGCCGCTTCAATGACTGTATTTGCAATGTCATTTGCCGCGTTTGGTTTTCCCAAACCATGGATCGCTGTACTCAATGATTGCAATTTCTCTTCGTCTTTCATAAGCGATAGCATTTCGTCTACTAATTTTTCTCTTGCTTCAGTATCTTTTACAAGAACGGCTGCATTTTCATTTACCAAAGCCGTAGCATTTTTTGTTTGATGATCCTCTGCCACGTTAGGTGAAGGCACCAAAATAGAAGGTTTCCCTGCTAAGCAAAGTTCAGAAATAGACAACGCACCGGCTCTCGCTACTACAATATCAGAAATAGCATAAACATTGGCCATATTTTTAATAAATGACACCAGATGTAAATCTTCCTTTTTTCCAAATTCTGAATGGTACTTTTCGTAGTAATATTTACCCGTCTGCCAAATGACTTGAATACCTTCATCCAATAATTTCTGAACACCTTTGGCCATGCTTTCATTTAATGTCAAAGCGCCCAAACTGCCACCGAAAACAAAAGCTACTTTTTTATTCGGATCAAAATTCCATTCTTTATAACCTTCTTCCTTCTTGCTTTCTAATTCCACGATATCCTGACGCACAGGATTACCCGTAAATGAAATCACATCTTTAGGGAAGTAATATTCCATACCTGGATAAGCAACACAAATCTTTTCTGCTCTTCCTCCCAATATTTTATTCGTTAACCCAGCATAACCATTTTGTTCCTGAATCACTGTAGGAATCTTGCTCGATTGACCTCTCCACATAATCGGTCCACTTGCATAACCACCTACACCAACTACCACGTTAGGCTTAAAGTCATGAATAATGTTGCTTGCTTTCCATAAACTATTGATCAGTTTAAAAGGAAAAGAAAGATTCTTCAAAGTCAATTTTCTTTGAATTCCAGCAATAGGCAAACCAATTATTTCATAACCTGATTCAGGTACTTTCTCCATCTCCATTCTTCCTTCTGCACCTACAAAAAGAATATCAGTTTCAGGACGCTGTTCTTTAATTGCATTGGCAATTGCAATAGCAGGATAAATATGTCCTCCAGTACCGCCTCCACTTATGATGACTTTTAATTTCATTTGATTTGTTTCTGGTTTACCGCTGTGATTAGTCCGTAATTTTACACTACTTTCTGCTCACTTATTTTGGAATTACTATAGACCTTCTCTAAAAATAGAACCCTCTAAAAAAGTAAAAGTATCCTATTACTAGAATACTTTTACAAAAATAGAATTATTTTATGATTAAGAGCATGTTTGAAACCACTCTTTAATGAAAACATATACTTTCATATTACGAGTTTGGAATTTTTATCAACTCCAATGCTTTTCCAGCCTATGTAATAAGTATTATTTACCGTTTTGACTTTTACCTCTTAATATTACAAATGCTCCTTTAATCTTGACTTCTTCGTCATTGGTATCCAATCTGTAATTTGTCAACTCCGCTTCATAATAGTAATTACCAGGTTCAAGTGTATGTCCTCCTTTGGTTTTTCCATCCCAATTGATTTCAATATTACCATTATTTTCATCACTATTATATTCATATACTACAGATCCCCATCTATTAATCACGGTGAATATCACTGTTTTCACAAATCTTGGACATCGCATCGGAATAAATGTATCATTAATTCCATCGCCGTTCGGGCTGAATGCATTTGGCAACTCATAATAATAACAGTTGTCTTGAACAATTATATTACTCAACCTGCTTTCATTACCAGAATTATCAACAGCTGTCACCGCATAAGATCCAGCGACGAATTCTCTGTCCATGATTTCATATAGTACGCGAGCACTCAGAGGTCGATCTGAAGGGTGATCAATTGTAGTCAACGGAGCTCCAAAATCTGATTTTGTCAACGCCTGCCTTTGAGAGAAGTAAATATTATATTTCACAATATCTTCATCACAATCTCCTCCTAACTGATTTGTCCAGGATAGTTCGACAGAAAAACGGTCTTTACCACAGAATCGCTCTCCATCTCTATCCGGTCCGGCTACACAACTATCCATCAAAATACCTTCTTCCAGATTCCTCAATGACAAAATTGGCGGACAAGGAGGAATAGTATCCAGTAATTCAACTGTCAATTCCTGTGTCTTATTAATTAAAGGTTCAGCAATTATTGGCTGCTGATAAGAACCTACGGTTGACACATAATAAGAGTACAGTTTTCTATCATCCAATGGATCAAGTGCTGTTCCATTATCCGTATATCTTAATCCTTCTCTATTGACATATACACTATCATATAATGAATAATTCTCTTCATCACCTTCCACTCTTCTGTAGATATAGTGATAAACTCCAACAGTAAGACCATTTGCGAGAATTACAGAATCAGGCGTGAGGTTCCAAGGCACTGTCCCTCCCCAAGAAAGATCAACATAATCAATCCCCGAACTCGCTCTAAGTCTTACATAATTAGCAATGTAGGTTGTATCAGAAGGAGCACCGTTTTCTAATAACTCAATTCTGTAATGATAATGTATATTCGTATTATTTAATAAACGATCCGTAAAAGTGGTATCATTCACACCTAGAGGATTGCTGTTTAATTTGATATACTCACTATCTTCTGCTTTTTCTACCCCTTCACCTCTGTAAATATTGTATCGAACTGTAGATAAATCAGCGATATCTAAAGGAGTGGTCCATCTCACTAAAATCTCTCCATCATCCAATCCCGTTTCATTCACATCTGTATTTACAATATATTGTGAATCTGGTATAAAGGCGCAAGCTTCAGCAGAAGCCACACTTTCTCCACCTTTTGGAGATTGGAAGCCAGCATAAATTCTGTAACAGTACGTCACGCCTTGCTCCACATTTCTATCAATATAAGTAGCCTCATCAGCATCTATCTCCCCTATGTATTGATAACCTGTCCAATTCGGTAAACCTGTTTCACAAGAAGGTTCAAAATCAAAAGACCCTACTTTTCTGTAGATATAGATTTTCTCAGCATTAGAACATTCATATTTATCCCATGTCAGGGTAACCTTATTATCATAGCGTTGCAACTCATCAGAAGTAGGCGGATTTGCAGTTAAACCTAAAGGAGGTGGCCCTAAAACATGAACATTCCAGTTCTCTAGTGTACCCAAATTATCTTCCCCTACCTTCACTTGGTCAAGTGCTTCAAAAGTAATCTGATAAGGTGCTGAACGGATATCACTGCAATTTGGTGTCCATCTAAATGCACCATCCGCTTTGCTGTTATTAATTCCTGAATAGTTTACATCAAAACCCATATCAACATAAGGAACAATATTCACGTCCTTTTGTGCTATTTTTAATTCAATAGGATGAGGTCCCCACTCCACTGTAGAGTCTGGATTATAACAAGGTGGTGCATCCTGATCTTCTGCAAAAATGGTTTTATATAATTCAGTTCCTGCAATCACACAAGTATCTGGAGGTGTTTGAATCACAGGTCTAAGGTTCAATGGATCTGTGATAATCACCTGCATATCTCTGTTTACTGCACCAATACGAATACCGTCTCTCCACTCTTCAACCAAAAAGGCAATATTATATTCACCAAAAACAAAAGGTGCGTTCCAAACTAAATCACCCGTTATTTCATCAATATAAAAGACTGGAGGCACCTCACAATCTTCCGTTTCTCTTGACCAATCTTCATTCGGATCGTCTGGAAAACGATAATTTTGCACCGGTGTATCAGAACCTTGCAAACAAACGGTCAAACGATAAGATAAACTATCACCATCCACATCAAAAGCACCTGCATTATGCACGAACTTCTGCCCCACTGCACCTTTAATTACAGGAGGAATAAGTAAGAATGGTGAACTATTCAACCCCAAAACAGGGTTGATCATAAATTCAGATTGAATGAAAAAGGGTGTTTCTGAAGAAATTTCCATATTTCTCACACCTGGGTTACGGTTTCTCTCAAAGTAACTCACTTTATAATTTCCTGCTGAAGGGAAAGTATGACTTACTCTATACCGGATGATTTGTGTTTCTCCATCTTGTGTAAAGCCCAAATCTTCAGGTGATACAATGGCATTTTCGGTTCCGTCACCAAAAGAGATAGTCCCTTCACCTGCCTGCACACCCGTTACATCTCTGTAAAGAATTACTGTTACCTCATAAGTCAAAGAAGCATCATTTGTTCTTCTCATTGTAAGGTCGCCAGCTCTAATGTGAGTGGCTAGTGCTTGAGTTTGAAAAAGGAAACTGATTGACAATAGTATCAGTATAAAACTGACCTGCTTGTATGTTTGTAATTTCATATTGTAATGCTATGCGTAACATCTATCGGTTTAGCCTGAATGATTGATTCATTAGTTTAATATACAAATCAATTGGCAGATTTGTCAATGATTACCAATGAATTGTTTCAGATATTTTTTTAATATCAAACAACCAACTCACTTTTTTCCCATTGCACTTTAAGTGGAGCATATTTCTCTGATCTTGATGTACATCATAAAGAATAGTATTTTTCACCTGAAGATCTTTCACTTTTCTAATATTTTGCACTTCAAGGTAAACCCAAAGCGATTGTATATCTCTCTTCTCGTCTGTCTCTTTCCCCACCCAAGTCAGTTTCACTGCCTTTTCATTGATTTTTAATTGAAGGTTTTCTTGAAGGTATTTCAAAATCCATTCATCACTCTGAGGGTGTTCTTTTTCAGTAAACAAATGCAATTCAGGACCGCCACTCAGCACAATAGCATCTTCCAAGTCATCAAAAAACACTTTCATCGCTATTTCCATCCCTTTTGTCTCCTCATTATAATTCATTTCACATACACTTAAATGAATAGGGTGAAAATTAAGACCTATAGTTAAAAGAATATTAAATAGGACAATGGAAGGTTTTATCATTAAAAAGTTCATATAAAAAACGGAATTGATTATGTTTATTATCGAGGTTAAAATATGATTCTATAAAATATAAACTCTGAATTTCTCTTTTTATTTAAGACTACTCAACGCAATTGATAGTTTCGTTAAATATTTTTTTTATTTTTATCATAAAGTTAGTAAATACAATAAAAACAGGAATTCTAAATTTATTATTACTCATAAAAGTCTAAATTTCTGTAATCAATCTGAAACTATAATTTACAAATGGGAAAAAAATACTTGTTGCTGAAGACAGTTCAGTTATACAAAATATCACTCGCAAAGTTTTACAATTCCAAAATTACGAAATCATTTCAGTTAAAAATGGTCAGCAAGTTTTAGACAAACTTAATAAAGATCATTATGATGCTATACTTCTAGACATTAATATGCCTGTTATGGATGGTATGGAATGCGCTCAAAAAATTAGAGCATTAGACGATGACTCAAAAAATAATGTTCCGATTGTAGCTATTACTGGAAATGCGAAAAATTACAGCATGGATGACTTCAAAGCTGTGGGCATCAACGAATATTTACCAAAACCATTGAACTTCGACAACCTAGTCAATGTGGTAAACAAAGTCACAAATAATTAAAAATCCTTACTTCCCTGCGAAGATTTCAACTGAATAAGTTACATTGCAAACTGTAATTTATTCAGTTTTTTATGTCTAATACGAAAAAGGTTATTCTTAAACCCACTAAAGGTTTACAAACAAAACTTGAAGATTTATTTGCTGAAACAGAATACAACCTTCGATACGAAAAGGGAAGTTTCAAATCAGGATACTGTTTGATCAAAAATGCCAAAGTGGCTATTATCAATAAATATTACAGTCAGGAAGGGAAAATTCAATCTATGATTGATATCCTCAATCAGATCACAATTGACAGTTCTGTACTCAGTGAGAAAAACCAAGAACTTTATGCAACTGTAACTCAAGAAGGGTTCAGTCTGTAATTACAATTTCATTTTTTTGGTAATTATGAAAATTACATTTTTAGGTACTGGCACTTCACAAGGAGTGCCCATTATTGGCTGTGAGTGTGAAGTCTGCAAATCCATAGAATTTAAAAATAAAAGGCTGCGTTCTTCTATTCATATTGAAACAGATGACCATAAAAGTCTTATTATCGATTCTGGTCCCGATTTCCGTCAGCAGGTACTTCGAGAAAGAATTACAAAGCTAGATGGGCTGATCTTCACACATCAGCATAAAGATCACACAGCAGGAATGGATGACATCCGTGGCTTTTATTTTCTGAATAACATGAAGCCAATTAACCTATACGGCACTGAAGGAGTATTCAATCAGCTTAAACAGGAGTTCAGTTATATGTTTGTGGAAGACAAATATCCTGGCGTTCCATCGGTTGATCTTCATGAAATCAAAAAAGATGAAAATTTCACAATTGGAGACACCTTAATTACTCCTGTGGAAGTGTGGCACAGAAAGCTACCTGTGATGGGATACAGAATTAAAAACTTTGCCTATATCACAGATGCCAATAGAATTGATCCTGATCAGATGGAAAAACTGAAAGATTTAGACGTTTTAGTTTTGAATGCTTTACAACATAAACCCCATCAATCTCATTACACATTAGAAGAAGCACTTGAGGTCATTGAGGAATTAAAACCTAAACAAGCCTACCTTACACATATAAGTCACAACCTTGGATTACATTCCGAAGTAGAAAAAACACTACCTAACAATGTATCAATAAGTTATGACGGTCTGAGCATAACGATCTAAACGAAAAAAGCTCATTAAACATCAACTGTCTAATGAGCTTTTTTTATCGTCTTTTATACTATGCTGAAGGCAATTCTGCAATAATTGTCTCGCCTCCTCTAGTTTTTTGTTCTAAGTTAACATTGATTTTAGCATCAAGTGGCAAGAAAACGTCGATTCTAGAACCGAACTTGATAAAACCAAACTCTTCACCTTGCTTTACTTCATCCCCTTCTTTCACGTACCATCTGATTCGTCTTGCCAAAGCACCTGCAATCTGACGGTAAAGAACTTGGATTCCATTTTTATTTTCAGTCACGAAAGTAGTTCTTTCATTATCTGTACTTGACTTAGGGTGCCAAGCTACTAAGAACTTACCAGGGTGATACTTAAAAAACTTTACAACTCCAGAGATAGGATTTTTACTTAAATGAACATTCAACGGAGACATAAAGATAGAAACCTGAATTCTCTTCTCATTGAAATATTCTTCCTCACTTGTCTCCTCAATCACAACAACCTTACCATCGGCAGGTGCTATGACAAGGTTTTCGCCTTGAGGTATTGTTCTTCTAGGATTTCTGAAAAACTGAAGAATTAATAAAAATAATATAGTACTTACTATTAAAACTATTGCATGCACTGTTGTTGCTTCAGGCATATAATAGTAAAGTGGCGCATTTAGGACTGTCAGTAAAATTAATAACGATATAAGTAATGAATGTCCTTCCCTGTGTATTGTCATGAATGTGTTTGTAATAAACTATTTATTATCGCCGGTCAACTAATCTCGTTCTTCTCTTTAATGAGAGAAACGCCGGCTAATGATAAAACATACAAATGTAGTACTTCTTCTGAAATTATTATCTTAATTTGATTAAAACTAATGGCCTGCGCCAATAATTTTTAACCTTTTTCTATTCCTTTTCTCTTTCTTTTGAAGTTTTTGTTGCTGTTTTTCAGACTTTGTCTTCTTACGTTTACTTCGGTTGGGCTGTCCTCTATGAACATCACCATACTTCTGATTCTGTCTATACTTATAGATATTTCCTCTTACCACAGCACCTCCTAATACGGCATGAGAATGTTCTTGTTGTATTCCACACGTTTTTATAGGACAAAGCGGTTTTCGCTGTTTGATGGTATAAGCTACCTTCACCTCTGCAGACATTCTTGTAAGGAAAAAGGATGAACTCGTACTGCCTCCATACTCCAGAAGCCCGTTAGTAGGGATTTGAATGGATGAACTAGCGTAATAGAAGTTAGTACTCAACAAACCTGTAATACTAATTCTATCAGTGACATATTTTGTATAACCTACTCCTAATCCTAGACCTAAACCTGAAGTTGCATTCCCTCCAGAAGTTGAAATTGTATCCGTTTCTGTTATCATCTGACCAGAGGTACTAATTGTACTTGTATGATAGGAAGGAGCTGCTCTCACGAAAAAACTTTCTTGAAAATAAGGTAGAAATGGATTCTTGAAATATTTCAAAAGATAGAAATCTCCATAAATTGTAAAATCCACAAAAGTTGCTTCAGATGAGGCCGTTTGAAATGGAGAGTTTGTTGAGTTAGAGTAATAGGTATTAGCAAATCGAAACCCCACAGCTATTCCATCTTTCACTAAATAATCAGAAGATAAATTCCATCCCCAACCCCAGTTAGGAGCAGGACTGCTAATTCCAGTAGCGGTATTCACTGCCGAAATACTTTCTTTCCATTTGCTTGAAAAAATATTTTCTGATTGAAATCCAATACCTGCCTTCCATACAGCATATTGAGCCTTTCCTTCTTTAGAAAAGCACAACAAAAAAGCAACTATCATTAGTTTATAAAAAAAATTACGAGGCATTAATCTAGATTTCTATTTTGATAAGATATAAAACTCCTATGCAACTACTATGCAAGTTTGGTTTTTATCCGATAAATATATTCTATTTTAGACCCAATAGGGCAAAAAAAAGAGTTCCCGAAACTCGAAAACTCTTTCCTCTTAAACTAAACTAACAAACAAACTTTCAACTAATAAAATCTTTAGGTTATTAGTAGATCCACTAAGATGCCTGACGCACCTCAACATCTTCGATCAGTGATGTCATGTTCTCTAAAACACGATCAACCACAAATGATGGAGCTTCTCTACTTATTATATTTTGATAATCTTCTCTAGTATAGAAGAGATTTAAATTTCTAGATTGGCTGAACAATTCAAAAATTCGTGATTCTACATATTGTTGTAATGCAAAATTGAATAATGCTGTAGTATCAACTTCTTCGTTTTCACTGTTAATAATCACATCATAGATTGGTGTCATCACACCCTCTAATTGTGTTATTTTAAGTGTCCCGTAAATTGTTTCATTTGAAGATAGGTCTGAATAAACGAAGTTAAATTTGATAATCATCTAGGTTACTATTTTAAAATGTCAGCGATATAATTATTTGTAGATCTTTGTTAAATCCACGTTTGCAAACAAGTAAATTTCAAGTAAGTGCACAAAAAAATAATAGTAAAAGATACACGAATAAAGGAATAATACAACATTTTCTTTCTTTAAACGCATTTAAACGGCTATTATACATTATTTTTAGTAAACAAGTTTTAATAAATGAATATTAGCTCACGGTCATATTTTTCAGAATATTATTTTCTCTTCTTGAAATATTCCTCATAAAATGAAAAAATACAAGGGTATAAAACAAAAAAAGAACCTGTAAAAATCACAGGTTCTTTCTCAACTAACAAACAAACTTCCAACTAATTTTTTAAGCAATAAGCTATTTTATGGGTTGTAATATTTTAATATCTTACTAAGAAGCATTTCTTAATTCTACTTCTGTTTCAAGAATTTCAAACTCAAGTAATTTATCTTTGATTAAGTCAAAAGATAATTCTTTAGATAGGACGGTATAATAATCTTCCAATGTTGCTTCTATACATTGTTCTCTGAACTCTAAAAAGGTTTCATAAACTCTTGTTTCAGCAAATTGATTGATTCCCATCTTCAACAACTTCAATCGTTCGATCTCTGTTAATCGTTCCCCGTTTGTCTCTACATCATATCTAAGTAAGTTGTGCTTAGAAGTAACTTTTAAAAACACTGAGAAATTGATATCAGAATACTTCAATTCTCCTTCTAATGTAATTTTATGATATATATTCATGGGACTTGCGATTTAATAGGAACGAAATATTTATATTATTCAAGGCCGAGCGACTTTGTTTAATAACTCTAAATAATTGTAAATATTTCAATTGTACAATATTAATAACCGTATGATATACAATTTATTAGAAAAGTGATATGAATTACTTTATATCCTTATATTTTAAAATGTTTTTTTTCTAAGTTAAGGGAACTTTTTAAGGATGATATAATTCGTTCATTATGAATGAAAAAAGAAAAATATTAAAAAAACAAAAAGTTAAAAAACAAAAAAAAGTACCAATCTGAGACTGGTACTTGCAAATTCTTTCTAATTATAGGAGATCAACTTTTTTTAGAATATCCAAAGGTATTTCTTTAGATAGTTCATCAATACAATCTTGTAATGACACTTGCCTTTTTGTTTTTCTTAAAAATAGAAAACGTTCATAAAGCAATGATTTGCATTCGTTTAGTGTTATTTTCTCGTTTGTGGTTTGATGATTAACAGTTGACAAAGAATAATTTAAAGTAAGTGTAGACTTAGTAATGAAAGAATTTTGATAATAAGATTTAGTAGAGTGTACGGTCATATAAACAGGTAATGTTAATAAGAAGTGTGTTAATAAGCCTTAATATCAGTAATTTATATTTACCATCAAAGTAAAAATGTAACTTTAACACTTTAAACAAAAAAAGAATCCATAAAAATTATAGATTCTTTTCACTAAAACTAAACTAACAAACAAACTTCCAACTAATCGAATATTTTATAAAAGCTTACGCTTTATTATGTTCTAAACAATGTTTCTCTTTGATTACAATACTAAATAAGTTTATTTTTTACACTTATACAAATATTCATTTAAACTTATTTACATTTCTTTAAAAAATACTATTTCTAACCTATTCAATACTACTTTTGAAGGTAATCTTGAAAAACAAATCCTTCCTTCCCTACAACGCTGACTTTCATCCATTTTCCAGCCTTCTCAAGCTCCTCAATTTCAGTCCCATTCTTTATTCCCTTAGGAGTTACCTTATTATCTCCTATCTCAGGTGTTTTCCTTATATTAAGATTACTTCCTTTCGTTTTTACAAAAAGCTTATCTTCCTTTTCCTGTATAAAATCAGAAGACACCCACCCTTCAATGGTCTCTACTTTAATTTTCATCCATTCATCATGATCTTCTAATAGTATTACTCTTTGGTTATTAGATAATTGATCAATGACGTTTCCTTTACTCGAAGGCTTATCCCTTAAATTCAGACTAGATTTTACATTTACCGTTGCTGTATCTCCTACTTTCAACGGACTTAATTCAATTTCATTTTCTTCTTCCTCAGGTACTGCTTTCACATCTATATTCTCTAATGATGTGACATCAAGTTTAAAAGAAGGACCTAACTCCAATATTTTATTCATGGTATTTCTTGAATTTAATATATCAAGGATACCATCTTTTTCAATCGTTCTTCTTTTGGTTTTCAATGCTATATCAGCATAATTTTCACCTACAAGAATACAGCCTTTAGTATCTGTGAAGAAATTACCGGAATGTATTAATATACTTGTCCTTCCGGGCACTTCCTTTCCGTCTGGAGTTTGAACATGGAAAGATCTATTGGCGTAGTTACCAAAATCTCTGAATACAGCCTTATATTCTCCTTCAGGTATACAAGAAATCCAGTTTCTATTTTCTTTCCATGGTAATTCAAGAGTGTCACACTCAAAAACCACATTACCTTCATCATCAACAATCGTCATTTTGCCAAGAGTCTGGAATTTGGAGTAAGTATTTCTAATCAGTGTTGCTTTCATATTTTTATAAGTGTTAGAGCATTCATTTTCAATTTCAACATTAATTTACCGCTTTCACAACAATACTGTACTGAAAAACAATACAAATAGTATGGTATAGGGTATTTTTTTTAGCATATTCGCGTTATATTTTTTTTCGTCAATGTATACAGACATAATTAGTTTCTGATAATTATATCTGTTTACTAGTTATACAGTATACTAAAACTTCAAGAATCAGGGAAATGAAAGTACTCATTCTTGGCTCTGGGGGTAGAGAACACACATTAGCGTGGAAGATCTCCCAAAGCGACAAGCTAACAAAGCTATATGCCGCTCCAGGTAATGCTGGAACTGCAGAAGTTGCACAAAATATCAGTATTTCAGCTACTGATTTTAAAAAACTTGGACAATTTGTTCAAGAAGAAGGTATCGACATGTTGATTGTTGGTCCTGAGGCACCACTTGTAGAGGGTGTAGCTGATTATTTTGCAGAGAATGAAAGCCTTTCTCATGTTAAGGTAATTGGTCCTAAAAAAGCAGGGGCTCTTTTGGAAGGTAGTAAAGACTACTCTAAAAAGTTCATGATGCGCCACAATATCCCAGCGGGTGCGTCTAAAACATTTACACTTGAAACGCTTGACAGTGGTTTTGCTTTCCTTGAAATGCAAAAACCTCCTTACGTTTTAAAAGCGGACGGTCTTGCGGCTGGTAAAGGTGTATTGATCATCAACTCTTTAGAAGAGGCTAAAGCTTCATTAAAAGAAATGTTGAGCGGTCAATTTGGCGAAGCAAGTAAATCAGTGCTTGTAGAGCAATTCCTTGACGGTATCGAACTTTCTGTTTTTGTAATAACAGATGGTAAGAACTATGTAACTCTTCCTGAAGCGAAAGATTATAAGAGAATCGGCGAAGGTGACACTGGTCTTAATACTGGTGGTATGGGAGCGGTTTCTCCTGTTCCTTTTGCAGATGAAGCATTTATGGAAGAAATCGATAAAACGATCGTTAAACCAACTATTGAAGGTTTGACAAAAGACGGTATCGATTACGTAGGATTTATTTTCTTTGGTCTAATCAAAGTAGACGGCAAGCCTTATGTTATTGAATACAATGCAAGAATGGGCGACCCTGAAACAGAAGTGGTTATTCCTAGAGTAAAAAGCGACTTATTAGAAGTACTTGATTTAGCGGCACAAGGTAGACTTGATGAGGCTAAAATCGAAATCGATGAAGATTTTGCTTCTACAGTAATGCTTGTTTCTGGTGGTTACCCTGAAGCTTACCAAAAAGGTAAGAAAATCACAGAAATTGATCAGGTGCAAGATGTAATTCCTTTCCATGCTGGAACAACTTTCAGTGAATTGGGTGAGGTGATTACAAGTGGCGGTAGAGTCATTGCTATGACTGCTAAAGGAAAAGATATGAACGAAGCACTTCAGAAATCTTTTGCGGCAGCGGAAACAGTGAAGTTTGATCAAAAATACTTCAGAAAAGATATCGGGTTTGACTTATAATCTCTCCTGAAATTATAAAGCAGAATTATTCCTTATATATAAGGTGTAATTCTGCTCTAAAAAGTAAATTTCTCAATCATAACAGCATACTTTAATGTATGCTACAATCATTTCAATTATACCATGAAAAAGATAGGTGTTTTAGGAGGTGGGCAATTAGGCCGTATGATGATACAGTCCGCTATGAATTTAAATATTCAAGTGAAAACCTTAGATCCTGATCCCAATGCCCCATGTAAGGCAATGGCACACCAATTTGTTGAAGGCTCAATTAATGAATATTTCACTGTTGTAGAATTCGGCAAAGACGTTGATGTTTTAACCATAGAAATGGAAAACGTAAACGCCCAAGCATTAATTGATATTGAAAGACAAGGAATTGTTGTGTACCCAAGACCTCATCACATACAGATGATTCAAGATAAAAGGGTACAGAAACAATTTTATCTTGATAATGGTATTCCAACTTCTCCATTTGTTTTATTAGACTCTAAAGACGAGCTGGAAGAGTATGAAGATTTTCTTCCTGCAGTGATGAAAGTGGGCAAAGGTGGATATGACGGACGTGGTGTTCAAGTCATGAAATCAAAAGCTGATTTTGAAAAAGGTTTTGATGCTCCTTCAGTTTTAGAGAAAATGGTGGATATTGATAAGGAAATTTCAATCATCGCTGCTAGAAACCCTAGTGGTGATATCACTACTTTCCCAGCTGTGGAAATCGTTTATCATGAAAGCAATTTAGTGGATTACTTACTTTCACCAGCAAGCATCCCTTCTGATGTGGAAGAACGTGCTAAAATCATTGCTTATGATCTTCTTGAAAAACTAGATTATGTTGGTTTATTGGCCATCGAATTCTTTGTAGACAAAGAAGGTAACGTGATTGTAAACGAAATTGCTCCAAGAACGCATAACAGTGGTCATCAGACTATTGAAGGCAATGTTACTTCTCAGTTCGACCAACATATCAGAGCTATCCTAGACCTTCCTTTAGGTGACACTAGTAGAAGATGTGCTTCTGCTATGGTCAATGTTTTAGGTGAAAAAGGTTATACTGGTGAAGCGAAATATGAAGGGGTTGAAGAAATTTTAGCCATTCCTGGAGTATACATCCACCTTTATGAAAAGAAATTCACAAAGCCAGAACGTAAGATGGGACATATTACTATTATTGCGGATGACAAAGAGGAATTACTTGAAAAAGTGGACAAAGTGAAAACACATTTCAAGGTAATCGCTTAAGCATTACTTTGATCAAAATATAAGGGAGATGTTATTTACATATAGCATCTCCTTTTTTGTTTCTGCATTATTATTGAAAAAGTATTTACCCACTCTCAAAAACATTATGATTTGGCATGACTTTCGACTATTTTCATTCAAACAATCACTATCAATCCTAGATGAGAACATTAACTTTTATCTTACTTTTATCTCCCCTATTCTGCTTTTCACAGCACCTTGTACCTGTTGCTAAAAACGGCAAATGGGGCTTTCAAGGAAATTCTGACACCACTTATCCTTATCAGTTCATCACTCCTGTGGAAGAACATAAGGTTTTTAAGATAGGACAAGCTTATAAAATTGGAGTTGTTGATTTATCAGGAAATACCTTATTGCCTTGTGATTACAACAGAGTGGAGGTCGTAAGTGATCAACTTTATGTGGTTTGGAATGAAAAAGGAGCCACATTAGTCGATAAACAAAATGCAAAGCTCACTACTGAATATTACGACCATATTTCTCCTTTCGGGATGTATTTGAAAGTCACTTTGAAAAGAAAAGAAGGTATCATAAAAAAAGATGGAGAGGTGATTTGCAAACCGATCTATGATAAAATCAATCTTCTTGAAGACAACCCTGTCTTTGTCGTTCAAAATGGTGATAAAAAAGGGATAATAGATCTAAAAGGGCAAGAGCCTCTACCAATAGAATATAAAGACATTAAAGCAGTAGCTAACAAACAGCTTTTGGCTACATACCCTAATACACCCCTTGTTTCTTTTATTCTCATCAACGAAGATGGAAGTTTGAAAAACAAGAAAGATTTCAACAAACAAGCTGATTTTACAGCATTCCAAAAGCGATTTTATTTTAATTATTTAAAGAAAGATTTCAGTAAAAGTGGTGCCACTGCTCCTCAATGGTTGGAAATTATGGGTGATCATTATTTGGTTGCTCCTAATGGGAAAGAACTATTGGATGGAAGAAATTTTTTCTATGTTCAGCAAAACGAGAACAATAACTTAACGATCGCAAGAAGAGAAGAAAAAGACGGTACACTGAAGTACTATTTAATTGATCACCAAGAAGGAAAAATACTGTTCAGTGACTCTTTTAAAGATATTGTTTTTGCTGATTTTGGAGAAAGTAACTGGGCTCGTATTTCTGTTGACACACTTTGGGATTGTTTGATTAATAAAGAGGGAGATGTAAAGAGGGTAATAGAGGCCGACGGAATGAATTACAGTATGAGAGATATTGGCAACTTTTACGAGGGTTTTGCTTTTTATCACTCTAATAATAACAACAGCTATGGATTTATTGATACTAATGGCGAAAGTGTTATTCCTCCAATCTATACATTAGCATCTGATTTTAAAGAAGGCTATTCTATTGTAAAAAAGAATGGCAAATTTGGAGCCATCAATACCCAAGGAAAAATAGTGATTCCTATCTCTTATGATGGTATTTCACTTTGTGAGAAAGGATGGTTCAGAGTAAAACAAGGATCAGGTATTTCTGGAAAATGGGGTGTGGTTAATACTTCAGGTAAAGCAGTATTGGAATGTAAATACCAAGAAATCCAATTGGATGATAAAGGAGCGAATGTAAAATTAAATGGTGCTTGGGGAAGGTATTTAAGATCTTACGAATGGGCTTTTACACCTAAAGTAAAGGTTTCTAAAATACACGCTTTCAATAATGGAATTGCGAAGATGGAAAGAAAACCGATTTATGATCCTGTAGACCGAAAGACAATTAGAGGGTATAAATATCAAGGTTTTATTAAAGAGGATGGAAAAGTGATTATTCCTCCAGTTTATACTTCTGTTATTGGTTTCCAAAGAGCATGGGATAAACAAGAAGGTTTAGCGATTATCAATAAGAATAAGCTTCATGGCTTTGTGAATTATTTAGGGGAAGTGGTGTTAGATGCTAATTTTATTTCTACTGGAAACTTCACCGAAGTCTGGACTATTCATAAAGGTATTGCTAAGGTTACCGATAAAGAAGGTTTAACTTCATTTGTTGATTCCAATGGAAAAGAAGTATTGCCATTTGAGTTTACTTCCATCAGTGACAACTATGAGAAAATTTGGAATGACAGTAATGGTGTAGCAATTGCACAACTGAATGGTAAAAAAGGCCTTATTGATTTTGAAGGTAAAAAAGTATCTCCTTTTGTCTATCCAAAGTTATTTCAAGTCAATGAACAACTGTTTGTAGGTCAAGTACCGGACAAAGAATGGGGTATGATCAATCAAGCTGGAGATACAACCGTCAACTTTTCTTATTCGAAAGCGTTGCCTTTATCTTCAAAATATTCTCAGTTAATTCAAGATACCACCTTAATGTACACTCTGTTAAACAACGGGCAATGGAGTAATGAAGTGATTGAACATAAAACTGAAAACTCTGCATCGATTCAACAAAATGAAGACTATACTTATCATCATATTGGAGAGGATTATGCAATCGTCTCAAAAAAAGGGAAATCAAAACTGCAAGGTGTAGTAGATCATAAAGGAAAAGTGATCATCAAACCTAGCTTTAAAAAAATCTTACCTTTCAGTGACGGAATTGCCGTAGCTCAAAAAGAGGGTAAATCAGCCAAAGACCGTAAATATGGTTTTATTGATAAGAAAGGAAAATGGATCATTCCGGCCACCTATAATAATGCTCAGTCATTTGCTGATGGGTTGGCAGCAGTTTGCATGAAAAACAAATGGGGATATATCGATCAAAATAATAAGGTCATTATTCCTATTCAATACAGCAAAGCTTCCAACTTCAATAATACTATCGCTGTAGTCAATCAAACTTCCATTATTAATAAAGAAGGAAAAATTCAGGGCAGTATTTCAAGTACTGAAAATATCAAAGAGGTCAATGAAAACCATATTATTGTAAAAGGGATTGGTTATGAAAAACACCTTTCAATCAATGGCATTCACCTTTATGATATGGATTTTGACGAAGTAACAGCCTTTAATTCAGCAGGGATTGCGTTTGTAAAAACGGGAGAACAGTGGCTTTTGAAAAGAACAATCAATGAAGTAAAGGTTACTAAATTGTTTACCAAATCGGAAAAAGAGATTTATGAAAATAAATATGGCAGACATAGAAAAGTAGTTTCTCTTACGGGTGATGTAACTGAAGATCATGGTTTTGAAAAAATAAAAGATGGGCAGTGGAGAATGATAGGCTTAGACAGTCAGCCATTGAACAACATTTCGTTCTATAACGTGAAAAAGCACAATGATGGTTCTTTCACTTTTGAAATCAAAAATGTTGGTAAAGTGACCAATGCCAAAGGTGAAATAATCACTGAAGACTTTATCCAATCCACTCAGCTATTTGGCGATGGCTTATTGATTTATAATGAAGGCAACGCTGAGTTTATTCAATAAGTCAGTTTTAAAATAAATAAAATGGGCAGATCAATCTTTCAATTTGATCTGCCCATTTTTTTATGTGCTGTCTATGTATCTTTTCAGTTCAATGTTAGAAACTTGAATCCATTAATGATTTTGCTTGTTCTTCTCCTTTTGATGTTAAATGAGGACAAGCACGTTTGTTTGATATTTCTGGATGATCAATAAAACCTTGATTTTCCATCATGCTGAGTAATGCTTCTGACTCTGCATTTGTAACGGATATTCCTAGGTTACGTGCGACTTCACCTAAAGAATTTCCACTATTGAGACAAATACCGACTAATAGTTTCGAGAATTTAATTTCACTTGACATAACTTATTTAGGGTTAAGGTTTAACAGTTGTGTTTGTTATTGGTTATAGTACTTCTACGGGTTGCATAACATTAAGATACATTGTTTAACGATATTTAATGGAGATCTTTTATTTTTAAGAACCTTTAAATAAGCGTTAATTCAAACCAAAGAAAAAAAGCTAAATATACCGGAAAACCGCAAAAAAAAGCTGTGACCTCCGAAAAGACCACAGCTTACTTCCTTATAAATTGAATGCTTCTTAATTAAGCATCTCCATTGATTAAACTCATTGCTCTATCATTACCTTTTTGAGATAAATAAGCAAAAGTTTCTTTTGTAGATCTTTCAATTTTAGACACAAGGCCATCCATTTCTAGCATGGATACAAAATTGTTGATTTCTTCTCTATTGGCGTGGATTCCAAAGTTTTTGGCAATGCATTGTAAAGAATCTCCGCTGTTAAGGCATAATCCGATCAGGAATTTTGAATACTTGGTTTCTGTTGACATAATTTTTATTAGGTTATTCTTAGTTAAGAAATAAGGGTAATGTACATGATAACAATCTCTAATTGTTATTGTTTTCAACTATTAATACAAAGGTCTATTTCCGCAACCGATTTCGCAAACTTTTATTGTTAATTCTCTGTAAACATATAATGGTATGAATTACAATTCATTAGAAATAAATATGAATTGATTCTAAATAGATGAAAAGAAAGTTATAATAGTTTAATAGTTCTATTATCTTTGCACGTTCATAAAAAATTATCATGAGTAGTATCCGTAATATCGCTATCATCGCCCACGTCGATCATGGCAAGACCACATTAGTAGATAAAATGCTACACGCGGCTCAATTGTTCCGCGAAAATCAAGAAACAGGTGAGTTGATCCTTGATAACAACGACTTAGAGCGTGAAAGAGGAATCACCATCCTTTCTAAAAATGTTGCTATCGAATACAAGGGAGTAAAGGTAAACATCATTGACACTCCTGGTCACGCCGACTTTGGTGGTGAGGTAGAACGTGTATTAAAAATGGCTGATAGTGTATTACTATTAGTTGATGCCTTTGAAGGACCAATGCCTCAAACTCGTTTTGTATTAGGTAAAGCACTTTCATTAGGTTTAAAGCCAATCGTAGTAATCAACAAAGTTGACAAGCCAAACTGTCGTCCTGACGAAGTTCATGACCAAGTATTTGACTTGTTCTTCAACCTTGACGCTACTGAAGAGCAATTAGAATTCCCAACTTTCTACGGTTCTTCTAAAAATGGCTGGATGAGTGATGACTGGAAAAATGAAACAGATTCAATCGTTCCATTATTAGACGGTATCATTGATCTTGTACCAGAAGCTCCATCTCCAGAAGGTGACCCTCAGTTACAAATCACTTCATTAGACTTCTCTAACTTCGTTGGACGTATCGCTATCGGTCGTTTAACTAGAGGTACTTTAAAAGAGAGATCTTTTGTAGGTTTAGCAAAAGCTGACGGTACAATCAAGAAAGTACATATCAAAGAACTTCAGACTTTCGAAGGTTTAGGCCGTAAGAAAGTAGAAGAAGTACACGCTGGTGACCTTTGTGCAATTGTTGGTATCGATGACTTCGAAATCGGTGATACAATCACAACTGTAGAAAATCCTGAGCCACTTCCTCGTATGGCTATCGAAGAGCCTACAATGAGTATGTTGTTCATGATTAACAACTCTCCTTTCTTCGGTAAAGAAGGTAAGTTTGTTACTTCTCGTCACTTACGTGATCGTTTATATAAGGAAACTGAAAAGAACTTAGCTTTAAGAATTGAAGCTACAGATTCTGAAGATAGATTTATTGTTTATGGTCGTGGTATTCTTCACTTAGCCGTATTGATTGAAACAATGCGTCGTGAGGGTTACGAACTTCAAGTAGGTCAGCCTCAAGTTTTATACAAAGAGATTGACGGTGTGAAGCACGAGCCAATTGAAACATTAGTAATTGACGTTCCTGAGGAAGTTTCTGGTAAGGCAATCGAATTAGCTACTCAACGTAAGGGTGAATTGTTGATCATGGAGCCAAAAGGTGACATGCAACACTTAGAATTCCAAATTCCTTCACGTGGTATCATCGGTTTAAGAAACAACATCTTAACGGCAACTGCTGGTGAAGCAATCATGACTCACCGTTTCAAAGAATATGCTCCTTTCAAAGGTGAAATGACTTCTAAGACTAACGGTGCAATCATCTCTGATCAAACTGGTACTCCTACTGCTTACTCTTTAGATAAGCTTCAGGATAGAGGTGTATTCTTCGTTGATCCTACTGAGGAAATCTATGAAGGTCAAGTAATTGGTGAATTCAACAGACCAATGGATTTAAGAGTAAACATTATCAAGGGTAAGAAATTAACGAACATGCGTGCTGCAGGTTCTGATGACAACTCTAAGATTGCTCCTAAGCGTCAATTCTCTTTAGAAGAATGTATGGAATACATCAGAGAAGACGAATTAGTAGAGGTTACTCCTGAGAATATTCGTATGCGTAAGATCAAATTGAAGTAATTTCTTTAATTGATTTTTGCTTACTAAAACGGCTTGAAATTAAGTTTTCAAGCCGTTTTTTTGTGGATAATAATTCTTGTGATTCTTGTTGTGTTCGACGATTATGTCAATGATTATTAGCTAAAATAACGTGATGTGGTTCGGCGGGCGGTCACATAGGACCGCCCCTACGGGGTGAACGTGGTTAAATCTTTATGGAATGTCTGCATACCATTTTCACGCATGATTGCTTCATTCTCCTCTCCTATTCCTATGAATTCTAAACCTAAATTTTGGGCTGTCTTCAAATCCCATAATCCATCACCTATGGAATAGATTTTATCAAACTGCTCTACTTTGTAAAATTCTTTTGCATTTTCTATCGCTTTTGACACTATATTTTCTCTTTCATAAATGTCATTAGAAGGTACTAATTGTGAAGGATCATATGATGCTCCAATCGCTTCTAATTTTAGTTTCGCTGGCTCAAGCAATGACCCCGTGGCATAACAAATACCATAATTCTCATTTTTCTGGAGGTTTTGTATTAATTGGGAAGCTCCTTTAATTTCTTCGATTTTATGTTTATTTATTTCTGAGAAGAGAATGTTCGCAAACTGTGCTTGTACTTCAGCATCAAAAGGCTTTAGTACGTGCTCTTCATAAATCACTTTTGAAATATAAGAATCCGTGTGATGTTTATAGGTTTTAAAGTTGAATCCTTCTTCTTTTACACCAAGTATTTTTAATGCTTTTCTAAAGGCTCCTATATGTATTTTGACGGTATCAGTCAGCGTGCCATCAATATCAAAAACGATTAAGTTCATTTGTAGTTTGGTTGTTAATTTAGATTTGAAACAAAAAAGGTGATGAAAAACTTCACCACCTTAAAATTAAGTAAATACTTATAATATTTAATTGATAAATCGATGTATTGCTTCATTGGCATTATCCTGATATACAGGATTACTAAAACCATTGTAATAAGGACTCTGATCTACTAAAGGTCCTGTCAATACATTCTTCTTACTTGCGTAAAAAACGCCACTCTCTAATTTTTCGTTATTAATACTTTGCACAAATCGTTTGGCTCCACTTTCTAGACTATGTGAAAGACCTAAAAGTGGCATGATGATCGGCATTCCTACATATTTATACATAATTCTTTGCAAGAAAGGCATATCATTAAATCCGTCTGTTCCTCTTGTACCTCCAGGGCTTACACTGATAAATTTGATATTCGGGTACTTTCTAGCCATTGATGACATCCATAATGTACCGCTCAATTTTACTCCTGAATATGCTAGTACAGGGTCGAACTTGCTACCGAAAGCGGAACCATCAAAAAGGGAGGTAAATTCATCTACACTAGCTTTTTTCAGTTGGTACTGCTCCATTCCCATTTTCTTCACTCCTCTTGCCACTTCTGAACTCGCATACAATGCAATATTTTTCAACTTATCATTTTTGATCAATTCATCGACTAAAACAACGTGTCCTAATAAATTGGAAGCGGTAATAGTAGTCACTCCATCTTGAGTTGCTTTTTCAGGAGTTTTTCCTCCCAATCCACCTGCATTCATAATTAAAGCATCAACAGGTGTGTCTAGCTTTGCAATTGCCTTTTTCACTGAATCAGCTTGAGAAACATCCATTATGATAATTTCAAAAACCTTTCTTCCTGTCAATTCCTCCAATTCTTTTTGAGCAACTTTTGCCTTTTCTAAATTTCTACAAGCCAAATATATTTTCTCAGTAGTATTGATTTTACCTAATTGACGTGCTGTTTCTTTACCGATACCTGCATTGGCACCTGTGATCATTATTACTTTATTCATGATTGTATATTTTGGGGTGAATTAGATTGATGATGAAAAAGAGGGTTGATTGGCTTCCACTTTTTTCTTTTGGAAGAGATAAAAGCCTACAAAACCTAATATGAATTCTAATACAGTCGCTTTGATGACGCTCTCTACAGGCATTCCATCAGAAAGTATACTGATTAGTCTTCCTGAACCAATGGATAAGAAAACCACAGTTGGAATTAAAGTCGAGAGATAAGATAACTTTGAATTGAATGCTCCTGTGATTGTCGTTAATCCAAGAGCGAAAAGGAGAGCGCTATATGCTCTGGCTTCGTTGAGTGCATTTACATTTCCACCAGAAAGGTCTATTCCTCCTGTGGCTTTCATTTCCACGGGCATTACCAATGACGAAACCCCTATAAATGAAAGTAATAGTCCTGAGAGTACGAGATAACTCTTGATTGTTTTTGATTGTTTCATAACTTCTGTTTGTAATTGTGTAAAACAAAAGTCGATGAAAATTCAGGGAGTGTTTGATCGTTTTAGTTCAAAGATTTCTCATTTTGGTCCAGACGGAAATCAGAGGGTGATTTCCCCACTAAATCCGTAAAATTTCGGTTAAATGTAGCCAAAGAATCGTACCCCACATCATAGGCTACATCAGATACTCGATCATTTGTATTCTGAAGTAATTCTACTGCTTTCTCGATTTTCTTAGTATTGATGTATTTTTTTGGACTTTCTTCAAACACCTCTTTAAACTTTCTTTTAAAAGAAGAAGTGCTCATTTGGGTAAGAGAAGCCAATTCATCCACAGATAAATTGGTAAAAAGGTTTTGTTGGATCACTTTTTTAAAAGCTACTTCAGTAGGTTTAAATATGGCTGAAAGAAAATCCAGTTCATTGGGTGCTTCTGTAGATTTGGATACTAATAAGATAAACTCCTTCAGCTTTGCCTTAATTAGGGAGTCTTGGTAAATAGACTCTAGCACTCACTAAAATCAGGATATTTATTCTTTTTGGTGAGTGTTTTTG
>NZ_JABANE010000250.1 GCF_012844305.1 Flammeovirga aprica JL-4
TTCTGAAATTCCTGACGAGATTGGTAATTGCACTAAGATGACTTGCCTATATCTGGAATATAACAACTTAATAACTTTGCCACCAACCATATGTAATCTCAAAAAGATGGAATACTTCAGAACTAGAAGAAACCCATGGGAATGGATGCCAGCATGTATTGATGATGCCTTTAAGGTCTATCACAAGTTTGGATCTGTACCAGGTGTGGAAAGAAGATAATAGGATACCAGAACTTTATGCTTCAGAATTTGGAGGTTTATTCTTATTTAAAAAACAGAAGTCATGCATCAGATTATTGGAAATAGGTTAGTTGTTTTTATTGTAATATTACTCACATCTTGTAATAGTTTTTCTAATGATAAAATAGTTGAAACACCTTTTATTGACGAAATAAAAAGTAAATATCCTAATTCATATATAGGAATAGAAAATAATATGTATTGGTTTTCTTTTCGAGGTCATAAAGATAGTTTAGACAATTGGTTCTCTGATATTGAATATAAAAAAGATTCAATAGCCTTGATTGAAATAATAAAGTACCCAAAAATTATCAACTCTGTAGATAGGTTTATTGAATTTAAATCATTGAAAACCTTAATAATTCACCAATGTAATCTTACAACTATTCCTTCTTCATTTTTTAAATTAAACCATTTAGAGTTTTTGGGGTTAAAAAATAATATTATATCTGTAATACCAAAAGAAATAAATAAATTAAACAAACTAAAACATCTAGAATTAAGTTCTAATAATATTAAAAAAATACCCAAAGAGATAGGTGATGTTACTTCTTTAGTAGAATTTACTATATCTAATAACTTGATTGAGGAATTACCCAATGAGATTAGTAACTTGAAAAATTTAGAAGGATTATCATTAAGTAATAATCCTGAATTAAAAAAACTTCCTGACTCCCTTTTCAAGCTAAATAAAGTAACGCATCTAAATCTTACAAAATGTAAAAATCTGAAATCATTTCCAGATAATTTATGGTTAATCGACTCTTTAATTAATATAAGGCTTGATGAAATGGGGTTAAAAGAAATACCACAATTTGTATGGAAATGTAAACAAATAAAAACATTAAGACTTAGCGGTAATAAAATTACTCATATTCCTAAAGAATTAGGAGAATTAATAAATCTTGAAAAACTTTATCTAGATGATAATAGACTTTCTGAAATTCCTGAAGAGATTGGTAATTGCATAGAGATGACTAGTTTATCAGTGGAATATAACAACTTAAAAACTTTGCCATCTACCATATGCAATCTCAAAAAAATGGAATACTTCAGAACAAGAAGAAACCCATGGGAATGGATGCCGGCGTGTATTGATGATGCTTTTAAGATTTATCACAAGTTTGGATCTGTACCAGGAGTGGAAAGAAGATAAGTATTGATGAATAAATAGCAGAACTGTGCTCGATTTATAAAAAAAGCGTACCTCCTTTACAGAAGATACGCTTTCCTATATTTACTTTCTAGCTTATACTAGAAGCTCATTTTCAAACCAACTGAGTATGTTCTACCAATACCCATGTAGTAACCGTTAAGAGTAAGTTGTCCCATTTCGTTCAAACCACCTTGTTGTCCTTGTACTGCATAGTCAGTGTCAAACAAGTTGTTTACTCTGAAGTTTACTAAACCGTCGAATCCACCCATTTTGAAGCCGTAAGAAGCTCCGATATCAAATAGATTGTAGTTTGGTAATTGGTACATGCTTGTTTCGTTGTAGCGAGGATCATCTAATCTTGTTACATCGTAGTCAGCATATAATTGACCGTAGTAGTTCCAGTCAGCATCTAATCTTAATTTTGGTAATACCTCGTAAGAAACACCGATGGCCATTGTAGTTTGAGCAGAGTTACCTACTTCAGCACCTTCCATATAAACGTTTACTTCGTTGATTGGATTTTGTTGGTCATCATAGATAATTACGTTCTCAAGGTTGTTTAACCATCTCCAGTCACCTATTGAAGCCATACCTGTTACAGTCAACTTACGAGTTGGTTGCCAAGCGAAGTCAACCTCAATACCTTTGTGAAGGGCGTCCACACCTAAAAGGTTCGCTGAGTAAGACTGTCCGTCGTCATCATATACCGTTTTAGTGAAGGCTTTATCTTGCCAGTAAGTGTAGTAACCGTTCACGTTTACTTTGAAACCTCTAGTTCTGTAACCGTATCCGATTTCACTATAGCCCGTCCACTTATCAGTTCTGATCAGTGTATTTTTATCATCTATGTGTTGTTTGAAAATTTTCTCT
>NZ_JABANE010000251.1 GCF_012844305.1 Flammeovirga aprica JL-4
TAAACCCTCTTACTAAGTAAACCTCCTTCTTGGAATATTACAAGTAATGATTGATATACAAACCTAAGGTTCAGTCGTGGGCTAATGATGCAGCAAAGTTGATTTTGAAAAACTATTACATATTCAACCGTGATAAACTTTAAATATAAAAAGGCAATTTTATTTAGAGGTTACCTTTTGTTGTTTCATCTAATCATAGAGCCTTAAATTTTTTATGAATCAAATTGTTAGTGAGTATTTGAAAATTTCAGAGGCAACACTACATTTAAACTTTAAATTATAAGCAATACTTAAAGAAACGATAAAAAGAAAGTTTGATGACTATCAATCTATTAGTGATAAGAACAAAAGAACCTAGTTTACTTAAGGCTCAATATGAAATGCTGGGGTTTGATTTTGACTATCACCAACACGGAAATGGGCCTTATCATTATGCTGCAGAAAAAAATGGTTTTGTGTTTGAAATCTACCCATTGACAAAATCCATGGAGAAAGCTGATAACTCTATTAGAATAGGTTTTGATATAAATGATCTTGAAGTTAAAATGATGGAGATAGAAAACTCTAATTGGATAATAAAATCAAAATTAAAGGAAACGGAATGGGGGATGATTTCAGTTTTACAAGACTTGGATGGACGGAAAATCGAATTAAAAAATACCTAAAGAATAAAAAATTTAGAGCATGTTTGAGATAAATATTTTTGAAGTAAAAATTCTCCATTTTAGGCTGTGATGAAATTAATAATCTCACGTTTTGAAAGGTTGGGCTTTTACTAAAAATGATGTTTTAAACATGCTCTTAAACATCAAATAACTTTAGTTACTCTTATATTATCATACATACAGAATCTTCAAAAATGAAAGTATTTAACAATCTAAATGATGCAAGAAATTATGTTGAGATTTCCTTCAATAAAAATGAAGAAACACTCGCTATTTCTGATCAATTAAATGATCCTATGGGAATTAATATAACAATTCTTGTAGATGGTATTTTAAAAAAAGGATATATGCCTGATGGTTTTGTACAGAAAGAAGGGTATCGAATCTATAAGTATTTGAAGGAAGAATAAGCATTCTATTTAAAAACAATAACTTAAAAAGAAGATGAAAATAATAAAATATATTTCATTGTCAGTGGTGGTAATAGCCATTGCCACAGTATTTTCTTATGAGCAAATTATCTCTGGAGTTTTGATGCCTCAGTATATAGATTGGGCATATGAGACGGATAGAAAAGGATTAGAATTAGGTGTTCCTTTAGACGACAAAGCATTATTATTAGCTTCTGATATTGGAATTGTACACCCAGAAAAAGTAAGATTGGTTTTCGTTGATGAAGTGCCGTTTCCTTATGAAAACTTTGCTTTAAAAACACTTGGTGAAGCTCTTGGGTTTATTGGTGAAGGGATAATTAATAATGCACAAGCTTTTGGATACTCTATTTACATTCGAAAAGATTTTGATTTGACTAGACCCAAATTAGCACACGAACTTGTGCATGTACTTCAGATAGAAAGATCTAGTTTAGAAAGTGTCATAACTCAACACTTTTCAGACCTGGCTGAATATGGTTATGATAATGCACCTTTGGAAGTGGAAGCCTATAAGGCGAATAAGAAGTACAGTGAAAGCTGGTAATCAAGATGAACTGCTACGCATCTTAATGAAAATAATTGATAAATTGAAGCTACAAAAGGTGTTGATTCCGTAAAACTTAAACCAAAGGATTTTGATAGGAATCAATTTTATGAAGAAATGCGTAATATTTTGGGTGAATATAGGACGCATAAGGAGTTTTAGAAATTATACTATTGAAGTATCAAATACTGTCTTTAAAAAAAATAATATGAAAACTAAACACTATTGGATAATTGTAGGGGCACTAATTTACCTCAATATTCCCATATATTTCATGGCATTCGAACATTCTTCATCAGGTGATATTGAAGATCTAATAATTACTATACTTTCTGAAACGTTAACTTTAATCATAATAGTTTTTATACCTACAATATTTCTAGCCTTAGTGTTAGCAATTTTCTGCTTTAGAAAATATAATTTTTTGATCAGAGTAAAAAAACTTATACCCGTGATAGCAATACCTTACTCTACCCGATGATTTTTAGATAGTTCATCCTAAAATGAGAAATCATATTTGTAAAGTCTTTGAAATCAACACTTTTAATCATCTCTCTCACTTTATTAAGTCCTCTTCTGAATACACT
>NZ_JABANE010000252.1 GCF_012844305.1 Flammeovirga aprica JL-4
GAGCGAGTTTACAACTTTGAGGTGGAAGGTTATCATAGTTATTATGCGGATGGTATTTATGTGCATAATGATTATGCTTTGCCAGAGCTAATTGCTAACAAGCTTGATGAGTTAAAATTAGATGACAAGTTAAGAGCACATTTTATCAATGACTATAATAAGGGAGGAGAGTTTAAGAGGTATTTTGATGAGATTAATAGTAAAAATACTGATCGGATATCTGATTTAATTGAATTATGGAATGAGCTTTGGAAACGAGATCTTAAAATTGGAGAAGTAATAGGAGAAGGTGGTAATAAATTTGTTCATGATATATTTGGAAGTGATGATATGGTTGTAGCTATATTAAAAGTAGGAAAACCAATAAATAGTATTCCAAAAGAAATGGAATTGTTAGAAGTATTATTTAAAAATGGGTTACCTGTTGTTGAAGTATTTCAATTTACACCTAGGACGATGTTAATGAAAAAGTATGTTCAAGGTTCAAAGGATATTGTTAAAGTTGTTAAAAAGAAACCTACGATTGTTGGAGGTTCAGAGTATCTTAATCAAAATAGTGTTGAAGATCTTTTGAAGATTAAGTCAATTATGGTTAAAAAGAAAATTCAAATAAATGATTTGCAATTTTTGATTGATAAAGAAGGTCGAGTTGTTATTGCTGACCCACTTGATGTATATGAAAAAGTATCACCTAATAATAAAAATATTAGAATGATTGACTTATTGATAGAAGTAGCTAAGAAAAATAATTAATGGATTTTAAAAAATTGAATCAGGAAAAATTAATTTCTGAAAACCAGACCTTATTTGCACAATTAGTTGGTGACAAGATAAAAAATTTGATAAGGTGTAGCTTAAATAAAACAGACCTTGGTGATGAAAACTTCCTTAAAGTCGAAGGAGCATTGCTTATTGAGTTAGAGTCTAATATAATAATAGGGTTAAATGGACAAGATGAGCTTAACTCAATAGTTGTATGGTTAGAAAGAAGTGATAAAGAAGAAGTGAACGAGGATTTTTACCTCTTTGATGATGAAATATACCCATATACTTTGTCTCAAAGTAATGAAAGTTTTATCGATCTAATTCTAAATAAAAGAGTAGTTTTCATTGATCTAATTTATCAACAAATCTTTCCTAATTCTAGATTTGTAGAGCTTCCAAATGAGGTGGGGATAATAATTGGCATTGAAGGTGGAATATTTCTTACAGTAACACATTATTTGTTTAATAAATATAATGATTTGGATTTAAAAGTTGAGTCTTATTATCCAGTAATTGATAATAAGGTGTTTAAGATTAAAAGAATTACATCTTGAACTGGAAGGAGGACGTAAACTCAACGCTGTCCTCAGTAACCCTCATTCAGAACGCTTTTCTGAATGAGGGTTTATTTGGGCAAATTTTCCACATTATTTTATAGAATATTGTATAATGATATTATAGTTTAATATACTGTACCTCTTCCAAACTCAAACCAGAATACTGTACTACTTTATCAATACTAAGCCCATCGAGAAGCATAGTTTTAGCCGTCTCAATTGCTTTTCTTTTCTCCCCAATCTCAATCCCTTCCTCTTTCGCCGTATCCAAAGAATTATGCAAGTCTCTATAATACTTCAAAGAATCCTCATAATTCATCATCTCTTTACGTGACATTTTAGCTACTTCAGCTGTCTCAAAAAAAGCATCAAAGATTTTACCTTTTAGCTCTTTAGCTCTTTAGGTCGCTCGTCCAATTTGGTTAAATTTTTAATGACATAAAGCCACTTATCAAATCTTATTTCTAATTCAGATAAATCCCTAGCAGAGGGATTGGTATTGGCGTTAGCTATTCTTGAATTGGGTGAAAAGGAATTAGAAGATATAGATACAAAGTCATGTAAAATTAGTAGACGCTTGAACTGGCGTATTATGGAGCTGGATACCCAAAAGAAGCGAGATGATATAATAGCTGATATCTGTGCTGATGAAAATTTAAAGAAAGCTTTACAAGGTGATACTAATTCAAAAGGTGATACTTCTTTGGTAAGTGGTTGGGAAATTGCTTATATCAATGGGGATGATTTGCGAAAAGACAAAGACTTTATTAGTATTTTATGGCAGGATTGTAAAGATGATGGTACACCATTACCTGATATAAATGAAGGAGAAAATCGTCCAGCTGAAAAGTCAGATATTCGTCGTGAAATGAAAAATAATAGTGATATTTATGTTTTTTATAAGT
>NZ_JABANE010000253.1 GCF_012844305.1 Flammeovirga aprica JL-4
TGGGAAAGAAGCCACAGTTGGTGCCTTTTGTAGGAGGAAGAGTGGGTACATCAAAAGCCCACGATTTCAATTGTGGAGAAACAATAGCTCCAAACATTGCCCCTTATCTCACTGCAGGTTCGTTTCTATGATGAAAATGATCAGCTAATTAATAAAGAACGATCATTTATTTCTAAAGCGGATCAAAGACAACAACTTCAATTGCCACTCACTGCACCTGAAAATACGGCTTATATGAAAATAGGGATCTTCAATCAATCTGAAGAAGTCAATGCCTATTTTGATAACCTAAAAGTCACTTTCAACGATTATATCGTCCAAGAAAACCACTACTATCCGTTTGGTATGAATATGGCGGGTATTGAGAAGGAAGGGACACCGGATCATAAATTCCAATACAATGGAAAAGAAAAACAGGAGGAGATAGGGTTAATTGATTATGGTGCTAGACATTATGATGCTAGTTTGGGGAGATGGTTTGTGGTTGACCCGTTGGCAGAAAAGTATTCATCAATGAGTCCTTATAATTATGTAGCAAATAACCCATTGAGATATATTGACCCAGATGGGAAAAGAATCGATATTTATAGTCGAGGAAAACTAGTGGGTTATTATACATACGATAAAGATACAAATGCTTTAAAATTCCATGAAGAAGTAAAAGGGGGCAAAAATACAGAAGAAGTTAAAGCATTTAATGCAGCATATCAATATTTAAAAGATGCTGATGAAGAAGGAGTGTTTAATGAATTAGCTAAAACCGATGAATCTCTAAATTTGAATATAAAAAATGGTATGGTGAGAGCAAAATATAGTTCAAAGCTTAAGGAGATTAAATGGTCTTACTATACAAAAGGAAAAGATGCAGAAGGGAATATGCATTCACCTGCTTTAATTTTATATCATGAATTAGTGCACGCAAAAAATAATAGACTTTTGAAAGATGATAAATATAAAAAACAAAAAGAAAGTGGTGAAATAGATGGATATTCTAACTTAGAAGAAAAGAATACCATAGAACAAGTAAATATTGTATCTAAGAGATTAGACAATGGTGATGGAGGAAGAGGTAGTAGAAAAAGTCATGGTACAAATGATCAATTAATGTATACTGAAGAAAAATATAGTGATGTAACCAAATCTGTTTTAGATTTTGAATAATGATGAGAAAAAAAATTATTTATTTATTCGTGTTATTTAATCTTTTAGGTTGTAGTTCAACTGTTGATATCTATATAAAAAGTAGATATGAAGATGATACGTGGGGAGGAATGAGATTAGATAAACAATTAAATAAAAAATCGACAAAAGAAAGCTATCTAAATTGTGCTTATGAATTTATTAGTTATGATACTCCCAATGTAAATTTTGACAGCGAAAAGGATTCTGTATTCGAAATATATTATACAGTTAAGAATGTAAATTTAAGTTCCATAATAGAACCGAATGATGTAGAATATGTTGGACGTGATAAAATAATTATTATTTCTAAAAGTGATACCTTGAGAATCAATAGTAAAGCAGGAGCTACTATGAATGGAAAAAACTTTAGATTATCTCATAAAGGAAAACAGTTTTTATTTAATTGTATGCCTAGAGAATTACAGTATAATTGGAATTTGGAAGATAATTATGATGGTATTTACCCTGCTCTATTTAAGAAAGAGTAAATACAATTTTAAATACCCCCCACTGTTCTAAGTATCAAGCCGTCAGGCGTTACTTAGAACTAGGTTATAGAATAAGTTTCCAACTTATAACTACAAATAAAAAAGAAGATAGGTAAAACATAAAGGCCAATTTTTGATAACAATACCTTCAAAATTGACCTTTACCCACTCTTATGTAGAAAGTGGTTTTTGGGAGTCCAAGTTCTCAGGGAATTTCACGAATCTCTATCCGGTTGAGGTTGTCACCTACTAAGGTTGAGGTGTTCCACCTTATAAGGTGAGGGACCGCAACATGTAGAGGTGACAGTTGCTCACCTACTAAGGTGGAAGAATGTCACATTATAAGGTGAGCACCTGCACCCATTTTTTCTTACTATTTGTAGTTTGACAACCTCAACTTCTCAACAAAAATTGTAGTATTTTTGCATCATAAATCGAACAACTATTATGTGTACTTCCCACTG
>NZ_JABANE010000254.1 GCF_012844305.1 Flammeovirga aprica JL-4
CAGAACAGTTTTTAGAATTATATAATCAAAAGGTGGCTTAACTTTTTATCCGAAAAAATGTTGCAAATCCACTCTAAAGCTCAATGTAGTCTACTATTGCAATTTCGGAGTAGCTAATTTGATATTATCTTCCTCAAAATAGATTAAGTGAGGAACGCCTTTGTACCTGAAAAAGGTTGGATGTTCAGCCTCGTGTTCTGGGATTATTTTAGCGATAGTTTTCGCTTTCAAATCAATTTCCCAAATACAAGCCATAGCACTTTCTCCGGTGTTATCTAAATATAGTTTTTCGCCTTTATCGTCCCAACATAAGTAACCTAAATTCCATATACGAGCCTTTTCATTGCTCAAGATCTTGTAGGTGGATTCATTATGAATGTTTTCAACAATTAACTCTTGACCGTTTAGAGATGGATATTCCACTTTTAAAGCCCCATCCGGTGAATAAAGATGTATTTGGTCATAAACGACTTCAATGGGGATGATTGTTTTTTGAGAATCATAAGGGAGATCTTGTATGATTTCTTTCTCAAAGTTTTGGTCAATCTTTACAAACTGATCTTTTGCCTCTTTGATGTAAAAGTTGTCGGCGTCATGAAAAACCTCAGTCCAGCTAAATTCATTGGGGTATTGAAATAATACTTCACCTTCATAATTGATAAAATCAAGCATATAAGAATTTTCCTCTTCCACTTTTCTTTGGACAGCCATGATCAATCCATTTTCATTAGATCGAAAACTGAGAATATTTCCTTTTTCAGTCAAATTCCATCTTTCCCATTTATCGAATTCCTGAGTAAAACCAGAAAGAAGGTCATCATGGATTTTTGGCTCATGATCTTCTCCGTAAGTTGGTTGTGGAGAACAATAAATAGATTCTTTTTTAGGATCAAGTCCTTTTTTCAAAGCTGATATCCCTTTAAGAACAATCTCATCAAAATCGTTATCATATTCATATCGGGTTAGTGCAAAACCGGTTTTTGAATCTTTATTATATGCAATTTGAAAAGTTGAATCGTTGGTCCAAACGGCATTAGAAGGTCCTTTGAACGTATCAAAATTCATTTGTAAGAGTGGCTCAAAATTAAACGAGGAATCCACATCATATAGACGGTAATAATCTCCATTTTCAGTGAGACCGTTGTTATGAAGAATTGTTAGGGCTGTAGAACTATCAGGATTTAAAAATAGGTTGTCATTTATATCTTCGATTTTCAGCTCAGATGCAGTTTCTCTGTTGATAAGGAAATACCAATCATCTGTATCTTTTACAACATGACAATTTAAATTTGGATGTATTCCCAAGTATATTTTTTCTTTTTTGTACTCCTTTCGAATAGTATGAGAAGAACCGTCTTTAAGTTTTAATACAATACTTTGCTCTGAGTCCTCGAAAGTAGAACTATCCATCTGATAGGTGATCTCAGAAGTATTGGATTTTAATAGTACCGTGTCAATAGGATATTGTTTTAATTCAAAACCTTCATTGCGGTAAATTAAAGAGTCGTAAAGCTTAGTGTCATCATCGTATACATTAAGATAAATGGTTTCTCTTTTCTCCTCTTTGATAGGTTCAACTTTTGGTGCTGAAGGTGTTACTTCGTCTTTAATTTCTTCTTTTGTAACAACATCTTCCTCGATTACTTTTTCAATAATTTCAGCCTGAGTTTTATTCTCAGGAGGAGTATTATCACAGCTAAAAAAAAGGCAAATCAATGGCAACAAAAAAATATAGGAAGTTCTATAATTGAGTTTCATGTTTTTAGTTTTTCAGTTAAAAAAAATAGGTTTTAATTTAGAAGATTAAAATTATAGAAAAAGCAGTTCATTCAGCGTAGTTTGTCAGCCTTGAAAACTTATTTGATATTTATTCACAAAAAACAATGATTACATTAGTTCTTCTATTTCATCATTATACTTTTGATAGAAAATACCTAAATTGTTCTTACAATTTCATAAGTACAAATTCAAAAATAAATCATAGTTAATTCTAATTTATTTTTTGTGAAGTCATCTAGACTTTTTTGATTTTCATAAATTTTTTTAGTCCAATAACTATAATCCCTAGAAAATTGAACCCTTTCCAGCTAGAAATTGTCGTGTCAAATC
>NZ_JABANE010000255.1 GCF_012844305.1 Flammeovirga aprica JL-4
TACGGGCTGACCTCCTTCGGTTTTGAGGGTGTCGCTGTAAACGCCCATGATATTACCGCTCGCGTCTCGGACATAGAGGGTGTTGATCTCTTTGTCGGGGGTGGTGACGTATTTGGTGATGCGGTTACCGGAAGCATCATAGCGGTATTTGACGGTTTTTTGAGGATCCTGTGGATTCGGAAGGAAGTTGTCGGCGACCCATGCTACTCTGTTTTTGAGAGGGGGATTTTTGGTTGGGAGTTTTTGGGGATAAGAAACTCCCACAAGTATTATTGACTTGTGGGGGTTGGGGTTTTGTTGTGATAAGTTACAAACTTATACAATTGGATAGTTCTAAGTAACGCCTACGGCTTAATACTGAGAACATTGGGAATTTCAAACAAGTTCTTAGTAATACTATTTATAAATCTATTTCATAAGACGGTTTTGTAATTTGAAAACCTGAAATCTTGTTTATTTCAAGAGCCTCTTTCAACCGTTCAGAAATAAGTATTTTTCCATACAAATATCTTAATGTAAACAAGTCTAAATTATGATCAAAATTATCAACTAGTTTCAATCTATCTGGGACAATATTTTTAACTGATTTAAGTTCCTTTGTCTTTTTGACTAAATCATCATGTGAGTTTATCTCAATTGGTGTTTTTTCATAATCCCAATTTGGCAATTCCCAAGGTGGAATTCTTAATGTTGAAAAGCTAGATTTTGTAAAGTCAATTGAAGTACTATGACTTTCCTGTAAGTGAAATAAAAAATAGTTTTCCTTTACATCGCTATCATATTTTAATAAAGTAGCCTCAAAAAATGCATGCTTTGGTAGATTGAATTTTGTCATTAAAGCCTTAAGCTTACTATTTACCAAAAAGCTATAGCTATTGAATAATGCACTACTCACTATATCTGTTAAGTTGGAACCTTTGCCCAACATCACAGAATTTAAGTCGGGAATAACTTTTGGAGCTTTTAAGATTGGTAAATTCGAGACAGAATCAATCTTTTTAAACTTGTAATTATTACTCATACCATCTGTTTGCGGATATGTATTCCCAATTTCATCTCCAGTGGAATCTTCTAATATATAATACCTCATTTTATGAAAAATTTACAATATTTTCTGACCATTATCGGTTAATTCTTTAACAACTTTTTGAGCATCTGGTAAAAGTGTTTCGGTAATGAATTTTTTAGCAGCTTCTCCATCAAAACCTATATTATCATTAGCCCAATTGTCTAATTTAGATTTAATCCAACTATTATATTTCTTATGTCCTCCAGTGTTATGTAATACAGTTTCAATAGGCATTCCATTTATTTTCCCATTAAACTTAAAACCAGCTTCTACTGCTTTTCTTACTACTTCACTTTCTTTTAGCATAGATACAGGTATCACATGGTGAGCAACCCAATCTACACTCCCAAACATTTTATCACCGACATTACGTAAATTACTTCGAGAAGCAATTGCAGAGGCAACTTTTTCACCGTACTTTCCATAATTATTAGCAAATTCTACTGCATTACTAAAACTCTTAAACCATTTAGTTTTCCCCTTTAATTTAGGAATTTCACTTCCATACATAGCTGCATACTTCCATCCTTTTGCTGCTGCATCGCCTATTATTGGAAGAATTGATATTCCAGATAATGTCGCTTCATAGTACTTACCTTGAGCAAGGTATACTACTCCGTGTAAAGCATCAATAGGTTCTCCCACTACTGGGGCTCCTCCAGCAATATCTAATGCAGTATGAAGATGTTCTTCTGTTACACTTTCTGCAGTTGCAAGATAGGTTTCAGGACTTGTATTATACCAAGGTGTTGTAAGTGCAATTTCTAGCCCTTCTAATTCAATAAACTGTATAACTTTATTTTCACTGAAGGCATAAGGTGAATTGTGTGGGTATTTTTTTGTAAGTGGATCAATAGCAAAGAACCTCCCTATTACAGGATTATGCATCCTATATTTATAGTTCACCCAACCAGTTTCTCCATCTTCTTCTTGACCTTGGAACCCATACCTATACCCCCTCACTACCGCTACTCCTAGCCGTAATCTTCAACCCAAAAGGATAGTAATCACTATATGAAAGAACGTGT
>NZ_JABANE010000256.1 GCF_012844305.1 Flammeovirga aprica JL-4
GAGCGAGTTTACAACTTTGAGGTGGAAGGTTATCATAGTTATTATGCGGATGGTATTTATGTGCATAATGATTATGAGTTACCTAAACTTATTGCTGATAAACTAGATGATCTAAAACTAAATAAAGAGTTAAAAGAAGCATTTGAATTACAATATAATGCTCAAGAAAGTTTCAGGGATGCTATAGCTGGAAATAGTAAGGTTGTTGATGCTTGGTTGAAACTACATGATACTGTATTAAAAACAAACACTTATTGGCTAGGACGTATCAGTAGATGGGAAAAATCAGGGCTTTTTTTTGATTATGTTAAGGATGGATTAAATGTAAAAGTTTTTAGAGGGAGTAATGAAATAGCAGAACTATCAGAAAAATTATTTACCTTTAAATATTCTGGTTTTGGAGGAGATATAAAATGCCCATTAGATAAAACAACAACCTTAATAGGTTTATATGGAGATAAAAGTAAAAAAATAGGTACTAGTTATTTTATTGATATTGGTTTGTATAAAAATAATCTATCTCCTAACAATAATCCTGGAGGAATAAATGTTCTAAACATAATAGGTTGGACATGGAAAAAAAATAAGGAATGGTTAGAAAATGCAATTAAAAGAGGAGATGCTATTCGAATAATATCAGACCCTTCTCATCCTCGGACAATATGGAAAAATGGCATTCCTCCTGGTAAAAAGGGTTTTAATGGCAAGAAAACAGTTACAGCAAAAGAAATTTATATTTTAGAGAAACATGGATATTCTTTTGATTCCACAACAAGCACCTATATACCAAATAGTAAATAAAGATAAAATGAATTTACCAATAGATATAAAAAAAAAAGTTCTTCAAGATTATAATTATTCCGATGGTAAAAAGGTTATTTATATTTTTGAACAATTATACTCAGAAAATATCAATACAAAAATAATTATTCAAGTCATAAGGAGTGTACTATTTTTAGCTGATGGAGATTTTGATGTAATAAAGGAGTACTGTAATCCTTCTTTACAAGTTGATCCAAGAGATATAGTAATGGAAGCTGAAGAAATGGCAGGTAACCCAGGTCACTGGTTTAGTATTACCTTTGATGATATGAAAGGGTTTAACGGAGAATTACCAGAAACTGAAGAGTATAATAATGACGATTTAAGTTTTTGATTAAGAGTATAAAAAAAACGCAGGGGAGTGTTTAGGGAATCTTGGTAAATAGATTTCATCACCCACTAAATAGAAGCATTCTATCTTTTTTAGTGGGTGATTTTATATAGAATTAACTTAAAAACTCAATCATTTCTAAAAGGTCAGCTTGTTTAAATACAAAACTCACTAAGTTAGAATTTGTTTCAGAGGATAATTTAAACTACCAATTAGATTGTGAAACTACTTTATCCTCTTACAGCTTCAATCCTAATGAACTCATTGCAGTAAGTTTGGAAGTAGGCGAATTTGGAAGGGTCAAAGCAACACCCGGTGAAAAACCCCAAGTGTTATTAATTCCAGCAATCAGTTATCATATTTTAGCGTCCTCTTACAATAATCAGAAACTACGTGATGGATTGGATGTGCTATGGGGATTAGTAGGTATTGTCACTCCTGTGGATGAGTTTTATATTTTAGGTAAGTTACTAAAGCTGGCTTCAAAAGCGGGGAAATCAAGTTTAAAACTAGCATCTAGGCTAAGTGAAGTTAAACGAAATTTTAGAGCTAAACCTGTAGTATTAGAAGAAACTGCAGAAACAATTGCTTTAAGGTCTGAAGATATAGATAATGTTTTAAATCCTTATGTTAGGTTTCTTTCTGGAAGAAATGGAGTTAGAGGTATTACTATCGGAATTCAAGATGATTTGATATCATCAGCGTACCGCTATTTAGATAGAAATGATGATTTTCTAGATATAATAGTTCATAGTGATGGGAGACGTTTTATATAGAAGAAACAGGCGGTTTACTCTACCCGATGATAATTGGATAACTTTCTAAAAAGGAAGAAAAGTTGTTATTTTAAATTTCCTACAAAATAAAACAAACAACTTTTCATGAGCCTTAACTCAGTAGCAAATCTACGAAAAACATTTGATGAAT
>NZ_JABANE010000257.1 GCF_012844305.1 Flammeovirga aprica JL-4
ATTTAAAGTTTTTCCTGTTCAGAATTTCAAAGGTATTTGGTTAACCTGTGCCCACTTTTTGAAGGTGATCCAATAAATCGTAGTTAATTCTAATATTGAATTTGCACTTAAAATAGGGGATTCATATAAAAAAAACACTTTTAAAAGAAAAATGATGATCCAAACTATTTCAAAAAGAGGGCATCTTCACGAAAATAATGAAGATGCATTGTACCATTGTATTCTTTACGACAGATTTATTGTAAGTGCAGTGATGGATGGCTGTTCATCAGCAGTTGAAAGCCAATTTACGTCTTTGCTCTTCAAAAAAATACTTCATAAATCATGTAACCGTTTAGTTTTACACCATAATAACTTAGATGGAGGCTCCGCTGAGTTTGTAGGAAAAGAGCTTATGCACTCTTTTTTCACACAGTTACAGTTAGCACAAAAACTGCTTCAGTTGAATTATGATGAATTGGCGAGTACACTTCTACTTAATGTCATTGACAAAGAGGCTAAATCTTGTGTGACGTATTGTTCAGGAGACGGACTGTTTGCGGTAGACAACATATGGAAAAAAATAGATCAGAATAATGTTCCTGATTTCCTTTGTTATCACCTTCAAGGAAGCTTTCAAAATTGGTTCAATAATCATGTTGAGCAATTTCAACATAATGTAAATCAGTCTGTGGTAATTACAACCGACGGTATTGATAGCTTTGATAAACCAGTGGATTATCAAAAAGTGGATTATAATTACATCAACAACTTATGCTCTAAAAAACATCACCGTGATGACATCAGCATGATTTTTATTCAAATCTAAATTGCTGATTCAAATCTACTATTACATCAAGAACGTTATTTTTCTCAATGAGAATTAAAATAGACAGTAGATAAAAGGTAGGATTAAATAGGTTCAAAATATTTTAGTTTCATATCTAAATAAATTTAATAAGATCATTGATAACATCTATTGAATAAATACATTGTTAGACATGAAACATTAATCATTGCAATTCAGTATAAAACATTAGAAGTTAGATACATAGAATTGTTAGATTAAGTAAAAAGATTTAAGAAAGTTAAATTCTTTAGACACCTTGACAATATTATTGTCAAGGTGTTTTTATTTAAAAGTATGATTGGTATATTTTTTAATAAAACCTAAGTCAAAGGATCTTCCAAACCTTCAATTGCTCCTCCAGCCACAGCCCATAAATACAAGCTAGCCACAGAACCATATGGAGAATATCTTTTCTGATATTTTTTGAAACGTTCTTTTGAGACCTCTTTATGTCGATAAATCATTCTGATTCCTCTGATAATGGCCAAATCACCAAAAGAAACAATATCTTTTCGTTGCATGGAAAAAATCATCAGCATTTCTGCTGTCCAAACCCCTATCCCTTTTAAGGAAGATAAAGCGTTTATCACTTCTTCATCTGTTTGGGTTTTCAATGCCACAATATCAAACGTGTTTGTCAGAACTTGTGAAGTGAAATTTTTAATATAACCTGCTTTTCGGAAAGAAATACCAATGCTTTGCAATTCCTCCTCTGACAACTGATCAATCTGCTGTGCATTGACCTCACCAATTTTCTCTTTTAATCTTGCCCAAATTGTTTCCTGTGCTTTAGTGGAGATTTGCTGTCCAATAATGATTTTGATAATGGATGAAAATAAATCAGGATTGACACTTCTCTTGATCATCCCCACTTTCTCAATCACTGCTTTCAGCTTTTTGTCCTTTCCTTTCAGGTATTCTATTTCTGTTTCTCCGTATGTGAAATATTCAGGCATATGTAATATGTTTTGTGGGTTGCAATTTAAGCACTTATCATTTTAATCATAAGTACAAATTCAAAATTATCTCATACTAATTCTATTTATTGTTTTACGGTTACTGCCTTCAAAAAACTTTTAATAGAACCACTATTAATACGTTTTTTAGCGTTGTACTCACAAAAAATAAATTAGAATTAACCATGATTTATTTTTGACTTAAGTACTGAGACAAATTAAAATATAAGCTATATTTATACCCTAATTATGGGTCGTAAAACAAAAGTTATAG
>NZ_JABANE010000258.1 GCF_012844305.1 Flammeovirga aprica JL-4
GAGCGAGTTTACAACTTTGAGGTGGAAGGTTATCATAGTTATTATGCGGATGGTATTTATGTGCATAATGATTATGAGTTGCCTCCGTCCATAGCTAAGAAGCTTAAGTCATTAAGAATAGATGGTGAATTAAAAGAAGCTTTTGAAAAAAGTTATTCCAAAAATGAAGCCTTTAGGAATGCAATAACAGGTAAAGAGGATTTAATAAAAGGTTGGATTGTTGGTATACGAACAGGGGTAGATGATTTTTACAGTCATGACCCTAAAACCTTAGCATCAATTGTTGATTATCTTTCTAAGCAAAAATTAAGTGTAGATCAATTAGTGAAAAGAATACCTGAAAATGTTGATTTTAGGTTAAATTGGTTCAAAAATGTAGGTAAATTTGGGAAAGTCATTGGCAAGAAGGGAGATTATGTAGTGGAAGAAGCTGGAGAGGTTTTTTATAGAGCAATTCCAAATGATCATTTTGATGAATTGATTAAAGGAAAAAAGTTACTAAAACCGGCTGAATGGAAAGCTAAGGGGTTAACTCGGATTGGAGGTGAGGGTTCGACATCTCCGAAATTAGGTTTTTCAGAAGATTATAATGGTGTATTAGTTAAATATTATCTTAAAAAAGGGACAATCGATAAGTTTGTAACTATGGGGGTTTCTAATAAAAAACCACCTCTGATTAAGAAATACTTTGGCGAGATGATATCATCTGAAGAATATAAATCTATTACAGGTAAAAAATGGACATTAGAAAAAGTTCAATTTAAAGTGGAGAGTAACGATCTTAATCCACCACAGGTTAATATACAATTTGGAAAAGGAAAAGGAGTTGATGTTTTTAATGAAAGCTTAATAACAATTGAAATAATAAGTAGAAAAAATGATTAAAGAAAAACTTGATTTAATATTAGAATATGCAACTAATGAAATTTCTAAGCAACAATTTGAATCAAAATTTCCTGAAGTGAAAGATATGAAATATTTAGAACAAGAATTTAATTCTGCGTATCTAAATAAAGATGCATCAGCAATAGACATAATAAAAATGATAACTCATAAATATTATGATGATGATTTTTTGTATAAAATGTATAAAAAGTTAATAGTTGAATGTTGGCATCATCAACATGAAAATATTGCATTATCATTTCAATTTAAATACAAAAACCCAGACTGTATAGATACAGTTGTAGAAGCCATGTATTTGCATTGTGAACATTGGGATGAAGAAGATGATAGGGATCCATTCGTACGAAAATGTGCCTATATTCTTGGTGATTTAAGGACAGAATATGCTATTCAAAAACTAAAAGAATTGTCATTGTCATCAGATCCAATTATTAAAGAGTATAGTACCTATCAACTTCAAAGGATAGGAGAAATTTAAGAGTAATTAGAATGTAACACAATTGTTCTGGGGGGTAAGTTGAGTGTTCCCCCAAAAAAAATGTTTTAAAGTACTCTCCTTTTAACATCAAGTGAATTAACTATATTTTAAATAGATGTCATTATTGAGAAGTTTAGCAAAAAAACTATCTCGTGTAGCCATTCATACATAATGTTTGGCTACTTTTTTTCTATCCCATTTTTCTCCCAATGATAATATTCTTCCATCTCCCAAAGCGTATGCATTAGCTTTAGAAAATTTTTAAATATAGGAGGTAAATCGCTTTATAATAGGTGATTGGTAAGGTAGTTAACCCGTAAAGCAGTCCGAAATGCCTTGATCTATGGTTACAATGAAGTAGCCTCTAAGATTCAAACAGCTTTGCACCCCAACCCTTATTTCAATGTCAACGGAGAAAAGTACGGTTCAGGGTCAATAGTGAAATTGTTTAGCCACGGGGGGACTGTTCAAGTAGAATTACTGGATAAAGACCTTAATGGTATGAAAGTCAAAAGATGGACCGGAGCCTTAGGATCTACCCACAAAGATTCTTCTTATGTGGCACGGATCGACACTCAAAATCCCGGACAGCTTCA
>NZ_JABANE010000259.1 GCF_012844305.1 Flammeovirga aprica JL-4
AGTCGAGTAAGCTAGGGGAATCTCACCCCTAACTTCTCACAGAACCGTACGTGAACCTCTCAATTCATACGGCTCTTGTTATACAGAGTATATACTACAAGAAGCTATAACCTAATGACCAATGATAAAATAAGTTGGGGTAATCCCGAGCTATTTTCCTCAGAAAGTGAGACGCTTTTACGCGACTATTTCTAAGACTTTTATACTTGTTCATCGACCAACTCATTAAACGTTGATGAAGATAATAGAAGACAGGAGATAAACCCTTTAAGCGTACTTTACCGTAATAATTCACCCAACCTCGAATAATGGAATTCAGAGTTTGAGCTATTTGTTGAATGGTACTTCCGGTTTTCCTTGGGATTTTGAAGGCTCGGAGACTGGCTAACATACGAAGTTTAGCCTTCCTACTTACTGTACAATCATACTGTATGAAGTGACCTCCGCGTTTTAATTTAACAGACATAGGTCTGAAACTGAAACTTAGAAAATCAAATTGAACAGTGTGATGTTTCTGTAGTCGACCATCCTTCTTACAATAAACTACTTTCGTTTTCTCCGGATGTAACTTTAAGCCACAGGATGCGAAACGGTCTCTAATAGAATACAATAAACGCTCTGACTCTTGCTCCGTAGAACAGTGAATAATCATATCATCAGCGTAACGTGTCATTTTCACTTTTGAATGATGAATGTGCATCCACTTATCTATAGTGTAATGTAAATATAAATTGGCCAAAAGTGGACTGATAACACCTCCTTGAGGTGTACCTTTTCCGTTCTTGAATAGAACCGTTCCATCAGGAAGCTCTATAACAGACTCTAACCAACGTTTTATATACATCAAAACCCATTGTTCTGAAACATGCTTATTTAATGCTTTGAATAATAATATATGATCTACATCCTCGAAAAACGATTGTACATCTAAATCAATTACCCAAGCATATTTACGTACATTCTTCCGTACTTCTGCTATCGCTTGATGTGCACTCTTATGTGGTCTATAACCATAAGAACATGAGAGAAATTCTTGCTCAAACCTAGGTTCAAGATAAGTCTTAATCACTTGCTGTGCTATTCTGTCACTTACCGTAGGTATTCCAAGAGGGCGTGTTTTACCATCCCCCTTCGGAATTTCTACTCGCTTAACGTTCTTCGGAAAATAAGAGCCAGAAGCCATTCTATTCCATAGTTTATAGAGAAGTTTTGATCGGTTTTGATCAAATAACGCCAGACTCTCTCCATCAACACCAGCTACGCCTTTGTTACGCTTCACCTCTTTGTATGCTTCCCACACCATCTCTTTAGTGATGGGAATACTCTTTGTCGCTTCTTTAAAAATCATCCTCTAATTGAGTTGTAATTAATGATTAAACTGTATAACTGAACCCCTTCGCTCCTCAACCATTACAGTGGATTCTTCACTACTACAAGTTCATCCGCCACCTATTGAAACTTTGATAATTGCCTTGCAGATACTTTCTGCTTGTACTTTCTCTTTACTATTTCAAATAGGCTTCCTGTGTTCCGAGAATACGCCTAAATAAAGTTCTTGCCCCCTTAATGACGACCGCCGTCTAGCCCATAATCAGGTAGCTGCTAAACTTATCCCTACAGTCTCGATAATCCGTAGGTTTTGACAGTGAATGCTCTTTTCGCCACTTCTTCGGAAGGTTCGCTTTCGCTCAACTCCTTTATTCTCACATGACTGTTTTATACAGCCTTTTCTGTTATCGCTTCATCCATAGAAATTGCTCTCCATAAATCATAACAGCTGTTTGGTTTGTACTCCTGAAAGCTCCAAACCGGATGGTCTGCATCCATCATATTCTCAGTTACGTTGTCTGATAGACAACTCACAGCACACATCGAGTAGAGCGCCGCTAGGCGATTAGCCTAGCGGAGACCCTCTCACACCACCGTACGTACGGACCTCGTATACGGCGGTTGATTACCGTTCGGTTAACTT
>NZ_JABANE010000026.1 GCF_012844305.1 Flammeovirga aprica JL-4
GATTTGACACGACAATTTCTAGCTGGAAAGGGTTCAATTTTCTAGGGATTATAGTTATTGGACTAAAAAAATTTATGAAAATCAAAAAAGTCTAGATGACTTCATCATATAAATCATTCTTACTTCCATTAAAATTAAGTTTGCTATTTAGACTGTTGAAAGATAATTTGAATTTACACTTTTATGTATTACGAAACAAGAATAGCTATATTCTGATTCAAAACGGGAGCAAATGTATTTATCATTTTACGAGGCTAAAAGAGATCAATTGATATTGGCTTTGATTCGTTGATGTAGCTCTTTTTAGGTATTCATCATAAGTCTCATCGGCATTTTCAGGTAACCCAAAACCTAATTTAACGCCACTTGATAAAGTTAAAGTTACCGTTTTCAGTTGGTGATTAGTTTCTTATTAAAAGGAGCCTCAAGGAAACTACTTGAAAGTAAGTATAGTGTGTTGTTATTAATTATACCCCCGAAAACTCCTAAAATATTTAACCTACCATAAAGCTTTCTACTATGCAAAATAATTCCTCCCCGCTTTCCGAATTAGTTTAACCTAAGATTTAGAAATTGCTCCACTAAGTTTACATTATTCACTAATTTCTGGTGAACTTCTTAAGTACATGAAAAGAAGTAAAGAGAGTTTTTTTGAAGAATTAAGAAGGATGAATGAAGACGAAATGAAATTATTGTAGTTCATAAAATGGTTTGAAAGTGATTCCAAAACCACAAGAAGAACCACCTTAACTCTTAACTCTTAACTCTTAACTCAAGTTCTCCTCTGTACTTAGCAGTATGAAATGAAAAGTAAACAATAAAAACCACTATATAAGTATGAAATTTACTGCACTCCTATTTTTTACAATGTGGTCCTTTTACGCTTTAGGACAGACAAACTTACTACCGGATGAGAGCTTTGAAGGAGGCTCAACATCAGGGTCAAATGATAGTTATTATAATTATGAAGGAAAAACGCTTTGGAGAGGTTGGCCTTTCACTGGTTTTGAAATTGATAAAGAAATCAAAAGAAGTGGGGCAAGATCTTTTAAAGTGGTTTTTCGTGACTATGGTAACGGAACACCTACTTTTCGTACAGAGCATTATCCTGAGTTAGGTGCTGGAAAGTATACATTCTCTTTCTACTATAGAACAGATATTGACCGTGCGGGCGAAAAAATTCAAATTGATGTTCACGATGGAAAACAAGGAAGTTCTAAAAGTATTGGTCAGCAGGAAGTCACTTTAGTGAGTGAAGCAAAGGATGGCTTTGTGCTACTCTCTATTGAGTTTGAAGTGGATGATAACTTTACAACTTTTATGCCTTACATCAGAATACCTTATCTAAAGGAAGGTACTTATCTGAATATTGATGATGTAGCATTGATGAAGGTTTCTACGGAAACAAAAGCTACCACCCCTACCCCTGCCAATGATGCTACAAGTATTAGTACAAATGAGGTAAACCTTCAATGGTTAAAAGGTATTACTGCTGAAAAGAGAAATGTGTATTTGGGCACATCTTCAGATGAATTGGAACAAGTAGCGACAGATCTGACAGCTACTAACTTTGTTATTACAGGTTTAGAAAATGAGAAAAAATACTTCTGGCGTGTAGATGAAATAGAAGCTGATGGGAAAATCACTGAAGGCGATGTTTGGTCTTTTACTACAAAGACATTTTTTGATGAATATATGACTCAGGTTCAAACTGGAAAAGTGAAATCTGATACTAAAATTAAATGGACACAATTTGGTCCTGGTAACGCAGGGTTCTCCAACTTCTTACGTTACCATCCATTATTACCTGATTTTTGTGTAGAATCGCCTGATATGGGAAATACCTACCAAACAGAAGATAACGGTAAAAGCTGGAAAACAATCAAAGATGTTGATGGAGAAGGAAATTTCTTCCGTTTATATGAATTACAATACTCTACTAAAACGGCTAAGTACGCTGTGGCAATTGAATCCTCAAGAATTTACTTTAGTCAAGATACGGCTCGCAGTTGGACAGAGATCAAAAATTGTCCTTGGTATTCTTATGAGTTTGATGGAGGTAGAGATGGTAGATCTTGGTACAGAAAAGTTTCGGCTGTCGCTATGGACCCTAGCAATGATTTCACATGGTATGTTGGTGCTGGTAACTTCTGTAGAGGTCAACAACAACTATGGAGTACGGTTCAAAGCCCAACAGCTTCTAAACCAAGAGGAAATGAGAATATTTATGATAATATAGCGTATCAAGGTAAGATCTGGAAAACTACGGATGCTGGTCAAACATGGACGGAATTAACACAGGGAATTGATGAAAAAGCGCAGTTCTCACGTATCATTGTCCACCCTACTAATAGTGATATTGTTTTTGCAGGATCTCAATATGGTATCTTCAAATCTTCAGATGGAGGTGCTTCATGGACCAATATTGGTGAAGGAAAATTGGACAACAATACCATTATGGATATGGATTACTATTATGATGCAGGTTCAGGAAGGTTTGTTTTATATGTGGCAGACCAAGTGCGTTACCATGCTAATGGTACAACTACAAGTTCTGATGGTGGTATTTTCAAATCAGAAGACAATGGTGAAACTTGGGAAAATATTAATGGCAACTTAGGCCTTGATATCAACCGTCTGACAGGTGGAGTTTCTACTAATTACTATCAGTATATTGCCAAATGGTTTGAAATTTCAGAAGCAGAAGCCAAGAGTCAGTATCCTGTTTTACCCACTGAAGCCTTGCAGTACTTTAACTCTTTAAATGTAGACCCTAGTGAAGAGAATGGTTTATATGTAGGTTTTTATGATGCTCAAATTCAAAAATCAATTATACCGGGTCGTTTGTGGAAAACAACAAATGGTGGTGAATCTTGGATCAATACAGCACGTGATTTTGGTCCGGCTTGGGAAAATGACAAGGCCTATTGGATGGAAAGAAACAATCCATATAATGACAACATGGAGGAAGGGCATCAGCTTTCTAATCAGCAATGGGGACAAAATTATCCTTTACGTTCATTGCGTTATTGTTCTGTTAACTCCCGCGGTGATGTCATGTTGATTTATGCTCATAATACTTTTGTAAGTACAGATAAAGGGGAAACCTTCAAACAAGTTAATGAAACCTATACCGCCAATGGAAATATCATGGGTACAGGTGACAGTAATTTACCTGGTCAATGCTTGTTCCAAGATAGACGTTTAGGGGAAGGAATTTTGTATTTAGGTTCGGGTGAACACCACTTATGGCGTAGTACAAATGATGGTGTTGATGGAAAACAAGCGGTTGAATATATTCCTGAAACGCAGGAAAGTGTTTTTGCTATTTCCACTCACCCTTGGGATGTAAACACTGTTTATACCACTTCTATGCGTCAAAAACACTTAGATAGAATCTATAAATCTACGGATGGAGCAGAAACGTTTGAAGATTGGGGTAAAGCAACAGAGGCGGAAGAATGGATGTGGACCAACAGTATTCTGATTGACCCGATCAACCCTGATTATATGTATTTTGGTGTAACACAAGTAGCCGGTTCTGGTGGCGGAAGTGGAACGGACGGTCCTGATAAAGACAAAGAAGGTGGTTTCCACATCTCTACCAATGCAGGTAAAAGCTTCGCTCCTAGCAATAACGGTATGCCTACAAAAATGTGGATACAGGATATTGAATTTGACCCGAGAGATAGTACATATGCTTCTATTTTTGCCGCTTCACCGTGGAACCAAGAAGTCAGAAAAAATGGTGGACTATTCCATACTACTGATCGCGGTAAAACTTGGAAGGAAATCAAAGTAGCCGATAACATTGAAGGCATTAACAGTGTCACTTTTGATCATACAGGACGATTATACGTAACTGCAGGACGTAGAGCCGCAGATGTAAAAAGTGGCGGTGCATTCTACTCAGATGATTATGGTACAACATGGACTAAAATCTTCGAATCACAGTTTATTGAATTTTTCGATGTATCTCCTTTTGACCGAAATATGTTGGTACTCACTCAAGGTGTAATTACTGCCAACCCTGGTGTATATTTCAGTTATGATGCAGGTAAAACGTGGGTCAAAAGTAATCACACCATTGGTCAGCCTGATAATATTAACCAGATTGAGTTTGATGTCCATGACCCTACTGTACTTTGGATGGCTGTAATGGGAAGTGGTTTCTACAAAGGTATTATTGAAGACGGTGAAGAAGCTCGTAAAATCATGTTGACACCAGGAACTGCTGCTATCAAAGGAGATGAAACTTTACAATTAGAAGTGGAAACTTTGGGTATAGAAGGCAACGTAAAATACAAATCAGCCAACAACGCTATTGCCACAGTTTCTGAAGATGGAAAAGTAACAGGTCTGAAAAATGGAGCCGTAAAAATATGGGCCACTTCAGAAGACGACCGTTACTCCGACTTTGTTTACATTGTTGTTTCAGGTAAAGAAGATACTGAACCTCCATTAAGCATAGATGATTTAGATGATACGGGTATCCTTGCTTACCCGAATCCAGTTGAAAATACATTGTACTTAAAAGCGAAGAATTCAAATCAACCTATGGAATTCAATGTATATACTACAACAGGTTCTTTAGTACTTAGTCAGACACTTCTGGGTGCTGATAAAGTTGATGTTTCAAAACTGAGAAAAGGTTTGTACATCTATAAAGTAAAAGGAAGTGATGTGGAAGCAGTTGGAAAGTTTATTAAGAAATAAGCTTTAAATCCTTTTTCTGATATAAAACGCTCCATTGATGTTATCACTTATGACATCGATGGAGCGTTTTATTTTATGGAGTCTATCAGACCTTTTCTGAAAACTCCAATAGATTTTTATTCAAGACAAAATTTAAAATGTTCATCCCATACAATACACTCTTCATCATTGTCTTTAAAATAGACTTCAAGTTCATTTATAGATAATGTTCTTGATTTTTGTCTATCGAGAATTAAGTGTATTTTTTTGGTATTAAGATGATTAGCAATCACAGTAATTAAAGTCTTTATATCCTTATCAGGGATTTGACCTACATGAAAATATTGTCTTTCCCATTCCACTTTAGAAAGTAAGGCTTTAGATATATTGAAAAGTTCTCTTGCATTCATTTTTAAATACTATTTCCTTCTTCTAGTATAAATTTAGAATAACTTTCAATTCCATTCATAATTACTGGATTGTTCATAAACTTCACATAAGCTAAGTCTAAAAACTCACTGATTTCCTCATCATAATGTTGTTCATGATCAGATGGTAAACTCCAACTCATTTGATTCTCTTTCATAAACATTTCAAGATAAAAAAACTGTCTAGAAAGTTCCTCTAAATCATTGTACTGTTGATAGACATCTAACATAAGACCTTGAAAAGGAAATGGTTCTTCCTTATGTTGAACTGTAATTATCGAATTCCAAATAAACTTATCTATTAATGCAAATCCTATTTTCATGTTATTAAACAAAACAGATGCATAGTTTTGTGTCACTCCTCTTTCAACAATTTCAAACAACTGTTCAATATTGTCTACTTGATCAAAATCGACCTCATCCCAATCAACTTTTATATCACCAGAAGCTATCTTAGATTTAAAGAAATTAAGAACAATGACTGTATTTATATTTTCTTCAACACAATCAATTGTTCCAAGCCTATTGTAGGTTCCAAATATAGGTAAAGAAATTGGTTGCAATATATCTCCTTGTTGAATTAAGAATACTGCCACAGTTTCAGATAGTTTTAAACTTAATCCAGAAATCATACATCTTGTATCAAAGAATCCCATTTTTTATTTATGCTTTTAAAAGATTAATAGAGTAAAAAAGTGCAACTATTATTTATAAAAAATCCCTTTTAAAATAGGTGTTTAATTTTCTCAGCTTCTTCATTTTTAGCTTTTTGGTAATCCAACTTTATTTGTTCCGCAAGCTTAGTATCTGTCGTCTCAAATCGATTATGAAAAGAGGTTTCTAATTCAATTCTTTCCTCTTCAATCAATTTCAAATACTTCATTAGTTTAGGCGTAGGCTTAAAGTAGATAATATCCTGTCTAGGTATTGATTTTGTTTGCTTATAAAATAATTTCTGACACCCAATTTGTTTAAGTGATTCATAACAATTTTGATGCTTTGGAGAATTTGAAAGTTTGATTTTGTAGATAGCATTCTCTAGCCTTTCACCATATCGATAACATACTCCAGCAATAAAAGAATAGATTTGTTCATCACTTTCAAATTTATCATTTGAAAGCTTATCTTCCTCTCCGTAAAAATCATTCAGTTGCTTTGAGAGTTCAGGTGAATATGTATTTTGATGATTAGAAGGTCCTAAAACAGTCTCAATAGAAATATTTAATTCTGTTTTAATATATTTTTTCAAAAAATCAGCCAATGGTTTTTCATACGGATAGTATTTATCAACCTGATTTTCTCTATTTACATACTGAGAACGTCCACCATAATCACTCAATGTGCCCAAAATAAAATAGATCGGTTCAAAGGCTACCTTTTCTTCTGTAGGCGTATTCGTTAAAGATTGAGTTGAATTACAATAGATTGATTGACCTAATAAAAGTATTACGGTGATTAATAAAGCTTGTTTCATGTTTTGCTATTTTAAATTTGCTTTAAAGTAATAGTGAAATTTTTATCGAATGCCACTTTTAACCAAAAATAGTAAAAGAAAGATAATAAATGTACACTAACCCACCTACTCTAAATGATTTGATTAATTTTACCTAAAATCAAAATATAATCAAGAATGAAAATTATTCATGCATTGTTTTTATCTGCATCTTGTTTTTTGGCAAGTTGTGATAATTCAGATCAAGCAAAATCATCAGCGAATAGAGCTTCAGCTACAGAAGCCACCGCAAATATTGAAGAGGTATTAGATGCTAATACACATAAAATTGTGGTCAATGAGAAAATTGCTTCGGGTGGATATGTATACATTAAAGTAACTGAGAAGGGGAAAGAGTATTGGATGGCAGTACCAGGAAGACCTATTGAAATCGGTGCTACTTACTATTATGACGGAGGGATGGAAATGCAAAATTTCGAAAGTAAAACGCTAAACAGAACTTTTGAAAGTGTCATTTTTGCTGAAGGGATTCGTAATCAAGCCCAAAAAGTGAAAACGGTAGCGAAAAAGAGTGCTCCACAAGGAAGCCCTCAAGTTAAAGATATTGAAAAAGCTCCTAACGGAATCCGTATTGCCGAACTTTTCAATAATATGAATGATTACTCCAACAAAGAAGTGATCATTAAAGGTCAAGTAGTGAAGGTCAATAATGGTGTGATGAATGTGAATTTTGTACACCTGCAAGATGGAACGATTGGCAATGGTCAATATGATATTACAGTGACAACCGACGATAATTTTTCTGTAGGTGAAGTAGTCACTATCAAAGGTAACGTAATCTTAAATAAAGATTTTGGTGCCGGATATACTTATGATGTACTCGTTGAAAAAGCGGTGAAATTATAATTTTGGAAACCCGCCATTTTATTGGCGGGTAATTTAAAACCAAGTTCTCTGCAAAGAAATTACTCAGAAGGCAAAAGTGATTTCATTAATTCAAAACCCATTTTTTCTACATTGACAACGTTGGGATTATATGCAGAAACATTCGATAAAACAATGATTCCATTTTTTGTAATTTCGTCAATGATAATGGATGAGGTATAGCCTCCTGTTCCGCCCATATGACTATGCCAAGGATGATCAGATTGGGACTTTAAAATATGCCAACCAAGACCAATCTCTAAATCATCATTGATCTCAAAGGTTTTCTTTCTTGTCAGTTCAAGTACTTTATTGGATGAATCAAACTGAGCAATTGCAAAATTCGATAAATCTTCCACATTTGATAATATTCCGCCAGCGCCCGCTAATACTGTAAATTCCCAATTTGGAGTTTCTTTTCCTGCTGTATTTAAGCCTACTACTAAGTCATCTTTTACATTTCCAAAAACTGAGGTAGATTTCTTCATATTATATTTTGAAAATATCTTTTCATGGAGAAGACTTTCATAAGTAGTATTATCAATTTCACTAAGCGTGTAACCTAATAATCCAACCGCTAAATTGGAATAAGCATACTTCCCTTTATTTGACAATTCAAGAGAGTCTGTTAGGTAGTCAACAAGCTCTTTTTCATGATAATTCTTGTAAGGATTATCTGGATCTACTTTTGTAAGCTTAAGGTTTGAAGGTATTCCCGGGAGGCCTGAAGTATGATTGCTCAAACTAATAAATGATATTGGTGTATTATTTTTTATTGGTGTTATCATTTAGCTCCACTTTTCCTTTTAAAACAAGGTCAGAAAGTAAGGTTGCAGTAAAAACTTTAGAGATAGAACCAATCTCAAAAATACGTTCTTGGTTATGGGTCTGGTAGATCGTGTTGTTTTCTTTTATAATCCCATAGTAATTTACCTTTCCATTCTTGATTATAGCGAATGCCATTTGTGTTTGGTCTGGAAAAACCTTTGCATTGTCGAATATTATTTCGGTTTGGGCTTTAGTTATTTTGCCTTCCTTATATGCTAGATTATTGATTGCCTCTTTAAAAGAAAATCCCTCTATAAACGGTTCAATATAAAATCCGTTTATTTTAGAATTATCATCAATCGAAAAATTTAGAACAAGGGTATTATTCTCAAATACTGTTTTATAAGAAACAAATACTCCCATTTCATTTTCTATTAGGTCTTGATTCGTAACCCTCCCCGACTGCACTTTAGTTTCTATTAAAAGATCAGTCATTTTATCCAATGGCAAGGTATGTTGTAATACATCTGAGAACATGGAGAATATGCCATTGAAATCATCATTGTTATATTTTTCGATAAATTTATCGGCGACAATTCTGTTTTCAGATTTCTCTACTTGACCAAAGGAAAAGTGGGCCATTAGAGTGAAAATTGATAGTAATACATATTTCATTGTTTAATTAGTTTTAGTTTATGTTCTTTTTAGCTTGAAATGCTCATCTGATTTGTTGTACTTCGAAGTAGTTGTTCAAGCTCCATGAAATTTTCCAATTCTTGTGGGATTACTAAAATCCCATGTCCATTAAATGAATTTGACTTGATAGAGTGAACCCACAAATCTCCATTTTTATTAGATACTGACTTCAAATTTTTAAATTCAATTTTGGTATAAAATGCTCCAGAATTTGTTTTTCCTTGTTGATAAGAATATTTATGAAGAAAATTCATGCGTGGTTCATGCTCTAAATCAATGACTCTAGTGATGGTGTTTTCATCAATCAAAATACGTAAATTCTCAGCACTCAGCCTTGTTAGTTTCTTATTGTTCAAATAAATCAGACCAACAATTAAAGCAGTCGTCAAAAGGGAAAAAGACATAATTAAAAACGGTTCTAACGATTTTCCCATAGAAGGATACATCAGAATTGGCATGCCTAACATTGTAAAAAGTAAAATTTTGAACACCCTATTGTCATTTCGTTTAGTGTAATCCGAAATTTTCTGTTTGTTAATTCTATATTCTTTCATTGTTTGATTTGTAATAGTTCGTTTAACCTTGTCTTGGTTTGAAGTTCGTCTTTTACAACGGCACTATGACATAAAAGTACAACATATCCTCATAAAAATTAATGTAACATAAGCTTACAAAGTATATTCTTTACGTTTTTCAATCAGATCAATAATCAATTGATCATACTCTTCGAATTCCTTTAAATAGTCCTCTTTTTCAAATTGATATCCTTTGTGATACATTTCTGGAAGATGCCATTTTATCCAATTGTCATCCTTTTCTATCTCTATACCCCAATAACCACACTCTCTATCAAGACACTGACAACATCCATACAAAATAAAAGGTAATTTTGCATCCTCAAGGAAAAATTCTATTCTTTCCTCATTCATTCCCCATGCTTTCAAGTCGTCAGCAATAATTTTTTCTCCTTTTATACCTTTGATATCAAATGCGATATTTTCAAATAAGATTTTTTTCAACCAATCTGAGTTTGACACCCCCACAGGAATACGATCATTCCAATTAAATGTCAAAGAATTAAAATAACCACCAGGAGCATCAAGCACTCGGTTTCCATAGTAATTCAAATTCATATAGTCTGCGAAATCCTCTCCATTAATGATATATCGGATGGTGACATAATAATCATTTTCATAGGACTCTCTGAAGAACTCTAATAGATTTTCATCTGGTCTTTTTTGGCGGTGAAAATGGAAATATTCTCTATGGAAAGAATGTCCCTGAAATTTTCGTTCTCTTTTTTCGTATTGATGCCAGCGAATTTCGAATGTATCCATATTTATTAGATGGTAGAATGGTGGAATGATGTAGTGACTAGGATAGAGTGTAGAACTATTAAAGTACTTTTTTTAAATGAGTACAGCATTTTGTTATTATCATGATGATTTGATCTCGATGAGTAAACCGTTATTTTACTTTCTTTGTCTTCTTAATCCATTGATCGAAATACAAGTTTTCAATTTTCTTTCTACCTGATGCATCTATGATTTCATTTAGTATCCAGTCTTGCTCTATTAATTCAGCTTTATACCAAATTGATTCATCTTTTTGATTAAAAATTGAATCCTGATTATGATCTCTTAAAGTTCTGATCAAAATTTGGTTTGAATTTGGAACAACCTCAAAAAATTGTAAATTTTCATTGATAGGTGAGATTCTTTTTAAGTTTGTACCATTATAATCAGATGAAAATAAAGCCTCAGGGTCCGTGCTGTTTAACACTCCATCTCTATTAAAGTCTACATCCACAATTTCATAAAGTATCTTACCTATTAAGGTTCTATTTGCTTCATTATATTCATTGCTTAGGTTGGCATGAATCTGTGAAATTCTAACTTTATTTTCAGTGAGCAACCTTGTTTCTCCAGTTTTCCGATCAAAAAATAATACATTCCAATACCTTGGAAAATCAGCAGAATAATATCCCTCTTCACTGTAATAAGACCTTCTCTCTAATAGAGAAGTTGAAATTGGAAGCATAACCTGAGTTGAATTATCAATAACTATTGGTGATTCATAATCGAATTCGTACTCTACTAATATCGAGTCAATTTGATCTGAGGTCAACTCTTTATTTTCAATATTTTCAACTGCTGGTTTGCTCTCTTTGCAAGATATAAAGCATAGTAATAGCAATAATACAAATAACTGTTTCATGTGATTCTAGTATAAATGTAATGACTTGATATAAATACCTACTTTTTAGTAAGTTGATTAATATCGCCTATCATAAAAGTATGTTTCCCTTTATTTGCAATTTTTGTAATCGTCTCTATCATCTGAAAGAACTTAATATTTTCATCATCTTTCATTAGTTCTGATGCATTTTTTAAAGCTCTAGCTGTAGCTACAGCTGTTCTTGCATTTTCAAGCTCTGATTTGGCTCTGATTTTTGATTCTAGGTGTTTAGCAAATAATTCTTGAATTGATTTAGGAAAAGTTAAATCACGGATTTGTGCCTGTTCTATTGATATACCCAATTTGGAAACTTCTTCCAGCATTTCATCTGTATTGAACTCTGACAATTCACTTCTTTTTTTATTTACAATTTCACTGTCCAATTCAGCTAATTTGTTCCTGAAATAGATTTGAACAATATTAAAAATACGAGTCTCTCCTTCTTGAAGAATAGCGTTCATTGTTTTGTCTAATGCAAAATTGTTTAGAAACTTTTGTCCATCAATTATTTTATAAAGTACATTGAAGGAAAAACGTAGTGCCACATTATCTTTTGTCAGAACTTCTTGGTTTGTGACAGTCAATAATTTTGACGTTTCAGGAAGAACAAATAATTCTGTTCTATTTTTCCAATCCCAAATTTCGTAGTAACCTGGGTTTAATTTTTGTTCAAAGATATTGTCTTTATATAGATACCCGATTGTATTTGGCTTTACTTGGTATTGTTTTTTTAATATTCCCATTAAAATGATTCATTGTTTGAGCAATCAAAAAGGAGAAGAACACCAAAGTTGAGGGAAGGCAAGTTGAGTTTGAAATAACATTTCAAACGGTATCCCTTGACTTGCAAACTCAATTTCAGTTGAGCGTTTATTCTCTGTTCTTCACCTTTCTATATAGTTACCGGATGCTCTATTAAGAGCTTTGCAAATAATGCAAATGAGGATTCGAACCCCTTAGAACGAAGCTCCGCAATACCCTGTTTATCATGCTCGTTCCGTTATCAAACAGGTGGCGGTTTATTTTTATTAGATTAATATTATTGTTCATTTGTTGTTTTTCAATTGAGCTATTTCCTTTATTTATCATATGAATTATCAGGCATCCGCTATGGTAAATACTTCAAAAACTCAACTCCAACTTTAAGCTGCTGTTAGATTGTTGAAAGATTAATCGAATCTACATATTTATGTATTACAAAACAAGAGTTAGTTTTTCCTAACGTTATAAAGCTTCAATTTAAGTGATAAAAAACTCGTGACTATAGTTTGCAGACATTTTAATGCAACATTTCTACATCACTACACTTTAGTAGATATTACAAAATATATCTCTTTTGATACGTAATCAAGAAAGTTTAAAAATAAATCATAGAAACCTTGTAGAAATTACGATGAAAAATTGAAGGGAAATCACGTACGCTGTAAACTAAGTTTTCGTTATTTGTGGTATTTAGAAATCAGGAGATTTCTGATGATATGAAGGACAAGAATGACGCTTACGCTTAACATTCGCGCCAGTGGGCTTTCTACCATTATAGTCTGGTAGTATTCCCCCTGGCATTGAAGGGAAAAGCGTTAAGAATTTCATGAATTGAGCCGTTTAAAAATGATTTTCTTGTTTGAGCTTTAGCGAGTTTAAAATCATTTAGGCGAGAGGAATGAAATTTAGCTTTTGACTTCTAAGCCTAGATTTTTTGCTTCGTTTTTCATCAATGGAAAAATGAAGAAGAAGGAAGGTTGAAAGTAGGACCTTCAAAGCTTGTAGAAATGCTGAGTGAATGTTGACGATAATTTAGTTTATAATATACTTTCTTTATTAAGTGACTGTTTAATGAATTATAAGCTAGTTTTTCCACAAATCCATAATTAAAAACATCATTGTGTAAAAATAACACAAAGAAAAATAGGTGGATTAAAATTAATTATCTTTCTTTGTGTATGATTAACACAATGAAAGGAAAATGGATACTCAAAAATACTGTTACGAATACCCTAGACCGGCGCTCACCACTGACTGTGTGATCTTTGGTTTTGATGGCATTGAAATCAATGTCCTACTGATAGAAAGAGGTATAGAACCTTTCAAAGGAAAGTGGGCTTTTCCAGGTGGTTTTGTTCGAATGGATGAAAGTACGGAAGAGGGTGCCAAAAGAGAACTGTTTGAAGAGACAGGAATTAAAGATGTCTTTATCGAACAGCTTTATACTTTTAGTGATGTTCAGCGTGATCCGAGAGGACGAGTAGTGACTGTAGCATATTTTGCTTTAGTCAAAACTTCAGAGTATCAGCTTTTAGCGGGTGATGACGCGATGAAAGCACAGTGGTTTAAATTAAAAGATGTTCCCTCTCTCGCTTTTGATCATGATTTGGTTTTGCGTAAAGCACATAATAGGCTGAAAAGTAAAATCAGGAATCAACCTATTGGATTTGAATTATTGGATGCAAAATTTACAATGCCACAGCTTCAACTGCTATATGAATCCATCCTTGAAATCAAATTCGACAGAAGAAACTTCAGCAATAAAATAATGAAAACGGGCCTGCTTATTCAGTTAGATGAAAAAGTACCGAATGTCCCGCATAGGGCTCCGAGGTACTTAATGTTCAATAAAAAGAAATACAACGAACTGCAAAGCAGTGGCTTCAACTTCGAAATCTAAAACAATGAAAAAACTTACCATCTTACTTCCATTTCTGTTCTGTTTGTCTGCCTATTCACAAAACGATACTTTACAGATCCTTCAGAGTGCTGATACCATCACTTTAGAAGAAATTGTGATTCAAGCGTATAGGGCAAACACAACGACACCGGTGACTTATAAAAATGTAACGAAAGAAGACATTGAATTGATCAATTCAGGTCAGGAGCCATCGGTAATCCTAAGTAGTACTCCATCCATCAACTCATATTCTGATGCGGGCAATTACCAAGGTTATTCGTATTTCAGATTGAGAGGAATTGACCAAACTAGGATCAATATGACGCTTGACGGAATTCCACTTAACGAACCTGAAGATCAAGGGGTATACTTTTCTAACTACCCTGATTTTTTCAACTCCATTCAATCTTTACAAATTCAAAGAGGTGTTGGAACTTCTACTAACGGTGTGGCAAGCTATGCCGGAAGTATTAATTTTCAATCACCAAACCTGACTGATGATTATTATTCAAAAATTGGTATCAACTATGGTTCTTTCAATACTTATCGTGTATTCGGAGAGTACAATAACGGTTTGAAAAACGATCAAGGGTTTTATGCGAGAGTTTCACACCTTCACTCAGACGGTTACAAATATCGCTCTGCTAATACTTCCAATTCTGCTTTTTTAAGTTATGGATTATTTAAGGAAAATCATCGATTGAAATTCACTGGTTTTATTGGCAATCAAAAAAATCAATTAGCATGGATTGGTGTACCGATGGAGGTCATTGTCCAAGACCCTAGAACTAATGGCAATGCTGATGAAAATGATGCCTTTTTACAAGCTTTGGCGAGTGTTCAGCATTCATGGAATCTTTCTGAAAATGTTGTGCTCAATAACACCGCCTATTATAATTTCTTGGATGGTAATTATGATTTTGACCTCAACAATTTCTTAGGCTTCCCTTCTACTGACGAAATGTATAATTATGATTTTAGACATAACTTTATGGGGTACTTCAGCAATATCAATTGGGATGCTGGTAACCTCAACCTAAATGCTGGAATTCATTTCAACACCTACAACAGAAGGCATATTGGTTCTGAAAGAACATTGGGTGAACTGTACGAAAATACTGGTTTTAAGAATGAGTTCAGTACGTTTGTAAAGGCTAGCTACACACTCAATCGTTTTGTACTATTTGGAGATTTACAATACCGATATGCTGATTTTGATTATAGTGGTTCTGTCCCATTTGAGAAGCAACAATGGCATTTTATCAACCCGAAAGTGGGGATCAATTATTTTATTTCAGACAAAGCCAATGTGTATTATAGTTTCGGTGTTTCAGGGCGTGAACCTACAAGAAATGATTTATTCAATGGAGAAGATGACCTTCCTGCTGATGAGCTTGGTAATCCGCTGTACAATGATGTCAATCCCGAACAAGTGGAAAACCATGAGCTTGGCACAAGACTCACTTTCAATAAACTACAGTTGACTGCAAATGTGTATTATATGAACTTCACCAATGAAATTGTACTTAATGGTCAGTATGGCCCTAACGGATTACCTCTCCATAGTAATGTTGCTCAAAGTTTCCGAAGTGGTATTGAAGTTGATTTAAAATGGGAATTTATGCCTCATTTCTATTACCAAAATAGTTCTTCCTATTCTTACAATCAGATCACTGAAGAAGACGTTTCATTCTCTCCGATCTTAACGCCAAACTTGATCATTAATCAAACATTGGGCTATCAAAAGAAAGGGTTACATATTGGTACGAATATTAAATACCAAAGTGAATCTTATATTGATTTTAGCAATGAAAATACAACACCGTCTTTCTATAGTGTAGATATTTTTGGGCAATACCGATACAAATCTTTAGACTTTAAAGTAGCTTTCAATAACATTATGAATGAACAGATTATTGCCAATGGATATATTGGGATTGATGGAACGCCACTTTATTTTGTTCAAGCACCAATTAACTTTACTGGAGGAGTAACATGGAATTTTTAAGTTCAATTATTGATATCAATTCAACCTTCTTTGAAGTGCTCGGTTACCCCATGAGTTATATTGAATTTTTTGGTACTCTTTCGGGTTTGATTTCAGTTTGGCTCGCCACCAAAGCGAATATTCATACATGGACCATCGGGATAATAAATGTAATCGCTTTCTTTCTTATCTATTATCAAATTCAATTGTACTCAGACATGTTCCTGCAGGTGTTTTTCTTTGGAACTTCAGTACTCGGAATTTGGCAATGGCTGAAGAAAAAGCCCGTTGAGAACGACAAAAAAATACGCTTCCTACATCAAAGAGATCAAATCCTTTTGTCTGTATTAATGATCGTGACTACTTTCATCCTTGGTTATATGGTTTCACAAATACACCTCTACCTTCCGAAGTATTTTACTGCTCCTGCTTCATATCCGTATGCGGATGCTTTTACCACTGTATTAAGTATTTTCGCTACATTTCTAATGGCGTATAAAAGGGTTGAATGTTGGGTATTGTGGATTTTAGTAGATGTAGTTTGCATTGTCTTGTATTTTCAAAAAGGTGTGATGTTTATTTCTGTAGAGTACTTCATTTTCCTATTTATAGCAATTAATGGTTTAATACAATGGTCAAAATCAATTCAAAATGAGAAGAGGTTTAGTATTGGGTAAGTTTATGCCTATTCATAGCGGACATATCAATTTGATTGAGTTTGCAACTACAAAATGTGATGAAGTAATTGTATGGATTTGCGTTTCCAATAAAGAAACAATGACGGCTGATTTACGCTTCAAATGGGTGAAGGAAATTTTTAAAAATCAACCTAAAATAGTTCCAATCCTTTTTGAGTATGATGAAGCACTGTTTCCTAATACATCTGAGTCATCCACATCCGTTTCTAAAATTTGGTCAGAAGCTATCAAGAAACATTTGCCAAAAATTGATGTCATTATTAGTTCTGAAAAGTATGGTGATTATGTGGCGGAATATTTAGAGATAGAGCACATACATTATCCTCTGCCTCGACAGATATCAGCAACCGAAATCAGACAAAACCCCTACAAAAACTGGGGTTTTGTTCCTGAAGTTGTGAAGCCTTACTATTTTCGAAAAATCTGCATTTTAGGTACTGAATCAACAGGTAAAAGTACGCTTACTAAAAAGCTTGCTGAGGTTTTTAAATCTGAATATGTGTCAGAAGCAGGAAGAGATATTGTAGAAAATTCAAATACCTGCAATGCTCATGATTTGATGGATATAGCACAAACTCACGCCAATCTCATCCTTCAAAAAAGTAAGAAATTAGACCGCATCCTTTTTATTGATACTGATATTAATATCACTAAATCTTACTCCAAATTTCTTTTCAATCAGGAACTTTATGTTGAAGAATGGATTGAAGAAGCTAATAAATGTGATTTGTATATCTACCTTGATAATGATGCTCCTTTTATCCAAGATGGCACAAGGTTATCAGAACCCGACCGTAATACACTTGATGGCTTTCATAAAACTCAATTAAAAAGGGCTGGGATAGATTATCATTTAATTCAAGGAGATTGGAATGAAAGGTTTGAGAAGGTGTATCAATTGATTGTTGAACGTTTTGGGATTGTTGGTTAAAAGCTGTTTTACCTTAGTGCACGCTTTGCAGCAGGTATATTTATTATACCGCAACCATCAACCACCCAATCATTTTTTAATTTTATAACTTTCATGGTGATTTTAAATTCTTTCCATCTTATACCTTCTACAGTCAAATAATAATTTGTTGTATCAAAGTTAGAAAGCCTAAAACCTTCCTCAGGATAATCTTGAGCATCAAAGATTGGGTCAAAACCTAGTCCTATTTCAGGGTCATTTTTTTCTGCTAAAGCAATAATTGTATGAAGCTCTGATTTAAATGAATTACTGATGTTTGAATTGCCTTCCACCCAATTAATTATTTCTATCTGTTCATTCATCCTGTTACAGTTTTTTACGTAATCATTGATGAATTTTATCGCTACCTCAGTGGCCTCGTTATTATCTTTCAATTTACAAAAGATAATATTTGTATTATTACCAGTCTGACACTGTCTGTCCTTTTCTGTTGGAATAAAGCTATCGTTAGAAGTATTGAAGCTTAAATTTATTAAACTAAATAATAGTAGAAGTGTGTTTCTCATTAGTCATTAAGTTTTTTAAAAAATAATGTAGAGTAATAATTATAAAATCAATTCCCAATACCCCACATCAACCCACTGATCGAATTTAAACCCTACCTCTTTAAATTGAGCTACTTTTTCAAAACCAAATTTCTCATGGAGTTTTGTACTCCCTTCATTGGGTAATGCTATACCTCCAATTACCGCATGAACTTCAGTTTTCCTAAGTCTATCCAATAATTCCTTGTAAAGTTGTGTTCCTATTCCTCCTTTTACCTCGGTGTGTTTTAAATAGACTGTACTCTCCACAGAATATTTGTAAGCACATCTTGATTTCCATTCTGATGCATAGGCATAACCTACTACTTCATTATTTTTCTCAAAGACAACCCATGGTAGGCTTTCTTTTTTTGATAGGATTCTTTCTTCTATATCTTCCGGCTTGAGGGCTGTTTCTTCAAAGGTTACTACTGTATTTTCGATATAGTAGTTATAGATTTCAGCTACTGCTTTAGCGTCTGTTAGTTGTATGTCTCGTATCATTGTTGTTAGAATAGTTGATTTCGTTTTTATAGATCAAGAATTGTACTAATTGGTGTTTTGAGGGAAATAAAAAAGCTCCCGAACTTCTGTCAAATTCGGGAGCTTATTCCAAACATGCTCTAAAAGAAGTAATTTTTAATAGTAAACTTCATCGTCTTTATAATAATACCTTTTTACAGGAATAGTTGCCAACAAAAAGACAAGTAATCCCACTAAAAGCATGAAGATAAATACAACCTCCCTGTAAGAGAATTTATCTGTATCGTTGTAAATCAACCAAGTGACACTTGAAATTGTAAAAGTGTAAAACGTTGCCAAAGTGATCGTAATTCTTGCAAAAGTTCTTTCGATAAAACCTCCAATGACAGGTATGGAATCAGGAAGTACTCTTAGAAGTTCAAATATGAATAAGAAGCCTATCATAACACATACATAACCCAAAAACCTTCTGAATAATAAGTCTGAATCCGTGGTTGAGTCCGCCATTCTGAAAAGTGAATCAATAGATTGATTTCCGTTTCCTATAACTGTAAATTTATTTTCGGTATCATTACTATAGTTATCACATGAAGAGGAAGAAAACATCACTCCATTTTCTACATCTTTTGCCACTAATTTTCTCTGACGTTGTTCAGCAATTATAGAAAAAGAATCAGGTTGAACGGCCCAAAATAGAATTTTACAATCACCGATCTGAGGAGCTTCTGGAGTGCCATTACCTACAAAAATATACTGACCTCGTTCTTTGGAAGAATTATTCGAATAATTGGCATCACGATATAAGCTTAAGCACTTGTAATAAGCATCTCCATAAATATGATCTTTTTTTTTGTAAATTCCGAAGGAGGTATCACAGTATAATATTGAAGGTTTTTCAACACACTTTCACCCAACTTATATCTTCCCATATTGGCTTCATCACATGTCAATGTAATATCCTCATACCTCATCTTTTTGGGATTAATATAAAGACCATTTTGCACTTCAAAATGATCACTATCTATGATATAGCTGTTCCACTCTTTATCATAATAGTATCTCGTTCTTGTGGTCTCTCCCCCATCAAAATCTCTTTTTGTTTTAGAATCAGATTTTTGTCTCCACTGATACATTAACACTTCTCTGTGAAGCTTTATAAAATTCCCTCCAACACCAAACTCTTCGTCTGTTAAGATAGATTTCGTTTTGATAGAGTCTTGATAATACACCAATTGATTATCGAGTTGAGGATCATGATTTACATCGGCTTCTTTTATGCTTGGTTTTAAGCTGTCCAACATATCAACAGATTCGACGTAATTAATTTCTGCAGTGATTAATAAATAAGTTCCAAAAAGGAACGCAGGGATACCTATGATAACTCCAACGATTCCATAGGCAATTCTAGAAAGAGGGTTTTCATAACCATCTTCATCATAGTATGACATAACTTTAAGTTAGTTTGCTTTAAAATAAGAAAAGTTCTTGTAACCGAAGTACTAGCTTTTCATACTGATACTTCGGGCATTAAAATTAAAGGACAAATGTTAATATGCAAAGTTATTTCGATTAAAGTAAACCCATAATTGAAATTATGGGCTTTTGGGAGGATAACTCATTGATCAGCTTTTGATAAAAATATTAGACTTATCTTTATTTAGAAGGTTATAAAAGCCCTAAACCTTTGAGATATCAAGTTTATAATAAAAAGTTGGAGAATGGGACAGCTTCCCATAAGCCCATGACTTCCAGTCATGGTGCACGGTATTTTAACCAATTTCTTTATCGATACTGAAAAGTTTAGAACCTGTCCTTATTGATTTAAAAGTTCCAATTTTTCAAAAATCTCATTTATTTTTTTTTGATTTTCTAAAATAGTAGAATGAGGACCAAAAATATTCCCGGTACCGTCCTTGAGAATAATCTGTATTGTTTCTTTTCTTAATTCACAATACTCTTTAAGCAAATAAATTCTTGTCTGAAGGTGTTCCGGCATATCATCTAATGACTCTAAAAGTGAAAGGTTTTTCTCCCACAAAGCCATACCTTCATTTTCCAGCAATGCTAATTCATCTTTATAGAGGTATTTATTATCCAATCTAAAATCATACTGCAACATAGCAACTGCTTTTTCTTCATTCTCACCAAACTCTTCCATTACGCTCTGAAACTCTCCCAATTTATTGCCGAGCACTTGTGGTAAAAAAGATACTAATCCAATCACTAGAACTGGGATAATGATAGTAACAAATTTCAAAATATTGGGTTTCTTAATTGAAATAGCATAAGCAACACCAATAAAAAAACCACTGACCAAACCTCCAATATGAGCCGCATTATCAATCCCGTCTATGGTAAAACCAAATACAAGATTATAACCGATAAAGGAAAAGATACTAGACCTAAGACTTTGCATGGATTCGGAAGGCATATTCAATACTTTCAACAGTATAAATGCCAAAAAGAGACCATACATACCGAAAATTGCTCCTGATGCTCCAACTGAAACAATATTGTCATTGAATGCAATGCTTACAATACTGGCCATGACACCAGCACATATGTAAGAAGACAAGAATTTCTTATTTCCCAACAATGGTTCTAAGAGAATTCCAATATGTAAGAGAGCGTATGCATTGAACAGTAAGTGCAAAATACCGCCGTGCACAAATACACTACTCAATAATCGCCAGTAATCTCCATTCAGTGTCAAAATTTTCAAATTGCCACCCCAATTTAATAACGCCTCAGCGGTAGGAGAAAAAGGGCTGACCCCGCCTATTGACATGATTAAAAACACCAATATATTTACATAAATAATCACCGGGGTAACATAAAATTCTTTCGTCGGCTTTAATAATTTAAGGATATCTTTAAAGCTATTCGACTTTTCTTCTTCTTGAATCTCTTCCTCCTGAACTTTGTCTTGTTGTTGTTCGTTTTTCGTTTCTAAATTTTCCATAATTTGCTTTACCCATTAATAGTTTAAAAAATCTTGATACTTTATCAATAATCATTCTTTACTGTTCTCACTTTTGGCTTTCCTTCTAAAACCATACAATATAAAAATACCCAAACCTGAAAAGCTGAATCCAAGGAACCCTAAGGCTAGCACTCCTCCCCAAAGTTCTAGTCCATTGTTCAAAATTGCTTCTTCTGAAGCATACTCATGATATAAAACTTCCACTTTCTGCCCAACTACATCATGACTGCTCCCCGGAGCATTGAACTGTATTGTGTCACCGTATTGATCAATAAATTCAATCACTAATTCCAAATTTGAATATTCATTACCCTCTTCATTGACTCTTGTGTATTCTTCAATCTCCATCACTTTTCCCCCCGTCTTAATAGAAGAGTCTAAAAACTCCGAACTTTCTTTATAGGATAATACACTTATCACCAAACAAGCTACGCCAGGAAAAAGAAAAAAACTTGAAAAGAAAATAGATGCGATTTTCATTGATGAGTCAGGTTGAAATTAAAAAAATACTATAAGTGCCACATTGCTTTAGCACAAATGTATCAAATACTTTACGAAAATTCCACAACGACTTTTCCTGTTTCATTAAAGGAATAGTTTTTTTAAAAACTCAAGAATAATTGTGATATTATCGCTATCTGAAGAGGGAGGCTATTCTATAGGAATGATTTTGATTCCACACTTAACTTACTTTGTAAAAGTGCATTATTTTGAAATAAATCCTGAGCAATTTTCGTATTATGTATTAAATACCTATCCCGTTTAAACATATTTTTCGAGAAAAAAGAATGTTGAATCCATTTATCAATTAATGTGATTCTATACACTTTTGAATCATTTTTAATGATTTTCATCTCAATCAATTCTTGAGGGTAACTCTCATATGTTTTGATACTTATCTCTTTTATATCATTAAATTTTATTTCTTCTTTTTTTAAAAAGAATCTATCACTTTCTACTATTAAATTTCTACGAAAAAGAATATTATTCGGAAACAATAATAAAGAGAAAAAAACAACTAGAAATAATGGAAAAACTACAATCTTGATAAGACTGAGTTGAATAAAGAAATTATTAAACTGTTCATCAAAAATATAAAATGATATAAAAAGTGAAATTTGAAATATCATTTTAAAGTTATTGTTATAATTATTTACAACTGCAATACTCCTTTTGTCACTCAAATTGCTCCCCATAAATTACTGATTATATTAGCATTAGCTATTAACATGTCCGCCGTGATTAATAATTGATTTTATACACATTTTTACATTAGGTATAATCTAACCCTTAAAATGTTAAGTAGTCTTTTCAACCTCTCTTGATTGATTTTTAAATTTAACTTTTTTGCTTCTAATACCAAGAACATCGCAGTAGTAACATTGAGTACATTCCTTTTTTTAAAAACAGAAGGTTTTATACTGAAAGTAAAACAATTAAACCACACAATTCAACTTCCCCTTTATCTTAAATTCCTTGATAGTACTTCCGTATACTTTCTTAAACGACCTCGCCAAATGACTGCTATCTGTAAAATTAAGTTGCCATGCAATTTCCTTTAAACTTAAATCCGTATGCAACACTTTGGTTTCCACAATTTTAAGTTTAGATTTCAAAATATAATCTCCTAGACTCACTCCTGCTTGTTTTTTAAAATACTCAGAGAAATAAGATTTTGAAATGCCAAATTGATCAGAAAGATGATTTAATCTGAGTTTTTCATTATCCAAAAGGTTTGTATTGATATAGCGTAGTATTTCTCCAAATCGACTGTCTGATTCATTGGCTTTATCTACATATTTTTTCTCTATACTTCTAGCCAAAATATTTAATATAGAAGCAATGACACCTGTGATAATAGAAGTTGAATAAGCATCTGAAAGCAAATATTCTTTATAGATGGACTTTATATTATTGATAATAAATTGACGGTCTTGATCTGTGGATATGATATCTCCTGGCACTTTATTATAATTAGCTATAACATAAGCTATGCGGTCAAACCAAGCTTTATAATCCATCAGACCCTCTTTTTGAAGGAAATAATGATCCGTAAATCGTATAAAGTAAAACCTTGATGGTGTATTGATTTTAAAAGAATGACAATCCATTGGGGGAAGGAAAAATATATTTCCTTCATTATATTCAAACTCATGTTCATTAATACATTGCCTTCCGCTCCCTTGCTCTACAAAAACAATTTCAAAAAAATTGTTCTTATAAGGTCGTTTTACCCATGTATCTATTTCTTCTACATGTATTTCTAATAATTTATTGATTGACTCGGTCTTCATGGTATATATATTGGATAATTATCATTATTTACAGTACAAAATTAGACTAATGAATTCAAAATAGTATACAAACAAGTATATATTTACCTCATTTCCAATAATCATACAACTCTTACCAATATTCATACAACTTAAGCCAATTCTCTACCTAGTACCTTTGTAAGGTTGTTAATCACCACTTAAACTTTTAAATACAATGGCTTACTACTCAGTATTAGATGTAACACCAACTACAGATGCATGGATTGCAGATTACCTAGAACCTGCAAACAAATTGGTTGCAAAGCATGGCGGAAAATACCTTGCTAGAACTGCAAGTCATGAACAGATAGAAGGTGAGAAAGTAGATGCCACTCTTCGAATTTTAATCGAATGGCCTTCTAAAGATGCTGCTTTAAATTTCATGAAAGATCCTGGTTATGTTCCTCATTTAGAAGAAAGAACAGCCGGCTCTATAAGTCATCATTTCTTGATTGAAGCGAAAGATGATTTAGCATAATTACTCATTACACAATGTTTAGTAGCCTTAAGGTTATTATGCATTGTGATCATTAAAATCAAAACAAGATAAAAGTGGAAAACAAAAATATATTCATTACGGGTAGTACAGATGGTATTGGTAAAATTGCTGCAATTGCTTTAGCCAAACAAGGTCAAAATGTAATGGTGCATGGCAGAAGTCAAGCTAAAGTAAATGACTTAATTAAAGAAATTGAATCTCTTACAAATAATAAAAACATTAAAGGTTTTGTTGCTGATTTCTCCAACTTGGAAGAGGTAAAAAACATGATTGCAACGATCAGAAATACTTTTGAAAGCATAGATGTTTTGATCAATAATGCAGGTGTCTTCCATGGTACTTCAGCCAATAATAATCTAGGTTTTGATCTACGATTTACAGTTAATTATTTGGCACCTTTTGTACTGACAAATGGATTGATAGAGTTGCTTGAAAAAGCAAATCAACCTAGAATTATCAACCTTAGTTCTGCTGCTCAAGCCAAAGTGGATTATGGGAAATTAGAAAATAAATCAATTCTTGAAGTTAATAACGCCTACGCTCAAAGCAAATTAGCTTTGACAATTTGGACGACTTATTTGAGTGAAAAATATCAGAACATCACCTCTATTGCCGTCAATCCTGGTTCATTGTTAAGAACTAAAATGGCTTTGGATGCTTATGGACAATTCTGGTCTCCTGCTGAAAAGGGTTCTGATTTGTTAGTGGAACTGGCATTGGATGAGAAACACTACAACCGTAGCGGTGATTATTTCGACAATGATTCTGGAAGATATACTACGGCTCATCCAGATGCATATAATAAAAATGAAATAGAGAAGTTAATTGCTTTTACACATAAAATATTAGAATAAAATGAAATATACAGGACAAGTTTACAGACCTCCTTATGAAGGAAATACATTATTATTGGAAGTTACGGTAGGTTGTGCTCATAATGAATGTACTTTTTGTACCATGTATAGAGAAACGAAATTTTCGATCTCAAAAATGGAACAGATAGAAGCTGATTTACAAGAAGCTCAAACATTATATCCTGACGTTAAAAGAATATTCTTAGTGAATGGTGATGCTTTTGTGCTTTCTGCGAAAAGACTGAAAGCCATTGCAGATATGATCCATCATTACCTTCCAAAAGTAGAGATAATAACTATGTATGCCTCTATCAATAACATTATGCACAAATCTGATGAGGATTTAGCCGAATTAGCAAAATTAGGTATAGGTGATTTGTGGATTGGTGTTGAAACAGGCTTGAGTGATGCATTGGATTACCTCAATAAAGGTGCAACTCTGAAGGATACTGAAGAACAATTAGAGCGTTTAAATAAAGTAGGAATGACTTTCTTCTATGGCTTTATGTTCGGTGCTGCCGGAAGTGAAAGAGGCATAGAAAACGCTGAAGCGAATGCTCGTTTAATCAATAAGGTAAAACCATTGGGAATTGTGCCTACTACTTTAAATGCAAATAAAGGTACGATTCTGGAAAATGATGTTGCCAAAGGGACTTTTAATATCTCCACTGAAAGAGAGGTGTTAGAAGAGCAAATCATGACCATTGAGTTAGTGGATGTTCCTACTTATTATATGGGAATTCACGGTATCAACTCTGTTAGTTTTGATGCTCAATTACCTAGAGATCGTGATGCTATTGTTGAGAAATTAAATGAAGTAATTCTTCAAACAGATGACGCTCTTTTAGATAGTGTGCCGATGAGACGTGCTATATAAGATTGTAAAGTAATGTCCTGAAAAACTGTCCCGTTTCTTCAGGGCATTACTTCAAAAAAATTAATCTACCACCCATTTTTTAAATTTAGGAGCTTTCTCCTTCGGAATAACAATTTCTTCTTCCTCCATTGTTTTCAGTCGTAAAACCCACTTTCCATTATAAAAAGGTTCAATACTTTTTACGGCATTGACATTTACAATATACTGACGGTTTACTCTAAAGAACATTGAAGGATCTAGTTCATATTCTAATTTATCGAGTGTAAAATCAATGGTAACACTAGCCTTTTGTTCTGTTTGAGCATAGGTTGTTTTGTTTTGGGAATGGAAACAAGCAATGTCTCTTACATTCAAAGCTTCCATACTTACAGCCGTATTACCCCATATTCTTTTGCGGTAGGCTTTGGACTGTTCGGCTACATGTGTTTGAATATTTTTCACTTCTTCTTTAGAAACAATTGAAGTAGTTTTTGCCTCAAATTTCTCAATTGCTTTCTGCACCCATTTTTCTTCCACAGGTTTCAGCAAATAATCAATACTATTGACCTGAAAAGCCCTTAAGGCATATTCATCATAAGCAGTCACAAAAATGATAGGGATATTAACCGAAGTTTTCTCTAAAATTTCAAAACTTAAACCATCCGTCAACTGAATATCCATAAAAATAAGATCAGGTTTGGCTTCATTACCTTCAAAAAATTCCAAACTTTCTTCAACGGACTGTAATGGAAATAAAAACTCCCAATACGGTTTGATTTCCTGAATTACTTTCTTCAAATATCTTTGTGCAGGTACCTCGTCCTCAATAATTAGTACTTTCATTTTATGCTGTTTTATTCAGTAATGGTATGGTTACAGAAAAATAATCACTAGTCTCTGTTATTTCAACTTGAGCATTTTTGTCCATGGCCTTAAAACTCTCTTTCAAATACGTGAGCCCGATATTATAAGATTCTTGTTTCTTATTTTTCAATTGAATATTGTTTTCAATTTTAATAAAATCTTCCCTCATTTCTACTTTGATAGTCAGTGGCTTTCTGATGGTTGCTACATTATGCTTAAAAACATTTTCCAGTAAAAGCTGAAGGCTCAAAGGGGGAATTATTCTTTGCGATTTTTCGTTTTCGATATTCAAATCTAAATTAAGTCCTTCACCCAACCTCACTTGATGCAGGTCCAAATAATGTTTCATCGCTTCCCACTCCGTTTCAAAAGTTACTTCCGTAGCTTCCTTGATTTGCAAAACATATCTATACGTATGTGATAAATCCATCGCAAACTTTTTAGCTTGAACAGGATCATATTCAATTTCTGAAATCAAAACGTTTAGACTATTGAATAAGAAGTGCGGATTAAGATGTGCTTGCAATGCTCTATTTTCTGCTCTCAATTTATCTTGCTTCAGCGTTTCTGCCTTGATCGATTCATCTCTCCATTTTCTTAAATAGTCATCCGTGATAATAAGAGAACAATACAATAGTAAAATCAAACTTTGAATAACCCCTAAAATCAAATTATTTTTTTGAATGATATGAGGAGAAGGCTTATTAGAATGCAGATTGATCGTGATCAAAACAACATAAAAGAAAAGCAATGCCATCACAAACAATGTAATCAACTCCAAAGTCAACCTTAAACTTGGGTTCTTTCTAATAGGTATAAAGTTTTCGTAAAAATTAGAAAGATGACCACTGAAATACACCATTCCATTGAACCAAATCAAATACAAATAGGTCGAAACATAACTAAAAGCATTAATTTCTTCAGTATCACCAATTATTGACCAGTATGTGAAGTACAATAATAAAAGTGAAAGCAATGGACTGAGAATTGGTGTCACCCACTTAAGGTTTTTCTCTAATACAATCATTGATGAATGTGTTTTGATGAAGCCATGAATTGCAATCTAATATTTTTAGCAGTTATTCAATTAAAAAAGAAAGTCTAAAACTTCCGATATTAAATGTATAAAAGCATAAACAGACATGCAATGTACCTTTATTTTATAAAAAAAGTGGGAAGATATAATGAAATACCTCCCCACAAACTCCTCTTTTCCTAATTGTTTTAGCTGTTAGTTAGCTGTTAAATTTCCCATCGAACGAACGTAATGTGTCCATTGTATCTGAGCCTTTAACTTTGATTGTATATATTCAATGACGGCTTGTTCAAGATATAACTGAGAATCAATCACCTCTAAAATATCTATCAGCCCTTCTTCGAATCTTTCTTCCATAACCGAGGCATTTTGACGTGCTTTTGTCAAAGAAATTTTTGCCACCGTATTTTCTTTCAAACTGTTTTGCCAAGCCACTCTTTTCTGAGCGATTTCCAAATCCAGCAATTCTTTCGTTCTTTCTAATGCCAGCTGTTCATTGTGAACTTTCAATCGCTGACTTGCTACTAAATGCTGTTTTCTACCTCCATGAAATATCGGAATACTCATCATCAATCCCGCTTGAACATTTGGCACTGCTCCTGGCTGAAAATTATATCCCGGTGATGAATAAGATCCTGTTACCACACCACTTAATTGTAAGCGGTAAGTGCTTTTCACAATATTCATGTCCTTGATACGCTCTTCTACTTTGTATTCTGCTACTTTGTATTCTGGACGAACGGACATATCCATTTCATGCGTTTGAAAATATTCCAACTCAATTGAATCAATTAAAGTGATTTCATCTTCAAACGGTCTGCCTAATATTCTATTCAATGACATTTTGTAAACCTTCAGATCATTTTCAGCCTGAATTACAGCTAAATCTGCTCTATTTACTCTCACTTCAGTCATCAAAAGATCGCTTCGGTCCAGTGTACCCACCTCCACTTTATTTTCAACAAGACCTGCTATTCTTGACAAGTCATTTTTGTAATTCTTCATGGCAAAAACCAATTCGTTCTGTGCCACTGATTGCCAATATTGAAGGTCTGTAGCCATAATCACATCTTGGGTTGTGATTTCTAATTGCTCAGAGGCAATTTTATGCTTCACTTCCGCACGATTTTTTCTTTCCTTCAACTGACCCCCTCTATAAATTGGCTGTGTCAAGGAAGTATATAAACCATATTGATTTTGTGCACCCTGTCCCATGGTCTGACCTGCCAATTCTCCAAATCTTGGATCATCAGGCAGTGTCATCTGCAATGGATTTTGAACATACCAGTAATCAGCACTTGCACCAATTTTAGGCATCATATTGGACATGGCCGCTTTATAGTTTTTATATCCTACTTCTACTTGGTTTTCAGCCATCTTCACGAGTTGCTCATGTTCAATTGCCTCCTTTCTATATTCCATTAGGTAAGGATCATTGACCTGGGCGTGAGCTTCTATTGCTCCTAAACAAATCAGGAGAACTACGAAGTGTTTTTGTAATTTTTCCATGTTTATTATTTGTTTAGTTTGATGTTATAGAAAATAGCATAGAATACCGGAACTGCTATCAGTGTTAAGAATGTAGCGAAACCTAAACCGAAAATAATCGTCACTGACATCGCTCCAAAAACAGAATCCGGAATCAACGGGATCATACCAAACATGGTGGTAATCGCCGCCATCAGTACTGGTCTCGTCCTTGAAATCGTAGCATAAACAATGGCATCGTAATGTGATTGTCCTTCTTTCCTTTGGATGTTCACCTCATCTAACAATACGATTACATTTTTAATGACCATACCCAACAAACCAATCCAACCGATAAAGGACATAAAGTCAAATGCTTTCCCAAGTCCTACTAAACCGAAGATCACTCCTATCAGTGAGAAAGGAAGCAAGACCATTACAATCATTGGTTGTTTGTAGTTTCCGAATAATGCGATAAGAATAGCAATGATCAATAGAAATGCCAATGGGAAGAAAGTCACAATGGCTTCTACTGCCTCTTGTTGGTTTTTCTTTTCAGCATCCCACATAAAAGTATACCCTTCAGGCAACTCCATTGCTTCTATTTTACTGACAATATCTTTTTGCAATTCGGCAGTAGTTACACCTTCAATCGGGTCACATAATGCTGAAAGTGCTCTGTGTCTGTTATAAGTTTGAATAATTGGGTATTCATAACCAAGTGACATCCCATTAGTCAATTGTGGCAGAGGAACATTTTTCATTCCTGAAATCACTTTCATGTTTTCTACCTTTTCAATATTTGGAATTTCACCTTCATCCAATTTCAAGACAATTGGCATCAACTCATTCTCTTCTCTATAAGTGCCTATTGGCAGACCTTCACTTACCACTCTAAAAGAATTAGCAATATCTGCTCTTATCACTCCTGCTCTTGCCGCTTTATTATTAGAATATTCTGCGGTCCAAACTGGCGCCATGTTAAACCAGCTACTATGCACATGTCTCGACAAATCACTGCCTCTCATAATCAGCATGGCCTCATTGACTAATGAATCCAACACTTGAATATCATCACCCATAAAACGAGCTTCCACTTTACCATCCAATGGAGACATGACAGAGTAAAGTTCTGGACGGATAAATATGTCTGGCCAATTAGAATATTTCTCTTTTTCTAACCTTGAGAACACTTTGTCTACATTTTCAAAATCTTCGCATTCTACAATAAAATGCATCACGTTTGATTGTGGTCCATACGATGAAGAAGCTAAGAAATACCTTGGAGGTGTATTACCCAAAGTAACTGTAACCTCTTTTACTTCTTCCTGTTCCATCAACCATTCATAGATTTTATCCGCTTGCTCCTCAGTATATTCAATTCTTGTTCCTTCAGGAGTGAAGGCATTGATTTTGAAAAGGTTCTTCTCAAGTTCCGGCATAAATACAATTGACATGTACCTAGCCGTGAACAATGAGAATGCGAATAATCCTAGAAAAATTCCTAATGAAATATATTTATATTGGATACCTAAACGTAAGAAAGAGCGGAATTTATCATAAAATTTCCCTTGGAATAGTGCTTCCGTTTCTCCTTCTTTTTTCTTTTCGTCTTTTAAGAAAACATCACAAACCAATGCAGATTGTGTAAGTGCAAACACCCAGCTTAATGAAAGCGAGATTGCTAATACACTAAATAATGAGGATAAGTACTCACCCGTTGAGTCAGGTGAAATCCTGATCGGGAGGAAGGTTAAAATTGCAATGATTGTCGCCCCTAATAATGGCCAAGCTGAAGCTGTTGCCGCTTCCATAATTGCTTGTTTTTTAGGAACGCCCATCTTCATTTTCATCAAGATTGATTCAATCACTACAATGGAATTATCCACGAGCATACCCATTGCAATAATCAATGCGGCTAATGAAACCCTTTCCATATTGATCCCGAAAGTCCACATGATAATGATAGTGGCAAGAATTGAGAATACAAGCCCTGATCCTACTAAAATACCATTCTTTAACCCAATGAAAAACAATAGAATTAATACTACTACTCCTACTGAGGCGATCAAATTGAATACAAATCCATCATTGGCTACTTTAGATTCATTACCTTGATCGTATATATTTTTGATAAATAAACCTGCGGGAAGGTTCTCTTTTATCACTTCCAATTGAGCACGTACATCTTCCCCAACTTCCACAACATTGGCTCCTGCTGATGCCGAAATAGCGAAACCAACAGCGGGAAGGCCTTGTATTTTCATTTTGGAAGTATAGGGAGTGACGTACCCTTCCTCAATCGCACAAATTTCTTTTAATCGAATTTGATTTCCTTTCGAGTTGGTCACTAAAAAGTTTCCAATTTCTTCTGTATTATTAAAGTCTCCTCCAATTTTGACTCTCAATCGTTGTTCATTTGTATTGACAAAGCCAGCATTGACCAACTTATTCTGCTGATTAAGAGCGTGCATTACATTTTCCAATGAAACACCCAACTGATTCATAGCAGTATATGAAAGCTTCAAATCAATACTTTCCTGTGCTTTACCAAACAAAGAGACCTTCGCTACATTGTTTACTTTTAACAGCTCCTTCTTAATGTTATCAGCATAGTCATTTAACTCTCTGTAAGTAAAACCTTCACCATAAATTCCATAAAAAAGGCCTAATACATCAGCAAAATCATCATTCACTATTGAAGTATTTGCATTAGCGGGCAACTGAGACTGTGCATCACCTACTTTCCTTCTCAGCATATCCCACATCTGTGGAATATCATCGCCGGGAACCGTCTTTTTTAGTACTACAAGAATTTTAGAAACCCCATGTCTGCTGTCCGAATCCAAGTAATCCAGACCGTCCATGGCTTGGATAGCTTCTTCCAATTTATCTGTGACTTGTTGCTCTACTTCTTCAGCAGAAGCACCGGGATAAGTAGTCAAAACTACCGCCTGTTTGATAGTGAAAGGAGCATCTTCCAGCTTACCAATTTTTTGATAAGCCACCACTCCCCCCAGTATAACAAGGGCTAAAACAAACCATGTAAATGATTTATTCTCAATAGAAAATTTCGTTAAGTTCATGGTGATTTAGTTCTTAGTGATCATTGCATTTTCAATATTCGCTCTCACTTTTTGGCCTTCTACCAATAATGATCCACCAGTTGCCACAACCCATTCTGCGTTGCCCAACATTTTCACTTCCACCTTACTATCGTCTTTGAGGTGTAACAATTGCACATTTACTTTATGCAATGTTTTATTTTTTGGAGATACAGACCATACAAAATTTTCACCGTTTGCTTCACCCATCACAGCATTTGTGGGCAGAATCACTGTGGTTTCTCCTTTATTTTTAAAATTGAAATACACTTCAACAGTCATTCCGGCTAAAAACTGTCCATCTGCATGCTGTACTTCCAAAAGCATAGGATAAGCATAATTCAGTTGTTCAGTATCATGTAATACCTCAATCACTTTCGCCCAGTATTTTTTATTTGGGTTTGAATCAAAAACAATTTCAACTTTATCCAATTCATTGACTTGTTTCACGATCTCCTCCGGTACTGTGCATCTTACTCTTGTTTTTTCAAAATCTTGTAAAGTAATCACCGTTTTTGAAGCAGTAACATGCTCTCCTTTTTCAATGGATAACTTTTTGACTCTTCCTGTAAATGGTGCAAATAATTTGGTATCTTTTAACGCATTTTCAGCCATTTCGAGGTTGGAAGAAGCTTGTTCAAAATCCAAGATGGCCTTATCGTAAACCTGCTCTGCAATATTGTTTTTCTTGAATAGTTTCTCCGCTCTTACTTTAGCCGCTTCGGCAAGATGAAAGGCAGACTCCGCTTTTTGAAGATCTATTTTATAGTCTCTCTGATCAATTACGCCTAAAACTTGCCCTTTTTGTACACGTTGTCCTTCTTCTAAATTAAAAGTTTTCAAAGGACCACTTACTCTGAAAGACAATTGCACTTCTTTTTGGGGAATTGAAACTCCCGTTGCAATATTGGAGTGACTAGCTCCTTCTTCCTTGACCTGAACAACCTTAACTAATTGATCTTTAGTTTGTTTATCCTGGGTTTTTTCTCCACCACAAGAAGTGAATACAATTAATATTGTATACAGAAATAAATGCCTCATTTTAGGTAGTAATTATGTGAGTATAAAAATTATGATAATGATCGTGTAAATAAATCGTGTTTTTGTGGTCATCCATTAGAAATGAATTTCCAGACAACTACATATTTTATATACTACATTACTTAAAAACACAAAGAGGCTCAACCACCGAAACGACAAAATAAAGCACTGTATACAACATTTGTTGACTTGAATCGTCCTCAATAAAAAAAGAAATACAAAATTTAGGAATCTTTTAAAGTATGCTGGGAAAATATATTTTAGAAGCGAAATTTTACCTTTTTAAGTTGTTTGGTGATTAATTTTAGAGAAAATAGTATTGCTGTAGTGGGTGAAATTAATAAACCCACGTACTAAAAGGGGTATTTTTACTAAAAGAGATTTTAGAATCACATTCTTAATAAAAGTGAATGAATAATTTTCTCAAAACACTAAAATATTTAATGAATGTCAAAAAATATAAAAATCAATTTTGGTTTGTAAGGTAAAATGTTAAATTTGTGTTAGACTAAATTTTTTAAAGTGTATCAGGATAAACTTACTCTAAAAACATGTCAATTTGGAAAGCTCTTGAAAATGCGGTCTTAATAACTCCATCACACCAAAAACTCTCAGTTTCAGAAAATGTTTCATTAAAAGAAAATGAGTTGTTTTTACTGAAGGAGGATGATTTAGCCGCCAGAAACTACATGCGAGACTTAATTAAAAAGACCTCGGAAAACTTGTATAATACAGAACATTATGAACCTTATATCATAGGTTTATTTGCAGTGGGAATGGCTGTAGCCCGTTGCGATGGTAGGATTGTAGAAGAAGAAAAAGTGGAAATCAAGGAATTTATTGATTTCGTAACCAATAGTGAACTGCCTCAACGATATCATGATAAAATTGATGCCATCAAAAATATGGTATTCTTAAATTTTAATACTGCCATGAGTTTTGTCGGGCAGATGCATGTTGATACTTGGGAAGTGGTAGACCACCTTATCACTCTTACAATTAAAGCAGACGGTATTATTGCCACTCAGGAAGTGGAATTTTATAGAAAATGGAAGGCTTGGCTGGCATCAAAATCTTATGACAGGGCTATTTAAGATAATTTATCCCTTTCTCAAAGCCAGCTTGCATAAGTTGTTCCCATACAAATAAAGTCATAAAACTATCTGATAAAGAATCGTGTGCATTATCCAAAAGAATTTTATCTTCTAAGGTAAGATGGCTTTTGAAGTGATTGAAAGCAGTAGATAATCGTTGCCAAGTATAATTATTGTATTTCTCATTCCATTCCTTTACTACACCTGTAGAAAAAACGTTCATGGCACAATAAATCCCTCTGGCGTTTCTCAGGTCTACATAATTCATATCAAAAGGTGCGTTGTATATCACTATGTTCTGATCTTCAACAAGATCGTTGATCATGTCTTGCATAGCAAAATCATATACCGGCGCATCTTCTACCATTTGAGGAGAAATACCATTGACGGCCATTGCCTCAGGCCAAGTTTTTCTATACTTAGGTTTAATGTAAGTACTGAGAAGAATATCCTTTTTATCATTGATAATACTTATCTGCAAGGCTTCATCTACCCCGGCATCAAGTCCGGTTGTTTCTGTATCAAGAATTAAGAAATTTTCTGTAATAAATTTCTCTTGCTTAGTACTTTCAGTTCCTGCTTTTTTATTTTTGATAAGATCATCAAACATGGTAAAAAATTATACTGGTTTAAGGTATTATTAATGAAGTGATGAGAATGCACTGTATGGTAAATAATGTACTTGGCAGAATACATCGCTCAAAGTTATTAATTTAAGCAATAGATCTTTTCGTTACAATATTTTTAGAAGAATTAATTGTAATTATTTTATTTCTAAGTACAAAGTCAAAAATAAATCATAGTTAATTTTGAAGTTGTACTTAAACGCCTTGTTCTCTATACTTTTTAGGTGTAACACCATAAAGGTCAGAAAAACATTTTGTAAAATACGCTGGAGTATTGAATCCGGTCTGATAAGCAATATCAGAAATGACCGCATCTGAGTTTTTCAATAATTCAGCACTGTATCTCAAACGAATATCACGCATAAATACACTCGAAGATTTTCCGGTTAAAGCCTTTATTTTACGATGCAATTGACTTCTACTTATAAATAGTTGCTGTGCTACTTCTTCCACGCTCAACTCCGTATTATCAAGATTGTCTTCAACTATAGCTGTAAATGACTTGATTAACTTTTCATCGTTATTTGAAAACTCTACCACATCTTCCTTCACTAAGAAATGTTCACGGAATTTAGATTGAAGAATTCTTCTATTTTCAAGAATACCTTGTATTCTCACCAATAACTCCTGCTTATTAAATGGTTTGGTGATATAAGCATCTGCTTTTGTGGAATAACCTTTCAACAGTGTTGATTGATCAGCTTTTGCAGTCAATAAAATAACTGGAATATGTGATGTCTGATCCGTTTCTTTAAGTAGACGAGTCACTTCAATACCGTCAATTTCCGGCATCATAACATCAGATAGAATGATATCTGGAATCAACTCTTTCGCTGCTTCAAAACCTTTCTGACCATTCTCAGCTAAACTTACCTGATACTTATCTTTTAGTATTTTATGTAGATAATTTCTTATGTCTTCATTATCATCTATCACTAATATTGAAGGCAGATTTTTATCATCACTACTCATTTGACCTTCAGGAACTTCTGAAGACAAGTGTTCTGGCAGAACTGATTGTAAACTTTCTAATTCTGACTCAGTAATTTCCAGTTCTACATCTTTATCCTCAAAGAAGGCTAGGCTGACTGGAATCTCAATATCAAACCTTGTCCACTCACTTTCAACGCTTTCAACTTCTATTTTACCAAAATACTTAGTGATAATACCTTGTGTTAAAGCCAAACCAATTCCGTTGGTGGTAGAAAGACCAATATTTGAATGATAGTATTGATCAAAAATATACGGTAAATCTGAAGCGGCTATTCCCTTTCCATTATCGTAGAAAGACATTTTTAAAATCCCTTGCTCAATACTAGCTTTTACCACAATCTTACCTTCTGTCTTTGAGAACTTAATCGCATTAAAAATCAAGTTATTAACGATTTTATTAATACTATTTTTATCGATATAGCCTTCTCTTTCCTCAGTTTCAAACTGAAAATCAATAGTTACATTTTGTTGTTCAGCGTATGAATGAAAAGATGAAACGCCCACAGACAGTAATTCTTTAATGTCCGTATTACTTAGTTTTAAGGTATTATTATTTTGAAGTTCAAGATTAGTAAGATCCAAAATCTGATTAATCAGTTCCAGCAGTTGTTTTGTCTGATACTCTAACGATCTTAAACTATTATTTTTCTCCACTTGCTCTTTGAGTTCATCAATAGCCCCAATCATCAATGTAAGAGGTGTCCTAAATTCATGGGAAATATTAGCAAAGAACTTCGTTTTAAACTCATCCAATTCTTCCAATCTTTTTTCCCTTTCAATAGCGCTAAGTTTTTGCTCTTCAGAAACTTTCAGCTGTGCTTCTTTCAATCTGATATTAATAAAGTAAAGAACGATCACAACCAATGCCAACACACAAACTAAGATGACAATCCAAAACCACAATGTTCTTTCTTTTTGAGCTGATTTTAATAAATCATCTTTCAGCTCTTTTTCTTTAAGCAATTTTTTGTTGTTGAAATTAGCTTCCAACTGCGTCAGCTTTCTGAATTCCGACTTATTATTTAATTCATTATTTACCTCCAACTTCTCTCTCTGATACTTAAACGCATTTTTGAAATCACCAGTAGCTTCGTACAGTCTGATCAAATGATCAATCATTTTATATTTCCTTTGAATTAAACTTCTATCCTTGGAAATTGCATAACCCTCTAAATAATATTTCTCTGCTTTTTTATAATCCTGATCTCTTTCAAAAGCAATGAGACCTAAAACCTCGTATGCTGCAGCATGAGTGGAATAACTGTACTTATATTTTTCAATCACATCTAATGCCTCTTCAATATAATATTCTGCTGAATCAAATTGCTTTAATTTCCAGTATCCAATTCCTATTAGTGTTGAAGCAGGAGCTAACCGTTCTTTCTGATTTTTCTTTAAAAAAATACTCCTTGCTTTTTGAGCTGATAATAATGCCTTCTTTAAATTTTCTTGTTTTATCACAGAATCTTTTACGAATGCATTCAACGAAGAATATGTACCTGAAATATTTACATTAATATTAGCGATAAAATATTCGTTGTTTATTTTTTCAGCAACTGATAGGGCTTCTTCAAAGATAGAGATCGCTTTCGTATAGTTTTCTTTTGCTAGGCTTTCATCGTCGATACTATTGTTTTTCCAAATCAATGCTTCATTACTAAGCACCTTAAAAAGTCCTTGAAGGTCTCCATTTTCCTCGTAAATCAGTTTTGCACGCTGAAAATAGCGGATAGCCTCATCAAAATCACCAACATTTTTGAGGTATAAGCCCATATGATTACATCCCAAGGCAATTTCAGTGGAATCCTGTAGCTCTTCTAAATACCCAAACCCTTCATATAAATTTGAATAAGCCAAGGAATCATGTCCCATAAATGATTCAACAGAACCAAGACATAAACTACTTTTTCCTTTACCTTTTAAATAATCACTTTCAAAGCTTAAACGCTTGGCCTCAGTTAAATATATTTTGGCACTATCTAATTTCCCTCCAATCATAAACGTCCTGCCTTTGATTTCTATCAAGTCTATTTTGTGCTCTTGATAGTCTTCAATCTCAGGTTCTGAAAGGAGAGAATCAATAATATGAACAGTCTGTACCGTGTTCTTATATTTTTTTTTCTCTAGCAACTTTTTAGCTGCTTCGTATTTGGCGTCTTCTTCTAAACCTTCAAGTGGGTTTTGACTAAAAATAGGTGAAGATAAAGAAAGTAGAAAAGTTATTAGCAGTAAAAATTTATTCACTTTTCAATACATTTAAAAAATAACTCCGATTAATTTATAATTTAAAACCTATTACTAAAATATCGTCTGTTTGCGATTCATTCTGCTGTTTCCTCCACGTTTCAAAACGATGTAATAGGATTTTCTCCTGTTCTTTAGCTGGAAGATGATGAATTTCATCGATCAATTCTCTAAATCTTTTCACTAAAAACTTCTTGTTATTTGGCCCACCAAGCTGATCTTGATAACCGTCAGAATAAAGGTAAATAAGTGTTTCCTTCTTGCTAAAATCAAGTTCATGATTTTGAAAAGCGGAACTATTCAAATCCATACCTCCAATACTTCTTCGATCACCTTTCATAACAAATTGCTTACCATCTTGATAGTATAACCAAGAATTTTTGGCACTACTCACTATTACTTTTTTCTGAGTATAATTGATCAAAGCAATAGAAATGTCCATACCATCCTGAACACCAAAGCTTTCATGTTGCTTCAGTGTCATTTGTAATTGCAGGTGTAAGTTTTCAAGGATATCCTTAGGTGAAATAATACGTTTGACTTTAATAATTTCATTTAGCAATCCTGTACCAATTAATGACATAAAGGCTCCCGGAACACCATGTCCTGTACAATCACTACAAGCAATAATTGCCATTTCATCTTCCACGCCTTCGAGTATTCCTGAAGAATAATAAAAATCACCTGACACAAGATCCCTTGGCTTGTAGAAAAGCATTAATTCTTGACATAACTTTTCTATATTTGAACGGATAGGTAGTGAAGCATTTTGAATTCTTGTTGCATAATTCACACCGGCTGAAATTCTTCTATTTTTAGAGTCAATCAGTTCCACGTATTCTTGAAGGTGATCTCTCTGTGCTGCAATTTCCTCCGCTTGAATTTCAATTTTAAAGTTTTTGTCAGAAATTTTCTGATACGCAACTTTAAGATCTCTATAGAATCTATACAAAAAGTAAATAAAAATACCACTCACTATGAAGATAAATACAAGAACATAAATGAATTTTTCCTGATCATTCATTACTCTCTCATTGTATTCCTTTTCAAGCTTAAGTGAATAGATCTCAGAAATATGTTTTTCAGATTCATAAGAAGATTTGATCTTCTCTACCCTCGTTTCTATTTCAATATTATCAATTTTTGCTTTTATCTCATTATACTCCGTTACGTAATTGTAAGCCGCTTTCCAATTGTGATCTTCTTTTTCAATCTTTGCCAGTAATTCACAGACATCTTTGATAAAGAACATTGCCTCTAATGAATTTGCCAAATGATAAACTTCTAATGCTTGCTCTCTTGCTTTTTTTAAGTTAGAAGATTTAAAATAATATACAGCAGACATCAACTTGTATTCACATAATGCATACTGATCATCAAAATTTTCAAAGTGACGGATGGATTCATTGATATAAGAAGTAGCCTCTGCCATTTCTCCAAGATTGGAATAAATCTGCGCTTTTATTGCCAAAACATAAGCTTCCTCTTCTTCGAAATTATATTTGATGGCATTGACATAAGCTTCATCTTCATATTTGAGTCCTAACTTATTATGTCCCCACTTCATATACACTTCACCTATGTTGAGCAACATATTGACCTCATGTCTCCTCTGTTCCAAAGTGATTTCATCTGCTTCATACATTCCATTACGAATAGATTCAAGCCCTTTCAAGTAATATTTCAAAGCTTTTTTATAATCTTTTTTTCTGAAATAGAATACTCCAATATTATTACAGATCGTGGAAACATCCGGCCAGTCTTTAATCTCCTCCGAGAGATGAAGCGCCTTCATGGTATTTTCAAAACCTTTTGTGATTTCTCCTTTTTTTATCAAATAACTTCCACTTATCTGATAAGCAAAGCTTTCCGCTTCTTTATCCCCTATTTCTAAAGCTATTTTCTTCAACTTATCAGTATAAAATAGTGTAGAGTCAGAAAGAGTGTGCAGGTGTGTAAAAGATGAATTTTTCAGTTGGGCAATATCGTCCTTAGGAGTATTCTTTGCAGAAGTATACTCTATAATACATAATAATAGTATTACAAGAAGGGTAAGTTTAGAACCAAACTTTTTTGTATTAACGGTATTGATCAGCAAGCGATTTGTGTGTAAAAAAAGAGCCTTATTCCTTAAAATTATAAAAAAACTTAGCTAAATACAAGTTTTTTAATGAGGTCTCCCCTCTAAAAAAAATGATTTTAGTTTTAAAATTTAATGTACAATGTTATGTGTTTGTATTATTCAATGAAAAACAAATCTTTTATGGATTAAAAAGCTCCTAAAAAAGTAGATTTGGCTAAAAACTCAAGAGTAAGAAATATAGAAAAAAGATGGTTCAAAACACAGGTCCAATCATGGTTATGTTAATGCTTATAACACTCTGAAATTATAATTAATTATCTGAGTTTTTCGGTCCGCCTTTTGGATTATTTTCTTAAAAGTTGAAGGGGTTTTACCGACAAAAAATTTAAACTCTTTGATGAAATGAGCTTGATCAAAATAGCCAGAGTCTAGCCCTACTTCAGTAAGGTCATCATTTTCATCAATCACACTACATAGAGATTTCCGAAACTTAATTAAGCGTTCTAGTTTTTTGGGAGAAATTCCAATGGCTTTTGAAAAGAGACGATTAAGAGAAGTGTAATTGGTATTATGTTTTTGACAAAAATGTTCTATTAAAATTGAATTGTCTCCTTTTCTATAATTCCAGTAAAATTCTTTCAATAGTTCTTGGTGCATTTTTTCCCTATATAAATTGGAAAGTAAACTTTCGAGATCTACTATAAAATTTCTTTCTGAAATTGTATCTATAACAATTGATACTATTGAGTTAATCACCTTCTTTACGTCAATAGTAAAGAAGGATTGAATGGCATAAGGGTAAAACCTCACTCCAATTAATTTTGTCCCTTTGGGATAGGAATAGGCAGACGGTTGTAAACTCAAACCTTCCAAATAAGGAGATTGTATTTCAATTTGATTTCTAAGAATGTGTGATCCATCAATTGGAATAATAAGGTTGAAATATTGACTTGGCGGATTGTAGATTTCTATATCTTCCTCATTATTCTCCAAAACCCAGATTCGTTCTATCAAATCTGGGTATTTGGAAGATTTATATGATTCTATTTTTATCAAAAATCTATGCTGCTACTAATTCCAATTTATTTCCATCAGGATCTAAAATAACACTTTCATAATAACCATCCCCTGTAATTCTGGGCTCTCCAAAAATTTCATAGCCCTTTTTTCTAAACTTCTCTGTCATTTCATCTACTTTCATTCGACTCCCAACAGAAAATGCTAAATGTGTAATACCCACTCTGTCTTCACTCCCAAGATGCTCTTTTAAACGATCATGATGCATAATTTCTAAACGAGTATTTTCTCCTTCCATAGAAAGGAAATAGGAAGAAAACCCTTTTTTAGGATTGATGTATTTCTCATTTGATGTCATGCTAAAGTAATGCATATAAAATGCTCTAAGGCGTTCTAAGTCTTTAGTCCAAATGGCAATATGTTCTATTTTCATCTTACTTTATGTTTAGTATGATGCAAATATAGAAAGTGAAGAATACAGGAAATTGTATATTTTAAACAACGAAATAAAAGTTACAAAAACAGGCACCATGACTGAAGGTCATGGGCTTTTGGGAAGCTATCCCTCTTTTCAACTGTAATTCATAATCAAAAGTTAATAAATGAGATATCTTCCCATAAGACCATAATTTCAATTATGGGTCTACGAAACATCTGCTTTCATTCGCCCTAGTACTTAATACCCCAAAGCATCCAAAACTTTAGCATTCAATCGTCTATTCTCTCCTTTATAAGGATAACAATGAATATGAATCGCCGGATTAAAGTTCATTTCTATAATAGCATAATTATCATCCGTAGCTTCTTCATTGATATCATCAATCATCATATCCAAACCCGTGATTTTGACATCCAATGCTTTTGCCGCTTCTACCGCAATCTTCTTATAAGAGTCAGGAATATCATCTGTATAATCAATACTGTCTCCTCCTGTAGAAATATTTGAATTCTCTCTTAAGTAAATGATTTGATCTTTTAATGGCACAAAATCAAAATCGTAACCTTGTGTCTTTAAAAACATCTCTTCTGCTTCACCAAGAGCAATTTTCTCTAAAGGCGTTTTATAACCTTTTCCCCTTAAAGGATCTTTGTTTTTCTCAATCACTAATTCTCTTACAGTAGATTTACCATCACCTTTCACATTAGCAGGTACTCGATGTAGAATACCTACCACTTCATCATTTATAATAAAGATTCGATATTCTTTTCCAGTCACAAACTCTTCAATCAAAATAGAATTCTCATGTTCAAAAGCGATTTCAATTGCTCTATCAAAAAGGGCTTTATCTTGATTTTCTTTTAAAATACTAATTCCTAACCCGAAATTGGTTGATTTTGGTTTGATCACAATTGACTGTCCTTCATAAAAAACAAAGTCACTTTTCGCTTTTTCTACAGAAGTGTATTGCTCTCCTTTTGGTGTTCTAATGCCAACATTTTCAATTACCTTTTTGGTCATGACTTTGTTTTCCATCATCAAAACACTCACATAATTGTCCAATGAAGTTCGAGTGGCTTGCATTACATACTCTTCTTTACCCAATCGATCCAATTTGATAAAGTTTTCTGTACGATCCATGATTTCAAAATTCACTCCTCTTAAGATCGACTCTCTTAATACCAATTGAGTGGACAATTCCATATCTTCTAAACCATGGAATTTGAATTGAACGCCTTCAGAAGCCTCTTTATACTCAATCGCTTTTTCCAAATGCCACTGAATATACTCCTTCCCTTGGATCTCTTTTAAAGTCTGACAAGAAGGACGTACTTTTCTATCTTCAGAAAGCATCATTAATTTTCTGAAAGTAGAAGCGTAATCTTTTGGAGCAAAAGCGACAAACATATCCAAAATCTCAGCTGTAAGGCTTTGAATGGCATCATTTAATTTCACTTTATGATCCTCTACAACAATTTGAGCATCCTCTGACAGACCTTCACTCGCTACGATTTCTTGGTTCATGGTAGCCTGAACTTGTTCCTCTTTTGTGATTTCCTTTCCCTCTTTATACAAACAGAAAAGCAAGAAAAGATGAATGATCTTCGCTGTATCTTCACTAATTCCAATTTTCTCATGAGGGTCTAGGTCCAACAATCGCACCTCTACATATTTCAGCTTTCCATTGACTTCTTTCAAACGAATGGGTGTGTAGTTTTCCTTATAACTATTCAATACTCCTTCCTCAATGGCTACATTAATACTGTTTTTATAATTCTTCATCGAACTATAATCCAACACCAAATCATCAATGTTCTTATAGCCACAAACTGTAGAACGCATTGAAATAGCATGATCAAAATGATGACTGTCTTTGGTTGCTTTTGGCAATTGATCAATACAACATTTCAAATAAGTATTATGCAAAGCGGGACTATTTCCTAATAAAGCAATCAAATACCATCTGTAACGAAGGAAGTTTCTAGTGATTTTCAGATATAATTCCTCTCTAAATTCCTCATAAGTCACATCTCCTTCATATTGCTGATATAAAAACTGAATGTTCTTATCTTCTAAAGAAAAGTTGTAATGAATACCTGAAAGCAACTGTTTCTTCTTACCGTATTTGGTCGCTAAGTGATTTCTATATTCCTCATTTTCTTTCCCTGCCTCACCAAAATCAGCAATTTTAATTTCATCTTCATTCTCTGGTAATTCTGGAGGCGTACTTTGAGGCCATAATAATTCATCCCCTAAATTTTCAGTCACTACATCATGTATGGTTTCCAAAAACCCAAGAGCTTCTTTTATACTTGGTAAAGGAGGCGTAATCATTTCCACCTGACTTTCTGAAAAATCAGTAGTGATATAAGGATGTGTTAATTTATTTCCAAAAACAGCAGGATGAGACGTAGTAGCCATTTTGCCGTCTTTTGTGATTCTAACGTTTTCTTTTTCTAAACCAAAGTTACCTTCAAAGATGCGTTCAGTTCTATTATCTTTTAATATGTTTTGTATCGTGTGCATAATTTTTTTAGTAAGTCGTTGAAAGGGTCATTTTTTTCTGAATGGAATAATACGCAACACTAAGGCTAATGGCTCTTAGAAGTGTACTGATGGCAATGGACATCCAAACACCATTAATTCCAAACAGCTGTTCTTGTGATAAATAAAGTGCCATTGGAACTCTGATCACCGTCATAGTGATATTAATAGAAGCTGGAATTTTCGTTTTCCCCAATCCATTAATGATTCCTGAAGTCACCATTTCTACCGTCATAAATACTTGAGATAAGCCTATAATTCTTAAATAACTTGCTCCAATTGCAACTGTTGTATCTTCAGTCACAAACCAGCGGACAAAGAATTCTGGAAAGCAATAGAAAAGTGTTCCCATTAATAAGCCCAATACTACAGCAATTTTGATCGCTGTCTGATAGCCTTCATGGACTCTATCATACGCTTTGGCTCCATAATTCTGTCCTGTAAATGAAAGCATTGCTCCCATCAAACCTCCAGTAATCATAAATGTCATGGACTCAATCTGTAAGCCGATTTTCTGTGCTGCAATGGCATCACTCCCCCATTGGGCTACGATTCTTGCCATGATAATTCCAATCAATGTAAAGACAATTCTTTGGATGGAAGTGGGGACTCCCAAACGTACCGTATTCGAGATTTCATCAAATGTCAATTCAAACCGCTCTTTTCCGAAGAAGTTTGTAAATGATCTTCTATAGAAAATAAGGAAAGAAATAAACTGAGAAATCACAGTAGCGATTCCGGCACCTATCACTCCAAAATCAAGTAAGAAAATGAAGATCGGGTCCAATATGATATTAATGACAACCCCAATCATGGTAATCTTCATGGGTGCTTTACTATCTCCTCTACTGTTACTGATTGAGGTAAATAGAAAGACTGCTTGTGAGAAGAAAAGGCCTAAACCTGCTACTTTTAAATAGGATACTGAAAGTTCTTCAACTGTATTATTATTTAAATTAAAGAAACCTATTAGATACTCTGGTATGGTCTGGATCAGGACAAGCATCAAAGTCACCACTGCACCTAACCCTATCAATGATTCCCTACTAATTTTTTCAGCTCTTCCATAGTTCTTGGCACCAATCTGCTGTGAAACAGAAATACCTGTTCCGAGTATAAAAACGGACGCAATGGCCCAACATAGTTGTAGGAAAAAGGCAGATGTTCCTACTGCCGCTACCGAATCACTACCCAATTTCCCGACCCATATCATGTCTGTAAAATTATAGGCAAACTGTAAAAATGAGGACGTAATAATCGGCAACGATAGGGTAATAATATTTTGAAATACATTACCCTTCGTTAAATCTTTTTTCATTAAACTTTTGATATGAAATCATTCAATCCAATGGCTGTTATAGTACAATAAATTTAAAATAAGTAGTTGCACATTTAAAATGGGGAGAAGTTGGATTATTATTTTTTAGTCTAATCAAGGCAGAATAGAAGAGCATAGCCAAAGTTACGTGATGATATTCTAACGAAGAATAGGCTAAAAAAGAAAATCCAAAACTTCCGGTTTTAATTGTACAACTGCTTAATCATGTACAAGATTACGCTTTTATCAATTTAATGAGATAAAAGGCTACAACCATACTTATATAATAGATGTATTGAATTTTGAATACTAAAAACAAGATATATACAATGTTAATTGCATTTATTTTTAGTCTATAATGGAAATAGTTTAAAGCAGTAGTCTACAAAGCCATATGATATAATGGCTGAATCTTTTGGATAAAAATGCTACTCTATAGTCTTTTACTTTCTTCTCATCCTTCTTTTCTTTTTGAAGCTTCTTTTGAGAAGCGATAACGGTAGTCGTATCATTATCGAATGCACTCAGAAATAAAGGACTAAATGGTGAGTGAATTGAGATCACGGTGTTCGCCAAAGGCTGACGGTCTTCTGGTAAGCAACATTGTGTTTGATTGCCTTGTGTTGAGATCTTTCTGATCTCTTTAATGATCTCAATCTTTGGAGTATTCTCTTTTATATTACAACACTTTTCCTTCTCCTTTTCGCTCATCAGCAAAAAGGTGATCATGCATGTGATAAATGCAATCGAAGTATTAGCGATATATAAAAATTTCTTACTCATCATTGAATAGGACGTAATATATGAAAAATGGTTCATATATAAATCGAAATTCAATTTTATTAACCATTGGGTAATTGATTAATTATTGGGTTGAGTGCATAGGTTGAAATCAATCATTACACATACAGCATTTGGGCAGACACATAGGTCTGCCCCTACGTGATATTGACGGTGCTTATTCCACCACTATGTTTAGTTACATTGATTTGCGTCCCTAGCCTTTCATTCAATGTTTTCACATGGGAAATCACACCAATCATTTTCCCATCGGTCTGTAAGGTATTCAATGCATAAATCACATCTTCTAACGTTGTTTCATCCAACGTTCCAAAACCTTCATCTATAAATAATGAATCGATCTGTACGTTTTTACTTGAAAGATCCGATAAACCTAATGCAAGTGACAAACTAATCATAAACTTCTCTCCACCGCTTGCTGTATCCACTGATCTATGCATATCCGCTAAATGATGATCAATCATTTCGAAGGTCAAGAAAGATTTAGGGATTGCATTCGCACCAAACTCAATTGGCTTCAGATTCAAAGTATATCTTTTATTCATTTTTGAAAGATGTCTATTGGCTAAAATCAATAGGTTTTTCAAGGTCAAATGCTGAGCAAATTTATTGAAGGAATCATTTGTGCCCCCCAAAGCGGATTTCAACCTTGACCATCTCAAATACTCCACTTCCTGTACACCAATTTTCTCTACTAATTCCGTTTGATCGTTTCGGAGCAATTGATCTTTTTCTAAAGTAGCTTTTGCTTCCCCTTTTTCTTCCAATATAGAAGCAAGCATTTTTTTATCGTCTTCTAGTTGAAGTACTAAATCATCCTCTTTTTCATGAATGTCAGCAAGCTTATTACTAATAATTGTCCTTTTTTCATCAAAAGCTCTTTGCCTTTCCTTCAACTGAATTTCTTCCCTAGTGATTTCATCTTTAATAGCTCTCAAATCTTTTAACTCCTCTTCAGAAATAGCTTTAGATTTGATTTCTGAGATATTCTCAAAATCAGATGACTTCAACCATTCATTAATAGATAATTCGAGTTCATTGATTTCAGAAGTAAGTACATTAATATCTTTCTGTGTAATTTCTTGTTTTGCTTCTAGTCCTTTCAGTTCCTTTTCCTCTGCAACTTTTTCCTTTTCAGACTTTTCTTTTTGAATCGTTTTCAACTGAAGTAAATCCTCAAACCTTTTATTTTCCTCTTGTAGATTTATTTCCCAAGATAAAATTTTACCCCTGTTTTTCTTCAGTTCATCAATTTTTAGAAATATACCATTCAGTTCTTCTTCTATTTTGATGCATTCATTTTGATCAGTTACTAGGACAGTCTGCTTTTCTTTTTCCAATACTTGATAACTTTCCACCTCACTCTTCAGTTTTTTCAACTTCTCTAAAGCATCCAAGTAGTTTTTACATTTTGTTTTAAAATCATTGAAAGTCAAGACCCAATCAGAATATTCATTTATCTCGTAATTGTATTTTTCTAACTGAACTTTAATCTTTGTTTTTGATTTCTCTATCGTCTCACTTAAGCTTTTAATTTCGACTTCAAGTATTTCAGTAGATTGATTGAGGTGATTTTTCTGCTCAGATAGTTTTGAGATTTCCAGGGCATTCAATTGCAACTTCTCTTGTAATGACTTTGCTTCCTTCACTGACTTTGAAATAGCTTCTTTCTCAATCTTCAGATCTTCAATTTTCTGAGTTTTAGTTTTGATTGATTGAAGAATGATTTCTAAATCATCATTCATACCCGAAGAAGCATTAATAGAAAAATCAAGTTGCAAAGTCTCAAAACTGATTTCATTCTCTGCCAGGTTTTCTTTTAATTTTATCAAATCACTCTCCTTATTTTTTATGGATTCAATAAGGCGGGTTTCCTCTAAAATCAATCCTTGTTCTTCTTTGGTAATTTCAGCTAATTCCTTTTCTCTTTTTACCAATTCACTTTCTTCAGTTTGAATCAAAGATATATCCTTATACTCCTCAACAAATGGATGTTCTTTTGATCCACAAAGTTTACAAGCCTCACCTTCCACTAATTTTTCACGCTCCTTTTCAAAAGATAAAATCTCTTTCTGTAACGATAAGATTTTGAACTGATCATCTAAACTTTGTTTCGCTATTTTTTTTCCTTCTGAAACCTTAAGAATATCATTAGTAACTAAAGTTTTTTGTTCAAGACATTCCTCAATAACTTTTTCTGTGTCAAGAATCTCCTTTTTTAATCTTTCATAACTTTGTGCAACCTTTAAAGCATTTTCTAATGCGTTTTTATTCGATTTTTGAACATCTAAAACCTCTAACTCTTCTAGTATATCTTTTTCAACCTCTTCATATCTGTCTGCTTGATTTTCTAATGATTCAAATTGTTTTTTTTCTTGAAGTTGAAGGTTTGATTTCTCTTCTAGTTTTAAGCTAACATCTTCAAGAGTTTCAGCAGCTGTTTTAAGTTTCTCACTATTCTTAATTTTTTGGTCAATTGCATTTTTCCAATCTAATGAAATCACACTCCATTCTTCAAAATGATGTTCTAATTCCTTATACTTTTCATTTTCAAGAACATACTCTTCACCAATACTCACTCTTTTTTCTAAAGCGGTGATACTTTCGGATAGCGTTTGAAGTTCTTTTTCTTTTATTTCAACTTGAGCCTTTTTCTTCTCAAAACTTAATTTAGACTTTTGTAATGACTTATTTTCAGCTTCAATTTCATTTTCAATTTTTTCAGCTTTCTGATAAATAGGTTTCCATTTTTCTACATCAAGTTTTGTCTCTTCTAAATCTTGAAAGCTCTCTTTAAAAAGAGCGTTGTATTTCTGTAAATTTCCCTGTGCTAATGTTATTGATTTAGACAATTCAGAGGATCTCAACTTCTTTTCTTGATGCTGATTTTCGCTTCTTTCCAACAGGTTAATTTTTTGAAAAACAGGAGCGAGCTTTTCTACTTCTGAAAGTTGTACTAAAAGAGTTTGATTGTTTTCTTTCTTCTCTTTAAATGCTTCGAAAGAAGTCTCTAATACTTCTTCTTCACTTTTCATTTCTTTTTGCTCCTCAAAAACAGCAACCTTTTCAGTTGTCTTTTTTATTTTCTGATTAAGTTCGAGTTCTAATGCAGGAAGTAATAATACTCTTTCCTCTAATTTTTTCTTATCATGATCACTAAGCAGGTGATCAGTATTGACTTTTGCTTTTAACTTTTCAAGTTTAATTTTTTCTGCAGAAACACGATTCTGGACTTCATACCCAATCTGCTTATAGATATCCTCTCCGGTGATTTCTTGAAGTAATTCTCCTTTTTTAACTTCTGAAGCATTCAGAAATGAAGCAAAGTCACCTTGAGCAATCAATACTGACTTACAAAATTGTTCGAAAGAAAGTTTGACAATATTTTTGATTTCATTTGTCATTTCTGTCTTTGAAGAAGCCACAATCTCCCCTTTTCTTTCCCCAGATTGAATACTTAGCTCATATTCATCCACAGGCTTCTTTCTTACTTTAAAAGTTTTAGTAAGAATTGACATTGACCTAAATGCAGAATAGATTATTCCTTCATTTTCAAAAGTCACACGCGTATAGCCTGCAATACTACCCTTTGAAACTACTTCATATATACTGGTTTTATTTAATCGAGCTACTTTTCCATATAAAGCAATTGTAATGGCATCAAGAATCGTTGATTTTCCAGAACCTGTCTTTCCTGTTATTGCAAAAAGATTGGTATCAAGAAATGCACTATCTTCAAAATCAATCACAATTGGAGTCTCAGATTTTAAAGAATTGATGTTTTGAAGTTCGATTTTTAGAATTTTCATTACCTATTTCAATTGGAGTGCTAAAATTAGCATGACAAAAAATGCTTCTCTGGAAGGAAAAGCACATAAAAATAGATAATTGTTAGGAGAAAGAATAATCTATTGAACAGACATTATTTTTTGGTCTACATCAATAGAAGGATTCAGCTCTAACAGTTTTTCTATAAATTCTATCTTGTTTTTTGGAGAAATCAACACATTGCTGTATTTGGTGTATCTGATATCCAATCGATCAAAAGACAAAGCTGGAGAACTCAATAAAGAATTGGTCTTTTTAACCTTCGAGATTGCATCAATCGGAATTTTGATATTGACTAATATTCCGCTTTTGACTTGTAGCATATTTCCATCAATAACATAGAAGGTATTCGAGAACACATGAACAACAAATGCAGTAAGAAGTCCAAACAATAACAGCATAAACCATTTGGCTGTAAATGCGAATAAAACTGTTGGTATTAGCATTGAGCCAATGGTGAAAATAGCTAGAGGATAATTGATTTTTGAATTGTATTTATTCATGTTTCTGTTTATTATTTTACTTCAAAATACAAATAATTAATTCATTATTCAATTTTAATTAGAATTATCATTTTTATCACTTAAAAACAAAATTATCACCTAAAAAAATCACTAAACCTCTATAACGTATTCAAAAACGAAACATCAATTAAAGTCTTAATTTTTTCAAGGTTTTAAAAAAGCAATTTTAAATTGATGAAATTATTACGACATTAACTCAGTCCCTTTACGTCATTATTACGAATTCATGAATTAAGCTAAACAACCAATAGGCTATAAACATAATATTAGGGTATAATTGTGTGAATGAAATGAATTACGTTATTAGTCTATTAAAAATATGAACAAACTTAAAATTCTAGCAGTGTTCTTTTTTGCAGGGATAGGATTATTACTTTTTTCAGCAAAAGAGAAAAATACTAATATTGAGGATGAGAAAATAGAGCAACTATTAAAACAAATGACATTAGAAGAGAAAGTGGGTCAAATGACTCAGGTTACTCTTGAAGTCATTTCCAAAGGAGAAGGACCTTTTAACATGGATAAGTCTTGGGCTTTAGATCAAAAAAAATTGGAAGATGTCCTGCTGAATTATCATGTAGGTTCTATTCTAAATACAGCAGGAGAAGTTAGAACCCCACAGGAATGGTATGAGGTAATTAAGCCAATTCAAGATGTTGCTGTAAATAACACAAGATTAAAAATTCCAGTACTTTATGGTATTGATGCCATTCATGGCATGTACAGTGCTGGTGCAACAATGTTTCCTCAAGAAGTAGCTATGGGTGCTGCCTGGAATCCTGAGTTAGTCAGAAAATCATCAGAAGTTATTGCGTATGAAACAAGAGCTTGCGGTATCCCTTGGACTTTCAACCCAACTTTGGATCTTGGTATTGACCCAAGATGGCCAAGAATGTGGGAATCTTATGGAGAAGATCCTTATCTACAATCTGTAATGGGTGTTGCTTCTGTGAAGGGTTATGAAGGTGCTGATGTAAGCGATCCTCATCAAGTTGCTTCATGTTTGAAGCATTATATTGGTTATGGTGCTCCTAGAAGTGGTAAAGACAGAACGCCAGCTTGGATTCCAGAGACTTTTTTAAGGGAATATTTCTTACCTCCTTTTGCCGCTGCTGTTAAGGCTGGTGCTAAAAGTATCATGGTCAACTCTGGTGAAATTAATGGGATGCCTGTTCATGCTAGCAAAAAACTATTAACGGATATTCTTAGAGGAGAATTGGGATTTGAAGGTGTAGTAGTTACTGACTGGTTTGATATCAATAATCTAGTAGAAAGACATCATATTGCGGCAACAAAAAAAGAAGCAGTGAAGAAAGCTATCCTTGCGGGAATCGACATGTCAATGGTGCCTTATGACGTTGAATTCAGCAAGGACCTTATTGCATTAGTGAAAGAAGGGGAAATTTCGGAAGAGAGAATTGACAGTTCTGTAAGACGTATTTTAAAAATGAAATATGAATTAGGCCTTTTTGAAAACCCGCTTACAGATTATAGAAAATACCCTGAATATGGAGGAGAAAAACATCATCAATTAGCGAGAGAATCAGCTCATGAAGCAATTACATTATTGAAAAATGAGAAAAGTATTCTCCCATTAAAAAAGGAAGCTAAAATCTTAGTCACTGGACCTAATGCCAACTCAATGAGAAGCTTAAATGGCGGTTGGACTTACACATGGCAAGGTGAGGCAACCAATAAACACGCCGCTGATCACAATACAATCGTTGAAGCATTACAAGCACAATCAAACAATATCATTTTCGAAGAAGGAGTTAAATATCCTGAGAACAACCCTGATTACAAAGTTGATGAAATAGTTGATATCCAGAAGGCTGTAACTGCCGCTAAGAAAGTAGATTATATCTTACTTTGCCTTGGAGAAAATTCTTATACTGAAAAACCTGGTGATTTAGATGACCTTACGCTTTCAGAAAATCAACTTCAGTTGGCACATGCAATGATTGCAACCAACAAACCTGTTATTTTAATTTTAAATGAAGGACGTCCTAGAATTATTTCTTCATTTGAAGATAAAGTAAAAGCAGTTGTACAATTGTATTTACCAGGAAACGAAGGTGGTAACGCATTAGCTGATATTCTTTATGGTAAAATCAATCCATCAGGCAAACTTCCTTATACTTACCCAAGATACGCTAATGATCTAGTGCCGTATTATCATAAATTCTCAGCTTCTACAGCACATACCGATGGTAATATCAACAATAATCATAAAATTAAAGCGCAATACGCTTTTGGCTTTGGTTTGAGTTACACAACTTTCAAATATGAAGATTTAAAACTTTCAAGTACTAAGATTTCAAGTGATGATGAACTGGAAGTAAGCGTGAAAGTAACGAACACAGGAGAAAGAGAAGGAAAAGAAGTCGTGCAATTATATACTACTGATTTAGTAGCTTCATTATCTCCATCTGTCAAAAGATTAAGAAGATTTGAAAAAGTAAACTTAAAAGCTGGAGAGTCCAAAACCATCACATTTAAGATCAACAAAACCGACCTTTCTTTTATTGGTCATGATAATAAGCCAGTGGTAGAAGCAGGTGAATTCATCATTTCAACAGGCAATCTTCAACAGAAATTTGAACTTCTGGACACAAAGCAACTCTAAAAATTCTAACTTATGGAAACAAAAACAGCAACCTCCCAACAACCTTTGTCCATAAAGGAGAAAATTGGCTATGCCCTAGGTGATGGAGCCGCCAATATTGCTTGGAGAGGTGTAGCCACTTTTTTATTCATCTTCTATACCGATGTATTTGGAATTGAGACAGCCGTAGTAGGTCTATTAATGTTAGTCGCAAGATCAAGTGACGGCATCAGTGATGTACTTATGGGTATTGTGGGTGATAGGACAAAATCAAAATATGGTAAATTCAGACCTTGGATCTTATGGACTGCTATTCCATTAGGAGCAATTCTGGCACTTTTATTTACCACTCCTGATTTAAGTAATGAAGGTAAAATCATTTACGCTTACGTCACTTATTTTCTTTTCACTTTAATCTACACTGCTAATAACATTCCATACGGGGCATTGATGGCAGTAATGACAAGTGATGATAAAGAACGAACTTCAATTGGCAGTTTCAGAATGGTCGGTGCATTTACAGGTGGTATGCTTGTACAAGGTGCATTGTTATATCTTGTTGCCACTTTTGGTGATGTAAATCCTACTGTTCATTTAGAGCAAAAAACAGCAGACAGTTATTTGGTTACCGTTTCTGCTCCACATGATGTTCCAAATGCCAATATCAAAACAGAAAATGGCATTGCTAATTTTAAGTGGGAAGATGCTAATGTAGAGGATCAAGAAAGCAGTCCTACTAAAAGTTTTCTGATGGAAGCTGACTTTGAATATACTTTTTATGTGACAGGGGAAGAAAACTTGACTGAAGAAAGTTTCTCCATCATTAATCAGAAAAAAGGATACAGTACTTCAATATACATTATGAGTATATTCCTGTCCTTATTTATGTTTATTACTTTCCTTACGACCAAGGAAAGAGTAACTCCACCTAAAACACAAAAGACCGATTTAGGAAAGGATTTACAAGACCTTATCCATAATAGACCTTGGATTATACTATTAGTCATTGGATTATTATTCAATATCTATAATTCCATCAAACAAGGTATTGTAGTAATCTATTTCACGCATTACCTTCACAACCAATTATTAGCGGCCTCTTATATGGTTGCATTGACTTTGGCTTCCATTGGCGGAGCAATGATTACAGCTCCATTAGGGAAAAAGCTTGGAAAGAAGAAGCTATTTATCTTCGCTTTAATATTTTCAGCATTCTTCAATGCATTACTTATTTTTTGCAGAGCAGAAGACACAACAGCCATATTTACTTTGGGAATAATTTCTGAATTTGCCTCAGCCATCTTCCCTACCCTTTTCTTTGCAATGCTTGGCGATGCCGCTGATTATTCAGAGTTTCAAAATAACCGAAGAGCTACAGGACTTGTTTATTCGGCAGGTTCTTTTGCCACTAAATTTGGATCAGGTATAGCAGGTGCAATTATCGGTTTTGTATTAAGTGCTTATCATTACAACGGACTTGACCATACTACCATTGTAGGGGCTATTCCTGGAATTAAAATGTTGATGAGCTGGATTCCATCAGTAGTTGCTATTGTGGCGGCATTACTTATGATGTTATACCCTCTTAATGATAAAGTCCTACAGAAAATAAATATTGAACTCAACAAAAGACGTCAGTTAGAAAAATCAAATTCTACCGAAGACCAATTTGAAGAAGTATTATAAAATCACTACAGACAATGACAGTTACAACAGCAAAAAGCAAGAAATTCGGACATTTTGATGACGAACAAAGAGAATATGTTATCACTAATCCGGCAACCCCTTTCCCATGGATTAACTACCTTGGAAACGAAGATTTTTTCTCATTAGTATCCAATACTGCTGGCGGTTACTCTTTCTATAAGGATGCCAAATTCAGAAGATTAAATCGTTATAGATACAATAATGTTCCCATGGATAATGGTGGTCGTTATTTCTATATCAAGGAAGGTGATACGATGTGGTCTCCGGGTTGGAAGCCTGTAAAGACGGAATTGGATGAATACGAATGCCGTCATGGTTTGAGTTATACAAAAATCAAGGGGGTTAAAAATGAGCTTGAAGCTGAAGTAACTTTCTTTATTCCGCTAGGTCATTGGTGTGAAATCCAAAAAATGACTTTAAAGAATAACAGTGATCAGAAGAAGACTTTCAAGTTGTTCTCTTATAATGAATGGTGTTTATGGAATGCTGAGGATGATCAAAACAACCTTCAAAGAAACTTATCTACGGGTGAAGTAGAAATTGATGGAGCAACTTTATACCATAAAACGGAATACAAAGAGAGAAGAAATCATTACGCTTTCTATCACTTGAATGCTGAAATTGACGGATATGATACAGATAGAGAATCTTTCATTGGTTTATATAATGAATTCTCTAACCCTCAAGCCGTTTTAGATGGAGCACCTAGAAACTCTGAAGCTCACGGTTGGTCTCCTATCGCTTCTCATTACAAAGAAATCACTTTGGAAGCTGGAGAGAGTACTGACTTGATCTTTATTTTAGGTTATATTGAAAATAAAGAAGAGGAAAAATGGGAAAGCAAAGGGGTAATCAATAAAACGAAAGCAAAGAAATTGATCGCAAAATTTGATACTACTGAAAAAGTAGATCAAGCTTTAGCAGAATTAGCAGATTACTGGACTAACTTGCTTTCAATCATCTCATTGGAACATGAAGATGACCGCTTGAATAGAATGGTCAACATCTGGAATCAATACCAATGTATGGTGACCTTCAATATGTCAAGATCGGCTTCATTCTTCGAAGTGGGTATTGGTAGAGGAATGGGCTTTAGGGATTCTAATCAAGACCTTATTGGATTTGTACATCAAGTCCCTGAAAGAGCGAGAGAAAGAATTATTGACATTGCCTCTACTCAATTCCCTGATGGCGGATGTTATCATCAATATCAGCCTCTGACTAAAAGAGGAAATGATGCAATTGGTGGCGGTTTTAATGATGACCCGATGTGGCTGATTCTTGGAACGGTAAGTTATATCAAAGAGACTGGAGACTTTTCTATTTTAGATGAAATGGTTCCTTTTGATAACAACCCAGACCTTGCTCAGACTTTATTTGATCACTTAACAATATCATTTAATCACGTTATCAATAATTTAGGCCCTAATGGATTACCTCTGATTGGTAGAGCGGATTGGAATGACTGTCTGAACTTAAACTGTTTCTCTACAGATCCGAATGAATCTTTCCAAACTACAGAAAACAATACGGAAGGTTCTAAAGCGGAGTCAGTGATGATTGCAGGTTTGTTTGTGGTTTACGGTACAGAATACATTCAGCTATGTAATGAGCTTGGCAAAGCGGAAGAGGCTGAAAGAGCTACTTCTTTTGTAAATAGCATGAAAGAAGCTGTTAAAACTAAAGGATGGGATGGTGACTGGTTCTTAAGAGCTTATGATTTCTATGGTAACAAAGTGGGTTCTGATGAAAATGAAGAAGGTAAAATCTTTATTGAATCACAAGGATGGTGCTCTATGGCTGAAATTGGCTTGGAAGACGGCATGGTAGAAAAAGCCTTGGATAGTGTGAAGGAAAGATTGGATACACCTTATGGAATTGTATTGAACAACCCTGCCTTTACTGAATATAAAATTGAATACGGTGAAATCTCTACCTATCCAAAAGGATACAAGGAAAATGCAGGTATTTTCTGTCATAACAACCCTTGGATCATCATTGGTGAAACGAAACTAGGAAGAGGAGATCAAGCCTTTGATTACTTTAAGAAAATCTGTCCTTCTTACTTAGAAGAGATTCAGCAATTGCACAGAGTAGAGCCTTATGTGTATTGTCAGATGATTGCCGGAAAGGATGCTTATATTCCTGGTGAAGGTAAAAACAGCTGGCTATCAGGTACTGCCGCATGGAATTTCTACACATTAATGCATTATATTTTAGGTGTTCAGCCAGAATACAATGGTCTTTTAATCGATCCGTGTATTCCTCAAGAATGGAAAGAATATACTGTATCACGTAAATTTAGAGGTGGAACGTATAACATTACAATCCAAAATCCTAATAACGTGAGCAAAGGTGTAGCACAAATCACTGTCAATGGTGAAAAGATTGAAGGCAACCTTATTCCAATTCTTGGAGAAGGCAAGCATCAAGTTATTGTTCAAATGAAGTAAATTTGATACTATAAAATTGTGCTTGAGGGAAGTAGCAGTTCTTAATGTTAGAAGCAATAAAGAACTACTACTTCCCTTTTCTGTTTTATGATAAACAGGCTTAATCCCTAATTTTTTCGTACTTTTGCATTCCACAATTATACTAACCATCGAAATGCATATTTGGGAAAAGAAAACTAAAGAAGAAATCAGGCAACGAATTTTTGACGCCTTACATGAAAACAGAGATTATTTTGGCAATAATTCATTAGGTGTACCAGGCTCTCACCTTGATAGTAAAGTATTTCCGGAAGATGCCCCTTTTCTAAAAGAAGCTCCATTCATCACATCGCTTTTACATAACCCCAATCACATTGGCTGTCATACACAAGGAGAAAGTGAAAGCTTCTTCAAAGGCACTCAAGATATTGAAAGAGAATTGATTGAAATCTGTGGGGTTGACATTTTAAAAGGAGAGCCAAATTCAATTGACGGCTATGTAGCGGCGGGTGGAACTGAAGCCAATATGCAGGCCATATGGATTTACAGAAACTACTTCAAAGAGGAATTTAATGCTACTCTTGACGAGATTGCAATCATAGCTTCTCAAGACAGTCATTATTCTATGGCCAAGGCTTCCAATATTTTGTCACTCACATATTATCAAGTGGCAGTTTCTGAAAATGAAAGAGTATTACTGCAAACATCTTTAGAAGAAAAAATTGAACAAGCATTAGCTGAAGGTAAGAAGTATTTTATCGTTATCGCCAATATGATGACCACCATGTTTGGCTCTGTAGACGATGTGAATATCTATACCGATACTTTAAAAGCGAAACAGCTTCCCTTCAAACTTCATGTGGATGGAGCTTATGGCGGTTTCTTCTTCCCGTTCTCTCATAAAAAACATAACCTTGATTTCAGAAATAAAGACATTTCATCTGTTACTTTAGATGCACATAAAATGCTTCAAGCACCTTATGGTACTGGTTTATTTCTAGTAAGAAAAGGCTGGATGAAATACGGTAATACAAAAGCTGATTATGTGCAAGGTGATGATTTCACAATGATTGGCAGTAGATCAGGTGCAAACGCCATTGCCATTTGGATGATTCTTTTGACGTATGGTCCTTACGGTATGCGTGAGAAAATCTATATTCTAAGTAAAAGAGGTGATTGGTTTACCCATAAATTAGATGAAATTGGTATTCAATATTTCCGAAGTAAAGATTCCAATATTATCACTATGAAAGCGAAAGGAATCTCTCCTGAAGTAGCTTCAAAATATGGGTTAGTACCTGATGTTCACCATAACCCATCTTGGTATAAAGTAGTGATTATGGAACATGTAACGATTGAGAAATTAGCTCCTTTGGTGGAAGATTTAAAAAAAATAAGCATAAAAAAAACTACAGTCTAGCGCAAGTGTTAAGCCGATAAGTGTCGCTTGTGCTTGCTATTGAAAAAAGTCTGAAGAATTATAGCTACTCAAAATAGTACTATAATTCTTCAGACTTTTTTCAGATATAGATCCAAGTCACGCTTTCAGCTTAAGACTTGAACCAGTTTCATATTTTATGAATCACTATTTCTGCTTCGGACGAAAAACCTTCATTTCCTCCTCATTCGTTTGGATATAAGCTCCACCAATCAAATCAATACAATATGGAATAGCAGGGAAAACCACCTCTAAACACTCTTTGATTGATTTTGGTTTTCCTGGAAGATTTATAATTAAAGTGCTACCACGAGTACCTGCTGTCTGACGAGATAAGATAGCTGTAGGAACATATTTCAAGCTCATTTGTCTCATTAATTCCCCAAAACCAGGTAACATCTTCTCGCATACCGCTTCAGTAGCCTCAGGTGTAACATCTCTAACTGCTGGTCCAGTACCGCCTGTTGTTACAATTAAATCGCAACCTTTATTATCGGCCATATTGATCATTTCTTTTTCTAATAGATCTTGCTCATCTGGAACAACAGCATATTCTTCTTCCCATGAAGTAGAAAGCCATAAATTCATCAATCTCCTCACCTCTTTCCCTGGCAAATCCTCATATTCTCCTCTACTCGCTCTATCAGAGACATTGATAATACCGATTCTTATTTCTTTTTCGCTCATTTGCTTTTTGTTTAAAGTTGGTCAAAAATAGAAAAGAATAGAGCAATCTCACATACCTAGACATAGGATTTCTTTCATGAATATTGATAGCAGTGCAAAATAGTTCACTTCACTATAATTTGGATTTCATCAACAACATCATTCTATGTTTTTTAATTTGAAAAATAAATTATTGTAAAATGTATATTTCAACATCAATTCTTTAATGTGATCATCAGATTGATTTTCTAACATTGGTAATTTCTCATTCGGATATAAAGGGTTGTTCTTTTCTATATCATAACCTAATTCGAGTAATTTTCTTTGCTTCAGCATATTTCTGTAAGCCTTTTTAAAACTCAAAGGCTCAAGCATTGCACGACCTGTGATATTATCGGTCAACATCACTGTGGTATCAGATTGTATCTCCTCAATTAAAAAAGAATGTTTATTTTCTTGATTATTTAAGGACAGGATCAAACCTGGCAAACCTGCAAATAAATAAGGCCCATCAGAAACTGGAATTTCTGGAGTGAACCAAGCCTCTACTTTATAAAGACCATATTCAGCTTTAGCTAGAATACAATTGTAACCTTTGATGACTTTTGACTCGTTTGTAATGACCCATTCTAATTCACCATAATTTTCTGTAAAACTACAATTGGCGATATAACCTAAATTATAAATATAGGTTGCTTCCTTGGTCTGATAATCTTTCATCACTGAAAAATTATTTGATTTAGGTTCTACAATTTCATTTTGGTCAATTGCTAAAATAGCTGTCACATCACTATTTTTATTCAGACTATTCTTTTCAAACTGCCTTTCCAATGACAACCCAAATAAATAGTAATCATAATTCAAAAATTTTGAAAAATGATCATTAAAAATCAAAACAAACTTTTCCTGTGCCCTAGTAGTATCATTATGAAAAGGTTGGTAATCATAAACATATGTACACTTATAAGTTGAATACCCTTTTGGTGTGATCTGTGCTAATAGCGAAAATGATGGAAGCAGAAGTAGTGCAAATAATGTAAGTAATTTCATTCATCTAATATTTAAAAAGTGAAAATTGGGCCATATAAAAATATGACCCTCAATAATGATTAGCATACCATATTATAACCTGCGTACACTAAGTCCATGTAAGCGTACCACTGACCTCTTGAAATTCGGCCAGTTTGTAAATAATACCACATCTGAGATGTACATGAACCTCCCTTGAAGTCTTCCATTTGATTTAAAGTTAGCTTTTCCATTTAAAAAAAGTTTTATGAATTTTAATAATGCCTACTCTATTCAAGCTTTTCGGCTAACGCTTTTTATGCATAAATTCCTGTATATAACTTCACTCTATATAGAGTCAGTCTTTGATTAATGACGCTATTTTCTTTTGAAGACATGCCTTGATTTTAAGAATTGAGAACAGTAATTCCACCTCTCATTCTTTTATGAATAAGAACTAACAAGAGTTTTTATCAATGAAAACCATCAAGCGATTATCCATTGGAAATGCTTATACAATTACTCTATGTTCACTTTGATTATGATATAAAATAGGACAGGCATATCCTATTAATAAAAATGCGGAACAATAGTTTACTTATCATAGTTAGTTCATTTACTGAAATGTTGCTGATATTAAATCATCAACCCCTCACAATAGTTATTAATACTTTAAAAAGAGAGCATACAAACTTCAAACAATACATTTTAATACTAGCAATCAAGAAATTAGTTTGATGATGTAACTCTGTCTACAACAAATTTAGATAATATATTTTCGGATCTACAACTTTCAAAAATAGAGCATTATCACTTAATAAAAATCCATTTTAAGCCATCTGTCAAGCTTTTCTAAAAAGTAATGCATTTAAAATTAAACCTGTATCAAGATACAATCATTTAAATAAATAGAATTTAACTTTTTATAATAAGTACAAAGTCAAACTAACAGATAAAGAAATACTCTCAACTGCTCGCAATAAAAAAAACACCTCGCTGATAATACCAACGAGGTGTTTCATGAACTTAACTCTCTCAATTCTTTTATCACTTATCAAATAAGTGCATTCATCTAACTTCTGAATTATTATACTGCTCAAACATTAATTATGTTTCACTTTAAACATATATTTAATTCAAATAAATCTTAATTAGATAACAAATATGAGTGATAAGGCAAGAATACCTATTTGTTTATAGTCATTCTTTTTAATATCAAACAATATTAGAAGTATTGAGAGTGAATAGTTCAGTGTAGATTATAAAGAACTACCTTGAAGCTGTTTTTGTAGTTCTTCTGACAATTTTGTATCAATTACATTTTGTAATTTTTCAGCCTTGAAATCATATTTTTTGATCACAGTTGGTTCACTGTATTGATCGAATTTGCCGTCTTTATTATAATCCAACCCAAAAGAAATAATGAGATCTTTTTGGTCTTCCACGAAACTGAATTCTTTAATTGCTGTATTTTCTATTGCTACTGTTCTTAGTTTTTTCTCTTTCAAAGAATAAATCATTAAAGAGCTTAAATCTTTGAAATCAATAACACCATCTTTATTGGTGTCTTTTGTTGAAGCTGTGAATACCAATAAAATATCATCTTCAAAATACTCTGTATTAATGTGGTCAAATTGCATTCTTCCTTCATAAAGCTTTTTGGTTTCATTTTTCTTATGATCATAAATCAAAAGGTTATTGAAATAACCATTGTATACTTTGGAATATCTAGAGCCTCTTTTTCCACTTCCACTAAAACCAAAACTTTGCTCTTCAATATAATTATCATCAATATCCTCCGCTTTTTTCAAAGTTTTGTGAGATACAGGAATCATATAAACAAGATTTACTGTATCGACTAATTGAGGCAAATCATAAGAAATAACCTGCTTTCTCTTGTTTTCTTGTTGTAACTCTTGTACTTCCTCTTCTGCAATAAGTCCAACATTTTCATTTTCCCTTGGGAAAAGCCACCTTATCTCTTTTACCAGAGCAAGCATAAGTCCCATTAGGCCAAGAAGGACAAATAGAGCAACAAGAGTACCCGTTACTGCCAGAAGTTTCTGATTGTAGTTTTTGATTTTTTCGATGTTCATGATTGATTCGATTAAAGATTTGACACTGTTATTATGATCAAGTTAAATATTGAATTACAAAAGTGTGGAAGGAGTGAATATTAATTAACATTTTTAAATAGAAGATAAAAAAAGACCTTAAAAATTAAGGCCTTTTCTCTGATTGATATGCTATGTCAAGTAGTCTCACATGTACGTCTATTACTTAAACCTATTATTTATATAATTGATTGAAGCATAGCTTAAAGTGTGTAAATGTAGTTTGTTAGTTTTGGTACTTACTTATTTGGTACTCGCGTTTTGTTTTGATAAGTAGTCTTTATATAATTTCATATATTTTTTATGACCGATTTCTTCTCCTTCCTGCATTCTTTTGTAAGCTTCAGGATGAAATTCTTCAACGTATCTTATTGGTGCCAAGCCTGGTACTGGTTTTGGATCAAATACAGAAGAAACTGGTGTCATTCTTTGGTCTTCCGCTAAGGCCTCCTCTCTCATTTTCTTCAAAACATCTCTGTACTCTGGATTTCCAGCAAGGTTATGCACCTCAAAAGGATCATTCTTGATATTGTATAACTCTTCTGCTGGTTTAGTTTTAGAGAACCATTTTTGCTGAACATCATTCAATTCTCCTTTCTCATGTAAACCTCTCATCACATGAACTGCTGGGCGGTACCACTCCAAGTATCCTTGGTGAGCGTCATAAGGAATATCTGTTTTGTCATTTCTGATGTATCTGAATTCCTCATTGGAAATAGAACATGATTGCTCAGGAATTTCATCCCACAAACCTCTAAATGAGTAAACATTTTTTCGATCGAAGTTCTTATCAATAAACGATTGACCTGTCAAGTAATCTGGTAACTCCACTCCTGCAATATCAAGGATTGTCGCTGTAATATCAGTACTTGCAATAATCTGACGAGATTCCTCATCGTGCTCATACCCTTCAGGCCACTTGATGATCAATGGAATTCTTGATCCTGCATCGAATAAATAACCTTTCCCCTTCACGTTACATCTTCCGTTATCACCAATTACAATGATTACAGTATTATCGTACATTCCTTTCTCTTTCAACTCATCGGTCAACATTTGCATTTCATTATCTGCATATTCTACTTGATCCAAGTATTTCGCCCAATCTAAACGAATAGCAGGGTGATCTGCATACTCAGGTGGCAACTGTACATCATCAGGGTTCACTGGATGTGCAGAAGCTTCTCTTACTTCATCCCACCAATCTCCTCTATGTGTAACGTTTAATTGTATCTGAGCAAAGAAAGGTTGATCTTCTGCTGTAAACTCATCGTATTTGTCAAACAAGCCAAAATTCTTATCCCAATCACCAATTGCTTTATGTTTGAAATTCACATCAATTTTTCGCCCTTTACCTCTTACGTTAGTATGACCAAGGATCGTAGTATAACCTTGTTTTTTCAATTGGTAAGTAAAAGGTTTGAAAGGTGCTGATAAAGGTTCTTCTCTATTACTTCTATGATGATGTGTATTTGTCAGACGTTGGTGAGCGCCTACCATCATTGCTGATCTGTTCGTAGAACAAATAGATGCTGTTCCGAAACAGTTATAATAGATCGTCCCTTCTTCTGCCATGGCATTAAATGTTGGTGTTTTCACTGCCGGCATTCCATAACATTCAAAGTCATGGGAGATATCTTCTAACATTACCCATATAATATTGGGCTTTTCAATTTTCTTTTCTTCTACTTTTTGATTGCACGATATAAAGAATAAAAGTATCGAGCTCAAAAAAATTGGATATAGTAATTTCATTTCAACTGCTTTAAAATTCGATTTGTTCCAAAGCTAAAGGATTCTTGAAGCAGTGATGGGTTCATTCTCGTATTTAACGAAAATACCCTCATAAAATGCAGTATAATTACTACTTTTTTGAGTAAAGACTCATTATGTGCTCATTTTTCCTCACACAAAAATTCTAACATAAAATGAACTTTGTGAATTAGTGCTATTCATAAAAAAAACCTAATAATAGTAAGTTTAAAAGGGGGGTATTTTTTTCTAATCAATCGTACATGATCAGTCAGCTTGCTTTGCTATAAATTGCTTCAAAGTACTAGAATTTTGAATGAAGAGTGAAGAATGTAGAATGAAGAAAAATGGCTCCTGCTGTGGTTCAGCGGAAGTTGTAATGCAACATCCCTACAACGATATCCATCATAAAGGATATTCTACCAACAATTGAAAGTAAGTTGTATGGACGTTTTAGTACAACGTCAATTAGACCACCATAAAACCACTTCACGAACCACAGCAAGAAACATTTTCATCTACATTCTTAATTCTTAAGTTAAAAAAACAGACATTATCATTAAATGAATCAGTGATGAAATATTACTTAATTAATTTACTCGTCTTATTAGTTTGCTCGATTACAGCTTTCGGGCAATCAAAAGGACATACGGACTTCAATAAGGATTGGAAATTTTATAAAGGTGAGGTAAAAGACGGTCAGTCTCCTACCCTTGATGATAACAAATGGAGAACGGTACAGATCCCACACGATTGGGCAATTGAAGGACCTTTTTCTGTAGAATATAATGCCCGTTGTGGCGGGTTACCTTTTCATGGCGAGGGTTGGTATAGAAAAAGTTTTACGCTGACAAATACGCAAAAAGGTAAAAATATTGGAATTGAGTTTGAAGGAGTGATGAAAAACTCTGAGGTGTGGATCAATGGACACTATTTAGGTAAAAGGCCTTTTGGGTACTTGGGTTTTGAATATGACCTAACGCCTTACATCAAGCAAGAGGGTGAAAATATTGTGGCTGTAAAAGCGAAGCCTGAAGATCTTTCTTCAAGATGGTATCCTGGTGCAGGGATCTATAGAAAGGTTTGGTTGAATGTACATGAAGATATAAGAATTGCTCATTGGGGTACTTTTGTAAAGGCAAATGATGTAAGCTCAAAAGTGGCCAATATTGATATCAAATTAGAAATTCAAAACTATACAGAAACGGATAAAGTTGTTTCTATTGCTCAAAGCATCATCAATGAAGAGGGAGAAACGGTAAAGGTTTTGAATCAAAAAGCGATTGCTGAAGGAAGTACAATCAGTATCAATGAACAGTCTTTTAATTTGATTCGCCCTCAATTATGGACCTTGGAAAATCCTCATTTATATCAATTAGTGACTGAATTAAAGGACGTGGACGGAAATATATTGGATCACTACATTACTAAATTTGGAGTGCGTGATATCAAATTCACACCCAATGATGGTTTCTTTTTAAATGGTAAAAGAACAGAAATGAAAGGGGTTTGTCTTCACCATGATTTAGGTCCTTTGGGTACTGCCGTTAATAAAAGAGCGACAGTTCGTCAGTTGGAAATCATGAAAGAAATGGGTGTAAATGCCATTCGAACTTCTCATAACCCGCCTAGTAGAGAGCAATTAGAAGCGTGTGATGTGATGGGTATTCTTGTGCTTGATGAAGCGTTTGATGAGTGGGGTATTCAAAAAATTGAAAACGGTTATCATACTGTATATGAGGAATGGCATGAGAGCGACCTTAGAGATATGATTCGTAGAGACCGTAATCACCCTTCTATTATCATGTGGAGTATTGGTAATGAAATCAGAGAGCAAAAAGTAAAAGATGGATGGAAAGTTGCTCAGCATTTAGGTCAAATTTGCCATGAGGAAGATCCTTCAAGACCCAACACAGCGGGCTTTAACCAATATGAAAATTCTATCAAAAACAAGTTGGCGCATCACGTTGATATCGTTGGTTTTAATTATAAAGCGGCCAAGTACAAAGAGATCAAAGAGAATTACCCTGAATGGATTGTTTATGGATCTGAAACGGAATCTATTACAAGTTCAAGAGGCGTATACCACGCTCCATTCTTAGAGAAATATGAAAAAAATACGGATCATCAGGTAACGGGTTATGATATCATCGGCCCGATTTGGTCTTACCCTCCTGATATGGAATTCAAGTTTTTGGAAGAAAACCCTAGCATTCTTGGTGAATTTATGTGGACCGGTTTTGATTACCTTGGCGAACCTACTCCATACGGTGGCAGAGACAATTCAACGAATGGGTATTGGAATGATGACTGGCCGAACAAATCCTCTTTCTTTGGCCCAGTAGACCTTTGTGGTTTCAAAAAAGACCGCTTCTATTTGTATCAAAGTCAGTGGACAAACGCACCTATGGTTCACCTATTACCGCATTGGAATTGGAAAGGTTTTGAAGGACAAGAAATACCAGTTTTTGCGTATACAAATGCTGAAGAAGTGGAACTATTCTTAAACGGCAAGAGCTTAGGAAAGAAAGTGAAAGGAGTAGATAAAGGGATTGTTCCTGTGAAGTTTATGTACTATGAAGGCCCTACTGATTTCCCTTCTCCGTATCGATTGAGATGGGACGTACCTTATGAAAAAGGCGAGTTGAAAGCAGTTGCTTACAGCAATGGTCAAGTTGTTGGTGAAGAGATTATTAAAACCACTTCAAAAGCAAAAACCATCGAACTGACTGCAGATCGAAAAGTTATTTCATCTGAAGATGGAGAAGACTTAGTATTTGTAACAGCTAGAGCATTGGATGCCGAAGGTAATTTCTGTGCCACTTTTAATGGTCAAATCCAATTCTCAGTGAATGGTGATGGTACTTTTGAAGCAACAGGAAACGGAGATCCTTCATCATTGGTACTTCCAAACAGTAAAAAACTAAAATTCTTCAACGGAATGGCTTTGGTCATTGCAAGAGCTAATCAAGGTGATGGGGGGACAATTACGATTTCAGCTTCTGGTAAGGGGTTGAAAAAGGCGGTGATTGCAGTTGAAACTAAAGCTGATGTGAAAAATTTTAATTAGAAGGAAGAGGGAAGAATGAAGAGAGTGGTTCGTATTGTGTTTTTTTTGTGATTTAAGGACCATAATAAAAACCATTTATGAACCACAACAAGAACTATTTTTTCTTCATTCTTCATTCTTCATTCAAAATAGTGTGTGCATAAAGCCTTAGGATTTTTGTCCTAAGGCTTTCTTTTTATAGCTTATAATATCAAGATAAAATTATTCAGTCCCTTCAATCCAAGCCCCATTAGCTTCTAAAACTTTTGCTCCTAGCTGTTTTACTTTCAACTTTAATGGAGTCAATTGATCATTCAGTTCTTTTAATTCATCCTCAATGATTTTCACTGTTTTCAAGTGGGTTGGAGTAGGTCCATACGTTGACATTGAAATACCTCTATTTAAAGCAAAAAGGCGTTCTCCAATAGTTGTTTTACTTTTCTCTCCTACTTCATTTTTAGCAGGATTACCAAAAAGTTGCGTATCTAACACTGCCAATTCCTGCTGTAAAGTGGCAATACTTTCAATTACACTATTGTCTAAAGAAGAATTCAAAGTAGCATTAAATAACTTCTTACTTGCTTTTTGAGTATTGGAAAGCTGAATTGAAAGAGTATTAACTTCTCTTGTCAGTTGCTCATACTTTCGCCAAAAAGCAACCACATCTTCCATCTTACCTCCTTGCAAAGCAGTTTGGCCTAATCGTTCTACTTTTACATCAACCGGACCTGATAAAACAGCTATTTTACCATTTTCAAACGCATTTAATGTAGCACTATAAGTACCCGGAGATGCCAATAATGCTGTCAAATGTTCTTCCGTATCATTGAGCATAATAGTGCCTGTTCCTCCCACTCTCAAATCCCAGGTAACACGGTTAAAACCTTTAGCATTTGATGCGTTGACTCTCTTGATAATATTTCCTGCTTTATCTTTGATTTCAAGAAAAACAAAAGGTTTCATTTCCCTTTTTTCTTGATCCAAAACTTCCCAACCAGGGAAAGAAGCTGTACCCTTCTCTTTTTCTGAAGCTTGACGAGATTGTTCCAAACTTAAGATTGGTTCCTTAAGGTAATAAGTGAATACAGCTCCAAAATCAGGGTTTTTAGCCACATACATTTGGCTTCCTTGTGTCCCTCTTGTATCATCAAAATCTACCGTTGATTTTTGAATGTACCACCATGCTTTTCTTGGTGCAAATAAAGTTGCTTCTTGTTCTAATTGCTCTTTATTTACTTCACGCAATGCAGAGTAATCATCCAAAATATAAAAACCTCTACCGAAAGAAGCGGCCACTAGGTCATTTTCCCTTCTTTGAATGGCTAAATCTCTAAAAGAAATAGTTGGGATACCTGCATTCATTTCCGTCCAGCTTTGTCCTCCATCTACCGTGAAGAAAACGCCAAACTCAGTGCCTGCGAAAAGTAAATTAGGATTTACATGATCTTGAACTACTCTCCAAACTAAATTCTTTTCTCCGAAGCCATTTTCAAGTCGTTTCCAAGTTTTACCTTTGTCTGTACTCTTCAATAAATAAGGTTTATAATCTCCTTCTTTATGATTGTCTAATGCCACGTAAAAAGTATTTTCATCAAACAAATCTGCTTTTATATCATTAATATAAGCTCTTGAAGGAACACCCAATGCGCTCACTTCTATCTTATTCCAAGTTGCACCTTCGTCAGACGTTACTTGAATCAATCCATCATCAGTACCAATAAAAATGACTTTTTCATTCTTTGGCGAAACGGCAATTGAAGTAATCGTACTGAAATTTGACATAGCATAAATATCCCATGGAGAATCCCAGCTTTGTGTTCCACCCATAATTGGTAAAGCAATACGCTCTTCATTCCTTGTTAAATCTCCTGACAAAGCAGTCCATGAATCCCCTCTATTGGTTGATTTCCAAAGTCGTTGAGACCCGTGATAAATGGTAGAAGGCTGATGGGGTGACACTAAAATTGGAGCATCCCAATTGTAACGTTCGTAGTTTTCATCCGATTCAGGTTGAGGCATAATATCAATCACTTCACCTGCTTTCAAATCAATTCTTGATAGCGTACCTTGCTGACGCTGACCGTACATAATATCAGGATTTCCAGGTTCAGTAGCAGGCTGATGTCCATCCCAATTTAAAACTACTTTCCAATCTGCATTCCTGATGCCATGATGATTATCTGTTCTTGAAGGACCTCCTTCCGTACTATTGTCTTGCGTACCTCCGTATACATTATAAAAAGGTTCCGCATCATCAACGGCTACTTTATAAAACTGTGTTATTGGAATATTTTCCATGTAACGCCAAGTACTTCCCAAATCAAAACTTTCATAAACACCACCATCAGTACCTACTAATAAATAATTAGGATCAGAAGCCTTAAAAGCTACGGCGTGATTATCGCCATGTTTACCCGTCTCATCCATTACAGTAAATGTCTTTCCTCCGTCTTCTGATTTCATCAAACGGTTATTCATAAAGTAAAGACGATCAAATTGATGTGGAGAAGCGTAAATTTCTTGATAGTAATGCGGACCTGTACCTCCAGAAACAACATCAGACATTTTTGTCCAATTGCCACCTCTGTTATCTGATCTCCATACCCCACCAGTTCTGCGGTTCAGTTCAATAGCGGCGTACAGCACATCAGGGTTTTGAGGTGAAATGGCTAAACCTACTTTCCCCCATTTTCCTTCTGGCAGTCCACCTTTCAATTGTGTCCAAGAATCACCTGCATTATCAGAAACATAAATTCTTGACTTTTCACCTCCGCCCATCCAAGCGGCCACAGTTCTATGATGTTCCCAAGTGACGGCATAAACTCTATTAGGGTTTCTAGGATCAAAAACCATATCTGTCACCCCAGTAAATTCATCATCGCCTAATGTCTTTTTCCAAGTCTTTCCCCCATCGGTAGATTTGAAAAAACCTCTTTCACCACCAGCACTCCAAAGCGGACCTTGTGATGCCACCATAATCACATCCGAATTATCGGGGTGCACAATGATCTTAGAAATGTGCTCAGAGTTTTTCAACCCTTTGTTTTCCCAAGTAGCCCCTCCGTCAGTACTTTTATAAATACCATCACCAAAGGCAATATGACGTCCACCTACGTTTTCACCCGTTCCAACCCACACGGTATTGGGATCTTTGGGATCGAGCGTGACACAACCAATGGAATAAACAGATTGATGATCAAAAATAGGCTGAAAAGTAGTACCGGCATTAACGGTTTTCCATACTCCGCCAGAACCTACAGCCACATACCAAATGTTTTCATTTGTAGGATCAATAGCAAGATCAGCAATTCTACCCGACATAAAAGCGGGACCTATACTTCTAAAAGACAGACTGTCAAAGAGGTGCGTATCTAACGGCTTTACAGTTGAAGAAGTAGATTTCTTTCTCTGCGCATACATTTGGTTACTACCAATAACCAAAATTGCAACAAGGAGCAATAGTGAAAAATTTCGCATAAAATTTAGTTTATAGTTGATGTCAGATCGAGCGTTTGAGATTGAATTGGTTATCAAAAAATGATAAACCCGATCTAATGTTTAAATAATGAATGCCTAACGGTATTGTTTAAATTAATTTGTCCTTTCTAGATTGAATTGGAAGTACGAAGGGAAGTTACAAATTTTATTTAGGGATTGGAAGTTTTGGGCTTTTGGGAATCAAACATTTATCAAAGGAATCCCCGTAGGGGCAGACCTATGTGTCTGCCCACTGTACCACAACACACACCACCCAATATCCATTTGAAAACCCATATATCTTTCTTTACGGAATATCAATCCAAACCATTTTCATGGGAATGAATATTAAATTTATCATGGTTCTTGTTGTGGTTTGATTAGTCAAACATGGTTCGTAATGAATATGGTCCTTGTTGTGGTTCGGCGGGCAGACACATAGGTCTGCCCCTACGGGATTAGCAATCCCTCTTAATACCATTCCCCTTTACTTATTCAACATAAACAATCACTCAAAAAAATGGTGACGGGAAAAAATCTTCGTTTTTATACTGCCTAAGCCCCTATTCTCCATAATTACCCCCTCAATTTCATAAAATATATACCTTCCTTCCGTTTCGGCATACTGTATATTTGAGATATGAATTATTACTAATTAGCAGTCTAAGATGAAAAATTATTACAAACCTGTATGCAAAGTTTTAGCATGTGTTTCTGTACTAGTGTACGCTCAGGAAACATCTGCTCAGACGGCTGTCTCCATCGACTTTCAAACACAACGATATTTAGAAAATGTATCAGAACTAGATCGAAATAAATTCTTCAATCTTCATATGGTGGCCAACAAAGATCATACAGATGAAGACATGGAAGTGATCAATCAGTGGGGAATTACTCAAGGCCGATCTTTTTGGGGAGCTTTCGGTAGATATAAAGATTATATCACAAAGAACAATGTATTTCCTATTGCATCTCAAGTAGAGAAAGACGGCATCAATAATATTAAGTACGCTAAAGAACAAAATTACTATAAACATATATCGCGTCAGCTGGTAGTAACAGACCACCCTGCCGCCATGATCCATATGAGTATGGATACTGAACAAGCCGGACAATTTGCCGCTCAGTATTTCCAACATTTCTATGAAGATCATACACGTCCTATCTATTATGAACCGGTCAATGAGCCCTTCGTTCATGCGGATGAATACCAAGAAAATGGGAAGTATACAGAAGCTGAAGTAAGAAGAAAAACGGCTGAATATTTTAAAGAAATCGGTAAAGCTTTTGATGAGCAAGGTGTAGATACAAAAGTAATCGGTTACTCCTCTGCTTGGCCTTCTATGGAACTTTGGGACTTTGGTCACTGGGAAACTAGAATGAAGATGTTTATGGATGTAGCCGGTGATTATATGGACGGTTTTTCTACTCACCTTTATGATGGAATCAACGTAACTGGTCAAGATACTGAAAGATCAGGCAGTAATGCAGATGCAATTCTAGACTTAATTGAGACGTATAGTTATATTAAATGGGATGCGATCAAACCACATGCTATTACAGAATACGGTGGTATTTCAAGCGGGTACGGTGATACTTATACTGATGTTGAAAGTATTCAGACGGTACGTTCTATCAACCATATTATTTTTGGTTTGATGGACAGAGAGGATCGATTGATGATTTCCATTCCATTTATCACGGGTAAATCACCATGGCACTGGGGTTCTGATTTTGAACCTTATGGGGCTGATTTATGGCGTCCTGTAAAAGAGTCTGTCGTAAATGGAAAGCCTACAGAATTTCAATTAACAGCCAAGAAAGATTTCTATAATCTTTGGGATAAAGTACAAGGTAAACGTGTTCGTTGCTCTTCTTCTAACCCGGATATTTTTGTACAGGCTTTTGTCGATGGAAAAACTGCTTATATCTGTTTGAATAATATTGATACAGAGAATCAGGACGTTTCACTTCAATTTGTTTCTTCAATGGGTGATTTCCAAAAAGTGAACAAAAGAAGCTTGAAGATTTACCAAAATGAAGACCCTATCTATAAAGATGAAGATTTGTCTGAAATACCTTCGAGTGTAACAATAGAACCACATGAAACAGTTGTCTTAACATATACGCTTGACCGTGAGGTAACATTTAGTAAAAAAGCAGTAAGAAAAGAGTATTACTCAAAGACTTACATGCAGGAAATTGAGGCCAACAAAACCATGAAATTTGTTTTCAATGATGTTACTGAACTATCGAATGAAGGCGAGGCTAGATTGAGAATGGCAATTGGTAGAAAGCATGAAATGTCTAAAAGACCTACTGTTAAGATTAATGGGGTTGAAATTAATTCTTTGAAAAATTGGAAGGGTTATGATCAAGCCGATAGAGAGGACTTCTTTGGTGTAATTGAAGTACCTGTTCCTTACCAATTACTCAAAGCCTCAAATACTGTTGAATTAAAATTTAATGATGATGGAGGTGCAGTAAGTTCTGTGATTCTTTCGGTGAATAGCATTCATACTATGGGTAATCGATTCCCTTTCAAAGGAAGTCATTATGAATTACCTCAAAAAATTGAGGCAGAAGATTTTGATATTGGAGGTCAAGGTATAGGATATAACTCTTTGGACGACATCAATAATTCTAAACAATACCGTTTATCTGAAGGTGTGAATATTCAAAAGAATACAGAAAATTTTGAAATCGTTTTAGCAGAAGGCGAATGGACTTCTTACAGTATTGATGTACCTGAAAATGCCACTTACACACTTTCGCTTTCAGGAAAAAGTACAACTGAAGAAGCCAAAGTATCTATTACTTCTAATAATGAGGTGCTAGGAGAAATGATTGCATTAGGTACTACTGAAAACCCGACTGCACAAACAACTGTAGAACTTTCAGCAGGAAAATATCCTATTCAGATTCACGCTGAAACTGGAACTGCAGTGATAGACTTTATTGAGATCAATAACGGTCAAACACTTTCTGATGCTATCTCATTTGCTTCAAATAATACAGAAATAAAAATGGGTGAAGTCAATACTTTTGACCTAGAATACACTGCATCTCAAGACAGAGATATTATTGTAGAATTATGGGGAGATGCTTTCTTATTAGGACAAGCAAAGGTGAATGTATTGAAAGGTACTGATAAGGTAAGTGTAGACTTAAATGTATTTGCGGAGCCATTGAATTATGAAAATGTAGAAGTAGTGGCTAAGGTTGTTAAATCAAATAGCCTTACTAGTCTTGCTGAAGCGGTAATGACGGAATTTGAGTTTGATCCAGTACTTTCCATTGGTGATGAATTAACAGCAGAAGGAAATATCACTGTTTTCCCTAACCCTACTCAAAGTCAACAATTGATGGGTATTAAAGGAAATAGTAAAATTTATAAAATCGAGGTCTTGGATACGAAAGGAAGATTGTTTGATCAATTTGACTATCCAATTCCAAGCACTCAAGTAAACTTCAAACTAACAAACCACTACTCTAAGGGGATTTATCTAATTAGAGTTTATGGTGAAAAAGAAAATTTCATTAAGAAAATTCTAATACAATAAAATGAAAACAAACAACCCCCTAGGGTTTTTCAGAGGAATGCTACTACTTGGTAGCATTCTTTTCTGCACTAACCTTTTTGCACAAACAACTATTGAGCTTCAGCAAGCTAGAGTAAAGTTGGACATTAATGAACAATGGTCTTTTTACAGAGGTGAGAAAGATGAAAAAGTAGTAACAGCTACTTCTTTTGACGATTCTAAATGGGAAAAAGTCAACGTTCCTCATAGTATGAAACTGTCTTCTAATGAATTAGACAACTGTACTGATTCTTCTTTTCAGAAAACATTCCACCGTTATATTGGATGGTATAGAAAGCAATTGAAGGTAGAAGCCAATGCAAGCCAGAAAGTATTTTTAGAGTTTGAGGGGGCACATCAACATACTAAACTTTGGGTCAATGGAAAATATGTAGGTGAAGACATGGTCAGTGGTTTCACACCATTCCACTTTGATGTCACTGACTTTGTTCATAAAGATGGCAAACCAAATACAATTGTACTTAGCGTAGACAATAGATTAAATCCTAATATCCCACCTGATGGTGACCGTAGAGATTATATCTTATTTAGTGGGTTATACAGAGATGTGTATTTAGTAGTAAAAAACCCTTTGAATATTACTTTCAACTGGGAAGATAAATATGCAGGTATTTATATCACTACACCTACTGTCTCTAAAAATAATGCAACTGTCAATATCAGATCTACGGTTAGGAATGAGCAAAATACAGCCGTTTCAGCTAAAGTAGAACAAAGAATCATTGACAAAGACGGTTATGTAATTGCAAAAGCAATTGATCAACATAAAATCTCAGCAAATAGCGATCATACTTTCCAACAAACTACAGGCGTCACAGAAAACCTTCATTTATGGTCGATCGATGATCCTTACTTATATAGAGTTCAAACTTTAGTTTACCAAGACAATCAGCTGATGGATATGGTTGAGAATCCACTAGGGGTCAGAAAGTTTGAGTTTATTGATGGAAAAGGTTTCGTATTAAATGGTACACCTGTTGAATTGATTGGTGTCAACAAGCATCAGCAATATCCGTTTGTGGGTGATGCTGTAGCAAATAGTTTACATCGAAAAGATGCGGAGCAATTAAAAGAAACAGGCTATAATGTAGTACGTCTTGCTCACTACCCTCATGACAATTCATTTATTGAGGCATGTGATGAGTTGGGTATTTTATTAATTGAAGAGGCTCCGTCATGGATTCACTTTGTAGAGGGTGAATGGTTTGACAACTTGGAGTTAGCGACTAGAATCATGATCCGTAATCACAGAAACAACCCTTCTATTTTGATGTGGAGCGGTGGACTGAACCATAGAGGTCCAGTAGAAAGATTGCATTACGCTTGTAAAGAGGAAGATCCTACAAGAATGACAGGTTCAAACGGTGCTCCATGGACGGGACCTGTTCACTCCGGTATTTGTGATATCTACACTCCTATGGACTATCAAAATATGCCTGTTACTGAAAATGACTTCTCTTTCTTATGTGAACACGGCTCATCGCATGATGCTTTAACCAACCAATTTGAGGTATCAAAATCCAAAGCATCAGCCAACCGTTTTGGTGTAGCATTATGGACGGCTCATGATTATTTCTCTTTCCAAAAAGATTGGGGAATGCAACCGAGAAGACCTTTCTCTTTTTATAGAGTGCCTAACCCTGTAAACTTCTGGTATAAGTCTGAAATGACAACTACTCCAATGGTTTATATCGGCGATGAAAGAGCAAGTAGAGACAATAAAGTAGTGGTTTTCAGTAACTGCGATGAAGTAGAACTTTACAATAACGGTAAGTTAGTTGCAAAGCAAAAGCCAGATGATGATCCCAACAGAAGTCACTGCAATTCACCTTCATATACTTTCTTGTTAAATGAAGAAAAAGGTGATTTAAAAGCAAAAGGATTTATCAGAGGTGTTGAAGTTGCTGATTTCACCTTAAATAAATACGGTAAAGCGTATCAATTGAAATTAGAAATTGAAGAGCAAAACACACCTATTCTTGCTAGCGGTTCTGACATGAGAATGGTAAGAGCTTATATCTTAGATAAAAATGGAAATCATGTAGTGAACAACGAATCTATGGTTTCATTTAAGATTGAAGGCGAAGGTATTTTAGTAGGTGATGCTGAAATTGGAGCTAACCCGAATAAAGCGTATTGGGGTACCGCTTCTATTGTTTTAAGATCTACTTTAAAAGAAGGAACTTTTAAAATCACAGCAAAAGCAAAAGGCTTAAAGCCTGCAACGATTGAAAGTAAAACGGTGTCTTACAATAAAGATATCCGTCAACAAAAAATCAAAGATGCATTTAACTATCCTATCGTAAAAGTGGATATGGGTGCCGATGATCAATTGTTACAATTCGGATGGAACCGTTGGGATGGTACTTCAAAATCATCTTATACTTTAAAAGATTACAATAATGCTGAGGTAATGGTAAGTGCCAAAAATGGAGAATTGGAGTGGAATACTGCTTTCGGTTTACTGGGTAATCAACCTTACTTAGCCATGGATGCTGTAAAAGTAAAAGGTGATGATCAATTGGATGTTACATTCAAAAATTTACCAAAAGGTACTTATGAGATTGTCACTTACCACCACTCTATCAAAGTTTTAGCAAGAGTAAAGGGCACTGCAATTTTAGAGAAGAAGTTAAATACCTATCAAATTGTAGCCAATGACAGCAAAGGTAAAAGAACTGTTGTTCATGCCATTGAACCTACAAGTGGTACTAAACTTGGCAATCTCTACCCTGCAAAAGCCAAGTTTGTCGTTTATTCAGATGGCAACGGTGATGTAAAATTGACTTTACAAAACCACGCTCAAGATGTTCCTGTTGTCTTAAATGGTTTTGAATTAAGACAGGTAAAAGCGAACGTTTCTACAAAAGAATTATAAGAAAATAGTAATAATATTTCATTTCATATAATGTGTTTCCCTCCTGGACTTTTAGACTAGGAGGGATTTTTTTATCACTATTCTTAGAGTTTTTTCACCAAACAGTAAGTAGTATGTCCTTTAGGATAATCTTTCAATTCTCCATAAACTTCATATCCTTGTTTCTCATAAAAAGGACGGGCTTGAAAACTTAATGTTTCAGTACGCATATATTCAAAACCTTTATCCATTGCAAATTGCTCTGCAGCAGACATCAGCTTACTTCCCACTCCCATACCACGAGCTTCTTCAGAAATCCAAAGTAATTCAATGATACAATAATTCCAGAATGCACATGCTCTTATTCCACCTAACACTTTACCTTCATCATCCTTCACAAAAACAGCAAACTTGGTGTCTTCTTCAAATACAACTTCATCTGGAATATAGTTTTGGTTGTAGCTTTCTATGCCTTTGCTGATGGTTTTAAGATCTTCTTTACTTGGTGCTGAAGTAACTTCTATTTTCATCTTTCAAAATATAGATTAATACTTTCTTTTGTTTTAATGATAAAATTGTCCTAAAATATCATTTAATCAAAACGCTCATATGTATCAACCTATTCCATTATGAAAGTTTTGCAAGATAGGAATTAATCATACTTACTAAAAATCGATACTTTTACATTAGATATTCATCTAAAGACACTGACTACAATTATATTTTTTAAAAGTATGAATAAAAGATTTTTTTTGGTGATTATTAAACTGCTAATAATTACACCTTGTTTTTCGGATTCACATAAAGAAAAAAAACCTAATATTTTAATCATCAATGTTGATGATATGGGTTGGACTGATGTTGGGTATATGGGCAATGATGTTTACCGCACTCCAAATATCGATCAACTATCAAAAGAAAGTATGATTTTTATGAATGGGTATGCTGGTGCTGCCAATTGTGCTCCTTCAAGAGCTTGTTTGCTTACTGGACAAACCACCACCCGACATGGTATTTATACTGTTGGTCCTTCTACAAGAGGAGAAGATTACACACGAAAAATTGAGCCTATTGAGAATCATGCTCATTTACCAAAAGAGGCTTTGACCATTGGAAATATTTTTAAGCAAAATGGATATCAAACTGCCGCCTTTGGTAAGTGGCATGTCAGTCGAAAAGCTGAAGATTATGGTTTTGATTATGCTAGAGGAACGAGTCATCAAGGGCACCCTCCTTCTTATATTAGCCCCTATAAACTCTCTAACTTAACGGATGGTGAAAAGGGAGAATATTTAACTGATAGAATAACAAATGAGGTAATTCATTATTTAAAAAATGAAAGAAAAAAAGAACAGCCGTTTTTAATTTACTTACCTTACTATGCAGTACATACTCCTCTTATGGTTAAGCCAGGATCTGCAAAAAAATATAAAGGAAAGAAACAATTAGATGGGGCTCCACTTAATCCACATTATGCTGCATTAGTAGAAAATACAGACTGGAATATAGGGCGTTTACTTGGAGTTCTTGAAGATTTAAAATTAACTGATGATACAATCGTCATTTTCACTTCAGATAACGGAGGTATTTACTCAATATCACATCAGTTAGGTTTAAGAGCTGGAAAGGGTTCTTATTATGAAGGTGGATTAAAAGTACCAATGCTTTTTAAGTGGAAGGGACATTGGGAAGCAGGAAAAAAGATTGACACGAAAGTAACACAGCTCGATTTCTTGCCTACGTTAGCAGAAATTACGAATAGTACAATTCCTGAAGGTTACGCTTTAGATGGTAATTCGATTGCTCCTTTACTAACTGGAAAAGGTAAATTTGATAAAAAACGGGCGTTAGTCTATCATTTCCCTATTTATTTACAAGCATATGAAAAAGGTGGTGATGATGCTAGAGATGCTTTATTTAGAACTCGACCTGGGTCTGTGGTGATACAAGGAGATTGGAAAATGCACTATTATTATGAAGACCAAAAAATGGAGCTTTATAATTTGGTTGAAGATCCTTCAGAACGTAATAATTTAGTAGATAAATACACTAAGCGAGCTGATAAAATGTATAAGTATTTACAGGAGTGGCTAGAAGAAAGAGATGGTAAAATTCCTACTCAGCCTAACCCTAAATATGATGCTGAAAGAGAACAAGCTGAATTACAAAAATACCTTTAGAGCAATTCTTGAAATCAGAAGTTATAAAAATGGCCCGCTAGGAAGTTATATTACTACACCTTAGCGGGCCATTGTATAAATTTATTATGATAAGTACTCTATCGAAATTAGCTTATACTATTTATCATTATTTTTTACGATTATTTCATCTAAAAAACTTTTAATAGAACCACTATTAATGCGTTTTTTAACTTCATACTCACAAAAACTAAATAGAAAACTAGATATAAGTTAATTTCGACAGAATACTTATTAGAACCAAACCGTAAACTCCGCGCCTTCATCAATCGAAGAAATAACTGTCAATCGACCTTTGTTATTTCTCATAATTTGTCTTGACAAACTTAAACCAATACCTGTATGTCCTTTTTTCGTGGTAAAGAAAGGAACAAAAATTCTTGACAATGCATCGGTTTCAATACCAGAACCATTATCTATCACCTGTAAAACAGGTCGGTTGGTTTGATCATCTTGTTTACAAATAATCGTCACCTTGCCTTTCTCCTTGCCTTCCAATTCTTCCAAGGCATTTTTGATTAAGTTCTGGATCACCTCACTCAGTTGCTGAGGATCAGAAGTAACCATTAGGCCTTCCACTTGAATATCCAATTCAATCTCAATACCTTTTTCGATACCGATTGGTTCATACTGAATGAGTGTTTCCTTACAAAGTTCACCCAGATTGATATGCTGAGGTTCACTCTCTCTCAAGTGGGCCATTACTCTGAAGTCTTCCGCCAATTTTGACATCTGATGACTTCTTTGCTGAATGGTATTTAAAGCTAAATTTAAATCTTCGAAATCTTCTGCAGTAGGTATTTCAGATCTTTCTAAAATACCTTCTTTTATATACTCTAACTCTGCACTTACTGTATCACTCAATGACGAAATTGGAGCCATGGCATTCATAATTTCATGTGTCAAAACAGTAATTAATGACTCCCATGCCTTGATTTCTACTTTCTCCAATTCCTCTGCTACCCTTGTGATATTAAAGATATTGATTACTTCTCCTTTCACATAGACAGTCATTTTTTGAATCAAAACCTTATCTACATTGTATTTCCCCTTCAATTCACTTTGATAACTTTCTATATCATCATCGCTCGTGAAAATTGCATATAGAGAGGGAAACGAATCTTTAAAATCCAGAATGTTAGTGGTTTTTATACCAGAAAAAAACCTTTTTGTGGTCAGGTTAGAAAAGACAATTTTTCCCGAAGGATCAAAAGCAATTAAACCTGAGTCAACATGCTGTGCGATACTTTTATAAAACATCAAATCAGACTCTCTATTGGATCTAAGTTCTTTGAAGCGGTCCAATGCAGAGGCCAATGATTTATTGAGTTCATTTTGAATATCGCCAGAGGCATTCACAGAAAAAGTTTGTGTAAAGTCGTCGTAGTTAATAGCGTCTAAAAACTTCTTCATTTCAAAAGCAATACCACTTAATTTCTGAATCAATAGATATACTTGATACGCAAGCAATCCAAAAATAAAGATGGTTGTTGCCAAGTATTCCTTCAGTAAAAAGAAACTCAAGGCAATTGCAGTTAAAACGAGAAGAAAAACTCTAAGTGAAACCTGAAGTTTGAATTGTTTATAAACCATGTTTTTCGAGTCTTCTGTACAGCGAGGCTCTTGTTAAACCAAGTGATTTTGCAGCTTTAGAGATGTTTCCAGAGTATTTACTTACTGCTTTCTGAATCATCATCTTTTCCACAGTATCTAAATCGAATTCAGATAAATCGAACTCTTCCTCTTCTTTATTTTTTTCTACTAAGAACGTGAAATCCATTGGCTGAAGGGTATCACTATCCGCCATAATTACAGCTCTTTCCAAAGCGTGCTGCAATTCCCTTACGTTACCCGGCCAATAATATTTCTGTAGTTTTTTCATAGTAGAAGAAGCCACTTTTAAAGGTCCTCTTCTGTATTTCTTTGCATATGTTTCTAAGAAATGAGATACCAATAAAGGTATATCCTCTATTCTATCTCTTAAAGGTGGCAAGTGAATCTCCACCGTATTGATACGATAAAGCAAATCCTGACGGAATTCCTTATTCTCTACCATTTCATATACCGGCATGTTGGTTGCACAAACCAATCGAATATCAATGCTGATCGGTCGGTTATCACCTACTCTTGTCACTTCTCTTTTCTGAAGAACAGTCAATAATTTAGACTGCAAAGTCATTGGTAAGTTACCTATTTCATCTAGGAACAGAGTACCTTTATTGGCAATCTCAAAACGACCTGCTCTATCTTCACGGGCATCTGTAAATGCACCTTTTTTATGACCAAATAATTCGGATTGGAAAAGCGTTTCAGAAATAGATCCCATATCTACTCCAATAAATACCTTTTCATTTCTAAGAGATTGCTCATGAATCGCTCTTGCAATTACTTCCTTACCCGTACCGTTTTCACCTAAAATTAAAATGTTGGCATCTGTTTTAGCTACCTTACTAATAAGAGCAAAAACCTTCTTCATTGCAGGGCTATCACCAATCACAATACCTTCACCACTTCCAGTTTTACTTAAAGCAGATGAAAGTTGTGTCTTTTCCTCCTTCAACACCTTCACCTGATCATATGATTTCCTCAAACGTGCAGCAGAAGTAAGCGTTGCAATCAATTTTTCATTGTTCCAAGGTTTCAACACAAAATCAGTTGCCCCTTGTTTCACCGCATTTACAGCCGTTTCAACATCGCCATAAGCAGTAATCATTACAACAACCGCGTTAGGATCAATCTCTAAAATCTGCTCCAACCAATGAAAACCTTCTTTTCCACTTGTGGTATCCTTTGTAAAGTTCATATCCAAAAGAATCACATCATAAGAGTCATTCTTCAATAAGAACGGAATCTTGCCAGGGTTGCTTTCTACCTGAACTAAATCTGCCTGTTTCTTCAACAACATTTTTGCAGCCAGCAAAATGTCTTCATTATCATCTATTACAAGGATTTTCCCTAGTGGTTTACTCATTGTGGTACGGTTAGTAAAATTTATTTCATGAAAATAGCTAGACTTCTTTTAAAAGCCTAAAGCATCCTTAAAAAATGTCCATAAACGAACACATTAAGTTAAATAAATTGTGTATACAATCTTTTGTTTTTAGCATTTTTTAAATATTAAGTACTCCCGTAGGGGCAGACCTATGTGTCTGCCCGCTGTACCACAACACGCACCACCCAATATCCATTTGAAAACCCATATATCTTCTTTTAAAAAGGAAATCGAATTGGCATTTCAACCGAAACCGTTTTTCATGGGAATGAATATTAAATTTATCATGGTTCTTGTCGTGGTTTATGTAATCATACAGGGTTCATTATGAATATGGTTCTTGTGGTGGTTCGGCGGGCAGACAAATAGGTCTGCCCCTACATAATGATGAAATGTAATCAAAAAGCTAATTTACTTTCTTAACCTCCGACAAAGTGACCACAGACGTCACTCAAAGCTTATTAATTGTAATGCTCCGTTCAATTTTTACGCAAAGAAACATCTCATTGAGCAAGAAAAAAGTTGATTCCTTACTTTGAATCTAATTTTGGGTATCAAAAAATTATATGGAATGAAACTGTTATTACTTTTATAATTATGAATAGATTATTTCAACTTCTATGTTTTATAATGATTTGTACGTCGTGTACGTCTATCAGCAACAAGCAAAAAACGAAAAAGAAACCTAATATCCTTTTTATCTCTATTGATGACCTTAGGCCTGAAATGGGTAGCTATGATAATAGTATTGCCGTTACTCCAAATCTGGATAAGCTTTCTGCTCAAGGGTTACAATTTAATAGAGCGTATTGTCAACAGGCTATTTGCAGTCCTTCGAGAGCAAGTTTGATGACAGGTGCTCGACCTGAAACTATTAATGTCATTGAAAACTACACTTATTTCAGAGATGAAAATCCTGATATTATTACCCTTCCACAGCACTTTAAAGAAAATGGCTATGAGACCATGAACTGTGGTAAAGTGTATCATGCAAAATACAATGATCCTGAAAAGTCTTGGTCAAAAAAGCCTGACAAGAAATTACTCGGTTATAAATTTAAAGGCCTTGTAGGTGGTTATGCTTTGAAGGAAAATCAAGAAATTTTCAAGAAGAATAAGGCTGAGATGATTGCTAAATATGGCAAAGAAGCCAAGTATGGTTTAGGAATGGGACCTGCTTTTGAATGTGTAGATGTTCCTGACAACACCTATATTGACGGTATGAATGCTGATCTTGCCATTGCCAATATCAAACAAATGATCACTGAAACCCCAGATAAGCCTTTCTTTATGGGATTAGGGTTTATATCTCCTCATTTAAATTTTGTGGCTCCGAAAAAGTATTGGGATTTATATGATAGAGATCAAATCAAAGTGAGTACTCAAACGGAAGCGCCAGAAAATGGTGCTGCTATGGGACTACATGCTTCTTTTGAATTAAGAACAAGGGCAAACATCCCTAATAAAGGAAAAATTGGTGATGATCTCGCTGTTGATTTGATTCATTCTTATTTAGCGACTTCAAGTTATGTAGACGCTCAAATTGGTAAAGTTATTCAAGCACTGAAGAAAGAAGGTGTTTTGGATAATACCATCATTATGGTGTGGTCTGACCATGGTTATCACTTAGGTGAAATGGGAATTTGGGGTAAAGCTACCAATTATGAGATCGCTACAAGAGTACCATTAATGGTATGGACTCCCGATCAAAAAAGCAGAGGTGTTCCTTCTGACGCTTTAGTGGAATTGGTGGATATGTACCCTACTCTTTGTGATTTAGCAGGTCTTGATAAGCCTTCACACTTAGAAGGACAATCTTTTGCTCCTTTATTGGATCAGCCTAATTTACCTTGGAAAAAAGCTGTTTTCAGCCAATACCCTACACCTGCTTTAAGAGAATGGGCGGCCAATCCTCTTTCTAAAGGAATGCGAGAAACATACTTTGGGCCGTTGATTGAAGAGGTTGAGCAAAAAATTAAAGATCAAATGAAAGCTGACTGGGACAGGGCATTATTTGAAAACGATATTATGGGATATGCTATGCGTAATAAAGACTATCGTTTGGTGGTTTGGAAAAACCGTAAGCAACCCAATGAAGCTCCCCTTTTTGTTGAGTTGTATGATCACAAAAATGATCCAACTGAAACTAAAAACATCGCCTCTTCTTCTCCTGAAATTGTAGCTGAATTAATGGAACAATTGAATAAAGGATGGGAAGGAAATAAAGCAGGAAAAGAAATTTAAATAAACTAAGTACAAAGTCAAAAATAAATCATAGTTAATTCTAATCTATTTTTTGTGAGTACAACGCTAAAAAACGTATTAATAGTGGTTCTATTAATACGTTTTTTGAAGGAAGTAATCGCAAAAAATAAATAGAATTAGTATGAGATAGTTTTGAGTTTGTACTTATATATACATCAACAAATTTCCAAGTAGTTATAATAAGTATAAATCACAGTTGTTTTTCATCTGTGATTTTTTGTAACACACTTTTAAACCACAATTATGAAAAGAAGAGATTTTTTAAAGTCCGGAGCTAAAGGATCGTTAGCTTCTGGGTTATTACTTACGGGTGCAAACCTTGAAGCAAAAGATAAAAGCCCTGGTCATGGTTTAGTGAGCAACCGTAGTAAAGACAATTGGCAACAACTGAGCAATGGTGAAAAGGGCACGCCAGAACGTTTTAAAAATATAAATTACAAAGTAGTCGTTATTGGCGGAGGTATGGCTGGGATTTGTGCCGCTGTTGCTTCTGCCAGAGAAGGTGTAAAAACACTTTTAGTACAAGACCGCTCTGTTTTAGGAGGCAATGCTTCTAGTGAAATCAGGGTTTTGGTCAATGGAGTAAACCACCTCCAACCCGATTGGATTCCGGAAAGGGAAACTGGCTTGATTGAGGAAATATTATTACACAACCGCTTTTTAAATCCTCAAGAATCATTTTCGGTTTGGGATCATGTACTCTATGATTTTGTAATTCGTGAAACTCACCTTGATTTGCTTTTAAATACACAAGCCATCAATGTGGAAATGAAAGGAAGTACTATTAAAAAAGCCATTTGCTGGCAGACGAGTACAGAAACTGAATTTCATATATCGGCTGAACAGTTTATAGACTGCTCGGGTGATGGATTATTGGCCGCTACTGCTGGTGCAGAATATAGAACTGGAAGGGAAGCGGGATCGGAATTCAATGAAAAATATGCTCCTAAAGAAGCTGATGGGTGGCAGATGGGTGCTAGTTTATTAATAGCTGGAAAAGATATGGGAAAACCTACTCCTTATACTCCACCTTCTTTTGCTATTCCTTTTGACTTGAAAAAATCACATCCTAAAAGAAAAGTCCGCTCGTTTAATGAAGGGTATTGGTGGGTGGAAGTTGGTTCTCAAAATGACATCATTGCTGATCAAAATGAGATTCAAGAAAAACTCATGGGTTATGTACATGGTGTATGGGATTATATCAAAAATTCGGGAGAATATGAAGGAACCGAAAATTACGCATTGGAATGGATTGGATCTGTACCTGGCCGTAGAGAATCAAGGCGTTTTATGGGTGATCATATCCTTTCTGAAAGAGACCTTGTAGATCATCATCATTTCGATGATGCCGTTGCTTACGGAGGTTGGTCATTGGATGAACACAATCCGGGTGGTATTGAAAACCTAGAAGAACCTCCAAGTTACTTTCATTATCACTTTAAAAAAATCTATCAAATCCCCTTCAGAAGCCTCTATTCTAAAAATATAGACAACCTCTTATTCAGCGGAAGAAATATAAGTCAAACCCATATTGCATTATCTTCCACTAGAGTGATGGCCACTTGTGCCTTAATGGGGCAAGCAACTGGAACAGCGGCGGCTATGTGTGTAAATCACAAAACCAACCCTAGAGGTATCTACAAAAAACACATCAAAACACTGCAAGAAAAGCTTTTAATCAATGACGCTTTTATTCCTGATCATCCTTCAGTGGATACCAATGACAAAGTAAAAGAAGCTCTTCAAATCACTGCCTCAAGTACTAAATCGGGAAATGCCTCCCTACTCAATGATGGCTGGTCAAGAGATTTTAACGGTAAAGAACATCACTGGGCATCCACTTCTCTCCCTGCCACTGTTAATATAGATTGGGAAGCACCTGTTGATCTTTCTTCTGTTATTGTCAAATGTGATACGAATGTAAAAATGAATATCATGATGAGAAATAACTACAACAACAAAAAGATCTATACTGATAAGGTACCTCCTGAACTTTTAAAATCCCTTTCTCTTCAAGCAAAAATTGAAGGTAAATGGGTGGATCTAGGTTCGCTAGATAACAACCAAACAAGACGTATTAAATTTAATTTCGATCAAATCAAAACGACTAGTATTCGTATCAAAATGAATGAAACATATGGTCTAGATTATGTGAAGTTATTTGAGGTCAAAGCGTTTGAAAATACAATCATCACGTAGGGGCAGACCTGCGTGTCTGCCCGCTGTACCACAACAATAGCCATTTTTAAAAAACAATACGAACTACAAGAACACATTAATTATATCAAAGCCTAAAACACATATTTTTTGATTTAATATTAATTATTTGTGGTACAGTGGGCGGAGACATATGTCCGCCCCTACGTGGTTCTGTGATGTTTTTTGTGGTGGTGCGGTGGGCAGACACGCAGGTCTGCCCCTACTGGTATCGGTAATGCCCTATAATTTTATATTCAAAAATTATATCTTCTAATACTTGTCCGCTTCCCATATTGTGAATGATCATAGGTCTTTTGGAAAAATAAGTGGTTTCTGTAGATACGATTCCAATATGTTTGAGTCCACCTCCAAAATCCCAGCAGACAATATCTCCTGCTTTATAATCACTGGCATTTTCTGTGATTGGTAATTCGGTACCAAACCTTGAGAAGAAGGTCATTAAATTTGGTACTCTCCTATGATCTATATTCTTATCCGTTCTTGTAAGTCCCCACATTTTTGGGTATTTACTAAAATGGGCTTTCATATCTTCATGTACTTCTTTTTGAAGGTCGATTCCTAATTTTCTGTATGCTCTAATCACTACATCAGTACAAACTCCCTTATCAGCAGGAACATCTCCATTGGGGTAATCAATACTAAAATAAGATGGATCGTACACTACATCTTGTTGGGTGAGCGTCATGGTTGAATCTGCCAACTCTTTGTAAAAGTCATTTTGAGAAAAAGCAAGAGTTGAAAGAAAGAATAATGGAATAAGGTGAAATAGCTTATATTTCATAACAGTAATTTGATAAAGGTTAATCATCAGATATCTTAAGTAAAAGATAGAAAGACAACTTATGTTCCAAGTCTAGCGCCTTTAATATTATTTAGCATTTGTAATCCAAGAAACAATACTCTATTACAGCTGTCCAAATAATCACCTTTTCTGTAATTTTTGATCAAAAAAAAGCCTCATCTTAATTAATTTAAAATGAGGCCTTTTCATATTTAATGATCTAATGAATGGATCACGGGAATTTAGGGAATTTAGAGAAATCTCTTTTTCTTTTCTCCAAGAAAGCATTTCTACCTTCCACAGCTTCCTCTGTACCGTAAGCTAAACGTGTTGCTTCACCGGCATAAACTTGCTGTCCTACTAATCCATCATCGATTAAGTTGAATCCGAATTTCAACATTTTGATGGCAGTTGGAGATTTAGTCATGATCTCTTGCGCCCAGTCATAGGCTTCTTGCTCCAACTCATCGTGAGGAACAACTTTGTTGACCATACCCATCTCGTAAGCTTCTTGAGCAGTGTAAGTGGCACCTAGGAAGAAGATTTCTCTTGCTCTCTTTTGGCCGACTTGTCTTGCCAAATAAGCTGAACCAAAACCACCGTCAAAACTTGCTACATCTGCATCAGTTTGTTTGAACTGAGCGTGTTCTTTACTTGCTAGAGTCATATCACACACTACATGCAAACTGTGACCACCACCTACACACCAACCTGGCACGACAGCAATCACTACTTTATTCATAAAACGGATTTGACGTTGTACATCCAAGATGTTGAAACGGTTCACTCCATTTGTACCTTTATAACCTGTGTTTGATCTTACGCGCTGATCACCACCAGAACAGAAAGCCCATCCTCCATCTTTAGGAGACGGTCCTTCACCTGTAATTAATACGACCCCAATTTCTTGACTTTCATGGCAAATAATAAGTGCTTCCCATATTTCATCAACTGTTTTTGGTGTGAATGCATTACGACATTCCGGTCTATTAATAGCAATACGAGCCACACCATTCAATTCCTTGAAAGTGATTTCCTCGTATTCTTTAATTGTTTTCCACTCTAAACTTGCCATTGTTGTATGTTTGTTTTTAAAGTGATACAAATGTAGTGAATTAAGTATTAAGTACTAATACAAAATTAGTTATCAACTATTTTTAGCATTTGTACATCAGAGACAGAAGTAAAATTGAAATACAACACAAAATTACAGTCTTTTGATTCCTTCCTCTTCTATAACATTATTTAGACGCAGAGGAAAGTCTGTAATGATACCATCTACACCAAGATGGATCATTTCCTGCATATCATCTTCATCATTTACCGTCCAAGGTATCAGTTTAATGTTTTTCTGATGACATTTTGTAGCTAGATCAGAAGTCACATATTTAAAATCCGGACTGTAAACGTTGGGTTCGAAACCTAATAGTTCAAGGTTTTCTTCAAAAGAGTTTTCATTTTCAATAAGTAGTACGGTCTGAATCTCTGGTGCTACTTTTTTCACTTCTTGTAAAGCCCCAACATCAAAGGACTGTATTGTCAATCTATCTTTGATTTTGTATTGATTGATTTTGTCTAATACCAACTGTACAAATTCTTCGACTTCTGGGTGATAGATATTATCATACTGAGGTCCTCGTTTGATTTCAATATTGTAAAATGGCTTTTTAATTTCTTTTGAATCAGCATATGCTTCTGCTTTTTCAATCACTTCACCTAAAAGAGGCTTGTAAGTTTTGATTTTTTTCTGATTAGGAAAACGGGGATGTTTTCTTGAGCCAACATCATATTTTTTGATTTCCTCATAATTCATTTGGTAAAGGTTCTGCTGAAGTTCCTCCTCTTTTGTTACTTTTTGCCCATCAGGTTTAATAGCGATCTCATGTGAAAAATAAGGTTCATGTGATACCACTACTTTTTTGTCTTTGGAAATTACCACATCCATTTCTAAAGTAGTCACCCCTATTTCCAGTGCTTTTAAAAATGCTTCATTTGTATTTTCAGGATAAATACCTCTACATCCTCTGTGCCCCTGTACATCTAAAGTTTGGGGTTTAATATGGCAAGCTGTTACTATAAAAATTAATAGTAATGAAAGTTGTAGTTTTCTCATATCCAAATGTAATCATATGATTTCAAGAAGGAGACTTTTAAGATGAAATATTGTAAGGTTTATCTTTTTTTAAAAAAGAATTCAAACTATGTTCATCATTACATCTCATTATTGCACTTAAATAAGAATGAAATAAAATAAGTAAGATGTAATTATTCATAAAAATATTACAATGAATAATTAAAACGTTACACAATATATTACTTTTCTACTATTGCATGCTTCAAGCAATAAGGATACATTACACCATACCTCATCTGTACTTTTTGCTATAAGGCTGAACTATTTTAAAAATTGACTTGTTGAGAGTGATGTAAACTTTTTAAACCAAGTGTTTTTTTGATGAATAAATTAGTACCCCTTATCATTAGTTTTAGTTTATTATCATGTGGCGTAATGGCCACTACTACCATCCCTGACAGTATTGTTGTGGCTAATCAGGTGATTTTAATTGATGAAGATGGAAAGAAAAGAATTCTTCAGAAGTATCTTTCGTTAACCAAATCACAGAAGTTTTACCATGAATACTTGAGTCAAGTGAATCAGTCTATTTTTAATGTCAATGGCATTCTCTCAAAGTACAAGCTGCATACAGATTTGAAGTATGTCGCAGCGCTTGAAAGTCATATGAACCCAAAGGCAGAAAGCCGTACTGGAGCAAAAGGAATTTGGCAGTTTAAATACGATACCGCTATGGAGTTGGGATTGATTTATGACAATGCTGATAAAAGAGAATGTGTAATGGCGAGTACTCATGCTGTTGCTCAGTATTTTATGCATCATCTTGATTATTTAGAAGAAGATTATCTGAAGGTAATTCTTGCACATCATCTCGGCTTACAGGGAACTCTTATGTATATGAAAAATCAAAGAATTCAGAAACTGAATCAGATCAACAAAAACACACATATCTATCTGATTCATTATTTGGCCCACTATATTGCTCTAAATAAGCATTTCAATTAAACAAAAACTCCTTCAACTGATATTATAACATCGGTTGAAGGAGTTTTTATATTAGTACTGTTAAGCACTTTTCTTGACAGATTTTTTCTTTGCTTTGGCTTTTTTCTTAGAAGATTTCTTTTTCGCTTTCACCTTTTCTTTCTTCTTTGCTACTTTCTTCGCTGCCTTTTTCTTTGCCTTTGCTTTTTCTACTTTTTGGGCTTCTTTTTTAACCGCCTTTTTCTTGGCTTTGATTTTCTCCTCTTTCTTTTTTGCTTTTAACTTTGCTTCCTTTTTCTTGGCTGCTAGTTTTTTATTTTTTTTCTTCAAATCAGAGGCTTTCAATTTGATTACTTTAGTCTTTTTCTTTTTATCTTTTTTCATCATTATTAGCTTTTGTATAAACAATTTTTCCTTTCACAATTTAGAAATCAACCTCACGGTTTTTAAAAATTTGGGTCATGAAATTGTTCATATACATGAAATATAGTTAACAGTTTGTTAATTTATAGGTAATTTTCAAGAAATACTAATCTGTGCTTTACTTTTAATGATTTTATTTCGGTTAGAGTTAACCTAAGCAATGATTTCTGGCCGAGTGTATTTTTTTTAATTTTCCAACAAAATTTTGTACTACTAGAAGATAGATTTAATAAATAAAAGTCATCTCTCCCTATTATAAAATCCATAATTATCTTTGCTCTGTATTAAAAAAAACAGAAATGTAAACTTCATTTCTCTTTCTTCTTATTCTATTTATTAGTGTACAAAAATGGCAAACTGACTAAAAATTCATAACTATTTTCTTCATAATGTTATTGTATCTAACAGCTTTCAAAAAAGACTTTTAAAATTAAAATAAGAAGATCATACGGTTTTAATTCAACAATATTAAAGTATTATGATTAATAGCAAACTCATCCAACTTTTAATGAAAATCTACCCTGCTTCTATTGTTAAGCAGGATCCCCATGTCCAAGAACTTCTTCCTTCTGAAAACTTTATAGAGGTATTACTTTCAAAAAAGCTGATAAATGAAGATAGTACTGATGCTAATAGAATTTCAGTTTCCAAAGAGGTTCACTTATACATCTCTTTTGTTGTAGAAAAGAATCTTTTTACGGGAGAAATTGAATACATATCTGACCCTGAGCTGTTGCAACAATTTATTAAATATGTAGGTGATGAATATGAATACCTTAATTATGAAGTGTTATTTTTCGACAAAGAAAGTTTCAATAAAGCTATTGCTCAATTAGATTACGATGTGAAATATCATGACACTGAAAAAGATAAAATGCTTTTTGTTCCTCTAAATGATTCGGAAGAAGAAGAAAAACTTTTTGAAGCTTTAAATGAAATATCATCCCACAAAAAGAAATATACTCTCCATAGGTATTTACAAGAAATTGGTACAAAAACATCTGACTTAGGCTTTACATTTACTAGTCATGATAATGATTTTCTATCGAAGTCTAATGAGAGTTTGTTCTTTTTAAAACCCATTTTCAGACATATTAATACTGATGCTTTGGGTCCATTGCCTAAAATTTTATTAACATATACTTCAGATGAAGGAGTAATACCATTTGTCAACGCAGGAATTGAGCTTGATGAAGAGGATGAAGAAAGGGTGATGGCTATTTTAGGTTGATCTAGCTACATCCGTTACTAAAATTACCACATTTATAGTAATGTTTTTC
>NZ_JABANE010000260.1 GCF_012844305.1 Flammeovirga aprica JL-4
GCTTTCCAGTAGGTGCAAATCCTACCTAAGTAATTTACTGTTCACTTAGAAGAGTTACTGACAGTGATCGCCGTGAGGTGGATAGCTGAAGCTCATTTATCTCAAATAACCAAGCCGTAATACGCAAGTGTGAACCCATAGTAGCTTCGAAAAGGCAGGCGTAGATGGGGAGAGTTTTGACGGTCTCGAACCCTGTTACATTGTATGAATAAACAGTAACATGAAGTACAATGATCTACCGGAGTCATAGGGATGGCGTGGTTATAGATGGAAAGTAACGGAACGTGGGAGATCTGTTATTTCAAAGGTTGGCCACCTTAAACAAGCTGATATAAGTATAGCGAAACTCAGCCTGGTTATAACAGAAGTCGGAGGAGCCCATAGTACTGTCTGACTCTAAGGACAACATAACCTTGGATTAGGGAAGGGGCTCTACTTTAGAAACGCTTATATGAAAGACAGAAAGACCTATATTGACACCGCTCTATTAGTAAGTCCATCTTCTACCAAGACAGATGAACAAGTTCGTGTCTTTCAAAGGAAGCTATACATTCGAGCCAAGCAAGATAAAGGTTTTAAAGCCTATAGCCTGAGTGATAAAATGAGCTTAGGCTACGTGTTAGTCGAATCTTACCGTCGTGTAAAACAAAACTATTCCCATGGCAGAGGTGTCGATAATATGTCTTTTGTCGACATAGAAAAGTATGGAGTATCGAAGTTTCTGAAAGAACTACAGCACGAGCTCCAAACAAATACCTATCGTTGCCAAGCCGTTCGTCAAGTAGAAATACCTAAAGAGAAGAAGGGAGAATTTCGCCTTTTAGGCATCCCGACTATAAAAGATAGAGTCGCTCAAATGGCAGTAAAGATGCTAATAGAACCCTTATGGGAAGCAGACTTTATTGATACCTCTTATGGATTTCGTCCGAAACGAGGAGCTCAAGATGCTGTGAAACAAATCAAACAGAACCTATACGAAGGATACCACTTTGTCTATGATGCTGATTTGTCGAAATACTTTGATACAATCCCTCATGATAAGTTGTTTGTGCTGTTGAAAGAGCGAATTAGCGATAAAGGAATACTCAATATTATCAAGCAATGGCTCCGTGCTCCCAAACAATTAAAGAATGGAAAACGCATACAGTCCAAAATGGGTACACCCCAAGGCGGAGTGATTAGCCCCTTGCTTTCTAATATTTATTTACATGCTTTTGACCGTATTGTTAATAATCCACGAGGCAAGTTTGCCAAAGCCAACATCCGAATAGTTCGCTACGCAGATGATTTTGTATTGATGGGTAACTACTATTACAGTAGAGAAATCCTTGAATATATTGATTCAATCATGCGTAGGATGGGTCTTACGATCAACAAGAACAAGACCTCAATTCTTCATGTACACAAGAAGAGTCTATTCTTTCTGGGCTTTGAATTTCGTTATGTTCGTTCCAAGTTTTCATGGAATACCAAGAAATATACGAACATTCGTCCTAGTATTAAATCAAGAAGTAAACTATTTGCTAATATCCGTGAGCTACTACGCAAACGTCGTCATTGGAAAATAGGACCCTTGATTTACAAACTAAACTCAGTACTGTATGGCTGGTTGAACTACTTTTCTATCAGCAAAGTCACCCATATTTGGGAGACGGTCAAGATTATTGTCAAACAACTTGATTATAAACTCTTCAAGTGGCTCAAAAGTAAAGGACGTAAAGCGCATAAGGTGCTTCGCCAGCGCCCTTATCATTTCTTTGTTAAAAGCAAAGGTCTGTTAGACTTGGAAAAGTATGCCCGCTTGAAAACCCTTGCGAAAGCTCAATGAAGAATTCTATCGGTAAGCCGTATGAGGGAAAACTTCACGTACGGTTTGATGAAGGGGGTTCTGATAGTTTTCTCAAAATGATTACATTTATAATTATTTAAATTGAGAGAGCTATCAGGCTCTACTCTAC
>NZ_JABANE010000261.1 GCF_012844305.1 Flammeovirga aprica JL-4
AGTGTATTCAGAAGAGGACTTAATAAAGTGAGAGAGATGATTAAAAGTGTTGATTTCAAAGACTTTACAAAGATGATTTCTCATTTTAGGATGAACTATCTAAAAATCATCGGGTAGAGTACAGGCGGTTTTATCCAAGAAACAGATTTTTTAGCATGGTTAAATCAAAATGAAAACTTAATACCACAGACCAAGATCAGGTTTGTCTCTTGTAATACAGCTACAGATGCTGAAAAAGGTTCGAATATAGCAAAAAGACTTGCTCAAAATGATACAAAAAATCGTACATTTATAGGAGCTGAAGGTGATGCCTTTGTGCACTCAGATGGAACAATAACAGTAGGAAGCCCTGAAGGTACTGGAAACTGGAAGTCTTATTCTAGTGAAGGAGAAGAAATAATCATAAGCAGTAATAAACATGTTATTGAAGATTATGTGAGATTAGGGGGGGATAATCCAATTAATAAAAAATTATCATTTTCTGAGAAATCAAAATTATTCTTAAAAAAAGATAATGCTCTGTTAACTTACGTAAGAGATGATGGTATAATTTATATGCATAGAGCTCCTTCAAATAAAGACCTTCCAACAGGTTTAGCTGATGAGTTAACATTTAGTTTTAAATATAAAACGGGTAATAATACCAATAGTAAAGATGTTTTTGGTACAATAGGATTAAGTGATGAAGGGTACTTAGTTGGAAATCTAAAAAAGACAACTGGTATGAATAATCAACAGATAAAAAGAGTATCTGAGGATGCTCTTGACATGTCACTTCACCACTATACACAAAATGGAAATGAAGTAAAAGGTATTAAGGCCTTATGGGTTAAAAATTCAGATTTATACCCAAATTTGCCGGATAATAAATCTATAAACCTTATTCGTTTTGAAAATGCATTAGAAAAAATGGATAAAACAGAGGCTGCATTTGAAACTGTTACAGGGAGTTATTCTAAATCAAGAGATTTTAAAAGAGTTCTAGAGATAAAAAAATTCACAGAATTAGAAGATGGTTTTTATGGATATGAAATAATATTTGGTAAATAAAACAATAAATGTATGTTAAAAAACCTTCATGAGAAAAGATTAAGTATTTTAGATGAAAGTCAGTACGTTACTGAAGTGATGGATCCAATACATGATTTTTTAAGAGAAAAAGTGGGACGTGCTATCATACTATTAAATAATAGTAGAATATTAATTAGAAAAGGTTCTCAAAAAGATCTTAAATCTGGTTTAAATGAATATGAGGAGTTCAAGTTATTATGGCTTAAATTAACTTTGGATATAGGTTTTTTAAAGGAGAAACTACCTAAAGATAAAAGTATCTTGGCAATTGAAGAGTTACTAGATAAATCGGTAAATCGAAAACTTCAATCTAAAATTCCATTACCTGCTAAAAGTTACCTTAATGATTTGAAGGTTGATGTATCAGATATTGATTGGATTATAAAGAAAATAAAAGATTATTCAGGCAAGTACTCTCAAGTATATACCTCAACGAGAATTAATTATTTATTGAAAATAAAGAAATAAAATCTCAATTGTTCTTGTTGTAAAGCAATAATGTTACCAGGAACTTATCTTTTAAAAAAGTTTTAAATTTTTGCAATGCAAAATAATAAAACCCCAATCATGCTTTTTATAAGTATGATTGGGGTTTGTTTTTTTTCCACTGTTCTAAGGTGCCGTATTAAAATTCAAGTAAACTCATAGGATTTTTTTGAGATTTTTAAATTACTTTTCATGATCGAGAGTTTCAAAGGTTGTATTACTGGTAATTTCGTCATGAGAAATTTTGAATTTTTAGATTAATTTCTCCTTTAATATATCGAAATGTTATTCCATTTTATCAAAAACCAATTATGGAGAATTAAATAAGAAACTATTGGCCTATCGTGCTAATTCTA
>NZ_JABANE010000262.1 GCF_012844305.1 Flammeovirga aprica JL-4
CTATGACCATTTTTCACTATATCGTTGCCTTCACAGTGAGGACAACGTATTTCTTTGTAATGTCTCATATATATATAACAAAGAATCAACCTAAATCATCCATTACCAAAAGGTAATATGGAAGGTGAGTATCTATTCTATTTTCAAAATGGTAAAATAGAAATGGTAGGTGATTACCTAGATGGTCAAAAGGTTGGTGAGTGGATTACATATGATAAAGAAGGAAATATATTAAGTAAAGAGAACTTTAAAGTTACTCAATAAGAATTTTGAACTTATTCCACCCTATATTATATCGCAAGTGTTAAGCCGGTTGTGTCACTTGTGAGTAATAGTTTTCGAAGTCGGGAGACTTTTTCATGTTTAGTTCCAAGTGACGCCTGTCGGCTTAACACTTAAAACAGGAGAAAGTACAAGAAAAAATCACCAATTGACCTGGACAGTTGTATGAACAAAAAATCTATCTACAAATATTTTATTTCGCTTATTATTTTTATGAGTTGTGATGCCCAAAAGACACCTAAGGTTATATACGAATCGTGTAATAAAGAATGTATAAATCTTGACTTAGGTAATTACAATAAGTGGAATATTGTTTCATTCTTTCACAATGAAACAAGTACTTACTTAACAATGAGCAATGAAACAGAATATTTAGAGATTAAACTCTATAGTACAGAAGAAAATGTCTTCTACGGAGAATACATCAATGATAATCAGAGTTTTTATTGCCAATATTATTTTTCGGATTGTGATACCAATATTTTTTATAAAAAGAAGCCATCAGGAATTAAAGAGTTTAGAAGAGGTAAATATGTCTATCAATTTAATGAGAGACAGTTGTCTGAAGGGCAAAGATGTTTTTACCTAATGAATAGAGACTCTTTGAGAAAGGTTAGAGGAGATAAACTACAGTTTTTACCAAGTGTGAATTGTAATGAATTGGACTATATATAATTCAATGATATATTTAATACAGGAAACAGATTTAAATAAGTACCAACATAAGCAAATTATTTTACTAAAATGAGTGAGGAAACTTCAAATGAAACATTACATATACCAGGGATTATACTTACTATTATCTTTTTGGGACTAATATTAAGTTTTCTTTTTAGAACAACTCATACAACTCTTTTTATAGCAAAAAGATATACCATCGGTTATTTAAGTAACAGTGAACGTAAAAAATCAAATTCTGCATATTACTTCAAGGTGAATGGTATAAAATGTAGAGTAATCTCTCGAAGAAAAGAGTAATGATTACTATTTAATTGAATTCTCTATGAGAGACCCTTTTATTGCAGATGTATTGTGTCCTTTGCCATCAATATCAGGTTTGAAAGTGCCGTATTATGGTTGGTCTAAAGAAGAGTGTGATTCTCTTAAATTGTGTATGTAATTATTCATACAGATTTCATTAACATCAAGTGAGTGCTCAGTCATGGCGTACGTTATTTTGTTCTGAAGACAAAAAAAGGCTGATCCTCCAAAGAGAATCAGCCTCACACTTTTTAAAGAAACGAATCGTCTAAAACATTGGTTCGTCAGTGATTATAATACCGTCAACGTTTACTTCTTAACGATCACCATCAATGCCGTGCGTAGTGTGCCTCCTCCGTTATCGTCTCAGATCTAGATAGCCGTTTCGAGTCTTTCTAGACTTAGTCTAAGTACTCATCATTTCCATCAAAACGAAATTTATCTTAATTATTTATAGGTATATAAACTTACGTCGCCCAATCACAAAGCTGTTTTTGGGTGACATGAATTGAAGAAACCATCCGTGCCAATAATTTTTTGAAAATTGTTTTCCGATATACCCTTCTATTAAATCGAAAATGAAATTCATCTAAATATCGTTGGATATATTGATCACTGACATGGTGATGAAT
>NZ_JABANE010000263.1 GCF_012844305.1 Flammeovirga aprica JL-4
TCTTCTAATTCCTTATCACCCAATTCAAGAATGGCTAACGCTAATACCACTCCTTTAGCTATCGCTAATTCTTTGATTCGTTCAGGAGTCTGCCCCATCTTCAAAAGCTCTTTCACTCCTGTCTCCGTGAAATCCAATTTCACAACTTGCCGAGCATAAGTCAATAAATTATTCGGTCTTTTCTTCACTAATAAGGCCTCATATTCTCCTGCATTTTTCTGAAGACTGATCATTTTTCCTTGTGGGAGGGACACCCCTTCTGGTAACTCTTTAATCAGCCAGTCGTCTAGATCATCGCCTAAAGATTTGCTCAAACGTTTTGTGGAACTTGAAGATAAACGGGCAAACTTTTTGACTAGGGGAGCACTCATATAAGGGGTCGCAAAAGCTACTGAACTGTAGGCAAAATTAGCTGTCTGACCCGTTGAAAGGTAGTAACCCATGGCTAATACATCTACAAACTCATCTGCTGGAATATTGGTCATAACTGCAACACCAGTCCCTAAATAGCTGAGGCCTTCAACGACCTGATTACCTAAATGGGCATCAAATGCTTTCGGATTTCTCAATGCCTTTGAAGGAATATCTTCTGTTCCCGTGAAGCTTGCAGGCCAAACTATCTCATCATAAAACTCAAACGGTGCAATATATTTTTCATCTAGGTTTACATAATTTCTCAGTGATCTGACTTCTTCACATTCCTCAAAACTCTTCTTCGCCAAGGCATCAATATATTTATCCACATAAGGTTCTGAAAGTCCATCTTCTAATCCTGAAGGGTAATCCCCATTAATCACAAAGCCTTCCTTTTTCATGAAAATAGAAGCCAACTTATCCCTTCTGTACCCTGAAAAATGACTTTCACCAATATCAAAATAAACTAGGGATGGATAACTTTTAGCGAAATCGACAAGGTGTGAACTTTTAAATAAAATAATTTTCCTCATTTCAGAATAACCTGAAACCGCTTCCTCATCTACTCCAAAAACAGACTTACTCACCTCAAAACGGCTATTAATGGCATAAGCATAAGTGATCAACGGCTTTTTTATACCCTTCAGTGCTCCTAAAACCAACTCTTGGTATTCTGTCGCATTGGATAACTCACCACTAAAATAAAGGTCGATATTTTCGAAATAGTTATCATTCTCAGTGTAAAGCAGAGAAGGATATAATTTACTGTAATCTCTCAAATTTAAATGACCATTCTCAACTACAATTTTACCATCTTCTATATTGGTATAAGGCAACAGTACCAACGCAATATTATCGCCTTCTGCATCAATCACTTCCTGCAGTTTTGACTGTAGATAGTCTTTAGGGTTTACCGATAAAGTAGGTGGTCCATCTTCTTGAATATTGTCAATCTCCAATGTTTCATCAAGCGACAAGTAATCAAGCCTTATGGGAAATACATAAAGCTGAGCTCCTGAATGTTCAGCCAGAAAATGAAGCTGATCATTAAAGGCGTCAATAAAATCTGATTTTTTATACTCTGCATCTTCTGGGAGCAAATCTCCATTGAGAATATACTCATGTTCTCCCCTTTCAAATGAAGACACCTGATAATCCTGATAACTTTTTACTGTCAGACCCTTATTAGGTGTGATAAATGCTTTCAATTGAGACTGCCACTCTTGTACATTTTGTGCTAAAGAGGATTTTAGTTTTTTTCTTGATTCCTCTTCATTTACAGTAACGATTAGCTGTTTGTCAGAAGAAAGATATTCAAGGTAATCATCCACCAAGTGACTCACCAACGTCTCTCTATTTTGAATACCTGGTATACGCTTGGTTATTTCTTTGTTTGCATCGTCTATCAATTTTAACTTCTCATTCTCT
>NZ_JABANE010000264.1 GCF_012844305.1 Flammeovirga aprica JL-4
GAGCGGGCTTTTCACCCGCTTTATCGTTACTTATGTCAGCATTCGCACTTCTGATACTTCCAGCATGCCTCACAGCACACCTTCGCAGGCTTACAGAACGCTCCCCTACCCAACAACACATAGTGTCGCTGCCGCAGCTTCGGTGCATGGTTTAGCCCCGTTACATCTTCCGCGCAGGCCGACTCGACCAGTGAGCTATTACGCTTTCTTTAAATGATGGCTGCTTCTAAGCCAACATCCTGGCTGTCTGTGCCTTCCCACATCGTTTCCCACTTAACCATGACTTTGGGACCTTAGCTGGCGGTCTGGGTTGTTTCCCTCTTCACGACGGACGTTAGCACCCGCCGTGTGTCTCCCGTGATAACATTCTTCGGTATTCGTAGTTTGCATCGGGTTGGTAAGTCGGGATGACCCCCTAGCCGAAACAGTGCTCTACCCCCGAAGATGAGTTCACGAGGCGCTACCTAAATAGCTTTCGGGGAGAACCAGCTATCTCCCGGTTTGATTGGCCTTTCACCCCCAGCCACAAGTCATCCGCTAATTTTTCAACATTAGTCGGTTCGGTCCTCCAGTTAGTGTTACCCAACCTTCAACCTGCCCATGGCTAGATCACCGGGTTTCGGGTCTATACCCTGCAACTTAACGCCCAGTTAAGACTCGGTTTCCCTGCGGCTCCCCTATACGGTTAACCTTGCTACAGAATATAAGTCGCTGACCCATTATACAAAAGGTACGCAGTCACACCCGAAGGTGCTCCCACTGCTTGTACGTACACGGTTTCAGGTTCTTTTTCACTCCCCTCGCCGGGGTTCTTTTCGCCTTTCCCTCACGGTACTGGTTCACTATCGGTCAGTCAGGAGTATTTAGCCTTGGAGGATGGTCCCCCCATATTCAGACAGGATACCACGTGTCCCGCCCTACTCTTCGAGTTCACAACCTGTGCATTTTGGTGTACGGGACTATCACCCTGTACCGTCGGACTTTCCAGACCGTTCCACTAACACACAAGCTGATTCAGACTCTGGGCTGCTCCCCGTTCGCTCGCCGCTACTGGGGGAATCTCGGTTGATTTCTTTTCCTCGGGGTACTTAGATGTTTCAGTTCCCCCGGTTCGCCTCGTTAACCTATGTATTCAGTTAACGATAGTGCAACGAATTGCACTGGGTTTCCCCATTCGGACATCGCCGGTTATAACGGTTCATATCACCTTACCGACGCTTTTCGCAGATTAGCACGTCCTTCATCGCCTCTGACTGCCAGGGCATCCACCGTGTACGCTTAGTCGCTTAACCTCACAACCCGAAGATGTTTCACTTCTGATTGCGAAAATTTGAGAGACTCGAACACACATTAACTGTGTGTCGTTTCAATTTTCAGCTTGATCCAGATTTTTAAAGAGCAAATATCTCAAACGTCACCCGAAGATGAGTTTTGAGATAGTTCGGCACGCGTCTTTCACTCACGAACCAGCAAGTGGCGTCCCCTAGGGGATTCGAACCCCTGTTACCGCCGTGAAAGGGCGGTGTCCTGGGCCTCTAGACGAAGGGGACACTGAAGTCTCAATCGCAAGACGCCTTGCTTCTTTACGTTCATCAGACAATCTGTGTGAGCACTACAAAGGCAGGTTCTTTAAGGTAAGGAGGTGATCCAACCGCAGGTTCCCCTACGGTTACCTTGTTACGACTTCACCCCAGTCATGAATCACAAAGTGGTAAGCGCCCTCCCGAAGGTTAAGCTACCTACTTCTTTTGCAACCCACTCCCATGGTGTGACGGGCGGTGTGTAC
>NZ_JABANE010000265.1 GCF_012844305.1 Flammeovirga aprica JL-4
ATCTCATGGAAGGAAAGCCAAAAGTTTATTTAAATATGGCTTAGAGAAACTTTCTCAATGCCTACAAAATAAATTTTATGAACAGCTAGAAATGCTGTTCAATCAATTTTTGTCATATACTTAGATACTTATAGTAATTGCTAACATAAGTGTGCTTCGGTGAAGATTTATATTAGTTTGTAGTTTTTATGTTAAAGCCTTTTATTCGACATAAGTACTAGGACAAATGAAAACGAATGTTTCTTAGACCCATAATTGAAATTATGGGCTTTTGGGAAGATAAATCATTTATCAAGTTATGATTATAATATTTAGCTTATCCGTATTTAAATGGCTATAAAGACTGTAAATTTTTGAGGTATGTCAAGATTATAATGAAAGTTGGAAAATGTGATAGCTTCCCATAAGCCCATGACTTCCAGTCATGGTGCACGTAATTATTGTTCTAGAACTTTTTTAATGAAGAATGTAGAATTATGGTTCGTAAAATGGTTTTTATGGTGGTTCAGTGGACGTTGCAATGCAACATCACTACAACTGTATCCCTCATAAATGATATTCTACCAAAAATTGAAAGTAGGCTGTAGGGACGTTGTACTACAACGTCCTCTGAACCAAAACAAAAACCACTTTTTTACCTTCAAAATGCCAATTCCTTTTGTCACAGTACTTATTAAGTTGTATGTGAAGAAAAATAAATTATTAAAATCATACGCTTCCAATTTAAAGAAATGTGTACATCTCGTTATATCAATCCATTTACAGATTTTGGTTTTAAGAAAATCTTTGGAGAGGAAAGCAGTAAGGAAATTTTGATCGATTTTTTGAATTCGGTTTTACCAGCTAAAGATCAAATTTATGATTTGACGTATAAACAGACAGAGCATCTTCCTAAAAATGATACAGATCGAAAAGCTATTTATGATTTGTATTGTGAAAATGAACGAGGAGAAAAGTTTATTGTGGAGTTACAGCGTGCCTCTCAGACCTTTTTTAAGGACAGAACAATTTATTACTCAAGTTTTCCTATTCAGGAGCAAGCTGAAAAGGGTCTGTCTTGGAATTATGAATTGCATGGGGTGTATGTAATCTCAATTATGGATTTTATATTTGATGATACTGGAGAACATTATCATCATATTGTAGAATTGAAAAATCAGTATAATCAAGTCTTTTATGATAAGTTGAAGTTTGTGTACCTTGAGCTCCCAAAGTTTTATAAGGGAGAAAGTGATTTAGAAAGTAATTTTGATAAATGGCTTTATTTATTGAAAAACTTGACAACTTTTGAGGAAATGCCATCTGTTTTGCAAGAGCGTATTTTTAGACGAGTGTTTAAAATAACCGAATATATGGCTTTACCAAAGAATGATCAGTTGAAGTATGATCAAGATGTGAAACGTTTTCGAGATTATGCGAATACCTTGGAAACGAAAAAAGAAGAAGGGATCGAGATTGGTGAGAGGAAAGCAAAAATAGAAGCAGCGAAAAACTTTTTAACAATGAAGCTGTACAGCCTTTTTTAAATATCTTGTACAATTAAAAAAAAGGTTGTAGATATTTGTGTCGCCAAACATAAATATTAACCTACAACCTTCATTATGTACTGCGTACTTGACAAAGATATCATTGAATCTGAAATAATACCGCATTTGCCAACTGCAAAAAGAGGATTTAAGACTAAATCATCTCTAACAGAAGTGGTTAATGCAATTTTATATAAACTTAAAACAGGAGTACAATGGCGTTTATTACCTGTTTCTAGTTTATTTAGTGATGTA
>NZ_JABANE010000266.1 GCF_012844305.1 Flammeovirga aprica JL-4
AATGAAGGAGTTTATATACCCTTTACCGATGAAATTCAGGTTTAGTTTTGCTTGGAAAAACTTATTGAAGGGATTTTTATAAAATTGTACTAAATAATAAGGATTTTATTTGGATTAACCATAAGAGAAGTTGTGGGCTTTTGGGAAGCTATCCTAATTTGTTTCTTTTGATGACTTTCTGAAGGATTTTTAATTAAAGCGGTTTTGGAAATAAGATATAGCTATACTACCACAAATTTCTCCTGATCTAATTCCTGTTCTCCATCAAATCGATAAGCCACTAACAAGCCTCCTTTTGCTACACTGTAATCCAAACAGCATACATTAGATTTGAATAACATGGGTTGATTTTTCAACCAATAATGGCCGAAAAATACTGGGCGTTCTTTCTCTTTATAGTATTGAAGATCTTCCACATCTGAAGCTTTAATTTCTACAGAAGGCAAGTTATCTACGGGGTGAACACTGATAGTTTCAAACGTCATTTTTAAGGGATCTTCCCACCATTTATACCGAATATCCGTACGGACATTACCGTCTTTATCACTGAATGATAATCCATCTGGCAACCTTAATTCTTTTCCTTTCAGTGTTTCCTCAATAGCATCATACAATACTTTATCAGATGTATTGGCACTTTCAATCAGAGCTGTTGTAAGGCAATTTTGCTTTAATTTATCTTTAAAAAAGGTAATGTTCTTTTCATTCCAGCAGGCATGAACAGCTCTTAAATTTTTATCTTCATAAAACAACGGTAAAGTCATAAACCATTCGATATATTCCTCATATTCTTCTTGACGATTTTGAAACTGTTTCAACGTTTCGTAGTGCTGAATGATATTTTTAATCAAATGTTTTCTGATATGTCCACCCTCTTTTTGTTGTAAGTGAAAGCAGATGGCATTGTATTCGTGATTCCCCATCAATGCAATGGCATAACCATAATCTGTCATCCCTTTTACAATCTGAAGAGTCTCACGGATTTTCGGCCCTCTGTCTATATAATCACCCACAAATAACACTTTACGTTCAGGGTGTGCATATACTCCTGATACTTTTTTATAACCGAGTTTTTGTAATAAGCTTTCGAGTTCATCGGCATGTCCGTGGATGTCTCCTATTAGGTCTAGCATGTTTTTTTGATTAATTATTGATTATTTGTTTACTTTTTGATGCAACCCTTTCACCTTCCAACAAGCACAATCCATTACTTTTTGCAAAACGAGACCTCTTTTTGTTACCTTCCAATGACCTGAATTTAGGTCAGGATAACATGGGGTCAAGTTTGATGATGATGAAGAATTGAAGTCGATTTCACTTTTGAATTCTAAAAGTTGATTATCATTTATACTCCATTTTCCCTTGACTTCACCTTGACATCCTCCTACTCCATAAGAGTAAATAAAATCATAATTATTTTTGAGAGTAAGAGTAGAATGCTGTTCAAGTCCTTTACGATCTATCATTACATAAGTACCGATGACCTTTTGATTTACTGAAGGAATTGGTAATAATAAGAGAGTCAATAATACAATAGTCATACTATATTGTTTGCGGTTCGTGAGTCACAAAGCATTGTGTCTCTACAAAAGTTTACTCCAATTTAAATGAAAGAATAAGATTATTTGACACACCACTATAAATTTCTTTTTAAAAAGTTCTTTATAAGTACAAATTCAAAATTAACTATGATTTATTTTTGATTTAAGTATTGAGACATTTTAAAGTATAACTAAAAATGAGCTTTTGAAAATTGAAGAAACAACTGTTTACCA
>NZ_JABANE010000267.1 GCF_012844305.1 Flammeovirga aprica JL-4
CTATGACCATTTTTCACTATATCGTTGCCTTCACAGTGAGGACAACGTATTTCTTTGTAATGTCTCATATACATATAACAAAGAATCAACCTAAATCATCCATTACCATTATTTTTTTACTTTATAATCCATGAGAGCCTCATAAAGTACGTAACCATCACCTTCTTCAGATAACATTAACTGTACTGCTTCAGGGTAACCTCCTTTATTAAACTCTTTATATTCAAATTTGATAGAAGAATTATCATCCAATATAAAAGCTCTTTTCGGTGCTCTTGTCAATTCTAAATTATCAAGCTCAGGTATGATAGCGTTGATTGTAGGGCCGAAGAAGTTTTTCATATCATCATAATATTCCATCATGATCACTTTTCTAAATCCTGCTTCTCTCACCATATTATATCCATAACTTATTTCCCCTGTGATTTCATCATAAGAACCACTATATTCAAAAGAAGCCTCTTGATAAGCCCAAATTTCAACCGGATTTAGATTTGCATCATAAACCACTCTTAAAATTGAGTCACTTTCAACACCACCTTCATTACTTAGTACACTTTCTAATTTATCATTTGCATCATAATTGAAAGAAAGATCTCCATTTGATTTTACAAATGATCCATTTTGTTTTGTATACTCTTCTATTTTAGAAATATTACTTCCTGTATAAGACATTTTAATGTACTCATTATACTCTCCACCCTTATCATCAGAGCTGTATACTTTTGATACATTGTCTCCATCATATTCTCTATATAAATAATCAGCTTCCAAAATATCTCCCTTTTCTATAGTTCTGATATCAAGATATTTCGTTTCTAATAGATAATAGTCTAGATCTCCAATAGTCAATAAATAATAGTAATTCCAAACATCAGTAGGTGATTTTTTAACACTGTAAGAATATCCGTGATTTTCACTGCTAGGTGCAGATACCACTGCATCAGAATAAGGAATACCATTAAGGTAATAGACTTTATAATAATTTCGAGAGTTATTAATATCGACTACTACTACAGCGTCTTCGTTTGACGAATATTGAATCATGCTTTCTGTAAACGTCACCTCAGAATATAAAAAATCAGAGTTGAAATATACCCAACGATAATCATAATAAATATTTGGTCTGGTGGCATACGCCAAAGCTTCAGTATACGCTATTTTACCATTTTCAAACGAATGCTTTAATGCTATCTCAGGATAAACTTCTCCATCCTCCACACTATTAACCGTTACTGATGCAATCTGAAAATCGTCAGTATACTCAAAATTGGCCATATCAAAAGCACCGATTCGAAGTGCTTTAAAGAAATATTTGCCATCAACATCTACTAATTTGCTGTCTTCAACTGCACCGTCTTTGACCACTAAATCAAATCGATAAACTACATCATTCGTCATTGTGATCACTAACTCTCCAGTTTCGTCATCAAATACAATACTTTCAATGCCATTACCTACAGCTCCATCTTGTCCATGAACTGGATCAGGGAAATTCACTGTAGCTGTTTGACCATTTTCAAAAGTGATAGTCATACTTGTACCATCTTCTGACATTCGGTAAGAAGCCACGTTGCCATTACCAATGATTTCGGCAATTTCTTCTGGTGTTTGATTTGGTAATGGATGATTTAGGTTGATTCTTTGTTATATGTATATGAGACATTACAAAGAAATACGTTGTCCTCACTGTGAAGGCAACGATATAGTGAAAAATGGTCATAG
>NZ_JABANE010000268.1 GCF_012844305.1 Flammeovirga aprica JL-4
ACGGATCACCTGAAACAAATAATCAGCTAGATTATGGTCATATTTATCACTTGGATAAGGTGGCAGGGCATCAAACGATGGTTCGACAAATCATATCTAAAGCATAATGAAGTTATCTGAGAGTAAAGCCAAAAAGTTATTACAGTTGAGTCAAGGGGAGGTGATCTCGGGTAGTCAACTGAAAGGTGCACCTTTTGAACAAATGCTTGATGATGGTATTTTACAATCTTCTACTCAAGGACGAACAAGACGTAAAATAGCCTGCAAAGATCCTTCTCAATTGAAATTTTATTTAAAAAATCAATTGGGAATAAATGACCTTCTGGCCTACATAGATAATTTCAAAACTGGAGAGAGTAGAGCTGATAACATAAAAGTAGCTTCTGATTCTAAATCCACCAAAGTAAGAACTTTTAAAGGTTTTTTGGTGAACTGTTATGAGCCTATTTCAGCAGTTTTAAATGGGACAAAATTAATACTTCAACCTGCTTTTGGAAGCTTTCTTTTTATCAGTGATTTTGAAAATTTCACTTTAGATAAAGAGGTCACAATAGTAGGAGTTGAGAATGCCGAAAACTTTAAAATGATCGAACAACAGAGTTATCTTTTTGAAGACAAGAAGGTCTTATTTGTGAGCCGTTACCCTCAATCACAATCCAAAGATTTGATACAATGGCTTCAATCTATTCCCAATTCCTACCTTCATTATGGCGATTTTGACTTTGAGGGAATTGGCATTTTTCAAAATGAATATCAAAAATATATAGGAGAAAGGGCTTCTTTCTTTATCCCTCCAAATATCGAAGGATTGCTCCAGAAATATGGTAACAGGAATTTGTATGATCTTCAGTTGAATAAAAGAAAATTAAGTGTAGAAGATGAAAGGATGAAAAGGTTGGTTGATCTATTTCATCATTATAAAAAGTGTTTGGAGCAGGAGGTTTTGATTGGGGGAGAGGGGTGATTTGTAGTTGTAAATTTTAAAAAAAATAATGTCTGATATATCCGAATTAGAAGCGATTGTCAATGAATTATCTGTAGAAAAATTAAAAAACTATGTGATAAACTACGCAGAAACAAATGAGATTTTCAAAAGAGAATTTCTCTATTATTTCGCAGGTAAAAGTGATGATCAATTAAGAATTGATTTTTATCGTGAAAAAATTCAAATCATATTTTATAAGTATGCCCATAGAGGTTTTATTGATTATAAATCTGCAGGAAATTATGCAGATGAGATTAATGATATGTTGACTATTCCAGCTGATAGATTATGTAACAGAGGAATCTACTATGAGGCCTTTTCAATGTTGGCCGCCAATGTACTTGAATTGCAGAAGGGATTTGAGAGTGTTGAATATGAAGTGGAATTAAGTGATATTTTCACAGATTGTATAGATACCCTTCAAAATTTACTTTCAAAAAAAATACCTTTGGATCTTCTGCAGAAAATTTATGAATGGCTGGAAAAAGAAGCAGAAAATCCTATTTATGCGGATTATGTTTATGAAGATGCTGACCGACTAAAAGAATTAAAACTAAAGGCTCAAGGAATGTTAGAAGCCAAAGAAGATTAATAATTGAGTAGAAAAAAGCTCAAATACTCATTACTTTTATTTTGAAATTTTAAGGACAACAGAAAAAATGGAATCACCAATATTTTATACAAATAGAAAAGGCGATAAATCATACCTTAAGAAGTCTGTAACAAAG
>NZ_JABANE010000269.1 GCF_012844305.1 Flammeovirga aprica JL-4
TTTTCTACTTTATCCCAATGGATTGTATTCATATAGGCAAATAATTTATTGGTCTGCTTTTCTTTTGATTCCTTTTTAATTTCTCCTAAAAATGTTTGATCATCTTTAGTGAGTGTCACATCGGTCTCTTTTCCACTTAATATATCCTCCATTGCCTTAATCCTATCAAATGCTTTATTCCTTGCTTTTAATGCTTTAGATGAATTTAATTGTGCAAAAGCTTTTGAGTTGTAGACCGTGGAAATATAGGTTAATGTGTCTGTGCCTGACGAAAACTACCAAAAAAGCCCAAGAGTAACCTCATTCCTACTCTTGGACCTTTAATTATAACTTCAACCCTAAAAATCAATTCTCATAGATTTCATATCCTCTTGCTACATCTGCTTCGCTCAAGATATGAGGTATATTTTCCCAACCTCCGTCAAAACTAAGTATAGTTTTTTTCTCTCGATCGACATCAAACATTTCCACAGGCAAATACTCCAAACTTGTATGACCTCTTAAAATTATCTTTTCTAGATGAGGCAGATCTTTGATTTCTTTGGGTAAGGTTTTGATATCACTATCTCGTATTTGGATATACTCAAGCTCTCTTAGCTCTCCTATTTTTGGTAATAGTCTTGAAATAGGTACATTTCGATAAACAAGTGTCTTTAAATGTTTGAAATTATAGAATACATCAAATGCTTCTTCCTTGTTCATATATTTCCAATACTGACCATCAATCACAAACTCTTCTATATTCTTGCATTGAGCTAAATCTTCAAAAGGGAATGTAACGAAGTTATCTAACTCTGTAACTCTAAATTTCTTAAGGCTGTTATGACTGTTTTTTAAAAGAGAACCAAAATTCCTGAATTTTTTACAACCCGAAATAATCAACATTTTATACTTATGGTGTAAATAACTTTCTGGAAGTTGTACTATATTATCCTGTCGAATTACTGACAATGACAACTCGTTGGGTGTTTTGATATCAGGTAACTTTTCAAAATCAACGTAATGAAAAATTACTTCCTCTAATGCTGACCCACCGATTTCCTTAGGGAAAATTTGCTCATAACCTTCTCCATACCTTACAATTTTAATTTTCCTTAAATTTGTCTTTAAGAATGCTTCAGGATATTCGGTAAAAACACATTTATTCATCGAAACTTCTTCTAATCCATTATTCAGATAAATTTTATACCCTGAAATATCAATGTCATTAAAACCAATATACTTTAAACCTGTTATGTTTCTTGTATCAATTATTTTATCATCAAAAGAAGTTTCATTGATATAGATGGAATCTAAATGACTTAACTCTTCCAACTCTTTGGGTAAACAGGTAATTGTACCCAAACGAATAAACCTCATATTGGATATATAATCATCTGTAATGTTATAATAAAATTTATGATCATATCTTTCATTCAGAATGTTTAATATCTTTTGATCATTTTCATTAAGTGTTATTTCTTTATTTCCTTGCATAGAACAGGAAACAAAGAAAATCATAAGAATTAATAAAAGTTTATCTGTCATAATCATAGTCATTTCTCTGATGTGTTTTAAACATATTAAATAATACAACTCTCTCAAATGCCTCGATAGGTACATTCGTATTATCATCTTCAATGGTAATATTTTCAAATAGCTTACTAGGACTTATAAAATACTTAGTCGCATCCTCTTTCTTCATCATTACCAAGTGCTT